>NZ_SDGU01000119.1 GCF_004118635.1 Chlorobaculum sp. 24CR | reverse complement strand
AGCAGCGTAAAAGCTGGATCGGCGGCGAGGAGCCATTACCGGTCTCGACGCAATGCCAACTGGTCGATGTGAATCGCACGAGTTATTACGGCAAGCAGGGGCCGTATTCGCCCAGTGACGACGACCTGCTGATGCGTTTGATCGAGGAGGAATACGCGCTGCATCCATTTTACGGCAGTCGGCGGATGCGGCAGATTCTGCTGAAAAAAGGGTACATTGTCAACCGGAAACGGGTGCAGCGTTTGATGCGGCAGCTGGGGCTGGCGGGCATGGCTCCCGGCCCGAACACCAGCAAGCCGCATCCGGAGCACAAGGTCTATCCTTATCTGCTGCGTGGAGTTAGCGTCACCA
>NZ_SDGU01000020.1 GCF_004118635.1 Chlorobaculum sp. 24CR | reverse complement strand
GGTCACTCTGTACTTCTTCATCTTCAAGATGGTTGGGTTGATCGTTGAAGATGAAGGTAATATTTATGCGGCTATTTTATCGTGATGTTGCACTAGCCGAACAGGTTCTCGAACGTGTCAGGTGTGGCGAGGAGGCAGTATCAAGCATAGATGAAGTGGAGAAGCGTCTTGAGCTGGAAGATTGAGATTACCGCATCGGCAGAAAAAGAGCTTGCCAAACTGGACAAGAGCAACGCGAGTACTGCTGACCGTCATCGCCCGCGAAACAGAACCTGTCAGGCGGGCGTTGTTTGTGAGGTGAACGTGACGTTTTCAGGAGCGTATCCAATTCTTAAAGGAAATAACCTATGACAACGAAAGAGAAAATAATTCAGGTTGTTGAAACGCTTCCTGCTGACGCAACGATCGAGGAGGCTATGGAGCGGCTTCTGTTTCTGGCAAAAGTTGAAAAAGGACTCCAGCAGGCCGATAACAGCGAAACTGTATCGCACATGGAGGTCAGAGAGAGGATGGGCAAGTGGCTGAAGTAAGGTGGACGCCGTAGGCTGCTGATGATCTGGAGGCGATTACAGAATTCATCGCTACGGATTCCGCCTCTTATGCGAAGCTTTTTGCTATAGACGCGCTGGCAGCCGTTGAACGGTTATCGGAGTTTCCTTATTCCGGCAGGATCGTGCCGGAACTGAACGATCCTGCCGTTCGCGAAATTCTTTTCGGAAACTATCGAATCGTTTACCGGGTGAGTGACAATCTGGTAGAGCTTCTGACGATGTACCACGGCGCTCGCGTACTTGATCCATCAGGATTAGCTGGCGACGCGGATTGAGGAGCAACCCGACCAATCTGTTTTTCTCTTTGCCGGTTACCCGCGCCCGACCTGCCGCCGCATGAGAATTTTCGGAAACGGATCAACGTCCCCGAAGCTCCCTCAGCCGAGTAATTTTGACCATCATCGCCCGCAAACCCGAAGCAGTCAGCAATTTCGTTGTTGGTGCGTTGGTAACTTAACTTTTTCAGGAACGTCCCCAAATCCCCCCCACTCAGAAATTTAAATTGTACATCCAAGATGAAGATCAATAAATGGCTCAATACGTTTAAATTGTTCCGCTGTTAAATCTGGATCAACGACAAGCCCATGGCCCAGAGTATGATTATATCCAGTGTCAACTTTTGCGACATCTTCATATTCACTATAGGAGTGATCCCATCGAAATTCTCCCGGAATACTTCTTCTGAAAATCTCCCAAAAAAATTCATCAAGCCGGAGATATAGTTCAGGATGTGCCTCGATTTTTGGCTGTTTTTCTATATCCTGCTTGTGAATCATATACGCATAAGCTCCTAAAAATCCATCAATAACTGAAATGCCAGCAGTTAGTTCAGATGCTGCCTCTGCAAAAAGTAGGCAATAAGGCTTTTCGCTAAAGCTCATAGCGTGAGCAGCAGCCTTTTGTTTATTTGGGGTTACATCATGATCAAATATGACTCCATAAGTTTCTTCTGAGCGAATTTTAAGGTGATTATAAACCTGTTCTAAACATCTATTGAATGCTGTATTTTTATCTTTACCGCGACTTATGCTTACAAGAAATTCATCACCATAACCATGAGATTGACATAACAAATCCTCTTTAATATTTGAGTTAAGAACAGCATTTCCTGTATCAATAGTCCACTTGATTTCTATATTTTGACTTAGCTTAAACTTATTACGAATTTCAATCAAAGCCTGTGATGGCTTGGAAAGGTCAGGGCAAATATATGCACCATATAACAGGCGTTTTTCGCCGTTTAAATAAACATGCGATTCATCAACAAAAGCTATTTTCATGTTTTGATATCGTTTATCAAAGCTATTTTATTTAACTATTTGCCGCCAGTATGTTTAAAAAATTCCTCTTATGAGCAAATTCAGAATAGCTACTTGGGTGCTGTGCTCATTCGTTTATACCTCATCTTCATAATCTCCACCATACGATCCCCACCAATCTTTACCAACAAAGCATTGGCGATGCCGGGAGCGCCGACGGCCTCAACTCCAACTCCGTCGAGCGCTCCCGGCAATTGCTCACGCCCCCGTAATCACCTCGCAAATCTGCTCGATCTCCTCTGCCTTCAGATACGGATGCATCGGCAGGGCGAAAACCCTTGCGCTGAAATCTTCCGTTACGGGGAAGTCGCCTGGTTTGTAGCCGAGGTTTTCGTAGGCTTTCTGGAGGTGCAGCGGGATCGGGTAGTAGATCGCCGAGGGGATGCCCGCCTCCTTCAGCGCGGCCATGAGTTTTGTGCGGTCGTCGGTGGAGTTGGCGAGTACCGAGTATTGCGCCCAGCAGGAGGTGTAGCCTTCGGGGACTTCGGGAACCTCGACGCGGCCTTTGAGGCGGGCGCTGTAGGCGTCGGCGGCGTTCTGGCGAAGCGCGAGTTCGTCGTCGAAGATGGTCAGCTTTTCGAGGATCACCGCCGCCTGGATGGTGTCGAAGCGTCCGTTGAGGCCGATGCGCACGTTGTTGTAGCGGTCGTCGCCGCCGCCGTGCACCCGGACGGAGATCAGGAGTTCCAGCAGCTCGTCGTCGTTGGTGAAGATCGCGCCGCCGTCGCCGTAGCAGCCGAGCGGCTTGGCCGGAAAGAAGGAGGTCGCGCCGACCAGGCCAAAGCTGCCCGCCTTTCTGCCGCCAACCGTGCCGCCGAAGCCCTGCGCGGCGTCTTCGAGAATCCAGAGGCCGTGCTCGGCGGCAACCGCTTCGAGGCGGTCGTAGTCGGCGGGCAGACCGAAGAGATCGACCGGAATCAGCGCCTTCGGGTTCAGCCCTTTCTGGCGAGCCTCTTCGACCGCCGCGCCGACTTTGGCCGGGTCGATGTTGAAGGTGCCGGGCAGCACATCGACGAACACCGGCGTTGCGCCCGCGAGGCTGATGACCTCGGCGGTGGCCACGAAGGTGAAGGGGGTGGTGAGCACTGCGTCGCCGGGGCCTATGCCTTTGGCCATGAGCGGAATCAGCAGCGCGTCGGTGCCGGAGGCGCACGAAACGCAGTGCTTCGTGCCGACGTACTCGGCAAGCTTTTTCTCGGCTTCGAGCACTTCCGGCCCCATGACGAACTGGGCGCTGTCGATGATCCGCTCGATGCGCTTCATGAGGTTCTCGCGGATGCGGTTTTTCTGGGTGATGAGGTCGATGAACTGCATATTATTATTGGATTTGAGTCGCGGTTCCTGAAAAAGTTCAATTTGTTATAATACGGATTCATCGCCTGAATCCCGAAAGTTCGGACAGCGACTGCGGGTGTGTCAAAAGAAAAATGAAGAAGACTCGTCATCGCGAGTCCCGACCTGTCGGGGCGTGGCGATCCATCTACAACCGCCTCCGCTGATTCTGCCTGGATTGCCACGTCGCTACGCTCCTTTCCATGAACATGTGTCAGTTTATCGCCATTTTACTTCGTTTAATGCCATTGAATAACCATCGTTGCTCTTTCGTAAGAGGACGGCCACAAGAGCCGTCCCTACAGTTATGAACGACAGATTTTGTCGAAGAAAATCATGTTCAAGGTTCGTGTGCGGTATCGACACGGATACGGGTGGCTCGCAATGACGGGAAATGCGCAAGACTTTCTGGCATTGACTTGACATCCCTCTGTTTTGCGAGGCTGGCGATTTTCTGTACTATTGGTGAGAGTTGAGGAGGTGTTACCAACCTCTCCCCGGTTTGAAAACCGGGGCAACTAAAAGTAGAATGTAAGAATGAGTGTCCGTCGGGGTGAACCCCTCCTGAATGTGGGAGCGACAGGCAACGTTGAAATTCATTACAATCTAATTGCCGAGCAGGCGCTCGGCGCTCCCAGGGAAAGCACTTCACAAGATTTCCAACCAATCGCAAAACCATCCATGAGTTCCATCTATTTCATCGGTATTGGCGGTTCGGCTATGGCTTCGGTAGCCGTGGCGCTCTCGCACATGGGCCATGCCGTTACCGGCTCGGACACGCAGCTCTATCCTCCGATGAGCACCTATCTTGAAAGCCATAACATCCGCTATTTCAACAACTTCTCGGCGGAGAACCTGAAAAGCGCGTCGCCCGATCTGGTGGTGGTTGGCAATGCGATCAGCCGAGGCAATCCCGATCTGGAGTACGCGCTCGACCGGCACATGGAGCTGATTTCGATGCCGGAGCTGGTGCGCCGCGAACTGATTGGCCGCCACACCTCGATTGTGGTGGCGGGCACGCACGGCAAGACGACGACCACCTCGCTCGCGGCGTGGCTGCTCGAAGCGGGCGGCCTCTTGCCGGGCTTCCTCATCGGCGGCATTCCGGAGAACTTCGGCGATGGCTGCCGCCCGTCGGGCCTCTCGGAGCCGGGCTTTTTCGTGACCGAGGGGGACGAGTACGACTCGGCGTTCTTCGACAAACGCAGCAAGTTCCTGCACTATCGCCCCGACATCGCTATCATCAACAATGTCGAGTTCGACCACGCGGACATCTTTGACTCGCTCGACGACATCAAGAAGAGCTTCCGCTTGCTGGTGAACCTCGTGCCGTCGAATGGCCTGCTCGTCGTCAACGGCGACGATCCGAATTCGATGGAGGTTGCCGCCAAAGCGTTCTGCCGCGTCGAGACTTTCGGCCTGAGCGGCAATGCGAACTGGACGGCGGCGGAAATCTCGGCGGATGCGGACGGCACCTCGTTCACGGTCGTGCGCGATGGCGAGGCGCTGGGCCGGGTGACAGCGCCGCTGTTTGGCAACTACAACGTGATGAATGCGCTGGCCGCGACGGCGGCGGCACTGCGCTCGGGCGTGAGCTTCGAGTCGGTCACGCGCGGCCTCGCCTCGTTCTTGCGCCCCAAGCGCCGCATGGAGCTGGTGGGCGAGTTCGCGGGCGGCCTCACGCTCATCGAGGATTTCGCGCACCACCCGACGGCCGTGCGACTCACGCTCGACGCGATTGCGGAGCGCTACCCCGGGCGAAGGATCGTGGCCTGCTTCGAGCCGCGCTCGAACACCACGACGCGCAACATCTTCCAGCGCGAGCTGGCGGAGTGCTTCAGCGGCGCGGCGCTCGTCGTGCTTGGCAAGGTGAACCGCCCGGAGCGCTATGCGCCGGAGGAGCGGCTCGACGCGGCGCAGTTGCGCCGGGAGCTGGAGGCGAAGGGCAAGCAGGTTTTCGCGGCTGGCGGCGAGGAGTATCCGCAGGATATTGTCCGGTTCATCGAAGCCGAACGGCAGCCGGGCGACGTGATCGTGCTGTTGAGTAACGGCAGTTTCAACGGTCTGAAAGCGCTGCTCATGGAAAGTTTTGAAAAAAAATCATGAAGAGTTCTCCGGCGATAGTCTATTTTTCTATCTTGTAGCCTTTCCTGGACGGCGAACGACCGGTTTATCACGCCGTCACGATCCGAAACAGAAGTAATTATCATCCGTTAAACCCATACTGAAAGACCCGTTATGGCGAAAGTAAAAATTGGCATCAATGGTTTTGGCCGCATTGGTCGTCTGGTTTTCAGACAAGCCGTTGAGAATCCCGAAATGGAGATCGTCGGCATCAACGACCTGACCGATGTGAAAACCCTTGCCCACCTCCTCAAATACGACACCTCCCACAAGAAGTTCAAAGGTGAAGTGCAGATCGAGGGCGACAACCTGGTCGTCAACGGCAGAACCATCGCCATCTGCGCGGTGAAAGATCCCGCCCAGCTCCCGTGGGCTTCGCTCGGCGCGAACATCGTCGTCGAATCGACCGGCATTTTCACCAGCCGCGAAGCCGCCTCCAAGCACATCGCCGCTGGCGCGAAGAAGGTCATCATCTCCGCCCCGGCGAAGGACAAGATCGACGCCACCATCGTGATGGGTGTGAACGACAAGAGCATCACCGGCGCTGAAGAGATCGTCTCCAACGCGAGCTGCACCACCAACTGCCTCGCTCCGATGGCCAAGGTGCTGCACGAGAACTTCGGCATCGTCAAGGGCTTCATGACCACCGTGCACGCCTACACCAACGACCAGAACATCCTCGACCTTCCGCACAAGGATCTGCGTCGCGCACGCGCTGCCGCCTGCTCGATCATCCCGACCTCGACCGGCGCGGCCAAAGCCATCGGCGAAGTGCTGCCCGAACTGGCCGGAAAGCTCGATGGCTTCGCCATGCGGGTTCCAGTGCCGGACGGCTCCGTCACCGACCTGTCGGTCATCGTCGAGAAGACCGCCACCAAGGAGGCGATCAACGCCGCCATGAAGGCCGCCGCCGAGGGCGACATGAAGGGCATCCTCGAATACAACGTCGATCCCATCGTCTCGTCGGACATCGTCGGCAACGCCCACTCCTGCATCTTCGACTCGCCGCTCACCATGAGCTCCGGCACCATGGTCAAGATCGTCGGCTGGTACGACAACGAACTCGGCTACGCCACCCGCGTGGTTGACCTCCTCGGCATCTACTCGAATTTCGTGTAAACTCTGGTTCCGCGGAAATTTTGCAAAAAGGGCTGCCTGAAAAGGCGGCCCTTTTGCGTTGGAGGTGGCGAGTGCACAGGGCAATAAGAGGAACGCCCCCCCCTTCCCGGATTTTGCCGTGACAGAGTAATGTCTTATTATTGAGCTACATTCCAGAGGCAGGCAAAACCTTAATGTTCACGCCTATGACCAGCACCATCGACAAGCCTGCGAAGGCTATTATCCTCTATGACAGCATGTCCGTCGGCGGTTCTGCGGACAGGCTGATCGACTCTATGGGCAAAAATCTCGCTGAAGCCGGAGCGTATGTGGAAAAAGCCCGCTGCAAAACCAACGCGGATTACCGCTTCGTCGAGGAGTTCGACCTCGTGCTTCTCGGCGCGCCGATCTACTATCTGCTCGTTGCCTCGAAGCTCAGCGGCTCGCTCTCGCAGAGCAACCTGAGAGCTGCGCTCAAAGGCAAGAAGGTGGCGCTCTTCGTCATCTGCGGCAGTCCCGAACCGATGGCGCAGTTCCTCTACCTGCCACAGCTCAAAATGCATCTCGACAACCCGGTGATCCTTGCTGAAAAAGCGTTCTCGCCCGCAGAGACCAGCGATTCGAAAGCAATTGCGGAGTTCACTCAGAACATACTCGATGCCTACGGCAAGGCCAACTGATTCAACAAAACCTATTCTATGACGACCGACAACGAACGCCAGATGAGAGCCATCATCCTCTATGACAGCCGCTCCACCGGCGGCTCAACCGACAGACTGATCGACTCGATTGGCCAGCAGCTCGCCGAAAGCGGAGCCTATGTCGAAAAAGCCCGATGCAAGGCGACCGCCGACTACAGCTTTGTCAGCGAGTTCGATGTGGTGATCCTTGGCGCTCCCGTCTATTACCTGGTCGTCTCTTCGCAACTGCTCGGCGCTTTGGTGCAGAGCAACCTCAAACGCTACCTGCGCAACAAGAATATCGCCCTCTTCGTAACCTGCGGAAGCCCGGAACCGATGGCTCAGACGCTTTACCTGCCGCAGCTCAAGATTCATCTGATTCGCAACCGGATTCTTGCTGAAAAGGTGATCGCCCCGCATCAGATCGACGACGAGGAGATTATCGCCGACTTCGTGGATGAGATCGACGAGGGATTTCGCCGGTCGAACAGGCCTCGCTTCGGCTTTCGCGCCAGCAAGCTTCAGTGGAGCAGCGAAGCGCTTGAGATCATCGGCCAGATGCCGCCGTTCTTCGCCGACAAGATCAAGGCCGCCCTTGCTGTCTATGCCGAGGCGAATGGCATCACCTGCATCACGCCAGAGGTGCTCGACGTGGCCCGTTCCAGCTCCATGGGCATGTGAGCTGGAAACCTACCGGCCATTCAAATGAAAAGAGGCTGTTCCGGAAGCAAATCCAGGACAGCCTTTTTTGTTTTCCCTCAAGCGAGTATCATGAGCTATAAGCTTTTGCAAAGCAATGTTATAGCAGGAGTGTCGAATTCAACAAAATGAGCGTTTCTGATCCAATGTGTTGTTCAGAAAGCGCCAGTGAGTTTTTGTCACGTTCATTTTCGGTAATGCTCAGACCAATAATCAGGACAGCGAGGAGAGGCGCGATGGATATTCAGGGCACTCAATCAGCGATGATTTCCAAATCCCACGAGAGCTTGCATCCCGACGCTTTAAGCATAGCAGCCACGCTGCAATATTTGTTCATCGAAAGCCCGGTGGCTTTGTCGAACTCCGCTTGGCTGCAATTGGAGCTGCGCAGCTTGAACCTGACGTGAATTGACGTAAAAACCTTCGGATGCTTTTCGGCGCGTTCGGCGTCGAGGTCGGCATCGAGCGCGATTACCTCCTTTCTCATTTTTCCGAGAATCGAGATGATGTCCATCATTGAACAGGCGGCCAGAGACTGGAGCATGATGGACATCGGCGAGGCGTACATGGCGGGATTCGACGGATCGAGCGTCGCGTCGAAAAAGGTTCGCTGCCCCTTCTCGTTGAGCGCGACGAGCGGCAGATTTCTGTCGAAAGAGACGGTTGCGTGCATGAGCCTGACGGAAAATTACGTTGACAAAAGATAAAGTCAAACCGAGTGAAGCGGCTGTTTCAGATACCGCGCCGCCCCGAAAAAAGTTCGGCCTGCGCCGCGATACCCGCTTAAAACCGGAAGAGCTTGAGCGAGGCGAACAGTTCATCGTAGCTTTTGCCGGAGCCGGACAGACTCCAGGCGCGGGCGTAGCCGAACGAGAGGGTGGAGTCGAGCAGGTAGAAGTTTTTCAGGTAGAAATTGACCTGGCCGCCGAGGTTGACGAAGCTGCTCGCCTCGCCATCGGCGCTGCTTGCCAGTCCTTGCGAAAAGAGCGTCACGTCGGCTTTGGAGAGATAGTGCGTTCCGGCAGCCTGTTGCAGGGCTATCGGTGGAAAGCGGTTCTCGATGCCGACCTTTACGTAGCGATCCGCCGGAAAGACGCGGTACGACAGGCCCGGAAAGCTTTCGGCGTTGCGGTATCCTGCGGGATGATCGTGCTCGACGATGCGGTTGCCAAACCCTCCGAACCAGAACGTGCCCGCGTCGAAGCGATCGCCCCACGAGTGACCGGCGGCCACCTGAAGCCGCACGACCTGATGCGGCTGGAGCACCATTCGCAGCAAAGCAGCCTCGCCGCTGGCCACCCGCCTGCCCGAAGAGGCGTGGCGCGTCGGCTGGCGGTTCTCGATGGCGACCTGCCACTGATACCCCTCTTCGTCATCGGTCGAGCCGATGCTCTTGCGCAGGTGCTGGCCGGTGACCTTTGTGCCGCAGGTGAGGATGGTTTCATCGGTGGCGAAACTGCCTCCTTCGGAAATTTCGTTGCCCAGCCCGACGTAAAAAAGCTGATCGAGCGTCGATGGACGATCATACACCCACCACGTGCGGTATTCCGCTTTGGCGCCCCACCCGTCGCTCTGCATCGAGCGGTGGTTGAGGAGGTCGTAAAAAGTCGCCGGAGTTCGCGAGAGTTCGAGTTTGAACAGGTCGCGATACTCGTAGCTCATCGCGAAGTGCCACTCCGAGTCGGCGAACGAGTAGCCCGGCTGAAGAGTCAGGCGATGGTAGCGAAGCGGATCGGTCAGTTCGGCATAAACGCCATAGACCAGCGTGCCTTGAAAAGCGTTGACCACCGGCGCGAGCGAGTTGAGCTGCAAGCTCGAAAAGCCGTGATAGCGCTGCTCGGCGGAGAGTGGAGTAAAAGGAGGAGTAATTTCGGCCATGCGCCATGAGCGCAGTTCCGGATAGCGCTCGACCACCGCCTGACCGAAGAACCGGATCGCCGGGAGGTCGCTGACCGGGCGCTCCGGCATCGCCACCGGCGTGAACCCTTCGGAGGTGTACTCGAAGCAAAAGAGCGAATCGGCGGAGAGCGCCACGGGATGAAACAGGCCGGTCACGCTGTTGGAAAGCGCTTCGGCATCCGGCCGGGCGAGCTGGCGGCGAAAGATGTTGGAGACGCCGCTCACGGTGGCGTTCCAGCAGATCGCCGAGCCATCGACGCTCCACGAGGGGTGCTCCGGGTTTCCCTGGTCGGTAGCCGTCTCGTACAGCACTCGTCCCCCCCTTTCCAGCCGGACGAGGTCGATGAGGATGATCGCCTGACGCCCGTCCGCGCGATGCAGGGTTGCGGCCATCGTCTTGCCGTCGGGGCTGATTTCGGGATGGGCCAGCACCTCGCCCGCGCCCAACCCGGTCACCACGCGCAGCTTGCGGTAGGGGTAGCGCGACACGGCCAGCACCGCCCGCCCGTTGCGCACGGCCACGCCCCAGAGCGCGCGATCCACCGGATTGAGAGTCATGTTGCCGAGCCGGACGTCGCGCAAGAGCAGCTTCTTTTTGCCGCTCTCGACGGCGACGGCCCAGAGGTCGCGATAGCCGCGATCGTTGTGGGTCGTGAAAAAAAAGAGGCCGTGCTCGCGGTCGAAAGCGGTCGATGCGACGCCGACCAGTTGCGGAGTCGGCAGCGAAGCGACCGGCACGCACTCGCCGGTCGCGAGGTCAAGCTTTTCGATACGCGCCAGGGCGTGCGGTTTGTGCGAAGCGTAGAACATCCAGCGGCCCGAAGCGTCGCGATACGCCTTGCTCACCCAGCCTTTCGGCGCGGCGAGCCTGCGGGTTTGCGTCACCGGATGGCGGCGGATTCGGGCGATATTCTCCTGCTGGAAGCGCCGTTCGTCACGGTAAAACGCCGCCCACGCCTCGTCCAGCCCGCAGCCGTACACCTGCCGGAAAGCATCCTCGTACCCGATGCAACAGCCCGGCTGACCCGGCTCGACGCGATACCACGCCAGGAGCTTGTCGAGTCCGCGCGTCAGCGCAAGCCAGCTCGCGAATCGAGCGCCGTAAAAATAGACCGTGCTGCCAAGCAGGAACGAATCGTCGTCCTCGAAATCGAGTTGCGACTTACCCATGAACGCCCGCTTCTCATTGACGAGCGTCCGGAAATACATTTCGTCGAAACTGCCGAGCACGCGCCCGTAACCGCCGTTCATCCAGGTCTCCATGAACACGGCGATCCCCTCCTGATGCCAGGTCGGCGTGTAACGCCCGGCGCTGGTGAGGAGCGAAAACGGCGCGGTCAGCGGTTCGCGCTGCGACGGCTCGACCTTGCCCAACAGAGAGCGGAGCGTACCGCCAGCGCCGCCTTGCCGGTCGCCTGCGACGATGTGCGTCATCTCATGGCTGATGATCCACCGGAGCTGGTAGTCGAAGCGGATGAACTCGTAATCGGTATCGAACGGCGCAATATCGATGGTAATCCGGTTGTGCGGCAACACCGACGCGCTGGCCGTGCCGGTATCGCGACTGTCTTTGAGAACGATGGTGATGATTTCGGAGGGGACGTAATCGAAGACGCGGCTCAGGAGCGCAAGCGATGTTTCGGCATAGACAATGACTTCGGGAACGAGAGCGCGATGCCGCTCTTTGCAGAGAATGCGGAAATGATCGTTTTTAACGGAATACCACTCCGCCGCCATCAGCCCGACAGGATCGAACGACAAAAAAATCGCTGTCGCGACAAAGCAGGCAAGCAATACTTTATGCAACCTTGACAACAAACCAGCCATAGAAATAAGACGGAAAGAAACGAAAAACCGATGAAGAAAAAGCGATCCGGCGATTAACCGTAAATCAATGACGCGTCAAGAAAAAGTATAAAAAAACCGGGCCGGTATTTGCCAGAAAACTTGCGCTGGCATCATACCGGCCCGAACTGCATCCGAATCCCGGAGCGTCGTTCACCATCTCCGGCATCGGCTGAAAAGCTCTTTTAACTACCGGTTGAACGGCAGCAACCGCCAAGCTCGTTCAGTTCGGCCTCCGACGACGTGCCACGACGACCGCCAAGCTCGTTCAGTTCGGCTTCCGACGAGGTGCCACGACGACCGCCAAG
>NZ_SDGU01000118.1 GCF_004118635.1 Chlorobaculum sp. 24CR | reverse complement strand
AGTTGCGGCGTTTTTTTATCGTTATCGATTTGAACTCGATGGGTATCTTCTGTCATTTCATAATTGCGCAAATTGAAATGACCGATGAATACAGGAAAAACTGTCTTTGCCCAGCTCATTGAACACTTACCTCTTCATCAGTTTCGGCGCTGTGTTCAGCGTTATGATGGAAATTATAGGGTTCGGTTGTTTAGCTGCCTTGATCAATATCTCTGCCTGTTTTTTGCACAATTGACCTATCGCGAAAGCCTTCGTGACATCACGACTTGTCTGCTGGGTATGCAAAACAAGCTATATCATATGAGTATCCGTGGCAAGATTGCCAGAACCACACTTGCTGATGCCAATGAAACACGGGACTGGCGAATTTATCAGGATTTTGCTCATATCCTGATTCACCATGCCCGAGAAATTTACAGCAAAAAATCCTTTGGCATGAGTATGAAGGAAACGGTTTATGCTCTGGATTCAACGACAATAGATCTTTGTCTGGCGTTGTTTCCATGGGCAAAATTCAGAACACACAAGGGGGCAGTTAAGTTACATACTTTATTGGACTTACGAGGTAATATTCCGTCATTTATTACTATCACTGATGGCAAGGTTCATGATGTCAACATTCTTGATGTTCTTATAATTGAGCCAGGTTCTTTTTACATCATGGATCGCGGCTATATCGATTACGAGAGATTATATTCTATCCATAAGTCTCATGGTTACTTTGTCATCAGAGGTAAATCAAATCTTTTATTCAGGCGTCAGTACTCCAGAGCTGTTGACAAGACCTCCGGGCTCAAGTGTGATCAAACTATCATGTTGAGTGATCCGAAATCATCTATCAATTATCCGGAGCCACTGAGACGAATCAAGTATACCGATCCTGTTACAGGCAAGATATATGTGTTCATTACCAACAATTTTGAGCTTGCTCCTAAAGTAATTACCGACCTATACAAAAGTCGATGGCAAATCGAACTGTTTTTCAAATGGATCAAACAACATCTTCGTATAAAGGCATTTTATGGAACCTCGAAAAATGCGGTTAAAACGCAGATATGGATCGCTATCTCAGTATATGTGCTTATTGCTTTGGTAAAAAAGAGACTTAATTTGGAAATATCTCTGTACACATTTTTACAGATTTTGAGCGTCAGTGTTTTTGAGAAAGTCGATATTTTACAATTAGTTACGAATTCCTCTCGCACGGCTCAAGAAGTCAATCTCTGTAACCAGTTGAATTTATTTGACTTATAACCGGACAGCAGTG
>NZ_SDGU01000117.1 GCF_004118635.1 Chlorobaculum sp. 24CR | reverse complement strand
TGCGGTCAACCTTGAGCCACGGGCCGCTCGACGCGCTGCCGAGGCAGTCGAGGTCGGTGCCCTGGCCGATGGCCGCCACCACCATGTCCGCTTCGATGACGAAGCTTTCGCCGTTACTCTTGTAGCGCAGGAACGGAATCGGGGAGTTCCAGCCCTCCTCGCCCTTCTCTTTCTTGGTCATTTTCGTGCAGCGCAGGCCGGTGACGCCACTCGCTCCGCCGAGCACTTCAGCCGTGCCGGCCTGGAAGTACATCGTCGCGCCCTCTTTCTTCGCGTCGTCGTATTCGTTCTCGAAGCAGGCCATCTCTTCGCGCGGCACGCCGGAGATGATCGAGGC
>NZ_SDGU01000116.1 GCF_004118635.1 Chlorobaculum sp. 24CR | reverse complement strand
CTGGAAGTACATCGTCGCGCCCTCTTTCTTCGCGTCGTCGTATTCGTTCTCGAAGCAGGCCATCTCTTCGCGCGGCACGCCGGAGATGATCGAGGCTTGCGAGCCGAGCCGCAGGGCGAGGCGCGCGACGTCCATCGCCACGTTGCCGTCGCCAATGACCACCACGTGCTTGCCGACCGGCACGTCGTCGCCGAGCACTTCGTAGCTTTTCAGGAAGTCGATGGCGTTGGTCGCTCCGGGCGTTCCGTCGAAGCCCGCCACGGGCAGGCCGCGTCCTTTCTGAGCGCCAACGCCGATAAACACCGCGTCGTACTCCGCTTCGAGCTGTTC
>NZ_SDGU01000115.1 GCF_004118635.1 Chlorobaculum sp. 24CR | reverse complement strand
ATAAACACGTCTTCTTCATGAGCAAAGAACAAGCCTGCCATTAGTTGATTGATTGGTGAGGCTCTTGGTATAACATAAGTACTTTTTTTTAAAAAGCACTATCAAAGACGCAAGACAAAACATCGCAAGGTACCCTAAAAATACAACGACTTCACAGCGTAAATATCACGCAAAACACTATCTATCAACACCTTATCAGCCTGTAAACACTAAAATTGAGTACATAAAAAAAATGTAACGGAATCGAAAAATGAGCAATCGTGTTTTCAAAAAGTCACTCTTATTCTCTCAAAAAGCTCCAGCATTCTCACCGGGCAGACCTCGGAATCGGGGTTATTGCGCTGACCTCCACGCTGCCTGCCGACTCATCGTTAACACCGCCTTCAGTTCACCGCGCAAGGCAAGACCGCA
>NZ_SDGU01000001.1 GCF_004118635.1 Chlorobaculum sp. 24CR | reverse complement strand
GCTGCGGCTTCTGCTTCGACTGCAAGCAGTGCGTCTCGTTCTGCCCGCAGGAGGCGATCACGCGCTACCGCGACAACCCGGCGGGCGAAAAAGTCTATACCAACTACGCAAAATGCGTCGGCTGCCACCTCTGCTCCCTGGTCTGCCCCTGCGGCTACATCCAGATGGGCATGGGCGACGGACTCTAAACTGGACGGCATCGTAACCTGAAAAGACCGAAAACACTATGATGGACGATATGATCCCGATGGTCGAGAAGGCCATAGAAACCTCCTCCCACTGGCAGGACACCGGCTGGCCGGTCGCTTTTGGCAACCGTCAAATCGAGGTGGACAGCCTGAAGGCTGCCGAGGCTTTGCCCCGGAACGCCGTCTATCGCGAAGAGG
Source organism: Chlorobaculum sp. 24CR (assembly GCF_004118635.1). GTDB lineage: Bacteria > Bacteroidota > Chlorobiia > Chlorobiales > Chlorobiaceae > Chlorobaculum. The sequence continues at coordinate 11,208 of NZ_SDGU01000001.1, read as the reverse complement.
CGATCAACTACTGGCGTCAGGCCCGTCTGACGGGCGAGGATACCGCCGCAGCCGGCAAGAAGGCGCTCGAAGCGCTGAAAAACGGCGATGCCTGCGGAGCCTATGACGCCCTGTATCTTTGCCAGTACCTCGAAATACCGTTCGAGGCCGAGTCCAAAACCTGGCGACCGGTTTACGAGGCCTTCATGGCCAAATGCGCCTGATCCCGTTTTCAGGGAAGCGCTTCAAGTCCGCCGGTCTCTCGCAGACCGGCGGACTGCTTTGAATGTAACAACCTCATATTCTGCAATCTTATGACGAGAGCGTGGGAACAGATAGTTAACGAGAACCGGAAGGCCCTGCTCGAGCAGTGGACGACCTCCGTCATGGCGATGCTGCCCGGCGGCAGTACGAGCCACGGCTCGATGGTCGCCTCGGCGATCGAAGAGGAGCTGAAGGCTCTGCTCGATGCTGTGACGGATCGAACCATGCAGGCCGCCGAGCCGATCATGCGCATTACCCGGATTCTTGCCATCCAGGATATTCCACCTTCAAAATCTTTGTCGATTTTGTTCATGCTCAAGGCTATGATCGAAGAGCTGCCGGGCGAGTGCGATCATCCGTGCCGCGACCGCCTCGAAGAGCTGACCCTGCAAGCTTTCGACAGCTATATGAAGCATCGCGAAACCATCTGCCAGATCAAATATGACGAGGGCCGACGGAAGATGCACATGGCGCTCAGGAGGGTCGAAGCATGAAAAAAGTGCTGAAACCGCTGATTGCGGTCATCGTGCTGGCGCTGATTCCCTGGCTCGGTGTCACCTACGGAAAACTCGACTACGTTTTCGCCATCATTATTCCCTACGCTGCCGGCGTGATACTCGCACTCGGAATGCTTTTCCGGCTGGTTGACTGGCTCAGGAGGCCGGTGCCGTTCAACATTCCGACCACCTGCGGCCAGGAGAAGTCGCTCGACTGGGTCAAGACCAACACGCTGGAATGCCCGTCCAATCCCTTCATGGCGGCCTTGCGGGTACTCTCTGAAGTGTTCCTGTTTCGCTCGCTGTTCCGTAACACCAAAGCCGAAATGGCTGGCGGCCCGAAGCTCGTCTATGGTTCGCACAAGTGGCTCTGGCTGGGCGGCCTCGCGTTCCACTGGTCGATGCTCATCATCGTCATCCGCCACGCCCGCTTTTTTCTGGCCACCCTGCCCGTGCCGATCGAGCTGCTCGACACCGCGGATCGCTTCCTCGACGTAACCGTACCCGCATTCTACATCACCGATGCCGTTGCGCTTGCCGCCATCACCTTTCTGGTGCTGCGCCGCCTGTCGGATGCGAAGATGCGCATTCTGTCGCTCTCGACGGACTACTTCCCGCTCTTCCTGTTCGGCGCTATCGCCATTGTCGGCATCAGCATGCGCTACGTGACCAAGGTCAACATCATGCCGGTTAAGGCTCTGGCAATGACGCTGGCGAGCTTTGGTTTCTCGGAACCCGAACCGATCGGCGCGCTGTTCTACGTTCACCTGTTTCTGGTTTGCGTATTGCTTGCCTACATTCCGTTCAGCAAGCTGGTGCACATGGGGGGCATTTTCCTCAGTCCGACGCGCAACCTGCCGAATAACAGCCGCGCCAAATGGCACAAAAACCCGTGGAACCCCGACATCAAGTTCAGAACCTATGCCGAATACGAGGACGAGTTCCGCGAAAAAATGAAGAAGGCAGGCATTCCGGTCGAAAAGCAATAATCAATTATGTCTAATAAATACGCCCTCAAACCGGACGAACTCAAAAAAGAGTTCGAACAAAAAAAGCCGCGGATACTCAAGGAGAATCTTGCTGGCAAGGATTGGTGGGACCTGCCGGTGGAGTTCCGCGACGGCAACTGGTGTTTTCCCGCCAAGCCGGAAGTACTCGAAGATCTGCACTTCGCGAACCCGAGGAAATGGGCCGCCACCGACAAGGACTGGCAGCTTCCCGATGGATGGGAGAAGATCATTCATGACGGCATGAAGGATCGCCTGAAGCGGTTCCGCTCGTTCAAGGTCTTCATGGACAGTTGTGTTCGCTGCGGCGCATGCGCCGACAAGTGCCACTTCTTCCTCGGTACCGGCGACCCGAAAAACATGCCGGTGCTTCGCGCCGAGCTGGTGCGTTCGGTCTATCGCAACGACTTCACCACCTTCGCCAAGATTCTGAAGAACTTTTCGGGGTCGAGGACGCTCACGCAGGACGTGATCAAGGAGTGGCACATGTACTTTTACCAGTGCACCGAGTGCCGCCGCTGTTCGGTCTTTTGCCCGATGGGCATCGACACCGCCGAAATCACCATGATGGTGCGCGAGCTGCTCAACCTGATCGGCGTGAACAACAACTGGATTCTCGCGCCGGTGGCTAACTGCAACCGCACGGGCAACCACCTCGGCATCGAGCCGCACACTTTCGAGCAGAACATCATGTCGCTGGTCGATGACATCGAGGACGTGACCGGCATCAGGGTCAACCCGACCTTCAACCGCAAGGGAGCCGAAATTCTGTTCATCACGCCGTCGGGCGACGTGTTCGCCGATCCCGGCGTCTATACAATGATGGGCTACCTCTTGCTTTTTCACCACATCGGCCTCGACTACACCATCAGCACCTACGCCTCCGAGGGCGGCAACTTCGGCATGTTCACCTCGAACGAGATGATGAAGAAGATCAACGCCAAGATGTACCACGAGGCCAAGCGTCTCGGTGTGAAATGGATTCTCGGCGGCGAGTGCGGCCACATGTGGCGCGTGGTGCAGCAGTACATGGGAACCATGAACGGCCCGGCCGATTTCCTCAAGGAGCCGGTTTCGCCGATCACGGGCACGAAGTTCACCAATGCGAAGTCAACCAAAATGGTGCATATCGCCGAGTTCACCGCCGACCTCATCAAGCACGGCAAGCTCAAGCTCGACCCGAAACGCAACGACCATCTCCGCACCACCTTCCACGACTCGTGCAATGTGGCTCGCGGCATGGGCATGTTCGAGGAGCCGCGCTACGTGCTCAACAAGGTGTGTAACGTTTTCCACGAAATGCCCGAAAATACCATCAGGGAGCAGACCTTCTGCTGCGGATCGGGCAGCGGCCTGAATGCCGAGGAGTTCATGGACACCCGGATGCGCGGCGGCTTCCCGCGAGCCAGCGCCGTGGCGCACGTGCGCGAAAAGCACAAGGTCGATTCACTGGTCACGATTTGCGCCATCGACCGGGCGAGCCTTCCGGCGCTCATGCGCTACTGGAATCCCGGTGTGTTGGTCTATGGCCTGCACGAACTGGTCGGTAACGCACTCATCATGCAAGGAGAAAAGAAGAGAACCGAAGACCTGAGAGAGAATCCGATGGCCGGATTCGAGGAGGATGACGACGATGAATAAGTTCAGCAAGTTTCTGGTCGCCCTCGCCGCGGGCCTCGCCGTCTTCGTGGCGGCATGGTTCTTCATGCAGGCCGGTCATTACGGCTCGGTTTCGGCTCACGCCGAGAACTCGCCCGTGGCGGCGGCAGCTCCTGCGCCTGGCGGCGCGCCGATCGACAGTTCGAAGTGCATTCTGCCGACCGAGTACATGCGGGCGCACCACATGCAGGTGCTCAACAAATGGCGTCACGATTCGGTGCGCGAAGGAAATAGAACCTACGTCAATCCCCAGGGAGAGCACTTCGACAAGAGTCTCAACACCTGTCTCGGTTGCCACGGTTCAAATCCAATGTTCTGTTTTATGTGTCATGAGTTTGCCAATGTCAAGCCGACATGCTGGGATTGCCACTTGTCGCCGATGGAGGTGCCGCAATGAGTCAAAATCGCAGAGAATTTCTGAAGAAGGCGGGGCTTGGCGCGCTTGCCGGCCTGGGCGCCGCCGCGGGTCTGTTCCCGGCGTTCGCGCTCGAACAGACCGATATGTCGAACTTTACCGACAAACCCGTGCCGGGCAAGGTGCGCTGGGGTATGCTGATCGATACCCGCAAGTGCCTCGGCAACTGCACCGAGTGCATCGTCCGGTGCCACCACGATCACAACGTGCCGGACTTCGGCAAGTCGAAAAACGAGGTCAAGTGGATCTGGAAGAGCGGCTACGAGAACGCTTTCCCGACCGCCAGCACACAGTTCCAAAATCCCGAAGTGCTCGAACGCCAGGTGCTGACGCTCTGCAACCACTGCGCCGAGCCGCCCTGTACCAAGGCGTGCCCGACCGAGGCGACCTTCAAGCGCTGGGACGGCATCGTGTCGATCGACTACCATCGCTGCATCGGCTGCCGCTTCTGCATGGCCGCCTGCCCGTACGGTTCGCGCAGCTTCAACTGGCTCGATCCGCGCCCGAATATCAAGGAACTGAGCACCGCCTATCCGACGAGGATGCGCGGCGTGGTCGAGAAGTGCAACTTCTGCTCGGAGCGGCTCGTCAAAAACGAGCTTCCGGCCTGCGTCGAATCGTGTCCCGAAAAGGCGCTTATCTTCGGCGACCTGAACAAGCCCGATTCGGAGATTCGCAAACTGCTCGCCGCGAACGAAACCATGCAGCGCAAGCCGGAACTCGGTACGCTGCCGTCAGTTTTTTACATCATCTAACCATAAGCCATGATCGAGAAAGCGCTCAAAGGAGGCCGCGGCTACTGGGCATGGGTAGCCTTTCTGCTCGTCGTCATCGGGATTGGAGTAACGGCGTACGCCCGCCAGATGACCATCGGTCTCGGCGTCACCGGCATGGGCCGTGACATAAGCTGGGGTGTTTACATCGCCCAGTTCACCTTTCTGGTCGGGGTTGCCGCCTCGGCTGTGATGCTGGTGCTGCCCTACTACCTGCACAACCAGAAAGCCTTTTCAAAGATCGTCATCGTCGGCGAGTTTCTCGCCGTATCGGCGGCGCTCATGTGTATGCTCTTCATTCTGGCCGACATGGGGCGGCCCGACCGCGTGCTCAACGTGCTGCTCTATCCCTCGCCGCACTCGATGGTGTTCTGGGACGTGATGGTGCTCAACGGCTACCTCTTCCTGAACCTCATCAGCGGCTGGGCGGTGCTCGGCGCCGAGCGCAAGGGCGTGGCTCCCGCGCCGTGGGTGAAGGCGCTGATCTACCTTTCGATTCCGTGGGCCTTCAGCATCCACACGGTGACGGCGTTCCTGTTTGCTGGTCTGCCGGGCCGCCACCTCTGGCTCACCGCCGTGCTCGCCCCGCGATTCCTCGCCTCGGCCTTCGCCGCCGGTACGGCCATCCTGATTCTCATCACCTTCATTCTGAAGAAGGTCGCCAAATTCGACGCAGGCCCGGAAGCGCGTCTCAAGCTTTCGGTGCTCGCCTCTTATGCTGGCCTGGCCAATCTCTTTTTCCTCGGCACGGAGTTTTTCACGGCCTTCTACAGCAACATTCCGGCGCATATGCACAGCTTGCAGTACCTCTTCTTCGGCCTCGAAGGCCACGCCCCTCTCGTGCCGTGGATGTGGTTCTCGCTCATCACCGGCATTATCTCGGTCGGTGTGCTGCTCTCGCCGCCGCTTCGCCGCAAGAACGGCGCGCTGATTGCCGCCTGCATCGGCCTGGTCGTCTCGATCTGGATCGACAAGGGAATGGGCCTCGTCTTCGGCGGATTCGTACCGACGCCGCTCGAAGCGATTGTCGATTACATGCCGACTGCCACCGAAATTTCGGTCACGCTCGGCATCTGGGCCATCGGCCTGCTTGTGCTGACCATGCTGCTCAAGACCGCCATCGCCGTCAAAACGCAGGAGTGAGTCTGTCCAGACCGGCGTGAATTCGGGATAAAACGGACGCCACCAGCATCTCTTCACTGGCCCCGGCGCGGGAACTGAACCTGCGCCGGGGCTGTTGTTTATCGTCAAAATGGACGCATCTATGAAAGTGTTTCTGCCGCTCAACATCCGGGTGGACAACAAGAAGATTCTCTTTGTCGGCGGCGGCAAAATCGCCCTGCACAAGATTCAGACCATCGAGAAATATACCCGGAACATCACCATCGTCTCTCCCGAAATCATCGACGAACTCAAAGGCAAGGGGTTCACGGAAATCCGCAAGGAGTACGACCCCTCCGACCTCGACGGCGCGTTCCTCGTCTATGCCAGCACGAACGTCGAGGCGGTCAACCGCCGCGTTCGCGACGACGCCGAGGCGCGGGGCATCCTCGTGAACGTCGTCGATAACCGCGAGCTTTCGGGCTTTATCTCTCCGGCGATCATCAAGCAGGGCGAGATGACCGTCGCGGTCTCCTCCAATGGCCAGAACGTCAAGAAGTCCGTGGAGTGGCGCAACCGCCTCCGCCAGTTCGTCAACGAGACCTGGCCGGACGATAACCCCTAATTTCGCAAGGAAGTATCCGCAATGACCGATTCAATCCATACAGAACCGTCGCCGTCACAGACACCGGCGAAGAAAGGGTACGTCTATATCGCGGGCGCGGGGCCGGGCGATCCCGAACTGCTCACGCTCAAGGCCGACCGGGCGCTGCGCGAGGCGGACGTGATTCTCTTCGACGACCTCGTGCTGCCGCAGATGCTCGAACCCTATCGGGCCGAGAAGATTTACACCGGCAAGCGCAAGGACAGCCACCACTTCGAGCAGGAGGAGATCAACCAGGAGATCGTGCGCCACGCGCTCATGGGGCGCACGGTCGTCCGGCTGAAGGGCGGCGACCCCTTCATCTTCGGGCGGGGCGGTGAGGAGATCGACACGCTGCGCCAGCACGGCATCGAGTACGAGATCATTCCCGGCATCACGGCGGCGCACGGCGCGAGCGCCTACACCGAAATTCCGCTGACCATGCGCAAGGTCTCCTCGTCGGTGGCCTTCTGCACCGGCCACCCGATCAGCAAGATTCAGGCCCCCGACACCGACACCATCGTCTATTACATGGTCGCCTCCTCGGTGCACGACGTGCTCGATGCGGTGGCGGCAAAAGGGCGGAGCGGCAAGACGATGGTGGCCGTGGTGCAGAACGCCACGCGCTACAACCAGAAGATTTTCACCGGTACGCTCGACGAGTTTCGCAAGCGCGACAGGGCGGTCTATTCCCCGGCACTGCTCATTATCGGCGACAGCATCAGCCAGTTCATCGAGAGCAACTGGTACTCGCGTAAAAAGAAGGTGCTCATGACCGGCGAAGCGCCGAAAAAATATACGCCAGCCGACTACATCACCGTGCCCTTCCCGTGCCAGCAGGTGGCGGGCGCAGACCTCGGCGCGGTGAAAGCCAGCATCGAGGGGATCGACCGCTTCTCGGTGCTCTTCTTCCAGAACCGCTTCGCCGTGCGCTACTTTTTCAAGTACCTCTTCGAGCATGGGCGCGACGTCCGCCACCTGGCGCACTTGACTATCTGCGCCTCGAACCGCTCGGCGGCGACAGAGCTTCAGGAATACGGCATCATTGCCGATTGCCGACTCGAAGCGGAAACGCCGACCAGCATCGGCGAGATGCTGAGGCAACAGGGGCTGACGGGCCAGCGCATTCTCCTGCCGGGCGCGGAGCACGTCGATGAGCTGGTGGCCGGGCAGTTGCGCGAAGGCGGCAACCAGGTCACGCCGCTCGTCGTCTATGCGCACGGAGCGCAGGATCACGTCGAAGCCATCGACCTCGATTTCATCGACGAGATTTACTTCGCCTCGGCGGAGTGCGTCAGGAAATTCAGGGAGCTGCACGACGCGATTCCCGCCCGAATCGCCGTCACCCCGGCGGACGAGCGGACGGAGCGGGAGGTGCGGCGTCAGTTCGGCGGCTGAACAGACCGGAACACATTTCCGCGCCTGCGGTTATCTCTGAAAGAATCGTCTCGGACATGAAGCCCCTGCCGGGCATGAATGGTTGTTTCTTTGCTGATTTTGCGCTAATTTTTCGAGTGATCTTTTAGGCTGAACCGAATAACACTACCCGCTAAAAAGAAGTTGAATTTTCAAGATGTTTAATAAAAATTATTAAATTTTTTCATGGTTACCGCAAGCGTGTTATGAAGGTAAAAAATCCAGAGAGAGGTGTCTTATATGGGAACCATATAATCAATGTTCAATAGCTACAGACAGATGCAAATTTTATAGAGATGGCTGAACTAGAAATCATACTTCAGGGATTAAGTGAAAATGACGACCACGAGACGGCCGTCAATCAACTGCTCACGGCGTCTGATATCGATAACTATTTATTTAGCCTTGCCTTCGCGAGAAAAAATGGGGTTGAAAGAATTGAAGATAATCTCAAAAAAGTAGCCGACAAGTCGAAGCTATTTATTGGCATAAGGAACGGTATTACTTCCGTCCAAAGTATTTTTCAGTTATTAAAAATTGGGCTTACTCCCTACGTTGTGGATACAGCGTCAAATAAAAAAATATTTCATCCAAAAATATATGCGGCATACGGTGAAACTAAAGCGTATGTGATATTGGGTAGTGCCAATCTGACATTTGGTGGACTAAACCAAAATATCGAAGCGAGCTCATACATTAAGCTCAATAGGCGCCAAAAGGCAGATGAGGATTATCTTCAAAAGCTTGTTCAAACGATAACCGAACTTACGGTGAAATATCCGGAGCATGTGTTTCAAATAACTTCGCCTAGGCAGGCAGTTGAACTGTTATACGAAGGTCGATTAGAAGATGAGCGTTTAACAAGACTCCCTGTAACCAATAAGACACAATGCGACAAGGCAAGAGATAACCTCAAGCCAATACCGATAGTTGAAAAGAGTAATCTTGGGCAAAATAAACCAATAAATAGTCGCAAGGTTAAAATAGTCGCGAATACAGGTGTTTTAGTATGGGAAAGCAAGCCTCTTGCAGAGAGGAGCTTAAATATCCCTCATGGAAATAATACCAATATAACCGGAGATACGAATTTGGGAGAAGGTTTGATGGAGAATATTGACTTCCAGCATTATTTTAGAGAAACGGTTTTTTCTGATCTGGAATGGAGAAAAGAATATAAGTCGAGAAATTCTCATCTTGAACGTGCCATAATAAATGCAGAAATAGTGATTAAAAACCTGTCATATGGTGAATTTAAAATGGAAGTTACCCATGATCCAAGAACCGATACGAAAAGTTATATGCAAAGAAATGTTATGACAAAAATAAAATGGGGTGAAGCAAGGGGTCTTATTGCAAGTCGCGATCTATTAGGCCGCACCCTGAGATTTTTTAAGAAAAATGCAACTGACTTTATGATTGTCATTGATTGATCGTGCTGGTTGTTCTTTGACGTCTGTTCCTTAGCTTATTCCATGCTTCATGGAGACTGGTAATTTCATCTGTGTTTAACCCCAAGTCTCTTAATATTATATTGTCTTGGTGAGACAATATCTCGTTGGATGAAGAGCTTCTTATCATTTTATCCAGCTCTTTTATTGCTTCGCTTGTCTGTGCAGGGATGGGTATATACAGCTTTTCGATCTCTGATGGGACAAGCTCTAACACGCCGCCCCCATAATGCCTACCTTCAAGTTCCGAGCTAAGTGCGGTAAGTGAATTAATGAAACAATAAACAAGTTTTTTGGGGTTTACATTTTTAGTTGTAATGCGATATGCCGTATCAGTAGTATAAGCTCTAATTTCATTTAATATGAGTCTCGGCATATCATGTGCGCGTTTGAGCATGCCTACCTGTGTGGCATAGACAGATGGAACTTTGAACCACGATTTGCGTATTCTGCATTTGTAGCGTACATGTAGATTCTCGCGTTCTCCTGAACGTATATATTCAAGAGCGCTTTTAGAAAGCTCTGAAATATTGCTTACGTTAAACCAGAGAAAATTAGATGGAAGGCCAGATTCTGAATTTCTGCTATGCTGGTTTGCGTCATAGAGAATTCCAGGGCAATGTTCGCTTCTACCAAACATTGGATGTGACCATTTTTCGAGGTCGTAGTGATTGACAGTGTTATCATTTACCAAAAAAAACTTGTTCGCTCCGGTAACTAGGCCAACATCAACATCAGCAATATCTGAAAAGCGATGTACTGCGTCACCTTTTATGACCCCTTCAAATATTTCTAGTTCTTTTTTTGTTAGTAAAGCCCTTGTCCATTTTCCCTCGACAGTTTTGCCATTGATGAAGTTTGTTTTATTGAAATACTGATTGGGGCTCACATTTAGAAATGATTTTCCTCGTGTCTGTATAATGCCAAGCCCAGCGGTATATTCTTTAATGTCTTTTTTCTTTTCCGCAAGCAATAAAACAGCACCTTGCAACGTGCCATCAAACCAGATTTCCTCTGGATCAATAATGATGAGCTTTTTGCATTGTTGTCCCAAATAAAAGCGAAGCGATTGAGCGTGAAGAACATGCAATATCTCTGCAGGCAGCACCATTGCCAGTCTTCCACTAGGACGAAGTAGTGACAGCGATGCAATAACGAAAGGAACCCAAGCATTAGTATGCTTTGTAAAACGCAGATTGTGCAGCTTGAAAATCCGTTCTGAGAATCCTTGATCTCTTTGTGACAAGTATTGGTATCTGATGAATGGTGGATTTCCTACTATGGCGTCATATTGCGATTTTGCCTGATCGGAAGTTAAATACCATTCTAAAAAATCGGCGCATTTAACATTGATATCCAAATTATTGATGGTACTCGCTCTCGCTGTTGCAAGATTAGCCTCTGTGGGATCAAGCTCTATTGCCGTAATTAAGGAACGAACTGAAAGCGCAGAAGACAATGACTCAAGAAATATTCCGTCGCCACAACTGGGCTCCAGCACGGTCACGGGATTTATTTCAGCTATCCATCGAGAGAGGTAGTGAGCTAAATCAAATGGGGTATAGTACCCTCCTCTTAGCTTTTGCGCAGATTCATTTTCCTTGAAATTCATTTTTCACCACCATCTATGTTTTGTTGGTCTTCATCGTGCATATCAAAAAGAGAAGAGGATTTCTCGCCGTAAACTAATTCCGTAGCCTCCTGAATAAACCATTCTCTCATGGTTTGCTGTTTGTTTTCTAATTTTGCGTAGAGTTGACGCTTCAACTCAGGGTCTATTTCCAGCACCACTCTGCCTGATTTTCCTCGTGCCATGAGAGAATCTCTAATACTGGTTGCTTTTGTTATGTTATACATGTAATATAACATCTTTCTCGTCGAAGTCAAGCAAGACGTTGTAATTCAAATTTAGGCCATCTCTAAAAAGTCGGAAAAGATATAAGATATTGAAATATATTGACTTAACTGAAATATAAGTCCAGCAATATTCGTATATTTGCGCAGTA
>NZ_SDGU01000019.1 GCF_004118635.1 Chlorobaculum sp. 24CR | reverse complement strand
GAGCCTGTTCAGATAAGTGTGTAAACGGTCGTTTTCATAGAGGCATCCTTCCCTCGAATTTAATGGAAAACTGATTGATAACCGCCCCCCAGTTTTGGATGGGCATGGTCCACTTTTTGGCGATGTTTTGCATGGCAAGATAGATCAGCTTGATGATCGATTCGTCAGTCGGAAATGAGCCTTTGGTTTTCAGCACTTTGCGCAGCGAGCGGTTCAGCGACTCGATGGCGTTGGTCGTGTAAATGACCTTCCGGATTTCTGGCAGATAATCGAAAAACGGGATGATGTGCTCCCAGTGACTCTGCCAGAGCTTGCTGACCGAGGGATATTTTCCGTCCCATTTGTCGGCAAAGATTTGCAGGTTTAGCTCCGCTTCATCGGCAGTAGCTGATCCGTAAATCGTTTTCAGATCGGCACATAAATCTTTGCGGTCTTTCCACGACACGTATTTGACGGAGTTGCGCACCATGTGCACGATGCAGAGCTGCACCTCGGTTTTCGGAAACACCGCGGCAATGGCGTCCGGAAAGCCGACCAGTCCGTCAACGGCGGCAATCAGGATGTCCTCGACGCCCCGGTTTTTCAGTTCGGTCATCACGCCGAGCCAGAATTTGGCCCCTTCGTTCTGCGAAATCCACAGTCCCAGCAGCTCCTTGTGGCCATCCATGGTGATGGCTAAGGCCAGATAAACAGCCTTGTTACAGGCCCGTCCGTCCTGACGGCCCTTGACGACAATGCAGTCGAAATAGACAATGGGATAGAGCGCATCGAGCGGGCGGCTCTGCCAGGCGCGCACGTCGTCGAGCACCGCGTCGGTCACGCTGCTGATGAGCGCTTCGGAGACCTCGACCTGGTAGAGTTCCAGCAACATGGCCTGCATGTCGCGGACGCTCATGCCGCGGGCGTACATGGCCAGGATTTTGTCGTCGAAGCCCTTGAATCGGGTCTGGCGTTTGGGGATCAGTTGCGGCTCGAAGCTGCCGTTGCGGTCGCGCGGGGGCCGAATGGCGAACTGATCGTTGTCAACGATGATGGTTTTCTGGCCGTGTCCGTTGCGGCTGTTGCCGGTGTTGGGCACGATGGGCAGATGCTTCGGATAGCCGAGGTGCTCGTCCAGCTCGCCTTCGAGCGCCGCTTCGATCAGGCGTTTTTTGAGCTGGTCGAACAGGCCGCCTTTCTCAAGGAGGGCCTGGGGGCTGCCGCTTTCTCGGAGAAGCTGCCCAATCAGCTCGCCCTGAATGTCCGGGGTCTTGTCTTTCTTTCTGGTCATAGTTTTGCTCCTTGTTACATGATAGGAAACTATGACCGTTTACACACTTTATCTTACAGACTC
>NZ_SDGU01000114.1 GCF_004118635.1 Chlorobaculum sp. 24CR | reverse complement strand
TCCTGTATTCATCGGTCATTTCAATTTGCGCAATTATGAAATGACAGAAGATACCCATCGAGTTCAAATCGATAACGATAAAAAAACGCCGCAACTCACTATAATATAATATTTTACAGCGTTTTATTTTTTCGTTAACCGGACAGCAGTGATGGATAGATATAGGAGAATCATCAAGAGATGATCTTATCGAGCTATATGAATCATTATCTGAACTGCATAGAGCTTTTGGGGGCACAGGGATTATTTTCAACCGAGATGATACCAAGATTTTCTTATCAAAGGAGGTATTGGTATGAATCATTTTCCTTGTGAGCACCAAAATGATGGCGCGATAATAAAAAAAACTGCTGAGCCAGCTCCTGTACCTACCATAGTTCAAGAACAACAAGACCATGCATCTCGAAAATGGTATCAGACGCTATGGGATAAAGTCAAGGGATACACTGCTACTGATGCATTACGACTCAAAGAAGCTGGCATACAAACTGCGGAAGGTGAAGCTGCTCAAAGGGTTAATAATGCCAAAAAAATAGAAGCAGAAGCTCAGCTACTTCATGCTGAAGCAGATTTAAAAAGGCAAGAAGCCGCTTTAAAAGAAATTGAGTGGAGGAGCGCTTTAAATAATCTTCAAAATTCACAAGTAAAAGAAGAAATCGAAAATACGGAACGCCAGGCAGCAGCCTTAGAACGACTTGCTAATGCAATTAGTGCCATTAGGCAGAAAGGAGGCGATATCGGCTTTGATCCAAACCAGTTAGTAAACGCCATAAAAACACTGGAAGAAAAGATGAAATAAAGGATCCTCGAAGCAGAGCTTCGAGGTATTTAGAAGAGTTGGAGCTGCTGTGAAGAGCCTGTTCAGATAAGTGTGTAAACGGTCGTTTTCATAGAGGCATCCTTCCCTCGAATTTAATGGAAAACTGATTGATAACCGCCCCCCAGTTTT
>NZ_SDGU01000113.1 GCF_004118635.1 Chlorobaculum sp. 24CR | reverse complement strand
GTCAAGGTCGAGAAATTGAGTATAAAAAGTTGCATTCACAGCAGCTCCAACTCTTCTAAATACCTCGAAGCTCTGCTTCGAGGATCCTTTATTAAACAACGGCTTCACTACTTGCGTCTAAAAATAATTTCTTATCAGCTATTAACACATCGGTGATCTCTCGTGGTCAATGACGCCATTATCGTCCATATAAAGCCGTCTCGGAAGGGGTACATAATAAGCTTGACAGCATGGCTTACATCGTCTATGTACGAAGAATACGCCTGATTTTCAAGTAAATACTTCGGATTGTTCCTGAAAAATTCGTTTTTCGAGCAGAGCGTGTCGCAAAGTTTTTTGCGAGTTAGACGCGGAATCGACCGGAACGGCAACCTTCGAGCTATGAGCGATGGGAGGGCCAGATAGCGGGGTTCGCCGGGGAGGCCGAGGGATAGGCGCGGGCGCAACCGAGGCCCGCTCTTTCCCAGCAAATCGATCCCTCGTCGCTTTTTCGCCGCGCCCCGATCCGGGGTTTTACAATTCGCGCAAAATTCCTGATATTCAGGGTCGTCTTTACTAACGTCGCGATCCGGCTGTGGCCGGGGGATCACAGGCATTTTTTCATCTCAGCCCCCAAGGGCTTTCAAAACGGTTTATACACGATTTATATGAGCAAGGAGCCAACAACGGCGGAGGGTTTGCAGAACAGGTTCAGAACGCACTATTGCGGTCTTCTCAACCGCAATTCGGAAGGGGAGTCGGTCAAGATTGGCGGCTGGGTGCACCGCATTCGCGACCACGGCGGCCTGATCTTCATCGATCTGCGCGATCACACCGGCATCTGCCAGCTTGTGATCCAGCCTGAAAATGGCGAACTCTTCAAGGTTGCCGAAGGGCTGCACTCCGAGTCGGTCATCTCCGCCGAAGGCGCGGTGGTGCTCCGATCCGACGAGACGGTCAATCCGCGCCTTGCGTCGGGCGCTATCGAGGTGGTCGTCTCCTCGATCACGATCGAAAGCATCGCCCATCCGCTGCCCTTCCCGGTGGCCGATTTCATGCCGACCTCGGAGGAGCTTCGCTTGAAGTACCGTTTCCTCGACCTGCGCCGCGAAAGGCTGCACGAGAATATCATCTTCCGCAGCAAGCTCACCGCCGCCGTGCGCAAATATCTGACCGACCTCGATTTCATCGAAATCCAGACGCCGATCCTCACCTCCAGCTCGCCCGAAGGCGCACGCGACTTCCTCGTGCCGAGCCGCCTGCATCCCGGCAAGTTCTACGCGCTGCCGCAGGCTCCGCAGCAGTTCAAGCAGCTTCTGATGGTCTCCGGCTTTCCGCGCTACTTCCAGATTGCGCCGTGTTTCCGCGACGAGGACGCCCGCGCCGACCGCAGCCCCGGCGAGTTCTACCAGATCGATATCGAGATGTCGTTCGTCGAGCAGGACGACCTCTTCGTCATTCTCGAAGGGATGTTCAAGCACCTGGTCGAAACGATGTCGCAGAAGCGCATCGCGCAGTTTCCGTTCCCGCGCATCAGCTACCGCGACGTCATGAACCGCTACGGCTCGGACAAGCCCGATCTGCGCATTCCGCTGGAAATACAGGATGTCACTGAACTGTTCGTCAACTCCGGCTTCAAGGTGTTCGCCTCGAACACCGCCGAGGGGTCGTGCGTCAAGGCGATGGTGCTGAAGGGCATGGGCAACGAGTCGCGCCTCTTCTACGACAAAGCCGAAAAACGCGCCCGCGAGCTGGGTTCGGCGGGTCTGGCCTACATCCAGTTCCGCGAGGAGGGTCCGAAAGGGCCGGTGGTCAAGTTCCTCAAGGAGGAGGAGATGGCGGCCCTGAAGGAGCAGCTCGGCGTCGAAACCGGCGACGTCATTTTCTTCGGCGCGGGCAAGTGGGAGAAGACCTGCAAGATCATGGGCGGGATGCGCTCCTGGTTCGCCGACGTGTTCCCGCTCGACCGTGACGAGCTGTCGTTTTGCTGGATCGTCGATTTTCCGATGTACGAGTACAACGAGGAGGACAAAAAGATCGACTTCTCGCACAACCCCTTCTCGATGCCGCAGGGCGAAATGGAGGTGCTCGAATCGAAATTCCCGCTCGACGTGCTGGCCTACCAGTACGACATCGTCTGCAACGGCATCGAACTCTCCAGCGGCGCGATCAGGAACCATCGCCCCGACATCATGTACAAGGCGTTCGAGATCGCCGGCTACCCGAAGGAGGAGGTTGACGCCCGTTTCGGCCACATGATCGAAGCTTTCAAGCACGGCGCTCCGCCGCACGGCGGCATCGCCCCCGGCCTCGACCGTCTGGTGATGATCCTGCGCGACGAGCAGAACATCCGCGAAGTGATCGCCTTCCCGATGAACCAGTCCGCCCAGGACCTCATGATGGCCGCCCCCTCGGAAGTCACCGCCCAGCAGCTCAAGGAGCTGCACATCAAGGTCGAGCTGCCCGAAGAGGAGGAGTGACGGCTGCGCGATCGGCAGCGTTCGGTTGACAATGAAAACTCCCGCAAGACGCAAGGTTTTGCGGGAGTTTTTTTGTTTTTTTACCAGCCTCTCAATCCGAGGAATAACTCAGTTCAGTGCCGGGTCGTATGCCACTTCGACGGTCACTGTTGAGTCGTACTTATGGATGCCGTCTGTAAAAGAGCTATAGTTTACAGATACGTTGATATTGGTTTCACCGATGTTTTCAATCTTCTGCCAATTGGATTTCGTTTCCCGATCTTCTACACTGACAACTCTTGTTCCAACCACTCGCCCGGGCACACCTCCAAAGTCAGTGAATGTATGGTGCTTTGTTCCACCATAGCCATCCCAACTACCATTGAATACAAATTCAAGTGTTTTTGTAGCCATTTTTTGGTACTTATTAAAAATGATTAGGAAAAAGAGTGAATGGAACCAAACGGTCTTACTGGCTTGAGGGTCACAGCTCGGCCCATTTTATTTGCCACTCACCGCATCAATTATAAAATGTTAAAAAACAGTAGCCTCACAAAACATGTCTAGTTGATCTACATGTAATATTTACAAAAAACACGTATGATTTTCAAGAGGTGTTCCAGGCTGAATAAATAGATTAGCGATTGGTGTTCGTCAGCATAGGTCATTGACCAAGGCAAAATCCAGAGGATTATCACGTTATTACTCTCCTTGCAAAACTATAAGGGCGGCACTCTTGCTCTTTCATGCAAAGAGCAACAGGCTCACGGCCATGACGAGCATTTCGCCGATCAGGTCGCCGATGGCGAGGTGGTGTTCGCCGTACTCTTCGGCGGTGGGGAGGAGTTCGTCGAGGGAGATATAGACCATGATTCCGGCAACGCTGGCGAAGACCAGGCCGAAGGCCAGGCGGGTAAGAGGGAGCGCAGCAGGAAAAAGCCGATGATGGCTCTGACCGGTTTTGTACGTCGCTATGTTTCTTGTAGCGATTAAATGGCGCTGCGGCATCGCAAAATCGAGACGGTCTGCCATCGCGGCAGGGAAGTGTCCGTTGAGCGTTTTCAGCAAGAGGCTTTCCCTTGCTGTGAGTATTTCCATTCAGGGGGAAGCGTTCAAAAAAGTCTTCGGCACGGTTCTCCTCAGCGGTGCGGATGCTTTTGAAGCGTCGCGCTCCTCGTGGCACAATGCCTTGGGCCTGACGCTTCCGGCGTCCAGCCTATTGGCGTTTGGTTCGGGATTATGGGGGGGGGGGGAGGTGTAATTCAAGTGCTGCGCCGTTGTGTCGAAT
>NZ_SDGU01000112.1 GCF_004118635.1 Chlorobaculum sp. 24CR | reverse complement strand
CGCCGCGATTCGCCCGACCGTCGTTGACGGCAAAAAGACGCTCATGGTTGACGAAGCCAAGTGCATCTGCTGCGGCGCGTGCTTCGGCGCCTGCCCGGCCATGGAGATCAACCACCCCGAACACTCGAAATTTGCGGTGTGGGTCGGCGGCAAAAACAGCAACGCCCGCTCGAAACCCTCGACCATGAGCCTCGTGGCGCACAATCTGCCGAACAATCCGCCGCGCTGGCCGGAAGTGACCGAAGTGGTCGGCCGCATCCTCACCGCCTACAAAGCCGGAGGCCGCCCGTGGGAGCGAGTT
>NZ_SDGU01000111.1 GCF_004118635.1 Chlorobaculum sp. 24CR | reverse complement strand
TCGCCTGCCGGGCACTCGGCGGTGCAGGGCGGGGTCTGCCTTACATAGACCGGGCATTTGTGGCTCTGATCCCCGAAGGCGACAATTTTATCGGTCCCTGTCAGTTCGCTGAAGGCAGGGAAGACGTACTCTGTCGCAAAATCGAGAATCGGGTTTGATTCTGCATTCATGAGGTTGCTCCTTTGCTGTTCAGCTTAAAAACGGATGTGCGCCGACTGGTTGAAGGTGGTTCGGGCGTGACGGTAGCTGTCGATCATGTTGTCGTCGAACTCAAGGCCGGTCTCTGCGAAGAAGCGCTTCCAGCCGATGCGGTTGATCCATTCGCCAACTCGCTCCCACGGGCGGCCTCCGGCTTTGTAGGCGGTGAGGATGCGGCCGACCACTTCGGTCACTTCCGGCCAGCGCGGCGGATTGTTCGGCAG
>NZ_SDGU01000110.1:60325-60413 GCF_004118635.1 Chlorobaculum sp. 24CR | reverse complement strand
ATACATTATGACTTTTATGAATATATGTGCTCAATTATTACACTTTTATCTTTAACGAAGCAGAGCTTCGGGGAATATATCCCATAGA
>NZ_SDGU01000110.1:0-60315 GCF_004118635.1 Chlorobaculum sp. 24CR | reverse complement strand
AGTCAAGGTCGAGAAATTGAGTATAAAAAGTTGCATTCACAGCAGCTCCAACTCTTCTAAATACCTCGAAGCTCTGCTTCGAGGATCCTTTATTTTCGGCCAGTATTCAGCAGGAGAATTATCGGAAATATTCGCATTGTCCGGCCACTCGACAAGCGCGTAATTGGCAATTTGATTCGTCTGGTAAACCTCGGTAAGCCCGTTCTTTTTAAGCCAGTTTTTGGGAAAAAGGTGATGGCGCTCCAGCGAATTGCGAAAAGCGTCCGTCGTTGGATCAAGCAGCGATGAAACCTGCAACCCGGAAAAAAGTACTTTGGCGTCGAGCAAACTCAGCGCTGCAAGATAGGCCATCAATGAAGGGCTTCGGGCAGCGGCGGTATCAAGTTCATTTGGCAAGGTCACAAGCCAGAAATCTTCCGTCAGCCTCGTCTCAATATTCCGTTCGAGAAATGCCAAAAATGCGCGGCCATCTTTCACATCGCGTAATTGAAGGAGATCGCTTTCCAGCGCCGATTCCGGAGAATTTGTATAGCGCCCTGCAAGGCTTGAAAAAAAGAACCAACGGGCAATTGCCCGGCGAAGCTCGACTTCCGGAATACCAAAATCAACTTTGCCGAGTAAGTAAAAAACATAGCTGTAAAGAACCGTCGTTTCTGAAGTAATGAGCTTTCCGCTTCGATATCCGGCGCTCATGAGGCACTTCAGGAAATCTTTCCAATGCTGAAGGTTCAGCGCGCACTCTTGCGCCCTTTTCAAACAATCGAACTGTTCCACACGGCCATCTTCACTAAACTTGCCGGTCTCAAGGTCTTTGCCACGAAGCAATGAGTAAACGTAATGCAAACGGCCTCGCTTAAAACCATAGCCAACAGCTACGCGCAACAGTTGGTCTGGAGATGGCTGAATAAAGTGATTGTATGGCGCTGGCCCCTTTTCTGGCTTCTTGGCCGCACGGGCGAATCGTTCAAGTTCGTGCCGTCCTTCATCCCAATAGACCGACATGAGTGTCAGGATAAAGTCAGCTTCGTTGAGGCGCTGTCCTTTGCTGTTGATGCGAACAAAAACCTGGCTGACTTGCTCTTCATCGACTGTGGCAAGCAACTCCAGCGCACGGAAAGGATAGTTCACCAATCCCTGGAGACGCTGAATACTTTGCCGGATTTTCTTCATATCATCCGGGGAAACCTCCTGCACCACCCTGAGGCCGTCGAGATAACCATCTACCAACTCGAACAAATCTGTATCCTTTGACCAAAGCCGGGAAATATTCGGAATCCAATGTTTGTCTCGACGGATTGCCGCATCAGCCACATCAAACTTCTCTTCCAACGGGTGAAAAGCAATTTCGATGAACTCTTCGTCATAATCCTCACGAATAACCTTCTTTCCCTTGATCACTGCGTAAAGCGAAGTAAGGCGCTGCTGGCCATCAACAATCAGGAGATTTGGATACTTTTGTTTGCCATCTACGCCGATGCCTTTCGATCCGTCAATGTTTGCGTTCTGCCATAGCAGAAGATAGCCAACAGGATAACCTCGATACATCGAATCGAACAGGTCACGGCACTTTGCGTTTTTCCAGACGAATGGTCGCTGGATTTCCGGAAGACCTATGACTCCGAGATCAATACTTCCAAGCAAAGTTCCAAGGTCATAACCGACCTCTTTGAAAAGCAGGTTCGTATCGATCATTTCTATCGTTCGGTTGGCGTTAATTCTATCGGTCTGGAAAGCAATCGGAACGGCAACAACTCACACATCCAGCGAGGGCTGCTGCTTGCTGCGACTCACTCTTTCAACGTACGTAATCAACAGCTCTCAGGCAATTCCTGGCAGTAAACGAGGCGTTGATAGCTCCCCGCAGGAAAACGAAAAAGCCCCGGACGCTCGCGAATGTTAGCGGAGCGTCCGGGGCTTTTTGGCTGATTCCCGAAAATGCGCGAGGCGACGATCAGGAGTGGCCGCCTGCGACGATGCGGATCATCTTGATGTTCAGGATGAGAAACCTGAAGAGCTGCCACGGCACGAACTTGCGCCAGAAAAGCGTTGCCTTGTCGGGCACCGGCGGATAGGCTTCGTCGTAGTATGCCTTGAATTTATAGTTACCCATTGGTCAAAAGTTTTAGTTGAAATCAATGTTTTGAATGCGGTTACTTCTCACTCCGGAATGAGCCACCAGAACGGGTAGCCCTTCGCCTTGTGGAAGAACAGGTAGTGCAGAATAAACTTCAGCCAGTGACCGGCCAGACCGGCTTCGCCGACCGAGTAGGTCATGTCACGGCCCCACTCCGGATACTTCTCCCAGTCGGGCACGATGGGGAACACCGTCATCGACGCGCCGAGCCCGTCGAAGGAGCCGAAGCCGCCCGACACGATGCAGGCCGCGCCCATGCGGGCCATCGAGGCCCGGTGGTGGTGCTCCTTGTGGCCGCCCTTGATCTGCTCGGAGATGTTCAGCGCAACGATCTTGCCGATAACGCCCGACGGCATTCCGGTGCGCGGCGGCGTCGGAAAAATCTGCCGGCCATTGGCGCTCGTCATGGGCTTGGAGATCGGGTGCGGCGGCGCGAAGGCGATGCCCGCGGCGTAAATGTTGCCGTACATCGGGGTCTGGTAGATGGTCGGCCAGTCGCCGGCGCTCCACTCGTCGAAGGATTTGGCCTTGTAATCGGCATCGACCTTCATGAACTTGTTCGGCAGGAACATCTTGTCGGTGATGTCGTTGCCGCTCTTGTCGAAGGCGCTGAGGCCGACGCCGGAGAACGACGGAATGAGCATGGAAAAATCGAACTCCTGCGTCAGCATTTCGCCATCCAGCGTTTCATAATGCGCCACGCCCGGCTCCACCTTGAAAACGCCCGCGCGGCGAATCCACTTGATGCCGTATTCGGCAAGCAGCGATTCGGTAAAAATCTTCGTCGGAGTGATGTAACCTCCGCGCTTGATAAACGCGCCGCCCATGCCGAAATCACCCACTTCATACTCGTTTGAAATCCAGGTGATTTCCGCCATGTGGCTGAGGCCGAGCGAGGCGATTTCGTGAGCGATATTAAGAATGTACTCAAAGGCCGCGCCCTGGCAGGTGGCCATCGCATGGCCGGTGCCAATGAGAAAGCGCTGCTTCTGACCGCTCTTCATCTTCTCGATACTTTTCTGCAACTCCTCCCATGCGTGGGCCGCATGGCTGTACGTACAGACCGACATACTGTTCTTGTCGGGGCCGAGTCCTTCGGTGGCCTCGAAGTTCAGCTTCGGGCCGGTGGCGTTGACCAGGTAGTCGTAATCGACCGTCTCGGTGTAACCGGCGTACTCCTCGTCGGTGTATTCGATGGTGACGTAACCCTTGCTGGTGGAGGCGTCGCCTTCGGGATGAATCGACAGCGCCTTGGCCTGCTTGAAGTCGATGCCCCAGCGGTCATAGACCTTTTTCAGTTTGAAGCGCACATCGTCGATGGTCATCTGGCCCACGCCAACCCAGATGTTCGACGGAATCCACTGGTAATAGCTGTTGGGCGAGACAACCACCACCTCATGCTGCTTCCCAAGCTTTTTCTTGAGAAAGGATGCGCAGGTATGCCCCGAAACGCCAGCTCCCAAAACGACGACCTTTGCCATAGCGAGTCAGATTTTCAATTGTTAAAACGAAATGTTGGTCACCGGAAACCGGTCTCTGTATCAAAAAAATCGTTCCGTGCAGCCATTTCCAGATTCACGGCGCACCCGATGTGAGCCATGATACATTCGGCCTTAAATATAACTATATACTCATATCCAGCAAACCCCGTCCGGTTTTTCCCGTTTGAGAGAAATCTATAGTGAATAAGCAGGAACCACTCCCGACTGAGCATTAACCCGATATCGCTTTCAAAAGTGCCGAAACGGAGGCTGGGGCAGTGGCGGAAAACCGGGAAAATACGATTTCGATTTCGACAGCCATCCTGCCACGCTCCGATTCCGCATGGGCCGGGGAGGCAGAAGCGTCCCCGACCTCCGAACCACCCCGATACAACTGAGCTCGTGACACCGCTTCCGGCAGAAATTATCAACCCCTCGAATCGGTTGTGAAACGGTACGGCCGTTCACTGGCGAAACAACTTTTCCTCCACAGGAGCCACGTCATGAGAAACATCGTGTTCACCGGCAAAGGCGGCGTCGGCAAAACCTCCATTGCGGCGGCCACCGCCGTCAGGGCCGCGGCCCTCGGCTACAAAACCCTCATCATCTCCACCGATCCGGCCCACAGCCTCGGCGACTCCTTCGACATCGAACTCGGCCCGTCGCCGGTGAAGGTGGCCGAAAACCTCTGGGGCCAGGAGGTGAGCGTCTATGGCGACCTGTCGCTCAACTGGGAGGTGGTGCGCGAGCACTTCGCCCACCTCATGCAGGTGCAGGGCATCGAAGGAATTTACGTCGAGGAGATGGGCGTATTACCGGGCATGGAGGAGCTCTTTTCGCTCTCTTACATCAAGCGATACAACGAGTCCAACGAGTACGACCTGCTCGTGGTGGACTGCGCCCCAACCGGCGAAACGCTGCGCCTGCTCTCCATTCCGGAGACCTTCGGCTGGATGCTCAAGCTCATGCGCAACATGGAAAAATATGTCGTCAAACCGGTCATCCGCCCGCTCTCCAAACGCATCGGCCGCCTGCACGACTTCGTGCCCGACACCGACGTCTATGACCAGGTCGATCACCTCTTTTCGTCGGTCGAAGGGATCATCGAACTCCTGTCGGACGACTCGAAAACCACCGTGCGGCTCGTGATGAATCCGGAGAAAATGGTGGTCAAAGAGTCGATGCGCGCGCTCACCTACCTGAACCTCTACAACATCACGGTTGACCAGATCATCGTCAACCGCGTCTATATGGACGACGTTGACGGGCACTATTTCAAAGGCTGGAAAGAGATTCAGAAGAAGTACATGGAGCAGATCGAATCCTCCTTCGCGCCGATCCCCATCACCAGAGTGCCACTTTTCCGCACCGAGGTGCTCGGTCTCGACATGCTCAAACTCGTCGGCGAAACCGTCTATGGCGACCGCAACCCGCTCGATATTTTCTACCACGAAGAGCACACGGAGATCACCAAAATCGGCGAAGGCCACTACGAGATGAAGCTGCGCCTGCCCTTCGTCTTCGACAACCGCATGGAAGCCAACGTCACCCAGGTCGGCGACTCGCTCACCGTGAGGATCGGCAACTACCAGAAAGGGGTCGTGCTGCCAACCTTCCTGGCCGGAATGAAGGTCGCCCACGCCGGGTACGAAGAGAAATGGCTGGCTATCGAGTTCAAGAAGAAGGAGATGACTGGAGAAAAGGCGGGATAAACGATCTTACATTCAGGAGGGTTTTAACCCGACGGACATTGAGAATTCTTACATTTACATTGCCCCGGCTTTCAAGCCGGGGGGAGGCAGAGTGAGCCGTCAGCTTCGGGACGCTCTCAGTCGCGGTAATACGCCGCTCCGGCGGGCAGATCGTCCGGGGCAGCGACTTTGTGCACGTTGTACTGGTGGTCGATGACCAGGTCAGCGCGATAGCGGAACGACTTCACATCCTCGCTCTCCTTTTCGAGCACCCGCATACGGTAGTCGTCGTCCTCCTCCTTGCCTCGCAACTGCTGGCTTTTGCGGGTCTCGCGCCAACTGAGGTCGATATAGACGCACAGGTCGGCGTCCTTGATGCCAAGCGCGTAGAGACCGTCCACGACCAGCACTTCGACTCCGGAGAAATCGCTGATGAAACGATCCAGTTGACCGGTAATGATGTCGATGCACGGCATGAGCGACATGCGCCCGGTGCGGAAATCGTTAATGTTGCTTTTGAGCAGATCCCAGTCATATTCGGCGGCGCCGACATGCTCGAAGTTGTCGGCGATTCTTGCTGGCAGGCGCTCGGCGGGAGAAACGCGGTAATAGTTGTCGGTATGGAGTATTTTTGGCTGTACCCCGGCTTTCTTCAGGGCTTTGGCGAGCGTGTGGGCAAGTTCGGATTTGCCACTTCCCGATTCGCCCGAAATGGCCACGATGAACTTGTGGCCGGGCCGGGTTCTGCAAAGAACTTTCATGTCCGAAACGATTCTTTCGCAGATCACCGCCGCCGCGGAGAGGTGTTCCTGCCTGATCAGAAGTACGTCATTGAGCATAAGCATCGATAGTTTGCCTCCGGTCAGCCACGCCAGAAATCGCCGCGCCGGCAGGCCATGTTGTCAGGTAACAGTCTGAATATAAACAGATTCACACATTTTCACCATAATTGCGCTTGCGGCGAAGGCACGCTATCGGCGAGGCGAGCGGGGCGACGGGGCTGGCGGATTCGGAAGACCGCGCCCCCCAAGGAAAACCGAAGGCTCAGCGAGAATTGCCCTGTCAAGGGCGAACTCCCGACCTGTCGGCATCGCCCCCCTGCAATCGTTTCGGATTCACCCTCAAATCCTTTCAAATTACCAGAAACCAGAGTGTCAGATATTCATGAATTGGTACTGGCGCGAACAACGCGCAACCATAGAGCGTGACCGCCAGAAAGCAAAGCCGAGACCTCCTTGCCGGTCTCCGGCAACCGATCCTGATTGTTCGCTGATTCTGGCAGAACGAAAAATAGCTGGGTTATTCCGCGATTCTGATGAGGCTTGCCACTCCCGGCAGGGCGCTACCGCCGCTATCGGCTCCGGCGCAGCGATTGGCCTCTTGTTGCCAGAATTTTGTTGATTTCGTCGAAGTACTCCGGAACGAAGGTGTCGAGCGAGCTATCCGGATTGCGCGTGATCGACCAGTGAATGCCGATCAGGCTCAGTCTGGAGTGGAAGACAGCGAAGCTCGGAGCGCCGGAATCGCCGACCTGCAAGTAGGTTTCATCGCCGCCAACGGAGGGCGTATCGTTATTGCCGTAATCATACCCGGCGGTAATTCCCGTTGATCCTCCATACGAATACGGAGCGATAACCTCCAGCACGTTTCGCCCGACCCTGTGACGCATTCCGTAATTGTAAAGTTCGAGGCCGAGATACCTTTTCAGAAAGGGCAGCAGCAGCACCGGATAGCGCTCGATCGAGTGATCGACGATTGCCTTTTTGTCAAACCAGCCAATCCACAAGTCCGTCGTTGCGATACGCACGCCCCCCGTCACCGTGTAGGTGTAGCTCGTTCCCGTCAGCTCGTTGGAGGACCAGAAGGTCAACTTCTCGCCAACAAGCGGATGACGATGATTGGCGGAAAGAAAGCAGTTGTCGGTCAGTAGCGTCCCCCAGCGCCCCGAATTGCTGAATCCGACCCCGGAGAAACTGTAGGCTTGGCCAACGAAATCTTTGCCGATACCGTCGTAAAAACGGTAGTGCCGCGCCGGATAGTAATCGCGCACGATCATTTCGCCACGGCTGGCGCTCGGCATCAGCAGCAGCAAGGCTGTCAGTATTGCAGGCAAAACAGTTCTCATGGCAGCTCTGGCTTTGGAAATATCAACCCCGTCACACGCATTGGCACAAAGCAAAAGATATGAAAAATACATCTCAAGCTTCAGGGCGACGCCGATGCTGTGGATTGTCAGCCAGTGGAGCAGGCATTCACGAGCCATTACGGCGAACTGCGTCTTCGCCGATTAAGCCATAAGCTGCAAACAATTATCATCGCATACCATTGCAGGTCCGGCTCCGGCACCGCTACCATTGACTGATCCTTTGCATCCAGAACAGTATTGATTTGGTCATAATATTCCGGAACCAATGTATCGCCGGAAATAGTTGATCGATCGCTTAACCAGTGGATGCCGACCAGCGCAAGGCTGGAGTTGTACACGACGAAACTCGGCGCGCCTGAATCATAATACTGCAAAACGGTTTCATCGCCCCCCACCGACGGAGAGTCGTTGTTGTCGTAATCATACCAAGCGACTTCCCCTATTGATTCTGTAGTCGCACCCAACGAGACCTTATACACTACGTTTCGTCCGACGATATCCTGTTTTCCGTAATTATAGAGAACAAGGCCCGTATAATCGGCATTATCAGGCAGCGTCAGAATGGGATAGCGCTCAATGGAGGCATCGACGGCGGTATTGAACCATCCGACCCAGAGGTCCGTTGATTCGATTTTCGTACCCCCGGCGATGGTGTATGTATAGCTCGCCCCGCCGGGATCGTTGGTGGCATAAAACGTCACCGTCTGTCCGATTGCAGGATGATAATGCGCAGCGGAAATAAAGTAGTTGTCAGAGACCAACGTCGCCCAGTATCCGGTGCCGTAGTTGCTGTAACCGACTCCTGAAAAGTCGTAGAGCGCGCCGATGAAATTTTTGTCGCTTCCGGTGTAAAATCTGGAGTGCCTCGCCGCAGCGTAATCGCGTATGGTCATCGTGCCGTTCACGGAGGCCGGCAGCAAGAACATCAACGTAACCAATAATGATGCCAGAAATTTTTTCATGGCAGTTAACGCTTTAGAGGTGAAAATGCAAGCGAATATCTTTTACAAATCGGAAAACAAAAAGACTGAACATCCTGTTATTACTTCCAAACCGTCACCACACAGTATTTACAAAGCGAATTATTGACAAGCCGAATCAAAACAATCAGTGGTATTTCATTTTTTTTGTATCTCAAAAGCTTGCACCTTACGTATTAACATCGAGATACGTCACGATCCGAACAGTAAACGTACTCCTCGTCGCGCCAGGAACATTTCGCGTCTGGCCGAATATATCCCGTTAATTCCCGAATTGCATTAAAGTCGCGTCAGAAGCTTGCCAGAGCAAAAGAAAAAGAGCTAATGTGTTAAATCTTTTAAACTTGCAATTGCGCCATCCGTTTTGGCAAGAACGTGGCTATTTTGGCCGCTTTAATTTCCAAATATCGCTTTTTGTTTTTCTTTTACAAAAAGAAACCGTCAAAGAATATTTATTTACGATACTTTTCTCCGTGAGAATTACAACGGCCATACCGCAAAAACCTGGAACGCTTCACACTAACGAATGAGCTATACAAAGATTATTATTGATTATTATTTTTTCCAGAATATTGCATCATTAGAAATATTCTGCACCTCCTCAGATTTTGTTTAGAATAATTTCACTCATTTTTACTCTGCTTTGCAACAAAATCATACATATGAAATATATCATAACGGTTATGGCCCAACGCCGGTCGCATAGCAGATAAATATATTGCCAGCCCCGAAAACCGAGAAAGTGCATATGCACAAAATATATAAACAGGAATATTTTTTTACGCCGAAACGCACCCGTTTACCTGACACGCTTTGGAGACAGCAGCTTGTCTTCATTCTGCCCTTGCGACGGCGGGTTCCGGATTCATTAGCTGACGGAGCCCCTGCCTCTCTGCCTTGCCACCATGGCGTTAACGCAGGCGTTTGCGGTGAAAACAGTCGTCGAAACCGGTGGGGAAAGCTCCGCAACGCCGGAACAGAGAACTCTTTGCCATCTGGCGTCGCGGGGCGAGATCGGCTCAATCCTTGACGCACCGCACGGCGAAGCCGTTGCGCGGGCCGACCTCGCCGTGGCGAAGCGCCCTGTCGTAGAATCCAAGCGCCCGCGCCCAGGCCTTGCCGGGACTTGACGCGGTGGCGGTCCAGAAGCGGGCGAACTTGCCGATCATGAGAAAGTTGCCGTCGGCATCGCGCCTCGCCCCGCAGGGCTGGGCGTCAAAGCCGCTGTTTGAATCGCTTTCGCTGACCGAACCGCCCCATTTACCGGGAGCTTTCAGGGCTGCGCCCGCGTTCTGCTCGCCACCGAGCGCCTCGGCAAGCTCGCCCCACTCCTTGTCGGTAGCGACATGCCACCCTTCGGGAGCGAGGCCTCTCGGATCGCTGACCGCATACCTGTTATAGAGCGAGCCGCAGGTTTTCCCTTTTTCTGCGTTGTTGTCGTACGAGCATCGCGCGCCGACGGTTTGCGCGGCCCACGCCGCCCCCTCTTTGACCTCCGGAATCGGATCGCCGTTGCGATAACGGGTCACTTTCAGATTTTCGCTCATCCAGACATGCTCGCCGATTTTTACCGCGCCGTAGGTGTTGCCGTCAATATCGGTGAGGGTTTTCGGCTTGTTGCCGTTGCAACCGGCCATGAACAGAAGAGCGAAAAGAAGCGGTTTCATGGCTCCGGATTTGCCGGGGATGCGTCGTTTCATCATCATTGGGTTCCCTTGATTGATTGCGTTCTCCGGATTTCGCCGACAGCCTGATGGCTGAACGGGAACGGATGTTAACGGAGTTTATTGCAGACAATGTAGCGATTGCCGCAAGTTTATGCCAACCACTGCACCGGGTTGGCACGGAGGACGCTCTTTTTTATTAAATTTGCTAAATAAAGCTCTTATCGTCCACCATTCACGACAGCTCATGAACCGGCAGGCATTCAGCAAAATCACCAGGAGCGTCTCACTCATCGCCCTTGCAAGCCTCCTCGGAGCCTGCAATCAAAAGCCGCCCGAACAGCAACCCGCCGCGCCCGAACCGGCGCTGGCAGCTACCGATACCGCAGCCAGCGCCGTCACGATCGAATCCGGCAACAGCACGGTCGAGATCACCGATGCGGTAAAACCGTGGCCGGATGACGCGCCTGCCGATGTGCCCAGGTATCCGTACGGCACGATCAGAAAAGTCATCAAAACCGAAACGCCCGACGGATGCAGTTGGGACATGGCCATCGACCACCTGCCCGAACACGCGCTCCGGGACTACGAAGCGGTGCTCAAGGCGAAGGGCTTCGAGACCACCTCGATGATCGTCCCCGAAAAGGAGGGCGACCGGGGAAGCGTGACCGGAATCAAGGCGCCGTTCACGGTGGTGCTTATCGGCTCGGGCGGCAGCATGAGCCTGTCGATCATCCAGAAACAGTAGTTCAGCATTCATCAATCGACAACCCCTGCGACGCTATGAAACGTTACGATCCAGACTGCATCTTCTGCAAGATTGCCGCCGGGCACATTCCGGCCAGCCTGATCTACAAAAACGACCATGTGGCCGCCTTTCACGACATCAACCCGATCGCGCCCGTCCACGTGCTCATCATTCCGCGGGAGCACATCCGGTCGCTGAGCGACTTGACGGAGGGCGATTCGGAGATTGCCGCAGAGATTCTCTTGGCCGCGCGCATCGTGGCCGAAAAAACCGGGGTGCTCGACTCGGGCTACCGGGTGGTGTTCAACAACGGCGAGGACGCCCTGCAGAGCGTCGGGCACATCCACGCGCACTTGATCGGCGGCAAGACGATGGGCTGGCCTCCATTCGCGGGCCACGAAGTGGCTCACGGGCAGAAGTAAGCGCGAGCACCGTTTTTTCTGAAATTGCATTCCGACTTCAAAACGGGAAACATTTTAACTTGCACCTCTCGTTATTTAGAATTAGTCTATTTAAGTTCACCAAAGAGAGCATTGATTTTTTTACAGGATTGAAAAACAGATGAAGTTATCGGAATTGAAAGCCGGAGATCGGGCGCAGGTGAGTTCGGTCGCGGCGGAACCGGCTGTCAGGCGTCGCCTCATGGATCTGGGGCTGGTGAGGGGCACGGAGCTGGAGCTGCTGCGGTTCGCCCCGCTTGGCGATCCCATAGAAATCAGTTGCAACGGCCTGCTGCTGACGATGCGTCGCAACGAGGCTGACGGTATCACCGTACACAAACTCGCCTCGGCGGAAGGCCGTCAGCACGGATGGCAAGGGTTGCGCAAACGCCATCGTTTCGGACGCCGCGCATGAGCCAGCATAAAACCATCACGGTCGCCCTGGCCGGCAATCCCAATGCGGGTAAGTCCTCGCTCTTCAACGCGCTGACCGGCGCGCACCAGCGGGTGGGCAACTTCCCCGGCGTCACCATCGAAAAGCACGAGGGTTATCTCGATTACAAGAACTACCGCATCACCGTGGTCGATCTGCCGGGAACCTATTCGCTGACGCCCTACTCGCCGGAGGAGATCGTCACGCGCCGCTTCATCATCGACGAGAAGCCCAACGTGGTGGTCAACGTCGTCGAGGGCACCAACCTCGAACGGAACCTGATGCTCACCGTGCAGCTCATGGAGATGGAGGTCGATCTGCTCGTGGCGCTCAACATGATGGACGAGGTCGAACAGCAGGGAATTTCCATCGACCTCGACCAGCTCGAACAGCTCTTCGGCAGCCACATCGTGCCGATCTCCGCGCGAAACCACAAGGGACTCGACGACCTGCTCGACCATATCGTCAGCGTCAGCGAGGGGCGCATCGAAATCAGAAAGAACAAGGTGAGCTTCAGCGCGGAGGTAGAGAAGGCGATTGACAAAATCGTCGGCATGCTCTGCCATGAGCCGGCGCTTGACAAAGCGGCCAACCACCGCTGGATGGCCATCAAGCTGCTCGAAAACGACCGCGAGGTTTACACCCAGGTGCAGAAGTACCCGGTGTGGGTCAAAATCGAGCTGGCGTTGCAGGAGGCGATTTCGGAGTGCGGCATGCTGCACAGCACCGATCCCGAAGCGCTCATCACCGAGGATCGCCACGCCTTCGTGCGCGGCGCGATGCAGGAGTGCGTGCGCAAGCCGAAGACGACGCGAGCCTCGGCGAGCGACTACATCGACATGGTGGTGCTGAACCGGGTGCTCGGCCTGCCGGTCTTTTTTCTGGTCGTCTGGGCGATTTTTCAGCTCACCTTTACCTTGGGCAAGCCGCTCATGGAGGCGCTTGCATACTCCTTCGGCCTGCTGTCGGAAACGGTCGCCCCGCACCTGCCTGCCGGAATGGTGCGCTCGATCTTCGTTGACGGCGTGATCTCCGGCGTGGGCAGCGTGGTGGTGTTTCTGCCCAACATCGTACTGCTCTTCATGGGCCTGTCGTTCCTCGAAGCCTCCGGCTACATGGCGCGCGCGGCCTTCGTGATCGACAAGGTGATGCACCGCTTCGGCCTGCACGGCAAGTCCTTCATTCCGATGATTACCGGCTTCGGCTGCTCGATTCCGGCCATCATGGCCACTCGTACCCTGAAGAGCCGGTCGGATCGCCTCGCCACAATCATGACGATTCCATTCATGAGCTGCGGCGCGAAGCTGCCGGTCTATGTGCTCTTGGCCGGGGCCTTCTTCCCGCCCGCGATGGCGGCGAACGTCATGTTCGGCATCTACCTGCTCGGCATAGCCGTGGGCCTCTGGACGGCGTGGCTGCTGAAATCCACTGTTCTGAAAAGCGACTCTGAACCGTTCGTGATGGAGCTGCCGCCCTACCGCTGGCCGACGCTCACCTCGGTGGTGTTCCAGGCGCGGATGAAGGCCGTGATGTACCTGAAAAAAGCCGGAACGCTGATTCTCGGCGCAGTGATTCTGATCTGGGTGGCGAGCAACTTCCCGCGCAGCTCGGCGCTCGACGCGGAGCTGGCGACGGAGACCGCGCGGATCGAGGCATCGGCAGTCGCGCTGGAGCTGAAGGCGGAACAACGGCAGAAGCTCGAAGCGCGAATCGACGCGGGCCAGCTCGAATACTCGATTGCGGGACGAAGCGGCAAGCTGCTCGAACCGCTCATCCGCCCGCTCGGCTTCGACTGGCGCATCGGCATTGCGCTGGTGACGGGGCTTGCGGCCAAAGAGGTGGTGGTCTCGACGCTCGGCACGATTTTCTCGATAGGCCACGCCGCCGGCGAGACGAGCCTTTCGGAGATTCTCCGAAGCGAACCGGGATTCAGCAAGGCTACCGCGCTGAGCCTGATGGTGTTCGTGCTGCTCTACATCCCCTGCGTGGCGGCGGTGGGGGTGATGAAAAAAGAGGTCGGCACGTGGAAGCCGGTGCTTTTCTACTCAGCCTACGTCATGCTGGTGGCATGGATCGCCTCGTTCATCACCTACCATCTCGCGCTGCTGTGGATGTAGGCGGCGTCAAAATCGTCTTCTCCGACGCAATGGCGAGAGCGGAGTATTTCAGCACTCGCAACCCTTTGCGCGCGAGCTGACAATTATTTACGTTGAGCCGGTGACGCTGAACCGATCTTCCGTGATGCGTCACCGCTCAGGCGTTGACCTTCGGCGACGCAGATTTCAGAGAGCGGCTTGTCTCCGTGCCCATAAAATCATGTATTGAGAATCCAACCCCTAAATTCTTGAATCATGAAAACCGAACAGATTCATTCGTTGACAGCCTCATTTGAAGCCCATGCGCGGCAAACCGAAAGCGGCGTCGAATTCTGGCTTGCCCGTGACCTCCAGCAACTGCTGGGTTACGGTGAATGGCGCAATTTTAATACTGTCGTCTCAAAAGCGAAGATATCTTGCGAAGTATCTGGCTATGCTGTGTCTGACCATTTTGTTGACGTCAACAAAATGGTCAACCTCGGCTCAGGCAGTCAGCGGGAGATCGAGGACATCATGCTGACCCGGTATGCCTGCTATCTCGTCGCGCAAAACGGCGATCCGCGAAAGCAGGAGAGTGCCTTCGCGCAGACCTACTTCGCCATTCAGACCCGGCGAGCCGAGCTTATCGAGCAGCGTCTGCTCGAAGCGGAGCGGGTGTCGGCGCGAAAGAAACTCAGCGAAACGGAAAAGGAGCTGTCGGGCGTCATTTTCGAGCAGACGGGCGGCACTGAGAGTTTTGCCGTAATTCGAAGCAAAGGCGATCACGCCTTGTTCGGTAAAAGCACGCAGGCGATGAAGGCGCAGTGGAACGTGCCGGATAAAAGGCCGCTGGCGGATTTCGCGCCAACCATCATCCTGAAAGCCAAGGATTTCGCGAGCGAGATCACCATTTTCAATGCTCGCGAGCATGGCATGAGCAGCGAATCGGAGATTTCGCGAGAGCACGTAACCAACAACGCCGCCGTACGGAACACCCTTCTGGAACGCGGAATCCGCCCGGAAACCCTACCCCCGGCAGAGGACGTCAAAAAGGTCGAGCGCCGTCTTGCTTCCGAGGAAAAGCGCTCGCTGAAAAATCCCGACGGCTTGAACGACGCATCCGAGGAGTGAGGGAAGGAGATGCAATGCGCCGGTTATCGCCATGAGCAAAGCCGCTGAACTGGCAGGAAAATCGTATAATGAACTGAGCATGGAAATGTCATTCATCTAACCCCTGCATGAAGTGAATGTCGCGATACACGATTTAGAGATGTTTTTTTAACTTTGTTTTATAACCATTTTAAGGAAAAGAGCATATGAGCTCAAATCCAAAAGCAAATGAGGATAAGACTCGTCTCGATGAGATTGTGACGCAGTTTTCTGGTGCTGTGCATGAGTTGAAAATATATCATTACACGCTCAAGCAGCTTGTTGATGCGGAGGAGGATCGTATGCTTTTGCAAAGGGCGGCGGGTCGATTTTTTGAGTTGATACGTGATGTTTTAGTCAATTATCTGAATCTCGAATTTTCAAAATTGCTGGGCCCTCCAAAATCGTGCGGTGTCGAGAATTTCAGTGTCGAGAATATTCTGAACGATGCGGAATTTGGTTGGAGTGAGCTATTGAAACAGTCTGTCAATGA
The DNA here is from genome assembly GCF_004118635.1 of Chlorobaculum sp. 24CR. GTDB lineage: Bacteria > Bacteroidota > Chlorobiia > Chlorobiales > Chlorobiaceae > Chlorobaculum. The sequence goes on along the minus strand of NZ_SDGU01000110.1, from coordinate 44,881 downwards.
AGAGTTATCTCGCATACCTCTTTCATTCTGTGACAGGAAGAATGGCGCAATTTATACCGCAAGAAACAAGTATTTCGCCCATTACGACAAGGAGGTATTTTTGGCAAAAGGGGTTATCGGCGAATTCCCGGAGGGTGATGATGAAAAGGCATTAACTGCTTTGGAGAATATCAGTAACCTGTTTTATGAGGCACGATTTGGCGAGATCAGAGGGGACATGGTTTTGACGGGAGCAGGGGATGTACATGATTTGAAAAAATATTTGTGCAGAGGGCTGGCTTTCAAAAAGCTTTTTCATGAGCGTGGCGCTGATGTTCAACGTCTCTATGAACTTCGCAAAGAGCAGTGCCCGCATCTTTAAGAGTTGACAGAGAAAAAGACACAAGGGACAAAAAAGACGGAAGGGACGAAAGTGAAGGAAAATAGATAACCAAAATTTATGACTATGCCGGATGACAGGATTATTCCTCCGCATGGCGGATATCGCAAGTTGCTCTCTTATCAAAAGTCCGAGATTGTTTACGATGCAACCGTCTCTTTTACGCGGCGATTTTATAGCAGACGTGACAGAACCGTCGATCAGATGGTTCAGGCGGCTCGTTCCGGAAAGCAGAATATCATCGAGGGAAGCATGGCTTCGGGAACATCAAAGGAGACGGAGCTGAAACTGACCAACGTTGCCAGGGCGAGTCTCGAAGAGCTGCTTGCCGATTATCGGGATTTTCTTCGCGTCAATGGATTGCCGGAGTGGGATGCGCGGCATCCTTATGCGTTGCGGCTGAGGGAACTCAACCGGCAGCCCGATGCGGATTATGAGACCTTCCGGAAAGGGATCGAGCACGAAAATCCTGAAATCTGCGCGAATGTCATCATTGGACTTGTCAAAGTGTGCTGTTATCTGCTCGATCGACAGCTTCAAAGTATCGAGAGTTGCTTCCTCGAACAAGGCGGGATACGGGAGCGCATGACAAAAGCCCGGCTTCAGAGAAGAAGCGCCAAAGAGAAGTAGTCCTCGGTCTCTCTCTTTTCATCTCGCCCTTTTCGTCCCTTTCGTCCTTTTGGTCTTTACCGCCTCTCCCCCGGCTCCTCATGCTGTGGCTTCGGCCTCCTGCTGTTCGCTTGCGGCGGTGATGAGGCCCGCATCTTCGGCGCGGGTGATGATGTCCTCGATGGGCAGGTTCATCGGGGCAGGCGTGCCGTCGAGCATCGTGATCGTTACGGCCGGGTGGGCCGCCATGTGCTCGTCCATCGCCTTCTCAAGGCGCTTTTGGGTCGCTTCATCGAGCGTGTTCCACGAGAGCCGTCCGCGGCACTTCGGGAACTTCGAGCAGCCGAGCCACAGGCCGCGCTTGCCGGTTCGCAAATACATCGGCGCGCCGCATTTGGCGCAAGCCAGATCGGTGGTGACTGGCGGAACCTTGATCGGCTCGATGTGGCGCAGCTTGCTGAGGTTGAGCAGCGTGTTGCACTTCGGGTAGTTCGAGCAGGCCAGGAACGGGCCGAACCGGCCGTTACGCAACAGCATGTGCCCCTCGCCGCACGACGGGCAACGCACACCGGTCTCCTTCGGCTTGGCCTTGTTGGTGGTGATCGCCTTGACGTTCTTGCACTTCGGGTAGTCCGAGCAGCCGAGGAACTTGCCGCTCGTCGTCCACTTCACCACCATGTGCCCCTTGCCGCACTTTTGGCAGATGACGGCGTCGCGGTTCTGCGGAATGAGCGGGTCGCTCTTGCGGTGGCTCAAAACCGATTCGAGCGGACGGTAAAAAGCGTCGAGCACCTTTTCGTACTCGTCGTCGCCAGAGGCGACCTTGTCGAGTTCGTCCTCCATCTCGGCAGTGAAGCGGACGTTGAACAGGTCGGGGAAGTTCGCCACGAGAATCGTCGAAACATCGCGCCCCAGTTCGGTCGGGATGATCTTTTTCTTCTGAAGCTCCACATAGCGCCGCTCCTGAAGGGTCGAGAAGATCGAGGCGTAGGTGGAAGGGCGGCCAATGCCGTAGTTGTCGAGCTCCTTGACCAGGCTCGCCTCGGTGAAGCGGGCGGGCGGACGGGTGAAGCTCTGCTTGCGGTCGAGCGCCGACATGGCGAGCTGGTCGCTCACCGAAATCTTTTCGGGCAGCTTGACCATCTGCTCCTTTTCGATTTCGTCGCGGGTCGATTTCTGCGCTTCGTATTCAAGCTCCTGCTGGTCGTCATAGACCCGGAAGAAGCCGGGGAAAAGCACCTTGTTGCCCGTGGCGCGGAAGACGAACTCTTTCTGGTGATCTTCCACGTCCACGCGGGTCTGCTCGATCTTGGCCGGAGCCATCATCGCGGCGACAAAGCGCTTCCAGATCAGTTCGTAGAGCCTGAACTGGTCGGGCGTCAGGTGGCGGCGCAGCGATTCGGGCGTGCGCGTCACCGAGGTGGGGCGGATCGCTTCGTGCGCATCCTGGGCGTTCTTGCCCGCCTTGCCCTGGCTGCCGAAGCCTTTGTACTCCGGCCCGAACTGCTGCGAAATGTAGTCGTGCGCCTGCGCGACCGCCTCGCCGCTGATGCGGGTCGAGTCGGTTCGCATGTAGGTGATGAGGCCGGTCGCGCCCTCCGGGCCGAGGTCGATGCCTTCGTAGAGCTGCTGGGCGGTGCGCATCGTTTTCTGCGAGCCGAAGCCGAGCTGGTTGGAGGCCGCCTGCTGCAAGAGCGAGGTGGTGAAGGGCAGCGGCTGCTTGCGCTGAAGCACCTTCGGCACGATCTCGCCGATGGCGAACAGGCGGCCCTGGATGGCCGACGCGATCGCTTCGGCCTCTTCGCCGGAGGTGATGTCGGGCTTGTCGCCCTTGACCTTGACGAGCTTCGTCCGGAAGGTTTCGCCTGCGTCGGTAGTGAAATCGGCGTAGATCGTCCAGTACTCCTGCGGCGTGAAGGCCTCGATCTCCGTCTCGCGCTCGCAGATCAGCCGGAGCGCCACGGACTGCACCCTGCCTGCCGAAAGGCCGCGATAGACCACGTTCCACAGGAACGGGCTGATCTTGTAGCCGACGATCTTGTCGAGGCCCTGCCGGGTCTGCTGCGAGCGCACGAGCCGGTAGTCAATCTGCTTCGGATTGTTGACCGACTCGATGATGGCGTTCTTGGTGATTTCGTTGAAAAGCACCCGAAAAACCGGCTTTTTGGCAAACTCGATCTCGTTGGAGATGTGCCACGCGATGGCCTCGCCTTCGCGGTCGGGGTCGGTGGCGATCAACACTTCGTTGGCCTCCCCGGCAAGCTTCTTGAGCTGCCGCACCACCTTCTCCTTTCCGGCGATCACTTCGTATCGCGGCTCGTAGTGATTGTCGAAATCGATGCCGATCTCTTTTTTGGGCAAGTCCTTGATATGCCCTACCGAAGCATAGACCGTGTAATCGTCGCCCAGATATTTGTTGATAGTTTTCGCCTTTGAGGGCGACTCGACGACGATCAGGGTTCTGTTCCTGGCCGAAGGGGTTGCGCTTTTTGAAGCCATTGCGATGGAGCCCTGTTGCTTTGGGATTGCGGGCTGCCCGTCGCTACAACCGGGAGACGCCCTTGCAAATAATGTCGGAAAAAGATAGGGCTTGCCCGCCAAAAAACAAATTCTGTCCTATCCGGGCCTTTGTCGGCGTACGCTGGAAATTTATGGCGACAGGCTTCGTCCGACGCTGGATGCTGAGCTTTTTATTGCTTATTATTACCCCGATCGACAGAAGGCCAGGGCCACGGTTCATTGCCACCACAAAGAGCGGTCATGCCTGTAACGCCATTGTTATCAAGGCTGCCGCTAAAAAATGTCCTGAGCGGCCAGACGCCTGTCGGGACATCAAGTTTTTAACGGTGCCCTCAAGGCCGCCCCAATGCATAGCGACGATTTCAATGCGTATCATGAAAGACTCTTTATCCAGACAATTTTTCAGGCCGCTTGGCCTCCTGCTGTTTTTTGTCATGTTTGCCTCCGCCGCTCTGGCCGAAAATTCCGGACAGGATGCCGTTTTCCTGCGAGTCGCCAATGGTCCCGATCAGGGTTATACCATCAAGGTGCAGGGTGAGCAGTCCGGCGAGCTGTTTCTGGCCGACATCGGATCGCTGGCTCGCGCCATGCGGCTCGGCAGCGTTTTCGACGGCAGGCGGATGCAGATCGACGAAGCGTTCGGCTCCACGGTGACAAGCTGCATCCTCACGGAGAAGAACAATTTTGCGGTAATCGGTTCCGCCGCCGGGGACAGCCCGATACGGGTGCTCCAGCTCGCCTCGGCTCCCGTGTTCGGCAGAGATCGGGTCTTCCTGCCGGTTGACCAGGCGTGCCGGATGTTTACGCTCTGGCTTGGCCGTCAGGTTCGGTACAATGCGCGGACGGGGCGGATCGACGCCGAGCTCGGCAGCCGCTGGCCGAGCGCTTCGCTGCAATCGGTCGGCCAGCTCCCCGACGACGCCCCGCCGCCGAAATCGCCGGAACCGTCTGCGCCAGCACCGGATAGCGGCAGGGATTCAAGCGCGGCCAGAGAAAAAACCGTGATCGACAACATAAGGATTCAATCCCTTGCAAACGGCGCCGTCATCCGGTTTTCAGCCACCGGCGGCACCCGCAACGCCTCGTTTCTCAGGGCGGACAAGAGCAACAACCTCTACCTGACCATTGAAAACGCCACCGGAAACCCTGCGCGTCTTGCAAAGAATTACCCGGGCGGGGTGGTCAAATCGATCAGCCCGATGCCTCTCGACAGCGGGGCCATGCAGTTCACCATCGCGCTCAACATCCCCTCCTCATCGATCAAATCATCATCGTTCAGGTATGACGCCGCAAAGAACGATTATGTGATCTCCGTCATGAATGACGTCGATGTCGAAGCGATCCATATGACCGAAAAGGAGCGCCGCATCCAGGAGCGCCTGAGCCACGATGTGGACAAGTGGAAGCTCGACGCAGTGGTCATCGACGCCGGACATGGCGGCAAAGACCCCGGAGCCATCGGCATCACGGGTACGCGCGAAAAGGATGTGGTGCTGAACATCGCCCGCGACCTCGGCATGTTCATCCGGCAGAAGTGGCCGGAGGTCAAGGTGATCTACACCCGCAAGGAAGACCGGTTCATTCCCCTCAAGGAGCGCGGCCAGATCGCCAATCGCTACGGCGGCAAGGTGTTCATCAGCATCCACTGCAACTCCACCGCCGGCAACCGCAAGGTACGCGGCCCGGAGGTCTATATTCTCGGCCCTCACAAAACGCAGGCCGCGCTCAATGTGGCTATGTTCGAGAACTCGGTCATCACCGAGGAGGAGAACTCGAACGAGAGCTACAAAGGCTTTTCGGACGAGTACCTCATCATGAGCAGCATGGCGCAGAGCGCCTTCGCCACGCAATCGACCGAGCTGGCGCAGGATGTGCTCCGGCGGCTGGGGCGTGACGGCAGCAACAACGGACTCGGCGTGCGGCAGGCGGGATTCATGGTGCTCTGGACGCCTTCGATGCCGAGCATTCTGGTCGAGACCGGCTACCTCTCAAACCCCGCCGAGGAGAAGCTCCTGCGCGACCGAAAAGCGCAGACCGGCGTTGCGTACGCCATTTTTCAGGGACTGCAACAATACCGCTCGGCCTACGAAAGCCGAATGGCGGTTTCCTCCCGCGCCGTCAACTGACCGCCGAGGCCGCAGGACACTCCCGCCAGCCATCGCCAGCGCCGCTTTGCCAGATTTGCTTTTTGTATAGTTGTCAACCAGCCATTACATTCAGGTTGACCATTCGGCTCCGGCGACGCGCACTCCTTTTTCAGATCGAAACTGTTTCGACATGAATGATTCCTGTCATAACCATCTTTTGCCACTGACGGCTCCGGGCGCGGAGGCGGCAGCATGAATCCGGTGACGGCGACCATTCTGCGACGCCTCGCCGACGATGGCGGATTTGTTTCCGGCGGCGAGCTCTGCGCCGAGCTGCGGATCACCCGGAGCGCGGTATGGAAGCACATCGCCGCCCTGCGCAAGGCGGGATACGCCATCGAAGCGGTGAGCGGCAGGGGCTACCGGCTCGAACGCCTCACCGGAAATCCGGTGCCGGAGGAGGTCGCGCCACTGCTCGACACGGCGTCGTTCGGACGAAACTTCATCTCTCTGGCGAGCACCGACTCGACCAACCTCCGGGCGCGAGCGCTGGCCCGCGATGGCGCGCCGGAGGGCGCGGTGGTGGTGGCCGACAGCCAGACGGGCGGACGGGGGCGGATGCGCCGCGCGTGGGTTTCGCCGCCGGGCGTGAATCTCTACTGTTCCATCGTGCTGCGCCCGCCCGTGCCCTCCGTCCGCGTGCCGGAGATTCCGCTCGTGGCGGCGGCGGCGATCCACGACGCTATTTCGGAGGAGTGCCCAGGCCTCACGGCTTTCATCAAGTGGCCGAACGACATTATCGCGAGCAGACGCAAGCTCTGCGGCATTTTGTGTGAAATGGAGTCCGAGCCGGACTGCACCCACTTCGTCGTGGTGGGCTTCGGGCTGAACGTCAACCTCGATCCCGTGCCGGAGGAGCTGCAAAGCATCGCCACCTCCATCGCCATCGAAACCGGCGCTCGCGCCTGTCGCGCCCGCCTGCTCGCCGCCGTGCTGAACCGCTTCGAGCACCTCTACCTCGAATGGCTCGGTCGGGACGATCTTTCGTTCATTCTACCCTGCCTCGAAACTCACGCCTGGCTGAAGGGGCGCGAGCTGAAGATCGAGCAGTTCAACACGGTGCTCGTCGGCGCGGAGGCGGGGCTGTCGCCGCAGGGCCACCTCCTCTTGCGCACCGCCGACGGAACGATTCTTCCCGTCACTTCGGGCGAGGCGCACCTGCTCCCCCTCAACCATGAAACGAGACCCGCATGACATCACGACTGCACCCCGACATTGAAGCGGCTTACCGGGTGCTCGATACCGGCGAGCCGGTATCGCTCGAACTCGCCACGGCGCTGGCCAACCTGCCGGACTCCGAGGTGCTCGACCTGGTGTCGCTCGCCAGCAAGGTCAAGGCCCGCCATGCCGTGAACCACGGCGCGATTCACGCTTGCTCGATCATGAACGCCAAATCCGGGGTGTGCGGCGAGAACTGCCGCTTCTGCGCCCAGTCGAAGCACAACAGCGCCGAGGTCGAGGTCTATGAGCTGGTCGATGAGGCGCGGGTGCTCGAACAGGCCCGGAGCGCCTGGGAGCAGGGAATCGGCCACTTCGGCATCGTCACGAGCGGCTACGGCTACCTGAAAATCACGCCAGAGTTCGAGCGAATTCTCGGCATGATCGACCTGTTGCACCGCGAACTGCCCGGCCTGTACATCTGCGCCTCGCTCGGCGTCCTTGGCGACGAGCCTGCCGCCGAACTGGCCCGTCACGGCGTTGCGCACTACAACATCAACATCCAGGTCGATCCGCGCCGCTACGGCGAGCTGATCGCCACGACGCACGGCGTTGACGAGCGCATCGAGACGATCCGGCGGCTGCGAGCCAGCGGCATCGCGGTCTGTTGCGGCGGCATTCTCGGCGTCGGAGAAACGATGCAGGAGCGCATCGGCATGATCTTCGCGCTGCGCGACCTCGACGTGTCGGTCATTCCGCTCAACGTGCTGGTGCCCATCGACGGCACGCCGCTCGAAGGGGCAGCGCCGGTCTCGGTGCCGGAGATCGCCAAAACCTTCGCCATTTGCCGCCTCGCGCACCCGACGAAGATCATCAAGTTCGCCGCCGGGCGCGAAACCGTGATGAAGGATTTTCAGGGGTTGCTGATGCTCGCCGGCGCGGATGGCTTCCTCACCGGCGGCTACCTGACCACCCGTGGCCGCGACATTGCCGCCGACCGGCAGCTCGCCCGGCAACTCTCGATGTTCTCATGAGCGGCGGAGTTACGGACACGGGCTACGCCGAGCTGCCGATTCTGGCCGACATTGCGGCGGAGCTTGAAAAGCTGAAAGCGAAGCAGCGCTTCCGCTCCATCCCCGCCACCGGCGAGCGGAGCGGGCGGTTCATCACCGTTGCCGGGCGCGAGCTGCTGAACCTCTCCTCGAACGACTACCTCGGCCTCGGCGCTGACCGCGAGCTTTTCAAGTCGTTCATCGCCGGGATTCGGGATGATCGGTTCGATGACGGGCGCTACGCCATGACCAGCTCCTCGTCGCGCCTCTTGACGGGGCACCACCCGGTCTGCGACCAGCTCGAAGCTGCGCTTGCCGCCGCGTACGGCAGCGAAGCGGCGCTCGTCTTCAACAGCGGCTACCACGCCAACACCGGCATTCTGCCCGCGCTCGCCACCCGCCACGACCTGATCCTCAGCGACAAGCTCAACCACGCGAGCATCATCGACGGCCTGCGAATCGCCGAGGCCGAGTACCGCCGCTTCCGCCACGCCGACTGCGATCATCTCGAAGAGCTGCTCCAGGCCGCCGGAGATCGGTACCGGCAGATTTTCATCGTCACCGAATCGGTCTTCAGCATGGATGGCGACCTGGCCGACCTCTGGCGTCTCGTCGATCTCAAGCGGCGCTACGGCGCGGTGCTGATCGTGGACGAAGCGCACGGCGTAGGCGTCTTCGGCAGCCGGGGCCTCGGCCTTTGCGAAGAGGCGGGGGTGACGCGGGAGATCGATATCATCGTCGGCACCTTCGGCAAGTCGCTCGCCTCGACAGGCGCGTACGCCGTCATGCGCGGCCTCTTCCGGGAGTACCTCGTCAACACGATGCGCACCCTGATCTTCACCACCGCCCTGCCGCCGATGACGCTCGCCTGGAGCCTCGCCACCTTCACACGACAGCTCGAAATGCAGCCGGAGCGCGAGCATCTGCTCGGCCTCGCCGCCTCGTTGCGCATCCGGCTTCGGGAGGCGGGGTTCGACGTTCCCGGCGAGAGCCACATCGTGCCGGTGGTGCTGGGCGAAGACAGCCGGGCGGTGGCGATGGCCGGAGCGCTCGGCGAGGCGGGATTCCACGCGCTGCCGGTGCGCCCGCCGACCGTGCCCGAAAACAGCTCGCGCCTTCGTTTTTCGCTCCGCGCCGACCTCACCGGCAAAGACATCGCCGCGCTTGCCGAAACCATGAAAAGGGGCGCATCGTGAAAGCGGAGTGGATCGTCCGGCGAGGCAACCAAAATCTGCTGCTCTTTTTCAACGGCTGGGGCATGGATCGCCGCGTGGCCGACTGGCTCGTTTCGGCGTGGCCCAGCGGCGACGGACGCGACATCGCCGTACTCTGCGACTACCGCGACCTCTCGCTGCCCGCATGGCTCGGCGAGGCGATGGCCAACGCGGATTCGGTCGATCTTGTCGCCTGGTCACTCGGCGTCTGGGCGGCCTCGAACGCCGGGATCGGGCGAGTTGGCCACGCCGTGGCGATCAACGGTACGCCGACGCCGGTCGATGCGGAGCGCGGCATTCCGCCGGAGATTTTCCGTGGAACGCTCGAAAGCTGGAACGACGAGAACCGCAAGCGCTTCGAGCGCCGGATGATGGGCGGCGTTCCGCCGGAGATCGCCGAGGCCGTCCGTTCGGAGCGAGATGCCAACGACCAGCAGGCGGAGCTTCGCTCGATTGGCGATGCTGTCGCCCGCTGCCCGGCGGAAAGCGCCGCGTCGTGGAGGTTCTCGAAGGCAGTGATTGGCGAGCGCGACCTGATCTTTTCGCCGGAGAACCAGCGCCGGGCGTGGCGCGAGGCGGGAGTGCCCGCCGTCGAAATTGCCGGGATGCCCCACTTTCCCTTCACCCACCTCGCCGGATGGCGGGAGTTGCTGGCATGAGCGGCGTGATCGACAAGCAGCTCGTGCGCCGCCGCTTCCGGCGGGCGCTGCCGACCTACGCCGGTCACGCCGAGGTGCAGCGCCGCATGGCCGCCCGGCTGGTTGCGATGATCGAGAGCGCCGGAGCCGCGCCGCCGCTTGGCCGCGTCTTCGAGTTCGGCTGCGGCTCGGCCATGCTCACCTCGATGCTCTTCGAGCGCCACTCGGCGGACGTGTTTTTCGCCAACGATCTCGTCGCCGAAAGCCGCGTGTTCGTCGAACAGGCGCTGGCCGGACGGACGATCGGGCGGCTGGAGTTCCTGCCCGGCGACGTCGAGCCGCTCGATCCGCTGCCCGCCAATCTCGATCTCGCTGTCTCGAACGCCACCGTGCAGTGGCTGCACGATCCGGCGCGATTTTTCGAGCGGCTCTCGGCGTCGATGATGCCGGGCGGCCTCGTGGCGTTCAGCACCTTCGGCGCAGAGAACATGCGCGAAATCGCCGCGCTCGGCGAGGCGGCGCTCCCCTACCGGAGCATCGGCGAAGTCGCCGCACTTGGCGGAGCGGCATTCGAGGTGATCGCCATCGAAGAGGAGATCGTCCGGCAGGAGTTCGAGACGCCCGAAGCGGTACTCCGCCACATCCGCGCAACCGGCGTGAACGGCGTTTCCCGCCGCGCCTGGACGCGCTCGCGCTATCTCGATTTTCTGCACCGCTACCGCACGGCCTACCCGACGGGCAGCGGCGTCGCGCTCACCTGGCATCCCGTTTATTGCTGTTTCAGGAGGAAAGAGTCATGAAAGGAGAAGTGCTCGCCATCTCCGGCATCGATACCGGCATCGGCAAAACCGTCGCCACCGGCCAGCTCGCCCGGAGCTTCGCCGGGGCGGGAGTGCGCACGATCACGCAAAAGATCGTGCAGACCGGCTGCGAGGGCGTTTCGGAGGACATTGCCGCGCATCGCGAGCTGATGGGCATCCCGTTGCAGGAGGTCGATCTGGACGGCACGACCTGCCCGTACCTCTTCCGCTTTCCGGCCTCGCCGCATCTGGCCGCCGCGCTGGAGGGGCGCGAGATCGACTTCATGGCGATCCGGCGCAGCACCTTCAAATTACAGTTGCGCTACGAGCTCGTGCTGCTCGAAGGGGTTGGCGGGCTGCTCGTGCCGCTCACGCCGGAGCTGCTTTTCGCGGACTACGCGCGCGACGCGGGCTACGGCCTCGTGCTGGTCACTTCGCCCCGCCTCGGCAGCATCAACCACACGCTGCTCTCGCTCGAAGCATGCGCGGCGCGGCGCATTCCGGTTCGAGGCATCATCTACAACCGGTTCTTCGAGGCGGACGAACGCATCGCCGCCGACACGCGCACGGTGATCGCCGCCGCCCTCAAGCGCCTCGGCTGCGGCGACGCGCCGGTGATCGATCTCGACGCCCGCGGCCTCGCGGCGACGGCGGGCGACCTGCAACGCATCCTGAACCCGCAGAACAATTAGTGCTTCGGTGACAATACATCGCAAATGCCTCCGCAAAAAGAGATTGGGCTAAAGCCCTGATATATTTTGTGTTATGCATACACCCCGGACTAAAGTCCGGGGCAATTATCAAGCGTTTTAATTGCCGGAGTAGTTATCATGGATCTCGAATTCGACCGCCAGCATCTCTGGCACCCCTACACCTCGATGAAGGAGCCGCTGCCGGTCTATCCGGTCAAAAGCGCCAGCGGCGTGATGATCGAGCTGGAGGACGGGCGGCAGCTCATCGATGGTATGTCTTCGTGGTGGGCGGCGATCCACGGCTACAACCACCCGGCGCTGAACCGCGCCGTGACGGAGCAGCTCGGTCGCATGAGCCACGTCATGTTCGGCGGCCTGACGCACCAGCCAGCCATCGAGCTTGGCCGCCTGCTTATCGGCCTGTTGCCCGATCCGCTCGACCGGGTTTTCTTCTGCGACTCCGGCTCGGTGTCGGTCGAGGTAGCCATCAAAATGGCGCTGCAATACTGGCAGGCGGCAGGCAGGCCGGAGAAGAAGCGCTTGCTGACGGTGCGTTCCGGCTACCACGGCGACACCTTCATGGCCATGTCGGTCTGCGATCCGGTCACGGGAATGCACAGCCTCTTCAGCGGCGCAGTGCCGGAGCAGCTCTTCGCCGAAGCGCCGTCGTGCGGCTTCCGCGAGCCGTGGCGCGAGGAGGCGATGTCGGAGATGAAGCAGATGCTCGAAACTCACGCCAGCACCGTCGCGGCGGTCATCATCGAGCCAATCGTGCAGGGGGCGGGCGGGATGCGCTTCTACAATCTGGTTTATCTGCAACGCCTCCGCGAGCTGTGCGATGAGCACGAGGTGCTGCTCATTTTCGACGAGATCGCCACCGGCTTCGGGCGAACGGGCCGGATGTTCGCGATGGAGTACGCGGGCGTCACGCCCGACATCGTTTGCCTCGGCAAGGCGCTGACCGGCGGCTACATGAGCCTCGCCGCAACGGTCGCCTCCGGCCATGTGGCTGACACGATCTCGACGGGCGACCCCGGCGTGTTCATGCACGGCCCCACCTTCATGGCCAACCCGCTCGCCTGCGCGGCGGCGGTGGCGAGCCTTCGCCTGTTGCTCTCCAGCGACTGGCAATCGAGCGTCCGGCGCATCGAGAAGCAGCTCGCCGAGGAACTCGCCCCCTGCACGAAGCTCGACGGCGTGCGCGACGTGCGCGTGCTTGGCGCGATTGGCGTGGTGGAACTCGACTGCCCGGTCGATATGGCGAAAATCCAGCGGGAGTTCGTCGAGCGCGGCGTCTGGGTGCGGCCGTTCGGGCGACTGGTCTATCTCATGCCTCCATTCATCATCGGCGACGGAGAGCTGGCCCGGCTCACCTCGGCGGTCTGCGAGGTGCTGGAGATGAGTGCTGACGGCGCTCCACCCAATTCCGATGAAGCACAACGCTGAGATGCAGCGCTCAGATATGCGCCGAGCGCTGCATCTCAGCGTTATCGAAGCGGTTGTAGGCGAAGGTGATGCCAATGGCGAACGCAATCGCGCCGATGCCGAGCAGCACGCTGATGTAGGGCGGCGCGGTCAGGGCGAGCCGGATGAGCAAGGTGGCGACGGCGAACCCGGAGTTCCGGAAAACAACGGGATAGCTCGAACTGTAGCGCAGCGAAATCAGCACGATCAGCACGTCGCTGAAGATGAGAATCGTGAAGAAGAGCGAAAAGAATTCGTTCGTGGCATTGCCATTCAGATACTTCAAACCGTCGATAGCGCCGATCACGAGAAAGATCAGCAGGAGCAAAAGCGAGATGATCTTCTTGACGGCGATGAAATCCGCCGCGGCCTCCTTGTCGCGGGTGATGGCGCGATGGTGCTGGAGCTTGTAATAGACGCCGAGCAGGAGGAAAATCGACAGGCCGCCGCCCGCATAGGCAAGCATGAGGAGCACCGGCTGCGACGCCTCCGCCCAGCCCAGCGGCTCGCTGAAATGCACCAGCTCGCTGAAGGAGTGGCGAAGCAGAATGAGCGAGAGAATTTCAAACTGCTTGCCGACCGACACCGAAACCGATTTGGAGAGACTGAAGACCAGCCCGAACACTTCGAGGCCGAGCAGCATGGAGAGCGCTGTGCTGATGGCGTAGTAGTGGCTTTTCGGCAGCAGGGCAGCGACTTCCACCGGAAGCAGCCCCTGCCGGGCAAGCTCGATCAGCATGAGCGAAGAGAGGAACGCCAGCAGCAGCAGATTGGCTGCAACGCGCTCCCGTCGCCGGTCTTCCCAGAGCTGCTCAAACCAGTCGTACAGGGCGACAAAGCGCCGGAGAAAAACAACCATCGTTCCGCATTTGAGGCCGCAAGTCACGGCCGGATGTTTTTGCAACACCACAAAAATAGCAAAACCCGCTCAATCTTTCCGTTAAAGTCTCGTGAACGGGTTTCCGCTACCGGATCGATTCGGAAGGATTCGCGCGGCGTATTATCTTCCGCAATCGCTCACCTGTCAAACTGATTCACTATGCTGTTGTTTTCTCTCGCGGTGGTTGCCGGACTGGCGTTGCTGGTCTGGAGCGCCGGTCGTTTTGTTGACGGCGCAGCCGCGACGGCCCGCCATTTCAGGATTCCTCCGCTGCTGATCGGCATGGTGATCGTGGGGTTTGGCACTTCGGCCCCCGAAATGTCGGTGTCAGCCATCTCCTCCTCCCAGGGCAATCCCGACATTGCGCTGGGCAACGCGATCGGATCGAATATCACCAATATCGCGCTCATTCTCGGCATCGCCTCGCTCATCAGCCCGATTGCCGTGCACTCCCGCGTCCTTCGCAAGGAGTTGCCGATCCTGAGCGTCGTGACGGCCATCGCGGCGTTTCTGTTCTCCGACGGTATGCTTGACCGGCAGGATGCCATCATGCTGCTCGGCATATTTGCGCTTCTGACCGGCTGGTCGGTTCGGGAAGGCATCAGTAAATCGAGCGACGACTTCGGCGAAGAGATGGAGCAGGAGCTCGAACAGCACCGGATGCCGCTGAAAAAAGCTCTTTTCCTGATAGCCCTTGGCCTCGCCCTGCTGCTCCTGAGTTCGCAAATGCTTGTCTGGGGAGCGGTCGGCATAGCGGCGGCGCTTGGCGTGAGCAATCTGGTTATCGGACTCACGATCGTGGCGGTTGGCACCTCACTGCCGGAACTGGCCTCTTCGGTCGTAGCCGCCCGCAAGGGCGAGCACGACATCGCCTTGGGCAACGTGCTGGGTTCCAATCTGTTCAACACTCTGGCCGTTGCCGGAATCGCCGGATCGATCCATCCGGCGGAAATAGCGCCGGTGGTCTTTTCCCGCGACATCATGGTGATGTCTGTGCTGACCCTGTCGCTGTTCGTCTTCGGTTACGGCTTTCGCGGCGCAGGCACTGGCCGCATCAACAGGATCGAGGGCGGCTTTCTTGTCGGCAGCTATGTCGCCTACACCATCTACCTTGTCATGTCGAGCGCGAGCTGAGCGCGCGAGGCGACGCTGTCTCGATGGCGCGGGATTGGCTTTTGGCGGCTCTCCGGCAAAAACGCCACTCATGGCCGGATTTTTCCGCCACGGTACAAAAACAGCGAAACCTGGTCGTTCTTCCGGATCGCCTCCTTGACCGACTCGACATTCTTTTCGCACCGCAAGAGCGTTTTCCACGAGAGCAGATGACGCCGTTCGTGAAAGTCGGAGTTGGCGATGTAGTTGAACTTTTTCAGACCGACCACATTGAACAGGTCGTCACGGTTGGCCACCTCCCAGGCGTCGAACAGCGAGGCGAGGCGTTCATGGTTTTCCCAGAGGTAGAACGACGGGTCTTCCCCGGAATGGTTCCTGAAATAGGGGTGGCAGGCAACCGAAATGCCCTGTTGTCGGTGGATGGATTCAATGATCTCTTCGACGGAGAGATCGGGAGCGATGTACTCTTTGATGTCGAGGGCGAGGATGTGGTAGCGCTGCGTATTGTTGGTCAGCTCGACACCCGGAATCAGCAGCATTCCATACCGCTCCCACGCCCTCCTTGCCGCCCCCCACAACGCCTCCTGGTACGCGCCAAAATCCTGACGATCCATGACGGAAAGCTCGGAAACCGGCTTCCCGTAACGCTCGATGCTTCCGCTGTCAAGCACATGATCGGTGATGGCGATCACATCGAATCCCGTCTCGCCGTAAAGATCGACAACCTCGTCAATCGAGCAATTGCCGTCACTCCAGGTTGTGTGGATATGAAAATCGCAATAAAGCCATTGCATGAGCATCCCGGTAAAATTGAGATCAAAGCCATGCCAAAGTAAGGCCGTAAAGCGAGACGATGCGCACCCGAAGCGTGAACCCTCTGCAAACTCTTTTCTGCGCAGGAAACAACCTCGCCTGCGGGCTACCCGGCGACTATTGCCATTGATGAGGATGAACGCAAATAAAGCCGGGAGGGGAATCAGATGCGAGATATTCCGCTCGGAAAAATCAAGACTAAGGCTATATATTTCAATATCTTATATCACTACTGACTTTAAGGAATACCCTCAAGAGAATACTCCCGCCACCTCTGCCATCTCCGGCTCCTTCTCAAGCAGAACAAGTTTATAACAGGAAAAAAAGTCGAAAAAAATTGTTATTCTATGCAAATGAGCTTGATCTGACTATTTTGGTTTACTTTTTTTATACATTATAAGGAAACAACATAAATCTCGCTGATTGCTGAATCCTGATTTGCGCATAATCATAATCGGCATCAAAAACAGGTTGGCGAGCCTCATGGGGAAAGGCTATGAGCCATATTAAAATAGACACTTACAGACATTTATTTATCGCCCGTTACACGGTCAATTCATGAGACATCTCCGATAGTCAACGCCTAACAGTAAAGAGCCAATAATTTTAACGGGGGGGGAGGGAAAGCTATGTCAAACATGTTTTTCGTCATTCAATTGGCCATTGAGTCGATACAAACTACCCTTAACAAGTGGTCAAACTTCAGACCAGAAAAAGGCGTCATTACAATGGAATACGGCTTGCTCGGCCTCTTGATCGCCGCCGCTCTGGTTGGGTCTGCTCAAGCCCTGAAGGATGTAATCGCCGATCTGTTTACTACGGCCATCAATGCGTTTCCCTGACAGGCTTCGTTTTATTCAGAACGACAGCCTCATCTCCGGGATCTCTTTGCGATTTATTGTTGCCGGAGCAATAACCGATTTTGATGGAGAATTAGCGCTTGAAAACGCTTCTGATTCCCGATCAGAGGGGCGATGCCGCTGAAATCCACCGTATCGGCAATTTTTTTATCAGCAACTCTCCATGACCAGCCATTCGATCAATCACCTCACTGCCATATTGACTTGCCAAGCCTATCGACAATAACTATAATTTATTTATATATACAATACATTACCTATATAAAGTGCTATCCTTCCCCTTTATCGCTGAGACTGTCATACGCATTCTTGCTATTAGAAGCTCTTGTTATTTCAAAGCTTAATCGACGAGCAATAATTTGAAATATTGCAGGCGGTTAGTTAAAATAACATAACGGGCTTAAAACCTTTAGAGTGAGTTTAAAAAAATGACCGATATAAATTTGAAATACAAGACAGACGACGATAAAGGGTATCATCCTTTTTTCATAGTCATGATGATTTTATTATTCCATATGGTGATATTCTTTAACTATCACGACTTGATATTGCAACAGATCACGTTACGCGATTTTGACGGATACTGGCATCTTGTAAGAGTAAAAGATTTATATAATTATGGAAATACATTTCACACAACTCTTTACCGCAGCAATGCCCCCTATGGCGAAACCCTTCACTGGACATCCGCGTTTGATCTACTATTATATGTCGGCGCATATATAGGATCATTTTTTGTTAATTTTAACGTCGCGCTTTTATGGTGGTCAATTATTATTAATCCGCTATTACATATACTTACTTTTCTCGTTCTTTTCTGGAGCTTGCGTGATTTGGTCGGGGATTTACGAGCCTCGATTTTTGGAATTCTCTTTCCTTTTCAATTATATCTTTTTGGCATTTTTGATATGGGAGTACCAGATCACCATGGGGCTCAAATTTTTCTATTCTCTTTGTTTGTAGCTTTAATTCTCAAGTCAATTATGAATGAGAACTCGAAATGGTTTTCGCTTTGTGGTATTGTAGGCGGGATATCTCTGTGGTCTGGACTGGAAAACATTACTATTATTCTTATAGCCAGTGCGTTCTTTGGGCTTGCGTGGATTATTGAAGGAACAAACCATGAAATCAAAAATCTTGTCTTTTCTCTCTCGCTACTATTAACAACTTCACTGGCAATGTTTTTTTGATACAAGATATGATGAACTAATAAATATTGTATATGATCGAATCTCTATAGTTCATATTTTCTTATTCGCGATCATCACTTCTTTTTGGATTCTTACCGCTCTTTTAAGTAAATGGAGCAACCTCCTGAAAAACAAAAAAAGACGTATCTTGATAGCAACAACCGGAGCTATAGTCTGCTTCTTGTTCATGCTTGATTTATTTCCTTTTTTTTTTAAAAATCCACTTTCCGACATAAGCCCGGCAATTAAATTAATTTATTTAAATCAAACGAATGAATTTACCGGATTGTTTTCAGGGAATAATATTCACCAAAAATTATCTTATGCCTTTTGGGCAATGACGCTGCCAGCAGTGCCTCTCGGCATTTCTCTTGCTTTTCGCAAGCACACAAAAAAAAGACAAGCCTGGTTATTTATAACATTCATAAGTATAGCTTATATCTTTCTGTCAGCTTTGATGTATCGCATGATCGCATATGCTATGCTGTGCGCTCTCATCCCCATATCGTATGGCATTTCTCATTTTTATATCTTTATCAAGAATAATACTGGCCGGTCATATTACAGGTTTGTCAGAACGTGTTTTATTTTGATATGCTGTTATGCCTTTGTGGCGCCAAACATGCTTTTTAGTTCTAAAGACCAAGGCTATTTAGTATATGACAAAAAATTTTTATCTCAAATATGCCAATATCTCAACAATGATCAATTATTAAAAAACACACCAAAACGGATACTAACAAGCATCTACCTTGGACCGCTACTGCTTTGCAAAACCCATCATGAAGTGATAGGTACGCCATCACACCGAAATACTTCCGGAATACTCGACACCTATCACTTCATGAATGCGAAAAAGCAGGATGATGCCCATATGATTGTCCAGCAAAGAGGAATACAGGTAATAATAATAGGCCGACCGGAGTGCGGGATTTGTGATTATTTTATTGATATTAGTAATAATGCTGAAGAATCAGACAATATATTTCATCATCAACTTTGGAAAGGAAATATCCCGGCTTGGCTTCAAGCCTATCCGACACCAAAAAGTCTTGAAGGCAAGATAAAAGTTTTTAAGGTTAAAGAATAATATCGATATTTTTCTCTTAAAATGAACTTTATATAATGAGTCAAAAAAATAAGATTTTAATATTTATAGTAGCCTATAATGCAGAGAGCACGATTGAAAACGTACTTATGCGCATCCCTTCTGATCTTCAGGATGAATATGAAATCGAAGTGTTGATTATAGACGATCAATCATCGGACAATACGGTATTACGTTGTATAAAAACAATAAAGGATAAGGAAATTAAATTTACTACTCATATTTTTGTAAACCCTGAAAACCAGGGATATGGTGGAAATCAGAAGATCGGATACCAATTCGCTGTTGAGCGTAATTTCGATTGTGTCGCACTATTGCACGGCGATGGTCAATATGCTCCAGAATGCTTGAAAGATTTGGTGAAGCCTGTTTTAAACGGTGAAGCCGACGCAGTATTCGGATCAAGAATGCTTACTCATTTCGGAGCGGTAAAAGGCGGCATGCCTCTCTATAAATATGCTGGAAACAAAATATTGACATTCATTCAGAATGTCATATTGAAAACCTCTCTCAGCGAATTTCACTCTGGTTACAGAGTGTACTCCGTAAAGGCACTGAAGCAGATCCCTTTTCATTTGAATACACCCGACTTTCATTTTGATACCGAAATAATAATCCAGTTACTATTTTATGGATTCCGTATTGCAGAGCGCCCAATACCAACCTATTATGGGGATGAAATCTGCTATGTGAATGGGATGAGATATGCTTTAGATGTAACCATTGCGACAATCAAAGCGAGGATGCAGAGCCTTGGCCTCTTTTACGATCGCAAGTACGATATTGCTCAGCGACATAATGGCAGCGAACATTACGAGGCTAAACTGGACATCGACAGCCCATCCCGGCGCACACTGAAAAGCATTCCTACTGGTGCTAAAGTTCTTGAGTTCGGCTGCGGATCGGGGGCGCTTTTAAAAGAGTTGAGCAATAATTTTTGCCACGTATGCGGAGTGGATCAGTTCTCGCCGAATGACGAGAATAAAATCACCTTTCCATTCTACCGATGCAATCTTAATTATGACCCGTTCCCTGTAATGCCGGGTGATTATGATTTTATACTTATGCACGATGTGCTTGAACACCTGGCTCAACCAGAATGCTTTCTTGATAAAATTTATTCCGCTTGTCATTTTTCTCCAGATTCGAGGGTCATTGCCAGTACCGGAAATATTGCTTTTTTCCCGATCAGAGCATTGCTTTTATTAGGCCAGTTCAATTATGGAAAAAGGGGAATCCTGGACCTGACGCATACTCGTTTATTCACTTTCAAAACGTTCAAAAGAGTGTTTGAACAAGCTGGCTTTGACGTCATACGCATGGAAGGCATTCCTGCGCCTGTTAAGCTGGCATTAGGTGATAACTATCTCTCAGGCTGGCTTACAACAGTAAACCGGTGGCTAATCAGTCTGAGTCGTTCTCTTTTTTCCTATCAGATTTATCTGGTCGCCAAGCCGAAGCGCTCACTGAAGCTGTTACTGAAAGATGCGAAAGAAAAAGGCCACGAATATTTTTCAAACAACGGTGTCGATAGAGCCTTCCTTTCCATTTCCCAGGATACCTGTCTTTCCAAAAATTCCGATTCGTCGATCATTTCAACAAGAGAAGCTATAAGCTGATCCGGGATAACGGGTGGTAATCTGGCAGTATATCGGCGTTCACGGCAATATTATCAGAACGCCAAATTGTTCTTTTTGATGAAATCAAGCCTGCGCTTAATAAATCCACGGAATAACCCGCCTCGTTTGAGCGGCATAGTCAGCATATTCGGGAAAAGTTTTCGTCAAAACCTTTTCTTCATAATGCATTCGGGTAAATTGCATCGCGATTTGCGCAGCGAAAAGCAGCACGGCTTGCCACGACCAGAAATTGATGATTGTCCCCAGCGTGCCAACCGCCTCAATCAAATAGAGCGGGTGACGAACGATGGCGTATGGTCCGGTTGTAATAAGCTTTCTGCCTTCGGGCAAAATCGAAAACGATCGCCCCAGCCAAAACAAAACCACAATCGCGCCAACATTTCCTGAAGCGAGCAATGCGCTCGACAATATCCGCGCCCATAATGGCAGATTCTCGCAAGGGCCGATCAAAAGCAGCGCAAAAAGCATAAACGCACCCAATAGCGCAGCCATCGATGGCACTATTCCTGCGGATTTTGACTTGGTGCGCAGCCGCACCACATAAAGAATAGCAACCATCATTCCGTAAAGCCCAATGGAAAATACGGACAAGGATTTTCCCAAAACCTCGATACTTGGATTGGTCAGATCGAATCCTTTCAAATGCGTAAAGCCGATCCGAAAGCTCGCCCCTGCTGAAAAAGCGAAAAGCACCCCGGCGAGCGACCGGATGATAATATCCTTGATGCGGGATGTATGCTGATTGTCGTTTGTTTTTTGAATAGACATTGGGGTCATTTGTTTTTTTTGCGCAGAAAAGCTCCTTAAATAAGAGGCCGCATCACAATCAGCCTTAACAAGTCCAACAATCTATCCCAGTTCATAAAAAATAATACTGTTTGTTTCTGAACGGATGTGATGCAAACTTTTCTGAATAAAGAACCCCGCCGCAAGCAGCGGGGTATTTTACCCTTAGGGAATAAATGTAAGCAAAATATCCTGTGCGGATAGCTGAATTTTTGGCAAATTTACGAGTAATCACTCCGCTCATTATCCAGCACGATGCGTGATGAAGCGGATACGCCATAATTTCCATCCGCCGGTATTCTCGTATTTTCGGTTCAGAAAGAAGAGATTTGCCGTTTATATAGCGATAATCCCGCTTCTCTTGTGTCGCGTCGGCGCTTCGGAGCGACACGTCATTACTCCAGCCATTAAAATTCTTACGCGATTGCCCCATCCCGGAAGCCTTCAGAACGGATTTTATAGATAAAGCATAATAAAACAATGTGTTAGCCCAATCTCTTTCTGCGGTGACTTTTGCGATTTATTATTGCCGGAGTAATCATTATCCAATATCCGATGCGCAAAAATAAAAAAACTGGTCGAGATTACGGCCCTCCGTTTTTCATGCCAACTACCTGTTATTACTTCGGTCATTAAAACTCTTAAACAATTGCCCTGGACTTTAGTCCGGGGTTTATAGATAAGACAAAATAAATAAGGGCTTTAGCCCAATTTCTTCTTTTAGAGAAGATTGCGATTTTTTGTTGCCGGAGCAATAATGGAAACGCCCCCGTTAACGAGCAGGATCGAATAAGACTATTGAACCCTATACAAAAGCATAGATACGAGACATATGTATTCTCTATAATGCGCGGCATATCAAAAAGCTGGCTTCCTGAAAAAAACAGCAGATGGGAAAAAAAATAAACGTTGAAGAAAACATCGCCTCCCAGAGGATTAAAGGTCGAGGCCCACGATACCGCTACTTTGTTTTTATAAGTTAATCTAAACAAAAAGTTATTTATCAAACAACCGAAAGCAATCTGTTGAAAATGAATCACAGATTCACAGGTTAAGTTCTTTTCTTTATTATAAATCGCTCAAGCAGGGGTAGCTCTGCGAGCTTTTTTATGATATCACACAAAACATAACTATTGTATTTTACATTTTTTTAACCTAAAATACACCCGTAGTACAACCCGCCTTATGAGGGACCTTATGCAAGAAAGTAGATAATACGTAAGAGCGCTCCCCATAGGCGGATATCTCAAATTCCGGATAATCATTTATTAATTTTTCATTGGGAGGAAAAAGCCATGTCAAACATGTTTGTCGCAATTAAACTGCTCGCTGCCGCTATGTCAGCCAAACTGAGTGAGCGCTTCGGCATCGAATCACAAAAAGGTGTCACCATGATCGAGTATGCCCTGGTTGGCGCCTTGATTGCAGCAGCATTGGTTTCATCTCTTACTGTTTTGAAGGGCAATATAGCTGGTTTGTTTACCAACATCGGCAATAATCTGTAATAACTTTATGGGTAAAAACTTTTCAACTGTCTAAGCAGTGAAACTACCAGTACTCGCCGCCATCGCGCTCACCTTGGGTGCGGTGGCGGCTTTTATGGCTGCCCGCTGGGTAGGCACCACCAAAACTGAAGATCAAGCTTCGGGGAACAGGGTCGTTATCGTCGAGCAGCCTGTCGAAGCAGGCAAAGCCATTACGGCTAATCAGATCAAGGCCATTGAGTGGTCAGGCACTGTCGTTCCGCTCAATGCTTTCGGTCGAACCACCGACGTAGCTGGTCGGATTGCTCGCGTATCCATGATTCCCGGCGAGCCTGTGTTACCTGGCAAACTGGCCCCGAAAAACTCTGCTGGAGGCTTATCCTCAATCATCCCGGAAGGCAAGCGAGCCATCACTGTTAAAGTGGACGAGGTTATCGCGGTTGCCGGATTTGCCTTGCCGGGCAGCTATGTGGATGTTCTGGTGAGCGGCAAAGACGCCGACGATGAACCGTTTTCGAGAACCGTGCTTTCGCGCGTCAAGGTGCTGGCTGTGGCGCAGGAGACCACTGCCGAACAGGAGAAGCCGAAAGTGGTTAATGCCGTCACCCTTGAGCTTACGCCGTCTGAAGCCGAAAAGCTCGACTTGGCTCGCAGCATCGGGAAGCTTTCGCTCGACCTGCGTAACGAATTCGACACCGCCGAAATAGACTCTCCGGGGGCGCGCCTGTCAGATATTGTTTATCAACAGACCACTCGCGCAACCACCCCTTCGACTAATGTGCAAACAAGAGCTGTTACCCACAATAAAAGCGGACTCGATGAAATCCGGGGCATCAGCCGGGGACCAGTTTCCGCCGAATAACTGCTTGTCTGGCTCATTGATTCAAATTGAATCAAGAAGTATCCGCCATTCCTGATTCAATGCAGCGCGCAAAAGATGTCCTTTTCGATACAACGGATTAACCAAACAGGGCACTATCCAAAATGCACATGAATTTGACATGCCTAAAGCGTTCTGCCCGCAGGATGAGTGCTCTTGTAGCGCTGCTTGCCGGTGTTTTACCCGCGGCCTCGGTGGCCGCTCCTGAACCCGTTGTCAAACAGGACAAACCCGTATCCGCAAAGAGATGGGTCTCACCCGCGCCCGTTGCCAAAAAGAGCCTGCCTGAACCAGTCGCCAAAAAGAGCGCATCTAAGCCCTTTGCGAAAAAAGAGTTACCCGCGCCAGCGAGGAGATGGGTTTCGCCCGCGACAGGCACGGCGGCAATGGACGCGCCATCGATTTATCGTGTACCTCTGGGCGAATCGAGAGTTTACCGGTTCAGGCAACCCATCCGGCGCGTTGCCGTAGGCGACCCCAAGGTGGCCGACTATATTATGATGAACCGCTCCGAAATCTATCTGCTGGGCAAAAAACTGGGATCGACCAACCTTGTTGTATGGGGCCAAAATGGCAACGTAACCTCCACGCCAATACAGGTCAGCCGCGGCACCACCGCCCTGCAAGCCTTTCTGAAAGTTCTTTTCCCGAAAGAGAACGACATTCAGATATTTTCCTGGGGCCAGGCGCTGGTGTTGTCCGGCTCTGTGTCTGACGCTCTGGTTGCAGACAGCGTCACCCGTCTGGTGACAGCGTATCTGGGTGGATCGGTTCCGGGCGACAATCCTGAATCCGCTCTTATTGGCAGTGATCCTGCGGCATTGAAAGGCATCCTGGGTGAGAACAATAACATCTCTACCCCTATTTTAAGCGTGAATACGAGCATGAGCAGCTCGTCTGGCGGGGCCAATAGCGCCTCTGCAGGAGCTGACAGTGCCCGAGGGATGGTCAACCTTCTCAAGATTCGCGATCCACAGCAAGTCCGACTCGAAGTCTGCATTGCCCAGGTATCGAGGACTTTTCTCGAATCTCTGGGCGTAAGCTTCCGGAAGGCCTCGAGCGATTTACAGGGAGGAAGCCTTTTGACAGGGTTCGTCAGCAACGCTACGCTGAATAACGTCTTGTTTGGCCGGTTGGGCGTGGCCAACGGAATCAAAGTTGTCGCGGATCGCAAACCCTCTCTGTTCAAGGTTCTGGCCGAGCCCACCATTGTCACCATGAGTGGTAAAGAGGGGTATTTCCTGGTTGGAGGCAAGGTTTATCTGCCAAGTACTTCCTCACTGGGACGCATCGAATATATCGAACGTACCTATGGCGTAGGGTTACGCTTTACGCCGGTTGTGCTGGATGCCGGACGCATTTCGCTCAAGGTTGTTCCAGAGTTTTCCGAGCCTGACAAAGAACCGCTCATTCCGGGCGCCACCAATATGCCCTCGTTTAAAGTCAGCACCGTGTCCACCTCTGTCCAGATGAACGAAGGTGAAAACCTTGTTATTGGCGGACTTATGCTCGACAATTTCACCAATGTGATCGATGAAGTGCCCTTACTGGGTGAAATTCCCATTATTGGAGCACTCTTTCGCGATACCCAGAAAAATGGCCAGAAGACCGAACTCATGGTCATTGTTCGCCCCACCCTGGTCAAAGCCAGCACCACCATGCCGGAGCTTCCGACAGACAAATTTGTCGCACCTACTTCAGAAGAGCTTTTTTTCAACGGCAAGCTCCATGGCTCACAAAAAAAATGATCACCATGCGCAAGAACAGGGCCATCAAGTCTCCGGCAAAAATGCTCGCTCGATCCCAAAAGGGCAATGCTCTGGTCGAGTTCGCGCTCGTTCTGCCTGTGTTTCTGACTCTTGTTTTCGGGATGGTTACTTTTTCCCTGGCCCTGTACAACAAAACCGTGCTTACCATGGCAACCCGTGAGGGCGCTCGCGCCGGTGCTATTAGTTCCAGCGCCGGTATTGCTGAGACCGCAGCTACGTCGGCCAGCAACAATCATCTCATCTCTTTTGCATCGGGAACTACCACACCTACCATTAATGCGAGCATTAGCAGCGGCGTCATCACGGTCAATGCCAGCTTCAATTACACAGGACTTCCTTTCCTGGGGGTGCCTACGAGCCTTCTGATTTCAGCTCAAACCAGCATGAAGGTCGAATAGCCATGACACAGTCACGCGCCATCAACAAGCGACTGCAAGGCCAGCGCGGCATTGTCGTCATCTGGTTCGCCCTGCTTCTGCCGGTTTTGTTTGGCTTTATGGCTTTGGCGATTGACCTGGCCCGTCTTTACCAGACCAAGGTCGAACTGCAAAATGCCGCCGACGCCGCAGCCCTGGCCGGAGCGCTTGCCGTTTCCAGCCCTTCTCCGGGAACATTCAGCTGGTCTAATGTTGTACCCGAAGCGCAAAAAATGGCGCAAAGTAACTATGCGAATGGCGTACTGATTCAGCATGTCACCATTGACAATGGCTACTGGGACGCCTCAAATCCTGCCGCAGGCCTGCATTCCTCGTACACTGCGGGAGATTTGCCCGCCGTCAAAGTCACGATTGAGGTTTCCGCCACCAAAAACGGCGGGCCTCTGAATTTTTTCTTCGCCCCGTTTCTGGGAATTGCCAGCAAAGACATTCAGGCTACCGCCACTGCCGCGGCGAAACTTCCTGTTGCTCCCGCTACAGCGACTACTTCCATACTGGTACAATAAACACCTATGAACATTGTTACTTACTCTCCCCATCCCTGGGATGTTCTGGACACGCAGCTTGAACTTGGTCAGTACCAGTTCGTCCAGCGAGTTGGCGAACTCAAGGACATGGTGCGCCAGCTTACGACCCAGAAATACGACCTCGTCTTTCTCATGGGCTTTGAACCCGGCAATCCCCAGTATATCCATGAAGTTGAGAGGCTCTGCCTGGCGCTACCCAGCGCCACCATCGTCGCCCTGCACCCCGGCATACCGCCTGAACTGCTCTTATCGCTCATGCGCGCCGGAGTACGTGAAGTCATTGCCGACAGCGCTGCTCAAACCTTGCAGTACGTTATCGAACGCGCCCAGCTTCGCGTCAAGGGCGTAAGCGTTAACCGGGGGCGCGTTTTGGGATTTATCGCCGCCAAAGGGGGGGATGGCTGCTCCTGCATAGCCGCCAACCTGGCATACGCGATCTCCCAGTCCGGAAATCGCGTACTGGCGATCGATCTCTCTATACCTTTTGGCGACCTCGACCTGTACCTCACCGGCCGTCAGCATCCCCAGGATATGGCCGACATCTCCGGTCAGTCTGACCGGCTCGACCAGCCGTTGCTCGACAGCATGGTGCAGCACCTCAGCCCTACGCTCGACCTGATTCCATCGCCCACTACATTTGAAAAAATCGTTCATATCGAACCCGAGCGCGTAAACGAACTCATTCGCATTGCCATAAACTTTTACGACTACATTCTGATCGATTTGGGCGACGCTTTCGATCAGGTCGGCCTCTGGGTTCTCGATCGCCTCGAGGAACTCTGCCTCGTGGCCACGCCGTCACTTCCATCGATGCGCCGGGCAGGTCAACTGCTCAACCTCTGGAGAGAGCTGGAAAAACCCGTTTCGAACGTTGAACTCCTTCTCAATCGCGCCGACGCGAATAGCGCCATCTCCAGCGCCGAAATAGAAAAGGTCATCGGCAAGCCGATCAGCAAAAGCTTTCCCGCCGATGCCAAAGCCGTGCAGGATGCCCTCTTGCTGGGTAAGTCCGTCTTGCTGGCAGCCCCAAAATCCAAACTATCCCAAACCATCGTCAACTGGTCCGAGCTCCTGACCGGCGCGAGTCAGCCCAAAACATCGCTATGGCAACGCTTAAAGATCAAATAGCCCGGTGGAACCTCTCCACCAAACGGGCGGCGACTCAGCCTGCTGCGCCTGCTGCGCCTGCACCGTCGCCAGCGCCCGAAACTCCTGAGACCCCTGCGCCCACTCAGATCGGTCAGGCTCCGGTTTCGCCTGCGCCTGCGCCGTCGCCGCTGCCGTCGATAAAACTCAAAGCAGCCATCGGCGTAAACTATTTCGCGACCAAAATGCACCTTCACCAGAAGCTGCTCACCCGCATCGATCTCAACGCCATCGAGAGCCTGACCCCCGACCGGCTGCGCAACGAGCTTGGAGTGCTGCTTGTGGCGCTTATCGAAGAGGAGGCTCTTCCTCTCAATGTTCTGGAGCGCAACCGGCTGGTGGCCGATCTCAAAAACGAAATCATGGGTCTGGGCCCGTTGGAACCCCTGATAGCCGACCCCGCCATTTCTGAAATCATGGTCAACGGGCACCAAAGCATCTATGTCGAAAAAAATGGATGCATTCACCCCACCGACATCCGTTTCAACGACGACGCGCACCTTATGAAAATCATCGACAAGATCGTCTCGCGCGTCGGGCGGCGCATCGACGAGTGCAGCCCGATGGTCGATGCCCGCCTGCCCGACGGGTCGCGCGTCAACGCCATCATTCCGCCACTGGCCCTCGACGGACCGGTGCTTACCATCCGGCGCTTTGCCGTGGTGCCGCTGCAGATGCGAGACCTCGTTCAAAAAAACACGCTCACTCCTCCCATGGCTGAACTGTTGTCGGCTCTGGTCAAGGTCAAATGCAACATCATCATCTCCGGCGGTACCGGTTCGGGAAAAACCACCCTGCTCAACATTCTTTCAGGCTTTATTCCCGCGAGCGAACGCATCGTCACCCTCGAAGATACAGCCGAGTTGCAGCTTCAGCAGGAACATGTCGTCCGGCTCGAAACGCGCTTGCCAAACATCGAAGGCACTGGCGAAATCACCATGCGCGCGCTGGTCAAAAACGCCCTGCGCATGAGGCCCGACCGTATTGTGGTGGGCGAGGTGCGCAGCTCCGAGGTGATCGAAATGCTGCAAGCCATGAACACCGGCCACGACGGCTCGCTCACCACCATTCACGCCAACAGCTCGCGCGATGCCCTGGGTCGGCTCGAAAATCTGGTGGGCATGTCGGGCGTCGTTCTGCCAAGCAAAGCCCTGCACCAGCTCATTTCCTCGTCGATTCACTTTATCGTTCAGATCTCGCGACTCGACGACGGCAGCCGCAAGATCACGAGCATCCAAGAGATCAGCGGCATGGAGGGCGACGTTATCACCACCCAGGAGATATTTCGCTACAAGCGCACCGGCACCAATCCGGACAACTCCGTGCAAGGAGTGTTCACCGCCACGGGCATCCGTCCAAAAGCGGCTGAAAAAATCCGCACCTACGGTTTTGCCCTGAGCGACGGAATCTTTGATCCCGTCCATATTGACTAAAACGCGCGCTTATCATGACCACATTTTTGACCTCATTTTTTGTTTTTGTGGCCGTCGCCCTGATCACGGCGCTGCTTTATTGGGCGTGGAGCAACTTTTTCGACCGTCGCAGCAAAGCGAAAAAAGAGCGCTTGCAGGCCATTCACGCCGCCGTTCACGCCAGCCAGCCAAGCATCGGCAGCGCCCGCGTCCCGCAAGCTGAAAACGAACTCGAAACCTGGCTGCGATCGCGCTCCAAAACCTTCGTGGCGCTCGAAAACCTGATCAGACGCGCCCGCAGCCCACTTACTGCCGGACGCCTGATAGGCCTCATGCTTGTTCTGTTTACCGTTGTTATGGCGTATGGGGTTCTGCGCCAGATCAATCTCTGGCTCGTCTTCGCTCTGGCCTTCGGTCTGGCGAACCTGCCGGTTCTGTGGTTATCCCAAAAGGCCAGCAAGCGCGCCAGAGCCTTTGGAGACAAACTGCCGGAAACGCTCGACTACATCTCGCGCGCGCTGCGCGCCAGCCACAGCCTGAACTCGGCTATCAGCATGGTTGGAAAAGAGTTCCCTGATCCCATAGGGACCGAATTCAAAACGGTCGCCGATAAAATCAGCTTCGGTATTTCATTCAAAGACGCGATTCGCGAACTTGCCGATGGCATTCAAAGCCGCGACCTGAATTTCTTTGTCGTTTCGATCCTGATTCAGCACGAAACAGGCGGCAAACTCACTGAACTGCTCGATGGGCTGGCCAAAACCATGCGTGCCCGCATCAAACTTCGCGGCAAAATTCGTACACTCTCATCCGAAGGACGCGCATCAGCCTGGATTCTGGGCAGTTTACCATTTGTGCTTACCGGTATCCTCACGTTCGCAAACCCCGGCTACATCTCGATACTCTGGACCACGGCACAAGGCCAAAACCTCATCGTAATCGGTTGCGTACTTCTGTTCACCGGCCTCGTTGTGCTCAAGCGCCTCGTCAAAATCAAGGTTTAACCATACCCGCGCCCACCATGCAAACCGTCCTGCAAATTTTGACTATCGTGCTCTCGGGAGCTGCTGCCGCCTCGATTGTTTTTGCGCTGTACAATGCAGGGATAGATAGCGTCTTCAAAAAACGCCTGACCCAGGTCGTTCGGCAGGGCGGGCTCGTTGCCGACTCCCCCTTGTCCAAAACGACCGCCCCCACCAGAGTAGCCTCCATCATCAACATTCTCTCCAAGCTTTCACTCCCGGAAGAGGGGTGGCAAAGCTCCGGCGTTCAGTTGAAATTTTTGCAGGCAGGTATTCGCCACAAAAAAACGCCGATTTACTACTTTGCCGTCAAAACCATGCTCACGATCGTTCTGCCTGGGCTGCTGGCTATATTTCTGTATTTCACCCGCCCGGACATCTCCTTTACTCTTGCCATGTTCATGGTGCTGTTCACGGCGGTTGCAGGCTACTACCTTCCTGAATTATTGCTGCGCGTCATCACCCAAAAACGTGTTGAACGTATGCGCGACAGCCTCTCTGACATGATGGACCTCATTGTCGTCTGCACCGAGGCCGGCATGAGCGTCGATGCCGCCATTACCCGCATATCGCGCGAAATGGCCCAAACCGACCCCGAATTGGCCCAGGAGTTTTACCTCGCCTCACTCGAAATGCGCGCCGGAGCCACCCGCATCGACGCTTTACGAAACCTGGCGCTTCGCTCACGCCTCGAAGAGATGGACGATCTCGTTTCCGTGCTCGTACAGGCAGACAGATTTGGCTCCAGTCTGGCCGAGGCGTTGCGTGTGCATTCAGATATGATGCGCTCTCGCCGCAGCCAGCGAGCCGAAGAGATTGCCGCCAAAATCCCCGTCAAAGTGGCGTTGCCTCTCGTTTTGTTCATCTTTCCGACGCTTTTCCTCGTGATGCTGGGACCGGCAATCATTCAGACGCTTGAAATCTTCAGCAATCAGCCCAAACCATGAGCATTGACACCCTGTCGAGCGCCCTGTGGACACGCTGCCCATGGTGGCTGTCCGGCGCGCTTGTTGGCTTGTGGCTGGCGCCTCTCGGCCGCATCATTGCGCGCAGGGTGTTACAGCGCGCCCAGGCACCTCTGCATGAATGGCAGGGACCCGGCGGCGGACTCGGACAGCCCGCTCCGCTCTCCCGGCAACTCTGGGTGCCGACGCTCAACGCCGTGTTGTGGGCCTGCGCGGCAAGCGCCGCGAGCCAGCCGACACGCTGGGGTTCGCTGCTCTGGGCCTTTCTGGCCAGTACGCTGGTGCTGCTCGCCCTCATGGACTGGGACAGTACGCTCCTTCCGGATATGATCGTTCTGCCACTGGCGCTGGCAGGTCTTTTCGGCAGCCATGCCGGGCTTACCGGGCAAAGCCTCTTGGTCAGCGCGTTATCCGCCGCCGTGGTGCTGGGTCTGCTGGGCGGGCTTGCCTGGGTGTTCCGGCGCATCAGGGGCGTGAGCGGCATCGGCGGCGGCGACATCAAACTCCTCGTTGCGCTGGCCGCCTGGTTTGGCGTTGACGGCGTACTCTACATCGTGTTTTGGGCAAGTCTGATTACCGTGATCTGGAATCTGGCGTGGCGGCACTTCAAAGGATTCCGTCCGCAAGCCGAATGGCCATTCGGCCCCTCGATTGTGATTGCCGCGCTGGCATGGAGTTTGTTCCGCCCGGCTTGACGCCGCCGCACTCTGCAAGCCTTCGCGAGGTAACGATTCGCCATGCGCCAAAAGGCATGGCGATGATCGATGCGGAACGCGGTTGTTATGCTCTGCGTCAATTATGAGGCACGGATTCAATAAAGCGTCAGTAATCCAGGCTCGGAGGACGATGGAATGAGTGCTCTTTGATCTCCTCGCGCCATCGTTCTTCACGCAGCTTCCGGACGGCAATCAAGCGCATCAATGCTGTTCAATACCGCATAATCTGCCTTTCCCCACCGCAAGCCCCCTCCTGGTACGCGCCAAAATCCTGACGATCCATGACGCAAAGCTCAGAAACCGCCTTTCCGTAACGCTCGATGCTCTCATTGTCAAGCACATGATCGGTGATGGCGATCACATCGGATTCCGTCTCGCCGTAGAGATCGACAGCCTCGTCAATCGAGCAATTGCCGTCGCTCTACGCTGTATGGCAATAAAGCCACGCGCATGGGCATTCCGGTAAAATTGAGAGCTGAGCGACAGCGCAGCGGGAAATTCGATGCCGAACTGCCTCACCCTGCACAAGAGCACCGCCCGCCCCTCGACCGTCGAAATCGGCGCTAATGTGCTGGTTGCCCCCGACGAAGAGGAAATTCTCAACCGCGCCTCGCTCATCCTCTCCGGCAAGCAGTCGGAAAAAACCCTGATTCCCGAAAACTGGGACGGCGCGGCAGCAAAGCGCATAGCCGAGGTGCTCGAACGGGGAGGGTGAGGGAGGAGCGGCGCGGGCTGGGCCATCGAGTCGTAGGGCAGCGTATCGCCTGGAAGTTGTCCCCTAAGCAGTATCGCTTAGGGGCTGCTTGTTTGCGTTACAAGCGCAGGCGCATCTACTCCGGTAACATTCCGATCGCCGCTGCCACGCCATTGCCAAACCCCGTATTTTTCCCTCACTCCTGAACCGACCAGCAGTACCCTGTATCAGCCGAGATCGCGTAACAGCTTTCCGGCATTTATTCTGCTGTCTTGCCTGCTTCCGAAAAGTATTGGTAGTCAGTGTTCCGCGCTGTCCTGCTCTGTCACTCTGCAATAAGGGCAAATTGCCTTGTCAGAAATATTTATCCTTTTACTCGTCGCCACAGAAGATTCGATTTACAAAGCATTTAGCGAACCAGAGGGTCGCCTTTTTACATAAACGCATCTGTTTATTGTAAATATTATTTATTTGATGATGGTGATTTATTATATGTTTTATATTTGTGCCTTGGTGTTGCTTTGAACGGCTCGTAAATGTTGCCTTGTAAGAAAATATCAGAATTAATGGCATTGAGATAAAAATATTTTTTTCAAAATTAATCATGAAGATAATTTCTTCTGAATCCGAGCTGGCAATGAATGATTATGAAAAAATAACGCAGAGAATAATCATTGTTGATGATGATTGTTCGATCAGAGATTCTATTGCGAAATATTTGAATCTAAAAGGCTGGGGTGTTACGATAGCCGGCTCGGCGATAGATTTTTATAAAAATATCGACCAAAAAAGATTCTCTATTGCAATTATTAACCCAAGTCTGCCCGATCAAAATGGGTTCGTGCTTGTCAGATATTTGTATTCCAACACGAAAGTCAGAATAATTATTTTATGCGAAGCTTTATCGACTGAAAGCAAAATAGATGGTTACCGTTGCGGAGCAGATCATGTTTTAGGAAAGCCATTAAATTATCAAGAGTTAGGAGCGATTGTCTCCAATTTGATGCGAAGAGTTGAGGCGAGCAACACTTGTGACGGCAGAAACAATTTTAGTGTTTTGTCAGAAAGTAAATGGAAGCTTATTCCTGATGAATGGTTTCTGGTTACGCCATCGGGAAAAACATTACGTTTGACGGCAAAAGAGTATGCCTTTATCAGTTGTCTTGCCAGCCAGCCGAAAAGTATTGTTTCAAGAACGTGTCTTATGCAAAATCTCGGCTATATGCAGAACGAATGTGGACATCGCTCTTTGGAGTCGCTGGTGTACAGGCTTCGCAAGAAGATATCGCCAACACTCGATACACCGATCAAAACGGCGAACGGTTCTGGATATACCTTTACTTCGGTATTGGAGCTGGATGGATGACATTGATCGCAGTCATCCGGGTAAATAATGCGATCATAAAAAAACAAAACATAGGAGGTTATTATGGCTGAAGTACCAAACTTTTCAGTTAGCGGATTTGAACACACAGCCTCAAATCCAAAGACACTTCAAAGCGCCCATGCCCAAATGCCAAGACTGCATGCGCTTAATTTGTCAGCGTGCGTTGGCGCGCGCTATGATTCGGCCACGAACAAAATCTGTTTTACAGTCCCGATTTATGGTGATGCCTGTATTACAGCACCGATGTCTATTCCTTTAGATGCCGGATTAAAAGCATGTATTCAGACATGCGGCGCGCTGATTCCGACAGGCGTCAAGGTCACTATTTATCTTAACGATAATGCAGTGTGGAACGGGGTTGTATTTGGTAGTTGCTAATCTTGTTAATCAAGATTTTTTGTGAGTTTTTTTTCTGCGATAATCCTTGCTGCTGTATCTGGTATTGAAAGTCAGATACGCATAAAGACCTTGCGTGAAAGGTTTGTGATAAATTGTTTTTTCTTATCCACTCTTTCATGCCAATGTATATCAAGTAAGGAGGTTGGTATTGATAAGATAAGGGCTGTCTTATCAGGAAGGAATAAAATATAATTTCAGCTCAAAATAAAAAGAAGGAGGTTGAGATGGCAAAAGCTGGATCAATATTGGTGAAAAACACCGGTTGGTTTGTGGCTCATTTTTCTGTTCAGTATATGCAGCAGGAAAAAGAGCTTACTGTGAATTCTGGGAATATTACGGCAGGGCTGTCAAAAGCGCTTTATATTCCACCGGATGCTACAAATATATTCGTGAAGATTCAGGAGGAATATTTTATAGCTTCTTGGTCAACGGTCGGTGTATTTAATTTTGATCAACCTGTTGTCAAATGTTATGAAGTCTACGGGACAACCTTATCTGCAAAGGTGAAAGAAGTTGCTTGTCCTGGAAGTTGATTTCTTTTTTCTGAGCGTCCAATCAAGGTCATTGATTAGGCGCTCAGAAAAAATTAAAAAAAATAAAACAGGAGAGAGATATGCCAAACGGACATGCCGCATGTTGGTTAGTTGCCAATGGTGAGGATAATAATAAATATTACACCCGCTGCGACCCATATACTGATGCGTGTGAAACAGCATTCAAAGCGAGGGTTAGACGTCAAGCTGGAGGCTGCCGAAACGTTCACCGTGAATATGTGCAACCTGTCAACGCAATCCTGATTTGATTGGGCTATATATAGTTCAGAATTTTCAGGCTGGGTGCATTAATCATGAATCGAGCTATTCAGTATCGAATAGCTCGGCGTATCCTGGCCATCGGATTATGAGCCTTTTTTCCGAGAACTCCGCTACAAAACACCTTTCATCTCCCGCTTCCTCCCCCCCCAAACGCCGCCAGCACCACAAACTCAATCCCACCCCGCATCGCCTGCGTCGCCGAATGATAGTGCCCACTCAAAACTGCGCGTACATTCGGATAGCGCGACAAGATCGCGACGACCTCTTCGTGGTTCCACAGCAAGCCGTGTTTTTCGTCGGTGGTTTCTTCGAGTAACGGAAGGTGGCTGAGGATGATGACCGGTTCTTCGTTTTTCAGGGCGAGGTCGAGTTCCGTCACGAGCCATTCGAGTTGGTGAGCGCCGATGGCTCCGCAGTAGAAGGGGGCTTTGACGGTGTCGCGGTAGTATTCGAGCAGGTGGCGGTCGGCTTCGTTTTGGGGTTCGTTGATGGCTGAAACGTCCATGCCGTCGAGCACGATGAAGCGAGTGCCGCGCTGGGCGAAGGTGTAGTAGAGGCTGTCGAGGCCCATGATTGCTTTGTATCGCTCCGGCGGCACAGCGAGGCAGTGGTTGCCTGCGACGTGATAGACCTTGCCGCCGAAGCGGGCGAGCATGTCGCGTACGGCGATGAGGTCGGCCTCGGCTTCGGGGCCTTCGCGGCTGATGAGGTCGCCGAGCTGGATGACGAACTCCGCACCCTCGCGTGTCCACTTCTCGATGCACCGTTCGAGACCGGCTTGCGTCTCGTTGCCGGTCTCGCTTTCGGGGTTGTAGTGAATGTCGGTGACGATGCCGAAGCGGAGCGTTTTGTGCGTGGTCTCGCTCATGCTCTTTCCGATCAGTCGCCGAATTCGGAGA
The DNA here is from genome assembly GCF_004118635.1 of Chlorobaculum sp. 24CR. Lineage (GTDB taxonomy): Bacteria > Bacteroidota > Chlorobiia > Chlorobiales > Chlorobiaceae > Chlorobaculum. The sequence continues at coordinate 9,266 of NZ_SDGU01000110.1, read as the reverse complement.
GGTAGCGTTTGATGTATTCGTCGAGGTCGCCGTCGAGCACGTTTTCTACGTCAAAGCGTTCGTAGTTGGTGCGGTGATCCTTGATGCGCCGGTCGTCGAGCACGTAACTGCGAATCTGGCTTCCCCATTCGATCTTCTTCTTCTTGCCCTCGATCTCGCGCTTCTGCGCCTCCTCCTCTTCGCGCTTGCGCTGGTAGAGCTGGGCCATGAGCATCTTCATGGCGCGTTCCCGGTTCTGGAACTGCGAGCGCTCCTCCTGGCAGCCAACCACGATGCCCGACGGGATGTGCTTGATGCGCACGGCGGTTTCGACCTTGTTGACGTTCTGCCCGCCCTTGCCGCCGCTGCGGAAGGTGGAGAGTTCGAGGTCCTCCTTGCGCACTTCGATCTCGACATCCGGCGGCGCTTCAGGATAGGTGAAGACGCTGGCAAAGGAGGTGTGGCGGCGGGCGTTCGAGTCGTAGGGCGAGACCCTGACGAGCCGGTGAACGCCGTTTTCGGCCTTGAGGTAGCCGTAAGCGTAAGGGCCGATAATTTCGAGCGTTGCGGTTTTGATGCCCGCGCCTTCGCCCTCCTGGTAGTCGTCGGTAAAGACCTTGAACCCCTTGCGTTCGGCCCACCGCATGTACATGCGGTAGAGCATCTCGGCCCAGTCCTGCGCCTCGGTGCCGCCCGCGCCCGCGTGGATGATAATCATGGCGTTGCCTGCGTCGTCCTTGCCGGAGAGCATTTTGCGAAACTCCATCTTGCCAAGCTCCTCCTCGATGCGGTCAAGCGTGGCGTCGAGGTCGGAAACGAGCGATTCGTCGCCAAGTTCGATAGCGATCTCGATCTCCTCCTTCGCATTGCGGGCGACGGCGCTGAACTCGTCGAACTCATCGATCCACGACTTGTGCTCTTTCAGCTCCTGAATCAGGGCGTTGGCCGTTTTCTGGTCGTTCCAGAAGTCGGGCGCCGCCGAAATCTTCTCCAGGTCGCTTATTTTTTCCTTTCGTTCATCAATGTTAAAGATACCCCCGTAACTGGTTCAGGCGGTGCTCGATCTGGTGCAGGCGATCTTTTTCGGCGTCAAACATATCAGTATGGGTAAATTTTTATGGTAAAACGATGCTCAATAGAATCATTTTTTTCAATCAAAACAAACCGAGCGGGTTCCGAAGTTTACGTTGAGGCAAATTAAGCTCCATCGCGGCGGTGGAAAGAATTCGACATTTCATATTTTGCAGGTTCATGCGACCGGCTTTTCCGCTTTTTGCGTGAAGCCTTGCCGTTCCAGTTCTGCTAATGAAGAGCGCGTCCCGAATTACGGCGCACTCTGAAGTTCTCATCACTACAGCTTATGAAGTCAGAGTTTGTCCTGCCAGCCCCGATTCGTCCAGATCGCCCCTTCGATGGCCGTCGGCGCGTCGTGATCGACCGGGTTTTTCCTGAAATCGACGGTGGCCGCTTTCCCGTCAAGAGAGCCGAGGGCGACCGGATGACGGTCGAGGCCGATATTTTCACCGATGGCGCCGATACCATCGTTGCCGAACTGCTCTGGCGCAGGAAGGGCGACGCGGAGTGGAGCGCCTCGCCGATGACGCACCTCGGCAACGACCGCTGGTCGGCGGCGTTCGAGGTCGGCGCGCCGGGAGTGTATGAATATACCGTCCGGGCGTGGATCGATCATTTCGAGACCTGGCGCAAGGGGTTGCGCAAAAAGCTCGACGCGGGCCAGGATGTGTCGCTCGACCTGCGCATCGGCGCGACGCTCGTCGAGCTTGGCGCGGCTCGCGCGGCGGACGAGGATGCCGGGACGCTGCATCACTACGTCGGCCTGCTCACGGTCGGCGCGAGCGAGGCGGCTCTCGAAGCAGCGCTCGGCGAAGGGCTTGCGGCAGCCATGCGGCGCGCCCCCGAAAAAGCGATGGCGACGCTGTACGACAAAATCCTGCTGCTCCAGATCGACCAGAAAAAGGCCGGGTTCAGCACTTGGTACGAACTCTTTCCCCGCTCGTGGTCGGAGGAGCCGGGCAAGCACGGCACCTTTCGCGACTGCATGAAGCTTCTGCCGCGCATCGCTCTGATGGGCTTCGACGTGCTCTACCTGCCGCCGATCCACCCCATTGGCATCACCAAGCGCAAGGGCAAAAACAACGCTCTGGTGGCCGGGCCGGATGATCCGGGAAGCTGCTGGGCGATTGGCAGCGCTGACGGTGGTCACACTTCGGTGCATCCCGAACTCGGCACGATGGAGGAGTTCGAGGCGTTCGTGCGGGAGGCCGATGCGCAGGGCATTTCGGTAGCGCTCGACATCGCCTTCCAGTGCTCGCCCGACCATCCGTGGGTTCGGGAGCATCCGCAGTGGTTCCGCTGGCGTCCGGACGGCACGGTGCAGTTCGCCGAGAATCCGCCCAAGCGCTACGAGGACATTCTGCCCATCGACTTCGAGTCGGCGGACTGGCAGAATCTCTGGATCGCGCTCCGCGACGTGTTTTTCTTCTGGATCGATAAAGGCGTGAAGATTTTTCGAGTCGATAATCCGCACACCAAGGGCTTCGCCTTTTGGGAGTGGGTGCTCGGCTCGATCCGTGAAAAACATCCCGACACAATGTTCCTGGCCGAGGCGTTCACCCGCCCCAAGCTGATGGCGCGGCTGGCCAAGGGGGGCTACACCCATTCTTATACCTACTTCACCTGGCGTAATACGAAGCGCGAGCTTCAGGAGTACCTGACCGAGCTGACCCAGACCGAGCTGCGGGAGTACATGCGCCCGAACTTCTGGCCCAACACGCCCGATATTCTGCACGAGGAGTTGCAGGGCGGCAGCCGACCGCGCTTCATCATCCGCATGGTGCTGGCCGCCACGCTCTCGTCGAACTACGGCATGTACGGCCCGGCCTACGAGCTGTGCGAAAATACGCCATTTCCCGGCAAGGAGGAGTACATCGATTCGGAGAAGTACGAAATCAGGCAGTGGGATCTCGACCGCCCCGGCAACATTCGCGCCGAAATCACCACGGTCAACCGCATCCGGAAGGAGAATCCGGCGCTCCAGCAGACCAGCGACATCACCTTCGTGACGATCGACGTTTCGCAGGGCCAGGAGCAGGAGCAGCTCATGGGTTACGTCAAGTGCTCGCCCGACGGCTCGAACGTCATCCTCACGGTGGTGACGCTCGACGACCGGAACACGCGCGGCGGCTGGCTGCGCTTCCCGCTCGAAAAGTTCGGGCTGCCGCACACCGAGCGCTTCACGGTCGAAGACCTGCTGTCGGGGCGCACCTACGAGTGGAACGGCGAGTGGAACTACATCGAGCTGAATCCGCACCAGATGCCGGCGCACATTTTCAGGCTCAATCTGCCATCATGAACGTCGGGGAGTCCAGATCGAAATCGGGATCGATGTCGATGCCTTGCGTAGGGGCAAGCCCCCGCGCTTGCCCTCGGCGAGAAAAAGAAATTGGGCTAATGCCTTGATTTATTTTTTGTTACCTCGTTCTCCCCGGCTTGAAAGCCGGGGCAACATGAATTATAAGAGGGATGAATGTCCGTCGGGCTAAACCCCTCCTGAATATGGGAAAGCCGGTGTCTTCGAGTCATCCGCATTTCCCGTCTTGTCGGAGTTTTCATCACTTATTTAGACCACACTTGGACCTTGCCTTTCTGAAATAACCTAACGCACCTTTTTCACCACCAATGCCAACACGTAAAGCTGTAAAAAGCTATCAGCCAGAGCCGCTCTGGTACAAGGACGCCATCATCTACGAACTGCATGTCAAGACTTTCTGCGACAGCAACAACGACGGAATCGGCGATTTCCGGGGGCTGAAAAGCCGTCTCGGCTACCTCGAAAGCCTCGGAGTAACGGCCATCTGGATTCTGCCGTTTTATCCTTCGCCGCTACGCGATGACGGCTACGATATTGCCGATTACACGTCGGTCAATCCGGACTACGGCACGCTCGACGATTTTCGCGACTTCCTCGAAGAGGCGCACCAGAGGGGCATCCAGGTAATCACCGAGCTGGTGGTCAACCACACCTCCGACCAGCACGAGTGGTTCAAAAAGGCGAGAAAAGCCCCGAAGGGTTCGCCCGAACGCGACTTTTACGTCTGGAACGACGACGATGAAAAATATGGCGAGACTCGCATCATCTTCCAGGATTTCGAGACCTCGAACTGGACCTGGGATGAGGTGGCCGGGCAGTACTACTGGCACCGCTTTTTCCATCACCAGCCCGACCTGAACTTCGAGAACCCCGCCGTGCACCAGGCGCTGTTCGACGTGCTCGACTTCTGGCTCGGCATGGGCGTGGATGGCCTGCGACTCGACGCCGTGCCTTACCTCTATGAGGCGGAGGGCACCAACTGCGAAAACCTGCCGCAAACCTTCGACTTCCTGAGGAAGCTGCGGACCTACGTTGACGAGCACTACCCCAACCGGATGCTCCTGGCCGAAGCCAACCAGTGGCCGGAGGATTCGGCGGCCTATCTCGGCAAGGGGGACATGTGCCACATGAACTTCCACTTTCCGCTCATGCCGCGCATGTACATGGCCGTGGCCACCGAAGACCGGTTCCCGATCATCGACATTCTCGACCAGACGCCGGAAATTCCCGACGCCTGCCAGTGGGCCTCGTTCCTGCGCAACCACGACGAACTGACCCTTGAAATGGTGACCGACGAGGAGCGCGACTACATGCGCCGCATCTATGCGCACGACCAGCGGGCGCGCATCAACCTCGGCATCCGCCGCCGCCTCGCGCCCTTGATGTCCAACGACCGCCGCCGCATCGAGTTGATGAACATCATGCTGCTCTCCCTGCCCGGTACGCCGGTGCTCTACTACGGCGACGAGATCGGCATGGGCGACAACTACTACCTCGGCGACCGCGACGGCGTACGCACGCCGATGCAGTGGAACGCCGACCGTAACGCCGGTTTTTCACGCGCCAACCCGCAGCGCCTGCTGCTTCCGGTGATTATCGATCCGGAGTACCACTACGAAGCGGTCAACGTCGAGGTGCAGGAGTCGAACTCCAACTCGCTGCTCTGGTGGATGCGCCACACCATCGCCACCGCCCGCCGCTTCAAGGCCTTCAGCCGCGGCACGATCGAGTTTCTCAACGCCAGCAACCCCAAGGTGCTGATGTTCATCCGCTCATACGAGGAGGAGACCATTCTCACGGTCATCAACCTCTCGCGCAATGCGCAGGCGGTCAGCGTCGATCTTTCCGCTTACGAAGGGTGCGTACCCGAAGAGGTGTTCAGCATGAACCGCTTCCCGAGGGTGCACCACGCGCCCTACATGGTCGCGCTCGGCCCATACGGCTATTTCTGGCTGCGGTTGATCCAGGAGGAGGCTCCGGCAGGCCGGTGCGCCCTGGTCGAACAGGTCGCCTTGCGCGCCGGAAGCTGGCAGGAGCTGTTCGCGGGCCGCAATCTCGACCGGCTCGAAACCGCCATTCTGCCGCCTTATTACAAGAGCATCCGCTGGTTCGGCGGCAAAGCCCGGAACATCATCCGTATCAGGGTGCTCGACACCGTGCCGGTTTCCGGAATGGAGAACGCCGCGTTCGCCATCACCGAAGTGCACTACCCAAGCGGCGAGAACGACCGCTACCAGCTTCCCCTGACCTTCACGCCGCTCCAGCAGGGCGACCTTGCCGACGACACGTTCCGTCGGCACGCCATCGCGCGCATCGAACTCGATGGCGCGGAGGGCTTCCTGATCGACGCATCGCTCGATGCCGCGTTCCGTTCGAGGCTGCTTGAGCTGATCCTGCGCAAAGAGAGCTGGCCGGGCGCTGCCGGAAAGATCGCCGCCGAGGCGGGCAAGATGCTCGACGCCTGTTACCGGAATCATGCCGGAGAGGAGCCGCCCGCTTCGCACCTGATGGGGCTGGAGCAGAGCAACACCTCCATCCGCTACGGCGAAGAGCTCTGCCTGAAGCTCTACCGGAAGATCGACACCGGCATGGCCCCGGAGGTCGAGATTTCCCGCATGTTGACCGATCAGACGCACTTCCGGAACACGCCGCTCTATCTCGGATCGTTCGATTACGCAAAGAGTTACCGTGATCGCTACTCGCTCGGCATCTTGCAGAATTTCGTGCCGAACGAGTCCGACGGCTGGCAACTGAGCCTCGACCACGTACAACGCTACTTCGAGGAGGTGCTCTCGCACCGGGCGCAGGGGCACCTGCCGCCCGCGCTGCCGCCACGCTCGGAGATGACCGGCCAGATGCCGGAAATCATGCACGAGCTGGTCAGCGAATTTTACCTCCACATGGTCGGCAAACTCGCCGAGCGCACGGCGGAAATGCACAGCGCCCTCGCTTCGGTCGATACCGATCCGGCATTCTCGCCCGAACCCTTCACCACGCTCTACCAGCGCTCCATCTACCAGGCGATGACCGACCAGGTCAAGCGCAGCATGATCTTTTTGCGCGAATCCATGAAGTCCGTGCCGAAGGAGTCCCGCCCGCTCGCCCATGAACTACTCGGCATGGAGCGGGAGATTCTCCGGCAGTTCGACCCCATCCGCAAGGAGAAGATCGACACGGTCAAAATCAGGATTCACGGCGACTACCACCTCGGCCAGGTGCTCTACACCGGCAACGACTTCGTGATCCTCGATTTCGAGGGGGAACCGGCCCGTTCGCTCTCGGAGCGCAAAATCAAGCGCTCGGTCTATCGCGACCTTGCCGGAATGCTGCGCTCGTTCGACTACGCGGCATTCAACGTGCTGATACAGAACCAGTGCATCCGGCCCGAAGACCGCAAGGCGCTCGAACCGTGGGCTGAACTCTGGAGCTACCATGTGGGTCAGCACTTCATCGAAGTTTACACGCAAAACACCGAAGGCGCAGAGCTGATTCCCGGAGAGGCCCGCCAGCGCGAACTGCTGTTGCGCAGCTACCTGATGAACAAGGCGATCTACGAGCTGATCTACGAGCTGAACAACCGACCCGAGTGGCTGCCGATTCCGATGAACGGCATTCTCCGCCTCATCAGAAACTGACGAACCCGCACGCCGTCGCCGGTCTCGCGCTCGCAAACGCGAGACCGGCTTTTTTTACCCCGTGATTCCATGAACGAATACCATATCGACACAACGGTCAGCGGACGCTCTCTCGTCGAATTGCCGGATGGCGGCGGGCCGTTTCCGCTGCTCGCCGGATTCCACGGCTACGGCCAGAGTGCCGAAGACGAGCTTGCGATGCTCCGGCAGATTCCCGGCTCCGAGCGGTGGGTTCGCCTCTCCATCGAAGCGCTGCACCCCTTCATCAACGCCAAAGGTCAGCCCGGCGCGAGCTGGATGACCCGCCGCGACCGCGAACGGCGCATCGCCGAAAACGTCCGCTACGTCGATGCGGTCATCGGGCGCGTGACGGCGGAGGTGCCGTCCGGTGGCCGCCTGGTGCTGCACGGCTTTTCGCAAGGAGCGGGCATGGCCTGCCGGGCCGCCCTGCTCGGACGCCACCCGGTCAGCGCCGTCATGCTCCTCGGCGGCGACATCCCGCCCGAACCTGGCGACCTCGCCCGGTTTCGCGCCGCGCATCTGGCGCGAGGCGAGAACGACCAGCTCTATCGCAAGAAGCAGCTCGACCTGGATGTTCTCCGTTTGCAAGAGGTTGGTCTCGAACCGGCGGTTTGCGAGTACGCAGGAGGACACGGGCCGACCGGCGAGTATTTCGCGGATGCGGGGAGGTTTCTGGAATTATTGTTCTGATAAATAGTATTTCGACATGAAGGTCGTTTACAAGATCACCTACCCAAACGGCAAAATTTATGTTGGCAAGGATCTGACCGGTAGTCTCAACTATTTTGGGAGTGCCGACAGCCGACTGATCGAGAAAGACTTCAGTCTTGAAGAACGGCGAGATTTCACGATAAGAAAAGAGATTCTCTGGGAGTCTGAATCCGCGTCGGACAAGGAGGTTAACCGGATGGAGGTGGAAATGATAATGAAATTCCGCTCCAATGACCCTGCCCTTGGTTATAACAGGTGGCCAAAATTCAGGGGTTAGCACCCCTTTTTCGCCTCGTTCCACAGCTCGTCCAGCTCGTCGGCGGAGAACTCCTGCCAGCTCCGGCCTGACGACAGCACCGACTCCTCGACCTTGCGGAAGCGATCCATGAACTTGTTGGTCGCCTTGCGCAGGGCGTCTTCGGGGTTCGTGTCGATGAAGCGGCTGTAGTTGACAATGGTGAAGAGCAGGTCGCCGAACTCCTCCTCGCGCTCCTCTTTGCTTGCCGCATTGCGCAGTTCACCGATCTCCTCCGTGAGCTTGTCGAGCACCCCCTCGTCGCTTGGCCAGTCGAAGCCCACGCCCGCCACCTTCTTCTGCACCCGGTAGGCCCGCAGCAGCTCCGACATCGCCTTCGGCACCCCGTCGAGCAGGCTCGTGCGCCCCTCCTTCATCTTGAGGTTCTCCCAGTTGCCCAGCACCTCCTCTTCGGTATCGGCCTTCACGTCGCCAAACACGTGCGGGTGGCGGCTGATGAGCTTGTGGCACAGCGCCTCGAATACGTCGATGAAGGTGAACTTCCCGGCCTCGTCGGCCAAGAGCGCCTGGAAGCAGACGTGCAGCAAGAGGTCGCCCAGCTCTTTCTTCAGCTCGGAATCGTCACCGGCGTCGATGGCGTGCACCAGCTCGTAGCTCTCTTCGAGCAACAGGTGCGCCAGCGACTCCGGCGTCTGCTTGCGATCCCACGGGCACTCCGAGCGCAGCACCTTCACAAGATTCACCACCCGCTCGAAATGTTCGGCAGGCGTGACGGCGTTGTGGTTGAGGACGGATTCTTTGAGGGCGTCGATGGATTGCTGATTTTTCATGATGACGGGGGATAGTTGCGATGCGCCGAAAGTTACTCTTTCGTGTGCAGAATTCTTACTATTGAAATGGGTAACGAATCAGCGCATGGTGTGCTCAAGAGAAAAACGCCAGTGATTTGTCATCGCGAGCCTCCTGTATCAGGATCGATACCGCACACGGACAATGAACATGATTTTCTTCGGCAAAATCTGTCGTTCATAACTGTAGGGACGGCTCTTGTGGCCGTCCTCTTACGAAAGAGCAACGATGGTAAATAAAGGATCCTCGAAGCAGAGCTTCGAGGTATTTAGAAGAGTTGGAGCTGCTGTGAATGCAACTTTTTATACTCAATTTCTCGACCTTGGAGTCTGTACATACTTTGTTATCGTATTTTCATCACCATGACGACCAACCGTATTCACATAAAAACCCTTTGACCAAAACTCACCTCCCCATAGCTTCT
>NZ_SDGU01000018.1 GCF_004118635.1 Chlorobaculum sp. 24CR | reverse complement strand
ATACATTATGACTTTTATGAATATATGTGCTCAATTATTACACTTTTATCTTTAACGAAGCAGAGCTTCGGGGAATATATCCCATAGAGATTTAAAGTCTTTATATGAAGACAAAAAAGAATAATAAATAATCACCCCACCAACTCTCTATCAAAACCTCCTGAGCCTTTCGCAACTTACGGATGATAGTTTTGCGCGGTATGAAATACGGTGATGACTGTTACTTTTTCGGTATCGGCTGTGTAAACGACCAGATAAGGAATATCCAGAAAAAACAGCTCGCGCGTGCCGTAGAGACGTCCGGGCTTGCCGCTTCCGGGGTAGTGGGTTAGCTGTTCTATGGTCTTGTTGACCAGACTCAAAATCGTTTTTCTGGCTGCCCGCTCACTCTCCTGTTTGATGTACGCTTCGATTTCATCGAGGCGTTTCAGCGCCGTCTCAGTCCAGACTACGTTCAACTCGCTGCTCCAGCTGCTTCACGAGCGTCTCGCTGTCAACAACCCTGCCCGCCTTCGCATCTGCCAGCCCCTCCTCGATGCTTTTGAGCTGCCATTCATTGAGATCGAGATATTGATTGACGGCTTCCTCAAGGACAAAAGTCCGGGTTCTTCTGGTAGCGATAGCAAGAGCTTCGAGCCGCCTCTTCTTGTCGGCGTCCAGTTTGAAGCTGACCTGTTCACGTTTTGTCGTTGTCGTCATGGCAATTGCTACATCGAGATTTATCGTATTTCATCGCACTTCACCATAATACGCCCCCATCCATGATTCTCCAATTTTTTTCAGGAAAGCGGCCTCTCCCCCCAACGCTGCCCCACACCGCGAACACCGGGTCAGAGAGGATGCTTTCCCGGATATGCGGGTCGTCGTCCGGACGCAGGTAGCCTCGCACGGTTTCGGTGCGGAGGTCGCCGTACCCGCCAGCTTTACAGTAGCAGTCGAGCACCAGGCCGAGGCGCTCGAAGGGGTGCAGCTCCGGCCAGGGCTGAATCTCCTTGCCCGGAAACCAGCGGTGCGAGAAGACCGTCACCACCTTGCCGCCGGGGCGGGTGACTCTCTGCGCCTCCCGCAGAACCTCGACCGGGCGGACGAGGTATTCGATGGAGACCGTGCAGATGACGGCGTCGAATTCGCCGTCGGCGAAGGGCAGCGCGGAGTCACGGTTCAAATCGTGCACGACGCGGCGGGAGAGCCGGGGATTGCTTTCGAGCTCTTCGGCATTGAGGCCAAGCCCGGTCACGTCAAAACGCGCGGGCGGCTCCGGCAAGTGCGACGAGCAACTGCTCATCAGGTCGAGCACCTTCGCGCCGCCGTCGAGCAGCCTGCCGTAGAGTTCGCGAACGTTGCCGATAGCCGTATCGTCGAGATGCTCCACCATCCGCGGCTCGCGGTAGAAGAGGCGGTCATTCTGCTCGTTCCGCCGCCGGAACGGATAGTCGCCGAAGAAGTCTGTGTCGCCCGCGCCGCCCGGAATTTGCATCCCCGGCCCGTCGAGCGTAATGAGTTCGGCGATGTCGATGCACGATCCGCCGCGCTCTTCGGGCATGGCGAGAATTTCGACGCACTCGGCATCGAGCTGTAACGGGTAGCGGGCGAGCGGGTGATTGGTGTCGCAGAGCAGCTCTTTGTCGCCGACCGAGATGACGCGGAACGGCGTCATGTTGCCGCTGAAACAGCCGAGCGCGCTCCACGCCAGCCCCTGCGGGTAGAACCGCCCCGCGACCGGCGTGACGGCGCTGCCGTCCTGAAGCTTGCCGAAGCGGGAACGCGGGCAGGTCACGATGTTGCTTGCGCTGAACGGCGGCACGAGCGCTCCGGCATCGAACTGCCGCGAGCAGCTTTCGCCGGGCCGGAGAGCCGCCGCCTCGTCGAACATGTCGCCCGGAAAAATGTCGCGCCAGAAATTGATTTTCCGCACGAACACCCGTTCGCGGTGAGCGGCAACGGAGCTTTGCCATGACAAAGTAAACGCTATCGACGCCCTGCCAGGCTTTGGTACAAAGGTCATATCGGTATTCATGCTGTTGGTAAATATCGGCTGAAAAGCCGCCGCGACTATACCCAACACCCCGAAAACCGGAATCCTCACCGTCAGAAGGCAAGTTCCCCGATTTCATTTCTTGGGAAGGGGCCGTGGATGTTCAGGACTATCACGCATCGTTTTCCGCGACCACCGCCCTTCCCTCCATGTCGAACAGCGCGAAGGTCAGCGGCGTGTCGGGAAGCCATTGGCGGCAGGCCTTTCGGCAGGCGTTGGCGATGGCCGGATAGAGCGGTTCGTCGCTGGTGAAGGCGATAAGGTCGGTCACGTTCCGAACGAGGCGGAGGTCGGCGAGCTGGCTCGTGATGGCCGGGCTGTAGCCGAGGTCTGTGGCGAGATTGGCGAGCCAATGGGGATCGAGCGGAACGGCGCGGCTGGAGAGGTCGGCCTCGCCCTGGGCGAGTTTGGTGGCTTTGGCGAGCATGACGCCGACGATGACGCGGCTGAATCCGCCGTGCTCGCTTGCGAGTTCAAGGGTACGTCCGATGAAGTTGCCATAGTGGATGCTGGCTAGTTCCGGCAGGTCTGGGGAGAGCGTGCGGAGATGACGTTCGCTCCGGAGGCCGGAGGTGAGGGCGAGGGTCGTGCAACCGTTGGCGGCGGCGACGGCGATGGACTGGCGGATGCTGGCGAGCCAAGCCTCCATCGAGTAGGGCACGACCTCGCCGCTGGTGCCAAGGATCGAGATGCCGCCGGTGATGCCGAGCCGCTCGTTCATCGTTTTGCGTGCGACCGCCTCCCCGCCGGGCACCGAAATCGTGACCGCGACGGCGTGGCGCAACCCGCGCTGGCGCAGTTCTCCGGCGATGCACTCCCGGATCATCCGGCGCGGCACTGGGTTAATCGCCGGTTCGCCGGGCGGAATCTCCAGCCCCGACAGCGTCACCCTGCCAACCCCCTCGCCTTGCAGGAAGCGCACCTCGCCCCGCTCGCCGTCTGGAACGAGCGCGACCTCGCTGACAATCAACAGGCCGTGCGTCACGTCGGGATCATCGCCCGCGAACTTCCGCACGCCGCATCGCGCACGCCCTTGCTCTGCACGGTACGAGACGATCCCGAAGCTGGCGACTTTGCCGGAGGGCAGCGTGATCGTGACCGACTCGGGCGCGGCGCCGTCGAGCAGCGCGATCATGGCGGCTTTCGTGGCGGCGGCAGCGCAGGCTCCGGTGGTGTAGCCCGTGCGGAGCGGCTTCAGGGCGGGGTGCTCCGTCAGGCGAGCTTCGAGGTCTTCGACGGAGAAGATGACGGTGTCGCAAGCCGGAGCGGACGGGCGGCGGATGACGATCACCGGAATGGCGCACCGCTCGGCAACCCGCAGCTTCGCCGGGAAAAAGCCCGACTCGCCGCTCTCCTTGGCGAGCAGGCAATCGACGCCATGCGACCGCACCAGCGCTTCGAGCGCCTCGTCCGGGCCGTCGGGACTCATCGGCAGCAGCTTCGCTTCGGGGAACCCTTCGCGCCGCGCCAGCTCCATCGAAGCCGGAGACGGCAGGATACGCAGAAGCATCTCGCGCCGACGCCACCACGGGCGCAACGGGGCGGCGGACTGCACACCGGTGAGCGCGAGAAGCTTCGCCGGTTCGAGCTGCTCCAGGAGGCCGAGGGCTTCGGTGAAGTCGGCCACCGGATGAATCCACGATGCCGACGGAAGTGGCGAGACCGGCCTGTCGAAGCGGATCCGGCGAACGGCGAGGCGCTGGCAAACCTCGAACAGCGAGTAGTGCAAACGCGAAGCAAAGGGGTGGGCGGCGTCGATGACAAGGCGGACGCCGTGCGAAGCGATGAGTTCCGCCATCGCCGCCTCGTCGAGCGCTCCGTGGCGGAACTCGCCGTGCGAGGTCGCGAACGGCTCGACGCGAGTTTTGGTCGAGTAGATGAAGGGCAGACCGAGCCGGTCGCAGAGTGCCGCTGCCTTCCGCCCCTCGGTGGTGCCGCCGAAGAGCAGAATCATGCCGCCTCCCTCATGCGCCGCGCCCTTCGCGGAAGCCGTGGGTGAACGCTGGATCGTAGAGCTTCGAGCGTCCGCCGCGCGCGCCGATCGCCTCGCCGACCACCAGCAGCACCGTGCGGGTTTTGCCGCTCTGCCGGACGAGCGCCGACAGCTCGTCGAGCCGCCCGCGCCACACCTGCTGATCGTCCCAGGTGAGCCGGTAGCAGACCGCCACAGGGGTTTCGGGTGAGTAGTGTTCAAGCAATTCGGACTGCACCTCGTCGCTCCACTCGGCGCTGAGATAGACGCACATGGTCGCCCGCGCGCGGGCCAGCTCCGAGAGCCGCTCCCGGTCCGGCACCGGTGTGCGCCCGCTGCCGCGCGTCAGAATGATGGTCTGCACCTTTTCCGGCACGGTGAACTGCGACTGCAACACCGCCGCCGCCGCCTGAAACGACGAGACGCCCGGCACGATTTCGTACTCGAACCCTTCGGCGTCGAAAAAGGCCATCTGCTCCTGAATCGCTCCGTAGATCGACGGATCGCCGGTGTGCAGCCGCACGACGAACTTGCCCTGCCGGTAGAATTGCTCCATCAACGCGAACTGCTCTTCGAGCGAGAGCGAAGCCGAACTCCGCACCAGCGCCCCCGGTTTGGCGCAGTGGGTCAGCTTCTCCGGCACGAGGCTGCCTGCGTAGAGGATCAGGTCGGCCTTTTCGAGGTAGCGCCTGCCCCTGACCGTCACCAGCTCCGGATCACCCGGCCCCGCCCCGACAATGGCGATGCGCCCCCGCCGTTCGGCCCCGCGCAAAAGGCTGACGGCGAAGGTGTAGTGGCGAGGCTGACCTTCGGGAAAGCCGTCGAGGGCGACCTTCTGCTTCTCGACCAGCCACCGGTTCTCGCCGGAGAGCAGCGCCGCCGAAGCTTCGGAGACGCTGTGCACGCCGGTTTTTCGGAAAACGACATCGGACGGATTGGGCACCGGCCCGGCGCTTTCGAGCCGCTCCGGAGCGAAGCCCTTCAGCGCCACGCCGCACGATTCGGCAAAAGCGACGAAGGCTTTTTCATCCAGCTTGAAATCGACCGACCCCACGCTGCGGATCGAGCGCACGGAGACGCCTTTGCTCGCAAATTGTTCGGAGATCGAGCTGACGAACCGTTCGGGATCGATGCCCCGCTCCGACCCAACGCCAACGCAGAGCACCTTCGGGCGATAGCAAATCGTCTGCACCGGCGCGTCGATGAGGCGCGGCGTGACAGCCAGCAACAGACGGCAGGTGCTGAAATCGACATCTTCATAGCGATACGCCATCGTGACGAACGGCGGTGCGGTGCGTTCGAGCTGGTCGGTGAGCGCATCGCGAATGTCGAAGAGCAGCGTCGTCGGCTCGTGGTTCACGAAGGCCGCCATCGCCGTGGTGATCGTCTCCCCGGCGACCGGCGAGGCGAACTCCACGCTCCACCCCTCTTCGCGCCCCAGAATGTCGAGCGGCCACAACCCCTGCACATCGCTCGACGTGCTCAGCACCGCCTGCGCCCCCAGCAGCCGCGCAACCCGCCCGGCCAGCGCGTTCGCCCCGCCCGCATGGCCCGACAACACGCTCTGCACGAAGCGCCCGGACTCGTCGCAGTTGATGACCGCCGGGTCGAGCTGCTTGCTCTGCAACACCGGCGCAATCGAACGCACGCAGATGCCGAGCGAGCCGATAAAGAGAAAGGCGTCGAAGCTGCCGAACGACTGGCGGACAAAGGCGGGCACGCTCTCGATGGGTTCGACACCCTCGGCAGCGCGGGACGAGAACAGCTTGCAACCGGCAAACCCGTCGGCCACGAGCAGGCTTTTCAGTAAGTGACCGAGCGCGATTCCGGTTTCGGTGATGGCGATAATGGCGATTCGTTCGTGCATGAGTTATGGGTTTAGTTTCACCGCCTTCATCACCGTCACGGGGTTGTGGTCGCCGACGGCGAGGCGCAGCGGCTCGGCGAGTTCCATGCCGCAGCGGGCGGCGCTCGCGGCGAAGGCGCTGGCGCTCGACTCGCGGACGGCGTTCATCACCACCCGGCCTCCGGGAGCGAGATGGTTAGCGACGGCGGCGAACAGCTCGCCCAGCCGGTCGCCGTGGCCGCCGATGAAGACCGCATCGACTCCATCGCTGCCGCAGAGGGCGCGGTGATTTTGTTCGAGGAAGTCGCCCATCACCTTCGCGATGCCGGGCGCTCCGAAGCGACGGGCGTTCTTCTCCAGCAGGGCATCGCACTCGGGGCGCTTCTCGAAGGCGGTCACCGCGAGGCCCGGAAACTGAAGGCGTGCTTCGACGGCCACCGAGCCGGTGCAGAAGCCCACGTCCCAGAAGGTGCGCGCCCGGCCCAGCTCCAGCGCGGCGAGGGCGGCCAGGCGAAAGGGCATTTTGGTAATCATGTTGGGCCGCCCCGGCAAGCCGTCGAACAGGTTTTCGGGAATGCCGAACCGGCGCTTCGGCGGCTCCGTGGCTTCGAGCAAAAGGCAGTTCAGGCGGCCAAATTCCATCCCGGCGGCTTCCTCCAACGTGCAGTGCGTGAGGCGCTCGCTCTGGCCGCCGAGCGCTTCGCCGACCACCATCCGGTAGCCCGAATAGCCAAAATCGAGCAGCCGCCGCGCTACCTCCGGCGGGGTTTTTCGGGCGTCGGTCAGGACGCCGATGAGCCGCTCACCCGCGATCAGAGCGCAGTCCAGCTCCTCCCAGCTTCGCCCGGTGAGTGAGACGTGGCGCATCGACTGGTACGGAATCAGGCAGCGCTGCGCGAGCATCTGGAGCGAGTGGAATGCCGGGAAGCTCTGCATCGACGCGCCGGGAAAGCGATTCTGCAAGGTCGCCCCGAAGCCGTAGAAAAAGGGGTCGCCGGAGGCGAAGACCACCACCGGCTCCTCGGCTTCGGCAAGTTGCGACAGCACCCCGTCAATCGGCGGCGCGATGGTGATCCAGCGGTGTCCGGCGGGAAGCAGCCCGCCGACAATCTCGCGGTGGCGCTCCCCGCCCGCGAAGATGCGGGCCGCACCAATCGCCTCGATGGCGGCGGGATCGAGACGCGGCTCCGCGCTGTCGCTGAGGCCGATGAGCGTGAACTGCTCAGACATCGCGCCCCGGATTCATCACCTCCGCCTCGTCGAGACTGAAGGCGGCGTTGACGATGGTGGCGGCAATCGCGCTGCCCCCCTTGCGCCCCTCGATGAGGGCAATCGGCGTCGCGCCCGCCGCCGCCTTGAGCCGGTGCTTCGACTCGACCACGTTCACGAAGCCCACCGGAGCGCCAATCACCCCCATCGGCGCAAAGCCGCCGCGATGCAACAGCGAGGCCAGCTCCAGGAGCGCGGTCGGAGCGTTGCCGACGACGAAGAGCGCGTCGGGATGCTCCTGCGCGGCAAGCCGCATCCCCGCCTGGCTGCGCGTGATGCCCGCGCTTTTGGCCAGCTCCGCCACGCGCTCGTCGTGCAGGTAGCAGCGCACCGTCACGCCGTAGCGCTCCAGCGCCGCCTTGCGCAGACCCGACTGCACCATCGTCACGTCGGTGACAATCGTCGCACCACCGGCTGTCAGCGCCTCGTGCCACCGCCGGATCGCGCCGGGCGAGGCGTGGAACAGCTCCTGCATCTCGAAATCGGCGGTGGTGTGGATCGTGTGCATGACCGCCCAACGCTCGTCGGCGGGACGACCGTCCGGCTTCATCAGCCTGGCGATGGCGCGGAAGCTGCCGCTCATGATCGACTGGCCGACCGGTGTCGAACCCGGCTCTTCGCGGCTGAAGTAGCCCCTCGGCGTAATCATCCGCTCGCCGGAGAAAAAGGTGGTCGAGTTGCCCACCAGCATGACGGTGAACATGTCGAGCGAATCAGGATCGAACTCGCCGAGCGTCGTCAGCACCACCGACTCGTCGCTGCGCGTAACGTTGCGAACGATCCCGACCGGCGTTGAGGATGAGCGGTGACGCAGGAACAGCTCTTTGAAGCGATGAATCTGCCAGTAGCGGTCGCGGCTGCGGGGGTTATAAACCGCCGTCACGAAGTCCGCCGATGCCGCCGCCTCGATCCGCTTTTCGATCACCTCCCACGGCGTCATCAAATCGGAGAGCGAAATGGCGCAGAAGTCATGGCTCACCGGAGCACCGAGCCGCGCTGCGGCGGCCTGGAAGGCGCTGATGCCCGCCAGCACCTCGACTTCGACATCGGGCCAGCGCCCGCTCGCGTGCAGTTCGAGAATGAGCGGCGCCATGCCGTAGATGCCCGCGTCGCCGGAGCTGACGACAACGATGCGACGCCCTTCCGAGGCCAGCACGAACGCCTCTTCGGCCCGCTGCATCTCGCCGGTCATGCCGTTCGCCACGATCTGGACGGAGTCCGGAATCAGGTGCGCGATGCTCTTCATGTAGCCGGTGTAGCCAACTACCGCGTCGGCGGCGCGGATCGCTTCGAGCACCTGCGGGGTCATCATCGAGTCGCTGCCGGGGCCGAGACCCGCAACGGTAATTTTGCCGTTCATGACGCAAAGGGCGAAAGGGTTGAGTGCCGGCAGTGCGGTGAGCAGACCAGCAGCGAAAAGTAGGGGATGGCGCGACCCCGCAAGGCCTCGATCTCCATGGTGATGAACTCGCCCGCCATGCCCACCTTTTCGGCGTAGAGGAAGGGTTTGGCGTACCGTTCGAGGAAATTGACCAGTTCGTTTTTCACCGTCGAGAGCTTCATCACCACCACCGTGCTGTGCGAGGCGAGAGCGCGTTCGAGTTCGCCGATCTCGTCGATCTGCGCCAGCACGAGTACGCTGTCGCTTTGCAACGCGAGCGGCATTCCGGCAGCCGATCCGGCGGCGATAAAAGCCGGAATGCCGGGCGTCATCGAGCAGTCGAGGCCGTCGAGCCGCGCCCGCTCGATGATCGCCGACGCGGTGCTGTAAAAGCCGCCGTCGCCGACGCTCACCACCGCAACCCGGCGGCCCGTCCGCACCTCTTCCGCCATCGCGGCGTAGTTCGCGGCGTAACTCGCCTCGGCGGCCTCGCGCGAGCGCGACATCGGCACGAGCATCCCGCGCAGTTTCGACGGATCGAGATCGTACGCTTCGAGAATATCGAGCGCCACGCTCGTCACCGCGCCCGAAGCGCTGACCGTGCCGGGATAGTAGATCACGTCAGCCTCGCGCAACTGCGCCAGCGCCTTGACGGTGATGAGGCCGGGATCGCCCGGCCCAAGCGAAACGCTGATGAGAGAGCCTTGTTTGTTCATTGATTGCATGTAAAAGTCAGTAACAGTGTCTTGTTTCCCTGGGAACGCCGAGCGCCTGCTCGGCATCTTCTCGGAGGTTCATTTTTTATTACTTCGATAATGAAAACTCTTCAACAATTGCCCCGGACTTTAGTCCGGGGTTTATGGATAGTGCCAAATAAACAAGGGCTTTAGCCCAATTTCTTCTTATTGTGGTATCAGGCTTCTCTTGTCGCCAAAGCAATAAAAGATGAATGCTGAGTGAATTCAGCTCAGGGCAGACACACAGGTCTGCCCCTACAAAAGAATCAAAACAACAGCCCCACCCCTCACGGCAACAGCTCAATACCGTGGTCTTCGGCGGTTTCGAGAATCCGGCGGGCGAAGAGCGCGGCGAAGCGGTCGTCCGAACCGAGCCCCTCCATGCGGGTCTCGACCCGGCAGCCCGCCGCCTCGAACGCCCCCTTCCACGAGCCGGGGTCGTCGTCGGCAATGTCGTTGTGCGCGTGGTCGCCCGCCGTAATCATGAACGGGCGCAGCAGCACCGCCTTGCGTCCGCTGCCCGTCACCCCGGCGACGATCTCCTCGACGCCAGGCCGCCCCTCGACCATGCCGATGTGAATCTGTGCGCCCGGATAGCGGCTGCGCATCACCTGACAGGTTTCGTGAAACGCGCCCGACGAAAAGAAATCGTTGCCGTGCGCCACATAAACCAGCGCCGCGTCGAGCTGGCGGGCGCGTTCGACATCGTCGTCGAACAGCCCGGCCACCTGTTCGATGTCCTCCGCGTAGTCGTGCTCGATGCCGCAAGTGCCGAGCGCCGGGCGCGACAGCACCACCTTCTCGAAGGGCGACCAGACCCGCTTGATGGTGCGGATCGACTGGAGCGCCGAGACGTAGGACTTCAGATCCTCGAACTGCTCGCCGTGGTACATGTGGGTCGGCTGCACGATAACCGTCCGGTAGTTGCCGTCCTGCAAGTTGCCGATCGCGCCGAGGAACCCCTGCACGTTCAGGAACTCGTCGGCCACCCCCTCGTCGAGCCACTTCCGGGGATCGCGCCGCCGCGCCGACCAGATGTTGCGCACCATGTTCGAGGTAAAGCAGTGCCGCACTTCGATGCCGGGAATCTGCGCCCGCACCTGCCTCCGGATGTTCTCCAGCGAGGTCAGCGCCGACGGATACGTGGTGCCGAAATGGGCCAGCAGAATCGCCTTCTTGTTGATCTGCGAACGCTTTTTGTGTTTACTCATGCTTGTTGAAGCTGTGATTTTCCCCGATCCGTCCGATCTGTTTTCTGCCCGCACTCTTCCGGCACGGCGTGTTCGCCGATGATGAACACCACCGGCAGAGGTAATTCGCGCTCGCGAATTTGCCGGACAATCGTGCCGAGCGTGGCCGCAACCAGCGCCTGGTCGCTCCGCGAGACGCGCGAAACCGCGCACGCCGGTAGCTCCGGCGGCAGGCCGGACTCAATGAAGCGCCCGACGATTTTGTCGAGCTGCTCAAAGCCCATGTACATCACCAGCGGCGTGCCCGCCTTCATCAGCTCGATCACCGCCGCGAAATGCTCCAGCGAGTAATCGGCGGTCTGGCCGGTGCAGAAGAGCGCCGAACTGTTCCGGTAGCGCTCGGTCAGCGGAATCCGGCACAGCTCGGCGGCGGCGATACCCGCCGTGATGCCCGGCACCACCTCGCACGGCGCTCCGGCGGCGGCAAGCGCGCGCACCTCCTCGATGCCGCGCCCGAACATGAAGGGGTCACCGGCTTTGAGCCGCACGACCAATTTTCCCGCGCGGGCGTGACGGGCGAGCAGGTCGTTGATTTTCGTCTGGCGGTCGGTCTGATCCTTGCCATCGCCGAGGCGTTTGCCGACGCTGATCCGCTCCGCGCCGTTCGGCAGCAGCGCGAGAATCTCCGGGCTGATGAGCGCGTCGTGCAGCACCACGTCGGCCGATTGCAGCGCTTTGTGCGCGCGCATGGTCAGCAGCTCCGGATCGCCCGGCCCGCCACCCACCAGAAAAACCTTACCCTTGCCGCCGCTCATCGCCTTTTCGATCCTCTTTCAATGTGTTCAAAACCTTTCGCGCTTCGCCAATCGTCATCGCCGCGCCGGGCAGCGCGAAGCCGTCCTTCGAGACGAGAATCTCCAGCAGATGCGCGATGCGCGGCAGCCGCAGCCCAGCCCGCCGGACGAGATCGCGCTGCTCGAACATCGAGGCGACCTCGCCCTCGAAGAGCACCCGCCCCCGATCCAACACGCAGGCGCGGTCACAGAAGAGTGGCACCATCTCGATGTCGTGCGTGGCGACCACCACCGTCATGGCGGAGGAGCGTTGCAGCTCGCGGATGAAGCGCATGATCTCGTCCGCGCCCTTCGGATCGAGGCCCGCCGTCGGCTCGTCGAGCAGCAACACCGACGGCTCCATCGCCAGCACCCCGGCCAGCGCGACCCGCTTCTTTTGGCCGAAGCTGAGGTGGTGCACCGGCTTGCGCGCCAGCTCCGCGACGCCGACCAGCTCCATCGCCGCCTCGACCCGCCGCCGCGCCTCCGGCTCCGGCAGGCCGAGATTGCAGAGGCCGAAGGAGATGTCTTCGTAAACGCTCGACGCGAAAAGCTGCGCGTCGGGGTTCTGGAAGACGATGCCAACCTCCTGCCGCAGGCTTTTGAGTCCCCGTGACGAATAGTCGAGCGGCTCATCGCGCAGCAGCACCCGGCCCGCGCGAGGCTTCAGGATGCCGTTGAAGCTGAGCAAAAGCGACGACTTGCCCGCGCCGTTGCCGCCGAGCAGCGCGGTGACTTCGCCCGTGCGGATCGAAAGAGCGACGCCATCGAGCGCCACCGTGCCATCCGGCCAGACGCACCGGAGCGCCTCGGTTCGGAGAATGGCTGGCGACGCCATCAGAAAAACCTCCCGGAGTGCGCGGCGACGGCGAGACCGAGCAGCGTGAGTTCCAGCAGCGCGAGAGCGACGAACGACGGCTGCCGCGCTCCGTTTGACGAAGCGAGCACGCGGATCGCGCCGTCGTAGCCCCGGCACTCCATCGCCACATAGACCTCCTCGGCGCGGCGGGCCGAAAAGAGGAAGAGGTTCGAGGCGAGCGACGCGAGGGAGCGGAACGAGGCCGCCGTGCCCGCGTAGCCGAGCCGCGAGCGCTGCGCGGTAGCCATCTCCGAGGCGGTCTCGAAAAGCAGGAAGACGAAGCGATAAACGAGCAAGGTCATCTCGGTGAAGAGCGGCGGAAGGCCAACCGACGCCATCGCCCGCCCGATATCGGCGACGGGCGTCGTGAAGGCGACGAAGTAGAGGCACGAGACCGACGCGAGCGCCCTGAAACAGAGATGCGCCGCCATCGCGACCCCGGCGGCGGTGATGCCGATGGACGCTCCGCCGACCGGCACGGAAACGATGAATACCCCCGGAGATGCGGAGGCATCGACGGCCACCGCCGCCGTGCCGATCACCAGAAATCCCGCCGGAAGCAGCAGCCAGCGGAGGTAGTCGGCGAGACGAACGCCCCCTTTCAGCATGAGTGACGCGCTCATCAGCGCGAACACCAGCAGCGAAAAGGGCACGGAGTCCGCCCACAGCACCATCTCGCCGGGCAGCAGCGCGAAGAGCAGCTTGTAGCCCGGCGCGACATCGCGCAGCCGGGAGCTCGCGGCGTGGTGGTCGAGCGTCCTCAACCCCGCTCCGCTCCGGATGGCTGGCGCGAGGCCCGCAGGTAGCCGAGGCCGTAGCCCAGCACGCCCGCGCCGAGCGCCGCCTGCAACGCAAAAAGCAGGCTCTCGACCTCGCCGCCCGGCGGCTCCCAGAAGGGCGCAAACCACGGCTTGTACTCCGGATGCAGCTCTGTGATCGCCTCCTCGGCCTGGCCATCCGCGCCGCCGAATTCAGCATCGCTCATCGTCAACAGCGGCACCGCGGCCAGCGCAATCACCAGCGCCGCGAGCAGGAAATTTTTCAGAATCGAGCGTTTCATCACTTCACCTCCCCGGAAAGCGTTGCGCCGCCAAACATGGTTTCACCGGCATACGAGCGGATGGCGTTATAAACCATCACCGTCAGGATGCCCTCGCTCACGGCGAGCGGAACCTGCGTCACGGCGAAGATGCCGAGGAACTTGACCATCGCCGCGGCAAACCCGCCGGTCGCCGACGGGAACGCCGCCGCGAGCTGGAGCGAGGTGACGACGTAGGTCAGCAGATCGCCCAGCGCCGCGCCGAGAAAGACCGCCATCGAGCGCGGAGCCTTCATGCCGTCGGCGAGCTTGTAGATGCCGTAAGAGACGAACGGCCCGGCGATGCCCATCGAAAAGAGGTTCGCGCCAAGCGTCGTCAGCCCGCCATGCGCCAGCAGCAGTGCCTGGAAAAGCAGCACGATCGCGCCGAGCACGCTCATCACCGACGGACCGAACATGATCGCGCCAAGCCCCACGCCGGTCGGGTGCGAGCAGCTCCCGGTCACGGAGGGAATCTTGAGCGACGAGAGCACGAACGCGAACGCCCCCGCCATCGCGAGCAGCAGCTTCATGCGCGGATTGTCGGCCACGATCTTGCGCATCGACCGGAAGCCGAGCACGAAAAAGGGCAGCGACACCGCCGTCCAGAACAGACTCCACGAAGGGGGCAGGAACCCCTCCATGATGTGCATCGCAAATGCATCGCCACTGCCGAGCGCAAGAATGGCCGCAGTCATCGAAGGCACGGCGATAAATCGGAATTCCATGGTTTTCATCGTTCCTCCTTTAATTGAATCGTGCGGCCACGCCCAGCAGCACAGCCGTATCGGGTTCGGCATCGTTCAGGCCACCCTTGATGCCAAGATCGAAATCGAAGTTTTCGGTAACGCTGTAGATCAGGCCGCCCACCACGAATGCGGGATGCGTTCGCGACCCTTTCTCCTCGGCTGTTTCGATGCCGATATCGGCCACCGCCCTCAGCTTGTCCGAAAACGCATATTCGCCCGCCACGGATGCGCTCCAGACGTGCTTGTTGCACGCCTCCGCATCCTCGTCGAGTTCGTAAACGTTGCGATGGTAGCCAGCGTTGGCGTGCAGCGTCAGCGGCCCGAACTCTTTGGTGGCGATCAGCGCCGCGCCGCCGGTCACCCGGCCAGCACCGAGGCCTTTGTCGGCGTCACCGGTCGGCAGCGAAATGCCGGGCTTCAGGGCGAGGCTGAAGCCGCTCTTTTCGTTTTCGCAGAACCGCCACTTGAGTTCGAGCGTCATATCGCCAATGCCGCTTTTATCGGCGGTAACCAGTTGATTTTCCTTCACCTGATACCACAGGTACGGCAAACCGGCAACGATGTCGATGTCCTGCGCTAAACCGTAGGAAACCACCATCGCGGCCTCGGTTTCGCGCTCTTTGATCCTGATTCCGCCGTCGTTTTCACGGTTGGAGGAAAATCCGGTCGTGCATTCGACCTGCCAGCCGCCAGCGCCCTGGGTGCCGGTATCGTCAGTAACGAGCGGATGGGCCGCATAAGCCGGTGCGGAGCAGCACAGCAATGCTGCCGCCATAACATATTTTTTCATAATCACTTGTTCTCTTGTTTCAGTTGAATTGCCAGAACGAAATGGCGGTCAGCGGATGACCGGCGACGGTAAAACCGTCACAGCCTGAACGGCACTGATAACAGGTGACGATGAACGGGTCATGCCCTTGATGATAGTGTTGACCGGATTGACGCGAAAAAGGCGAAAAATGGGCGATGAGATGAGTGCGGCAGGATCGATGGGGGTCGATGGAAAACAGCACGGATCGCGCCGGGACGCCAAACGGCGCACGGAACAGATCGTGATAGACAGGAGGAACAAATCGACTGAAAAGCGAGCGGAACAGTCGGCTGCGCATCGACCAGATCGATGCCCGAACCCAGCCTGTTCCGAAAAGCGGAACGGAGGTGTGTTTCATGGTAGTATGTTGCTTTATTCCCGAAGCCAAAAAATATGAGGCAGGTCTTCTGACTTTCCCGGATTCTGCCGGCCTTCCCATCCCTGAACGGGACAGTGGCATTGTCGGCGAACCGTGTCGCCAGCCTTGCGGCCAGCGCGGGATTACAGCAGCGGGTACTGTTCCGGACTCTCACCGGATTCCCTTTTAAGCCCGCATGTTTCCATGACGGGCACCACATAATCGGATGAAGTATAAGAAAAAGAAGGGTCTGGGCAAATGCTGGACGAATTTTTTTCGGCCCGAACAGGACGATTCCCCCCGATGCAGGGACCGTAGGGGCAATCCCTTGCGGTTGCCCTTCTCCTCGCGCCTGCCCTGTCCCCGCCATCACCACGCCCCGATTGTTCCCGTTCGTCTATGACCGCGCCACCATCGGAAACCATTCGAGCAACGTTCGCCAGTGGCGATCAACAATTTCGCCGATTGGCGTCAGATCGAATCGGAGTACAGAATCGGCGTCGGGATTGGGAGGCGTTTCGAGAAGACGGGTAGCCGCGAGGGCTACCCCTACAGGAGGTATAGGTTTTGGCGGGTTTACCGATGATGTGTTGGTGGATCGTGGTTCACGATGCCTGCGGAGCGTTCGGGGGATGGATTTGTCAGCCGTTACCGAATCTTGCCGGGTTTTCGTTGTCCCGTTCCCAATTGCCGGGATTGTTTCGGATATACGTTCTGATGTTGCCCAAATCCCGTTCATTTCTGATAACCCGCTCAAAGTAGTTCCGCTGCCAGATTTTCCCGATCATATCCAGGCGGTTCTCTTCAATGTGAGCAAGAACATCCTTGACCGACTTCGACTTGAACGCCCCGATAATCATTCCCAACGTAGGGCCTGTAGGGGTAGGCCTCGCGCCTACCCTGTCCCCCGCGCCTACCCTTTTCCCGGCATCACGTTGTCGCGATTGCTCTGATTCGTTGATGACCACAATGCCATGCAAATGATTTGGCATGACAACGTATTCGTCCAACGACACCATCGGAAACCATTCGGGCAACGTTCGCCAATGGCGATCAACAATTTCGCCGATTGGCGTCAGATCGAATCGGAGTGCGGAGTCAGGTTCGGGGTTGGGAGGCGTTTCGAGAAGACGGGTAGCCGCGAGGGCTACCCCTACAGGAGGTATAGGTTTTGGCGGGTTTGCCAATATCTGGTCGCCGTTGCGAATACAAATCGTTACGAAATATGCACCGCCTTTTGAATAGTCATAGTCGGCCAACCGAATTGAACGTCGATGATGTTTTGATGGATCGTAGTTCATCATAGATCATAACGACTGGCGTCACCCGGCGGCGCGCAGCGCCGTCCGCTGCATGCTGTTGTTAGGCGGTGCCTTGGTAGGGTGCCATCCAAGACTAGGCATCGACTCACGGATCTTCACTTGAACAGCGCAACCAACGTGCTGACCACCGTGGCCAAGCCGACCACCGCGGCAACGGCAAACGACGCCCAGGTCGCTAAGCGCTGTGAGCGTTGCAGCTCGAGCATCTTCAGTTCCATGTCGCGGCGGTCGAGATCGTGGTACTCGCGGAAGAGACGTTCTGCGTCCAACCGGGCCGACTCCAGCCGGTGCTCATCCTGCGCGCGTGCATCCGGGTCTCCGTAGCCGGAACCAGGCTGAAAGAGCTCGGCGGCGAGCTTGGAAGCCGCCTTGCTTGCGTCGAGCCATCTCTCTCGCGCTGCTTCGACGCCGCTGCTCTCCGTGGTTCGGTTCATGTCATTCGCCTCGTTTCTCGTTCGCTGCGTCAACCCGCCTAACGCCCAGCTCACCCGACGAAAACCGCAACGCGGTTTTTGGTCGGGTGAAGCGCCGTGTTATGCGATGCAGTCCGTGAAACCACACTAACCTTCAGATTTCATGGCATTTACTATGCGATCTGTTCGCTTATCGGCAAGATGACTATTCACGACAAATAGGGCATGAATCATGCCGGGAATCCAAAACAATAGTGTTAGTAATATATTCAGAATTCCCTGTACTGGTTTTCCACATAGGAAAACAGCAACCGGAGGAAGGATAATTGCAAGAAGGTATCTCATTTGTGTGTTTCTCCTTGTGAGTAGGCGTCATTTACAATCATAAGCTTCAATTCGTATTGCGCATAACAGTGTTTATATGGTTTCCGCATAAGACGCCTGCAACCAGCAGTCATAAAATCAGATAATTCATTATTTTTCAAGCTCTTACATTCATCACACCATTTTTTGCGGTGGTGTGATACGGATCAGCAGAACCCTCACTCTTCAAAGCCTACTCAACCAGCCATCATTCAAAAAAGAATTTACCGTAAAATCCCCCAAAACCAACCCCATCACGCCCCCGGCTTCACCGGCAGCACCAACCTGAATCCCCGGAAATCGTTCACCGCTTTCGGCACGACGTACGAGCGTTGCGAGGCGCGGAAGGCGAATTTGTCGGGGTAGCGCCAGCAGCCTCCTCGTTCCTGGCGGAGCGCGTCGTCGCCGTCGGTGGCGGTTCCGAAATCGCCTTCGCCTTGC
Source organism: Chlorobaculum sp. 24CR (assembly GCF_004118635.1). Taxonomy (GTDB): domain Bacteria; phylum Bacteroidota; class Chlorobiia; order Chlorobiales; family Chlorobiaceae; genus Chlorobaculum. The sequence goes on along the minus strand of NZ_SDGU01000018.1, from coordinate 17,243 downwards.
CAGATCGAGCACCACTCCATGATGTTGCCGCTCTGGTTCCACGCGCCGTAGCCGGAGACCCCTTCGGGGTACGCATAGACCGGGATGGAGAACGCTTCGAGGTGCACGCTACGCCGCGGGTTCTCGCGGTCGAGGTCGTCGCCCATCGTGAACTTGCCCGCGGGCACGAGCACCATCGAGGAACCCTCGCGCTCGTTGACGATGACCGGCGGAAGCGCGTCGGCGGACGGGCGGCTGGTGGCCGGTGGCTTCGACGAAGGCGCGGTACTGGCGGTTTTGTTGCTTTTCAGACTCAGCTCGACAGCATCGATTCTGAACTGCTTGCTGTACTGACGGCGTGATGGTGGTTGCGCCATACTCGTGTCCTCCTTTTTCGATAAGGTATGGCTTCTCGACCTGTCCATGAAGAAAATAGCAGGCTCAGTAGATGATATTTCATGCCTATGACGAAGCTAAGGCTGGCTCTCAGGAAACCATCCTTTTTGAGGAGGCGGTGCGTGAGACAGGTGAAGGTTTTACAGTAGTTCAATGAACTCCTTGAGCACGTCAGACGCTACGGTTGGACGATTATTGAGCCTTTAGCCCAGCATCCTTTCCTCCCGTCGCAACATTTTCCCCTCTTCTCAATTCATAATTCAACATTCATAATTCATAATTCATAATTCTCCCTTACTCTTTCCCGCTTTCCATAATAATGTGCTTGATCGAGCTGGCGAGGTGGGAGACGATGTCTTGCGCCAGGCCGCTGCCTGATGTTGGCGCGCCGACGGTGTCGAGGCTTTCGATGCCGGCTTTCTTGACGGCGTTGCTGATCGTCACGGAGAGGATCGGGTTGCACTCCTTGACGATTTCCCGCAACATGAAGGCGGCCTCGAACATGCTTTGCTGCACGATCTCCTGCCGGTCTTCGAGCGAGAGCACCTGGCAGTGCTTCGAGGCGATGATGCCCGCCAGGCAGGTGAGGTAGGTGTTGGTCGCGCCCGCCAGAAACAGGTTGAGGAAGAAGGGCGTCAGGAGGTTGCCGCCAGGCAGGAGCGAGGAGAGGGTGTTGCTGAAGGAGCACTGGATGATCGGCTTGATGTGCGCCGGAAGCTCGTCCTTGTTGAAGTCCGACAGCGGCAGGCACTCATAGACCGAGCGGAGCAGCACCAGAAACTCGCGAAGCGAGTGCTTGCGGTGGTAGCTCGTATAGATGCTCCAGACCAGCTTGATATTGTTGATGAGCGAGGTGGTTGTGCCATACGAGGTGTTCTGCGCGAAAGCTCCGATGAAAAAATTTTTCGTGGCCACGGTTTTGGTTGTGTTGAGCGCATCGACCTCATGGAGCTTGAGGTTGGCCTTGATCCACCGCAGGTCGTGCTTTTGCTGGCCGCCATCGGGATGAGCGCGATGCACGGCGAGCGATTTGCCCAGCCAGGCGATATACGGCTCGAAGTTGCTGCCGCCAACCCGGTCGGCCAGCGGCGGCGCTTTCGGCGCGCTCCACAGCCGGAACCCGGCGGCCGCCGTGACGATGAAAAAAAGCGCCCAGAAGCCGAGGAACACATAGCCGGAAAAGGGAACGAAGCGTTCAAGCAGCATCGACAAGCTGTAGAGCTGGTTGACGGCAATGGCCGCCAGGAGAAGGATGATGAACGAGGCAGACAGCCTCAACCAGGAGAGCAGTTGTTTCTTCATGTTGGAAGGAAGCTGGTTTCTGGCCGGAACATGGTTATGGAACAGGCGCGAGAGACGCACTTGTTCCTTTCCATCCAAGGTAAGCTATCTGATTGTCTGAGGCAAAAAGACCGACGCTCACACCTGCTTTTCGATCTCCGGTTTTCTGATCGAGTGGTTTTCGCTCAGGAGGTAGTCCATGAAAATATCCTCGGCGGAAGGTAACTGCCATGATCCGTCCGGCAACTGGTTGGCGGTCTCCTTCAGCCGCGAAACCGTATGGCCGCAGGTCCAGCAGTCGTAGCGAGCCATGCCGGTGCAGAGGCAGGTGTGGTTTTTGACCACGAAACGGCCCTCTGCGGGGTTCCTTGATTCGAGCGCTTCGTAGTAGTCGTCGATGTAAGAGCATTTACCGTTGTTGTCGAGCAGATAGCCGAGACCCTCGCAGTTCGGCTTCATACCATACTGCAAGGTGGGCGACTGCTTCAGCATTCGCATCGGGTAGCCTGTGGGTGATGAAAGGTTGACCTCCACATCCTCCGGGCTGGCGTTGATGTAATGCTGCTTGACCTCGTCCGGCAGGCCCGCTTCCCTGGCGATGGTGAAGCGCGTGGCCACCTGCACGGCGGCAGCGCCCGCTTGCAGGTACTCGACCGCGTCGGTGCCGGTGAAGATGCCGCCAGCAGGAATGACCGGAATGTCGAGATTCTCCTTTTTCAGGAAGGCGATGGTTTCGGTGACGATCGTTTGCAGGCTCTGCGACTGCCAGTCATCCGGGCCGAAGCCGAGATGGCCGCCGGCCAGCGGGCCTTCGACCACGATATAGTCCGGCGGCCGCTGCAAACGCATGGCTCGTTTCAGGAAGATCGAGAGCGCTCGCACCGAAGAGATGATGATGCCGAGCTTGACGTCACGGAACCGTTCGTGTTCGCTGATAAGATCGAGGCTTCTCAGATTGAGTCCGGCGGCCAGCGTGATGCCGTCGATTCCGGCATCCATGGCTGCCTCCATGCGCACCTTGAGTGTCGCGGCGGAGTTGTTCATCGTGAGCTTCTCCATGCAGTTCATGAAGATCGCTCCATTGCCTGTTTTCTGAGCGATGGTATGGGAGACAAAGCGCTTTTGCGCCTCGGCGAGCTGCTCCAGATCGAACTGCACGATCGATTTGTCGCGATTGTTGATGTTCTGCGCGTACCGCTGACGCTTTTCGGCCACGTAGGTCGTGCCGAATATCTGGTCGCAGACCTGCATCACCTCGGCATCGGAGATATGACCGATACCGCCCAGCCGTTCCGCCGACAAGGCAAGCTCCGACGTCGAGATGTTGACTCCCATTCCGCCGATAACGATGGGGACGAACTCTTTTCCGCCGAGCTTTAATCTGAAATTGTTGACGTTCATGGTGTTCAGATCTGATACGTGCTGGTTACTGAGGTGCCACCCGGAGGGCGCTGGCTTGTTTCGCTGTCCGACGGGCAACGGTAACCGGTGCCGGAAAGTCTGGTTCGGTCGTCAAGCGTCAAAAAACATACAAGATATAATATTTCGAGCGATAATGCCATAATGGGCGGTAAACGCAGGATAAAAAATCCCCCTGCGCCAGGCATGGCGCGGCCCTGCCTGCGACGGAGAGAATGTTTGAGAATGGGTTTTCAGAATAGTAAATTGCCAAGCCTGTAAATGGCGCACTCTCTTTCTTTTTTCAAGATAAATTTTACGAGCACAAGGAGCGTTACATGAAGAAACTTGTCCTGCTGAGGCACGGTGAAAGCCAGTGGAACCGGGAGAACCGTTTCACCGGATGGGTGGATGTCGATCTTTCCGAAAAAGGAAGAGGGGAGGCCAAGGCCGCCGGTCAACTGCTCAGAGATGAAGGCTTTGTGTTCGACATGGCCTACACCTCGGTGCTCAAACGCGCCATCAGGACGCTCTGGACGGTGCTCGACGAGATGGACCTGATGTGGATTCCCGTCACCCGTTCCTGGCGACTCAACGAGCGTCACTACGGCGCGCTTCAGGGTCTGAACAAGGCCGAAACCGCCCAGCGCCACGGCGACGAGCAGGTGCTCGTCTGGCGGCGCAGCTACGACACCCCGCCGCCGGCCCTCACCGAAAACGATGAATTCTGGCCGGGCAAGGATCGCCGTTACGCCGCCCTCACACCCGAAGAGCTGCCCGCCACCGAGTGCCTGAAGGATACGGTCGCCCGCTTTCTTCCCTACTGGCACGAAACCATCGCCCCGCAGATCAGGGATGGCAAGAACGTCATTGTCACCGCGCACGGCAACTCGCTCAGGGCGCTGGTCAAGTATCTCGACAACATCTCCGACGAAGATATCGTCGGTCTGAACATCCCGACCGGCATTCCGCTGATCTACGAACTCGACGATGACCTGACGCCGATCAGGAGCTACTACCTGGGCGATCAGGAGGAGCTGAAAAAGGCCCAGGAAGCTGTCGCCAAACAGGGCAAAGCCTGAAGACGGCGAGCGTGCCGCGAAAGAAGGGTTGAAACGGAACTCCCCGGCTTTCGGGGCGAGGGCAAAGGGTAATGAATTTTCTGTTCAATACCTTATATTCTGCCCTTTGAAAGAGGAACGTCCCGTTTTTTTGAATTTTTCTGAATTGATGTGCCTGAAAATATGAAAGCAAAGCATGAAGGGGGGCTGTACGATCCACAGTTCGAGCATGACGCCTGCGGTGTAGGATTTGTCGCCAACATCAAGGGGGTCAAGTCTCATCAGATCATCCGTCAGGGCTTGCAGGTTCTTGTGAACATGAAGCATCGCGGAGCCACCGGCTACGAAAAAAATACCGGTGACGGCGCGGGCATTCTGATGCAGATTCCCGACAAGTTCATGCGCAAGGTGTGCGCCGAGAGGAATATCGAACTTCCGCCTGCCGGTCAGTATGGCGTCGGCATGATTTTTCTGCCGCCCGACCTGACGCAGCGCCGCGCCATCGAGGATATCTGCCGCCAGATGGTGCAGGCAGAGGGTCAGAAATATATCGGGTTGCGCAAGGTCAAGACCAACAACGCCACCCTCGGCCAGACCGCCCGCGCGCAGGAGCCGGTGGTCAAGCAGATATTCGTTGGCCGCGGCAGCGACAACATGACCGACCTCGAGTTCGAGCGCAAGCTCTACATCATCCGCCGCCGTATTTTCAAGCGCGTCCGCTTCACCTCCGGCTTGCTCGGCAGCAGCTATTTTTACGCTTCGAGCTTCTCTTCTCGCACCATTGTCTTTAAAGGGATGCTCAATCCGGAGCAGGTCGAGGAGTTCTATCCCGAACTGAAAGACCCGGACATGGAGAGCGCCATCGCCATGGTGCACTCGCGCTTCAGCACCAACACCTTCCCGAGCTGGGATCGCGCCCATCCGTACCGCTTCCTGAGCCACAACGGAGAGATCAACACCCTGCGTGGCAACGTGAACTGGATGAAAGCGCGTGAAAAGAACATGCACTCCTCCATCTTCAAGGGCGCGCTCGAAGAGATCAAGCCGATTCTGCTCGAAGAGGGCAGCGACTCGGCCACGCTCGACAACGCTTTCGAGCTGCTCGTCATGTGCGGACGCTCGATGGCCCACGCCGCGATGATGGTCATTCCGGAGCCGTGGTCGGGCAACGAATCGATGGATCCGGACAAACGCGCCTTCTACGAATATCACAGCTGCCTCATGGAGCCGTGGGACGGCCCGGCGTCGGTGGTCTTCACCGATGGCATCCAGATCGGCGCGGTGCTCGACCGTAACGGCCTGCGCCCGTCGCGTTATTATATAACAAGCGACGACCTGGTGGTGATGGCTTCCGAGGTCGGCGTGCTTGATATCGACCCAGAGAAGATCATCAAGAAAGATCGCCTCCAGCCGGGGCGCATGTTCCTGGTCGATACCAGCGAAGGACGCATCATTTCAGACGAGGAGATCAAGAGAACGATCGCCGCCGAGAAGCCCTACACGGAGTGGATCGAGCGCAACGTCATCGACCTGGCCTCGCTGCCGGATCGCGAACTGATGCAAAATCCCGACCAGGACAACTACAGCATCACCGCCCGCCAAAAGGCGTTCGGCTACACGCATGAAGACCTCTCGCTCCAGATCAGGCCGATGGCCCAGAACGCCATCGAACGCATCGGATCGATGGGCAACGACACGCCTCTGGCCGTGCTCTCCAACCGTCCGAGGCTGCTTTACGATTACTTCAAACAGCTCTTCGCGCAGGTGACCAATCCGCCGATCGACTCGATCCGCGAGGAGATCGTCACCTCCACGACGGTCATGATCGGCACCGAAGGCAACTTGCTCGAAGCCGATGAGATCAACTGCCGCCGCATCAGGATTCCTCATCCGATCCTGACCAACGAAGACCTCGAAAAGATTCGCGGCATCGACAAACCGGGCTTCAAGGCGATCACCCTGCCGATCTTCTACAACGTGGCGGAGGGCGGTCAGGGCATCCAGGAGACGATGCAGGATCTGTACCGTCAGGCCGAAAGGGCGATCAACCACGACGGGGTCAACATCATCATTCTCTCCGACAAGGGCGAACTCGAACAGTCGCGCGCTCCGATTCCGGCGCTTCTGGCGCTTGCCGGGTTCCACCACTTCCTTATCAGCGCAGGTCTCAGAACCAAGGTCGGCCTCATCGTCGAATCGGGCGAGCCGCGCACGATTCACCACTTCTCGATGCTGATCGGTTACGGCGCGGGGGCGATCAACCCCTACCTGGCCTTCGAGACCATCAGCCAGCAGGTCTCCGAGGGGCGCATCACGCACGACGAGAAGAAGGCGATCAAAAACTACGTGAAGGCGATTGTCAAGGGCGTGGTCAAGACGATGGCCAAGATGGGCATCTCGACTGTGCAGAGCTATCGCGGCGCGCAGATTTTCGAGGCGGTCGGCCTGAACACCGAGGTGGTCGATACCTACTTCACCAAGACGGCTTCGCGCATTGAGGGCATCGGTCTCGACACGCTGGCCGAGGAGGTTCGCCAGCGTCACGAAACCGCGTTCCCGCCCTGCGGCAACAAGGTCAATCGCGGCCTGGAGGCTGGCGGCGACCGCAAGTGGCGTCACGACGGTGAGTATCACCTCTTCAATCCCGAGACGATTCACTACCTCCAGCACTCCTGCCGCACGGGCGATTACGAGCTGTTCAGGAAGTACGAGAAGCTCATCGACGACCAGAGCGAGCACTATTGCACGATTCGCGGTCTGATGGATATTCGCTTCTCCGAGCGCCCGGTGCCGATCGACGAGGTCGAGCCGGTCGAAAATATCGTCAAACGCTTCAAGACCGGGGCCATGTCGTACGGCTCGATCAGCAAGGAGTCGCACGAGACGCTCGCCATCGCCATGAACCGCCTTGGCGGCAAGAGCAACACCGGCGAGGGGGGCGAGGAACCGGAGCGCTTCGTGCGCGACGCCAACGGCGACAGCCGCATGTCGGCCATCAAGCAGGTGGCGTCGGGCCGTTTCGGCGTCACCAGCGAGTACCTGGCCAACGCTGAGGAGATCCAGATCAAGATGGCGCAGGGCGCCAAGCCCGGCGAGGGCGGCCAGTTGCCCGGCACCAAGGTCTATCCGTGGGTCGCCAAAACCCGCCACTCGACCCCCGGCGTGGGGCTGATTTCGCCGCCGCCGCATCATGACATCTACTCCATCGAGGATCTGGCGCAGCTCATCTTCGATCTCAAGAACGCGAACCCGTCGGCGCGCATCAACGTCAAGCTGGTCTCGACGGTCGGCGTCGGCACCATCGCCGCAGGCGTCGCGAAAGCTCACGCCGACGTGGTGCTCATCAGCGGCCACGACGGCGGCACGGGCGCGTCTCCGGTTTCGAGCATCATGCACGCCGGTATGCCGTGGGAACTCGGTCTGGCCGAAACGCACCAGACCCTCATGCTCAACAACCTGCGCAGCCGAATTGTCGTCGAGGCGGACGGCCAGCTCAAGACCGCGCGCGACATCGTCATCGCGGCCATGCTCGGCGCCGAGGAGTTCGGCTTCGCCACTACCGGCCTGGTGGTGATGGGCTGCATCATGATGCGCTGCTGCCAGGACGACTCCTGCCCGGTCGGCATCGCCACGCAGAACCCGGAACTTCGCAAGAACTTCAGGGGCAAGCCGGAGCACGTCGAGAACTTCATGCGCTTCCTGGCCCAGGGCGTACGCGAGTACATGGCCAAACTCGGCATCCGTACGCTCAACGAGCTGGTGGGCCGTTCCGACCTGCTCGCCACCTCGCGCACCATCGGCCACTGGAAGGCCAAAGGGGTCGATCTCTCCAAGATTCTGCACCAGGTCGATACCGGCGACAACGATACGCCGTACTGCACCACGTCGCAGGATCACGGCATCGAGGAGAGCCTCGACATGCGCGTGCTCATGGCGATCTGCGAACCGGCCATCAAGCGGGGCGAAAAGGTTTCGACCACCCTGCCGATCAAGAATATCAACCGCGTCGCGGGCACCATTGTCGGTCATGCGGTCACGAAGGCATGGGGCAGCAAGGGGCTTCCGGATGACACCATTCACCTCAAATTCATCGGCTCTGCGGGCCAGAGTCTTGGCGCATTCATTCCGAAAGGGATGACCATCGAACTGATGGGTGACGCCAACGACTACATCGGCAAGGGCCTCTCTGGCGGCAGAATCATCGCCTATCCGCACAAATCCTCGACCTTCACGCCGGAGGAGAACATCATCGTCGGCAACGTGGCCTTCTACGGCGCGACCTCCGGCGAGGCGTTCATTCGCGGCATGGCGGGCGAGCGCTTCTGCGTACGCAACAGCGGCATGGAGGCGGTCGTCGAGTCGGTGGGCGACCACGGCTGCGAGTACATGACCGGCGGCAAGGTGATCATTCTCGGCAGGACAGGCCGCAACTTCGCGGCGGGCATGTCGGGCGGCGTGGCTTACGTTTACGATGTCGATGGAGCATTCGCCGGACGCTGCAATCAGGATATGGTCTCGCTCTCGGCGGTCGAAGCCAAGGAGGAGCTCGAATGGCTCCGCTCGAAGATCGAGCAGCATGTGGCGGTGACCGGCAGCGAGCTTGGCAAGAGCCTGCTCGCGGAGTGGCCGAACGCCTCGCAGCGTTTCGTCAAGGTGCTGCCGAACGACTACCAGCGCGCCGTCGAAGCGATGAAAGAGGTCGAAGCAATGGGCCTGACCGGTGACGATGCCGTCATGGCCGCCTTCGAAAAGAACGTGCACGATCCTTCCCGTGTTTCGGGGAACTGAAATTGGGCGAGTCGCCTGAACAACGTATTACGACCTATGGGTAAACTGAAAGGATTTATGGAGTACCGCAGAGCGCTTCCCGCGGACAGGGAACCTCTGGAGAGAATAAAGGACTGGCAAGAGTTTCACGAAGAGATGCCGCCGGAGCAGCTCGCCGACCAGGGCGCGCGCTGCATGGATTGCGGTACGCCGTTCTGCCACTCGGGCATGATGCTCGGCGGCATGACCACCGGCTGCCCGATTCACAACCTCATTCCCGAGTGGAACGACCACGTTTATCGCGGCTTCTGGCGCGAAGCCTGGGAGCGGCTCATGAAAACCAACAACTTCCCGGAGTTTACGGGCCGCGTCTGCCCCGCTCCGTGCGAAGGCTCCTGCGTACTCGGCATCATCCAGCCGCCGGTCACGATCAAGAATATCGAGTGCTCGATCATCGAACACGCCTTTGCCGAAGGGTGGGTCGAGCCGAAGCAGATTGCCGTTCGCACCGGCAAAAAGGTAGCCATCGTCGGTTCCGGCCCGGCGGGCTTGGCAGCCGCCGATCAGCTCAACAAGGCCGGTCACACGGTCACGGTCTTCGAGCGTGATGACCGCGCTGGCGGCCTGCTCATGTACGGCATTCCGAACATGAAGCTCGACAAGCAACAGGTCGTGCAGCGCCGCGTCGATCTCATGAAGGCGGAGGGCGTCGGCTTCGTGACCGGAGCCGAGGTCGGCGTAAACTATCCGGCCGAAAAGCTGCTCTCGGAGTACGATGCCGTGGTGCTCTGCACCGGCGCGACCAACCCTCGCGACCTCGATGCCGAGGGGCGCGAGCTTGATGGCATCCACTTCGCCATGGAGTTCCTCCGCGCCAGCACGAAAGCCGTGCTCGACGGCACCGAACCCGCGCTCTCCGCAAAGGGCAAAAATGTGGTGGTGATCGGCGGCGGCGACACCGGAACCGACTGCGTGGCCACCTCGCTGCGTCAGGGGTGCGCGAGCGTCATGCAGCTCGAAATCATGCCCCGTCCGGCCAACTTCCGACCGGACGACAACCCGTGGCCCGAATGGCCGAAGGTCTTCAAGGTCGATTACGGCCAGGAGGAGGCTGCCGCCGTGCAGGGCCAAGATCCGCGCCGCTACCTCATGATGACCAAGAAGTTCATCGGCGAAAGCGGCAAACTCACGTCGATCGAGGTCTCCAGCGTCGAATGGACCAAACAGGAGGGCGGACGTCACATCCCGCTACCGGTATCCGGTAGCGAAGAGATCATTCCCGCCGACCTCGTGCTGCTGGCCATGGGCTTTCTCGGCCCCGAATCGCAGCTCCCCGAATCGCTCGGTGTCGAGCAAGACGGGCGCAGCAATATCAAGGCCGACGAGAAAAGCTACCGTACCAGCGTCGGCAAGGTCTTCGCCGCGGGCGACGCACGCCGTGGCCAGAGTCTCGTGGTGTGGGCCATCAACGAAGGGCGCGCCGCCGCACGGGAGTGCGACCGCTTCCTGATGGGCAGCACCAGCCTGCCGTGAACGAATCGGCAGACAAGAGTGTTGCAAGAGAACGAAAATGGCTGAATAACTCCGGATACGTTTTATGGAACAGCAAAAACTGAGGGAACTGCTCGAAACCCTGCATCAGGAACTCGCAGAGGTCGGCACGGTCGATGAGCAGACCGGAGAGGTGCTCGCCACGCTGAAGGCGGACATCTCGAAGCTCGTCAAGGATGGTGCGCAGGCGTGCCAGGAGGAGGAGAGCCTCACGGAGCGCATGAGCGACGCCGTGGGCCACTTCGAGGAGGAGCATCCCCGGCTCAGCATGATGATTCAGCACGTGCTCGACAGCCTCGCCCGCATGGGACTGTAGGCGCGCGCGTGCCCGAATTATGAATGATGAGTTATGAATGCTGAATGACAAGAGTTGTAGGGGCAGTTCCGACAGATCGGAACTGCCCTTTGATTCAGTCAGAAACGAAAAATTTCGAGGCTTCAGCCGAATAATTTCAATAGCGTGAACGTGTCGGCAACGGCTGCACAATCACAACCGATACCAAATGATAAAAGACAAAGAGCCGCGTAAAGGCCAGGGCGGCGGAAGGAAGGGTTACGGATCGGAACCGCCGGTCATCTGCTCCTTCTGTGGCCGGACGAGTCAGGAGGTCAACAGCATGGTCGCCGGGCCGAGCGCCTTCATCTGCGACCGCTGCATTCTCAGCTCGGTTGAAATTCTGCGCAAAGAGATCAGCGCAATCCGCCACCCCGACAAGCCTGCGGAACCCGCATTCCAGCCTCGCCTGAAAAGCCCCGTGAACATCAAGGAGGCCCTCGACCAGTACGTCATCGGTCAGGAGCAGGCCAAGAAATCGCTCGCCGTGGCGGTCTATAACCACTACAAGCGCATCGATGCCCACGACTGGTCGTCCGCGGATGATGTGGTGATCGAAAAGAGCAACATTTTGCTCATCGGCCCCACCGGCACCGGCAAGACGCTGCTCGCCCAAACGCTGGCCAACCTGCTCGAAGTCCCCTTCACCATCGCCGACGCCACCTCGCTCACCGAAGCGGGCTACGTGGGCGACGACGTCGAGACCATTCTCGCACGGCTTCTGCACGCCTCCGACTTCAACCTCGAACGCGCCGAGCGCGGCATCATCTACGTCGATGAAATCGACAAGATCGCCCGCAAATCGGCCAACGTCTCAATCACTCGTGACGTCTCCGGCGAAGGCGTCCAGCAGGCGCTGCTCAAGATTCTCGAAGGCTCGGTGGTTGGCGTTCCCCCGAAAGGCGGTCGCAAGCACCCGGAGCAGCAGCTCATCAACATCAACACCAAGAACATCCTCTTCATCTGCGGAGGAGCGTTCGAAGGCCTCGACAAAATCATCGCTCGCCGCGTCTCCAAATCCTCGATGGGCTTTGGCTCCAAAGTCAAGGACAAGCAGACCGGCTACGATCCCGAAATCCTCAAGCTGGTCACGCAGGACGATCTGCACGACTACGGCCTCATTCCGGAGTTTATCGGACGTCTGCCCATCATGTCCGTCCTTGAGCCGCTCGACGCCGTCGCCCTGCGCAACATCCTCGTCGAGCCGAAAAACGCGCTCGTCAAGCAGTACAAGCGCCTGTTCGAGATGGACGGCGTCGAACTCGAATTCACCGCCGAAGCGCTCGACCGGGTGGTTGAAATCGCCATAGAACGCGGCACCGGCGCGCGCGCCCTGCGCTCCGTGCTCGAAAACGTCATGATCGACATCATGTTCGAACTGCCCACCCGCAAGGATGTGCAAAAGTGCGTCATCACCGCCGAAACCATCGACAAAACCGGCGGGCCGGTGTATGAAAAGAAGGATGGAAAAGAGCGCAAGATCGCATAAAAAGAATTTGGATTCAACCGGGAAAGTCCTATATTAGGGCCTTCTCAAAGGGGCGGTTAGCTCAGTTGGTTAGAGCGCTACCTTGACACGGTAGAGGTCAGAAGTTCGAATCTTCTACCGCCCACATCCCCTCTAAAGCCCTGTAAGACAACAACTTACAGGGCTTTTTCTTTTCCCCGAAAAGCCCGAAAAAAGCCCCATTTTCCGCGTTTTTGAGTGTTATTCAGCCTTTTTTCTATTGTTTTTGCGACGTATGTGCGACGCGCGAAAACAGATTGGTACGCATTTTGAGGAGGCATAAATGAGACTCACGCTCAAACACCGGGTGTTGAACGCCAAAGAGCGGAAAGGGGGGCACTCTTTTTTATCTCGAAATTTATGACAACAGAAAATCCGAACTATCAGGTCGAGCAGATAGACGAAATAGAAAGCAAGAATAAGTACCTGTCCTTTGAGAAGATCATGTTTCTCGACAAGACTTTGTATCGACAGAAAGGCCGACGAGTTGCATTTCTGTTCATCAGGCAAAAAGGCACGGGTGTGTGGGTTGTTATCTCGTTGCTAAGAAATCATTTCAGCCTGATCTAACCCACACCCGAATCCCCCAAAAATCTGAGGCTGTCTCGATGTTGTTTTCGAGACAGCCTCTTGCTTTTTACAGCGTTACGCTCAGCGAGGTTTTGACGTTGATGCCGGGTTCGTAGAGGAAGTCGGCCATGTTGAGGTGGTTGCGGTAGGTTCTGTCGAACAGGTTGTTGACGGCGAGTGCAAGCGTGACGTTTTGGGAGAAGCGGATGCCGGTTTTGAGGTTCACGAGGCTATAGCCGGGGGTCGCCTCTTCTCCTTCTGCCGGATGGTTCTGATCGGCGTAGAGTTCGCTGTTGATCTCGAACCACCACGAACCGCTGCTAGCATAGCTGCTGTCCCAGCGGATGCCGACTTTGCCGTTGGTTGGCGGGATGGTGGAGAGGCGCTGGTCGCTGTCCCTGTTTCTGCCGATGACCGATGAAATGCCGCCGAAGAGCGTGAGGTGGTCGCTGACCTGCCAGGAGGCGGAAGCATCAAATCCGTAGAGTTCTGCTTCGGGGATGTTGACGTATTTTTCCGTAGGAACGCCGTTGAAGGTTTCGGTCTGGGCCAAGAGATCGATGTAGTTATCAACGCGCGAATAAAAGAGCGAAACAACGCCGCTGACCGTTTCGCTTTTCATCTTCAGGCCGCCATCGATGTTCCAGGAGTATTCCGGTTCGAGATCGGGGTTGCCGAGAATGATCGGGTTGCTGCCCCTTGTCGAAAAGCGCTCAAACAAGTCCGGTGTCCTGAAGCCGGTCGCCAAGTTGATATTTGCGTTCAGATGCGACGAGAGCGGATGGAGATAGCCGAGGCTTGCCGTGACGGCTCCGTCCGATTTGTCGCTGAAGACGTTCGTTGCCGTTGTGGTGCCGCCACTTGTGGTTTTGGTGAATACGGCATCTTCGGCGTCGGCGGCGAAGTAGTCGTAGCGGACGCCTCCCGTCAGCAGCGCTCCGCTGTTAAAGCGTTGCGAATCCTGAACAAACAGCCCGACATGGTTGCGGTGCGCGTCAGGCGAAACCGGCGGGAAGGTAAGCACCTGCACCAGCGCGTCGTTCGAGACCTTGAAGGTCGAGGCGGTTTCGGACGATTGCGCCTCCTCCCTGACGTATTCGATGCCGCCGACGAGGGTGTTGTCTTCGCCAGGCTCGAAGGTCAACTGGAGCGACGCGCCCCGCGCTCCGGTGCCGATGGTGTTGCCTTTCAGCGAATATTTCGTGCCGTCACTGCTCGTGATGTTGCCGTCGAAGACCCGCTTCTGATCGACGATCCACCCCCGCAATTGCAGGTCGGCGACCGGGCCGAGGTCGGTTGCGTGCCAGCCGATTTTCCAGGTGTCGGTCTCGAAGGTGGTGAAGTGCGACCACGCCGCGCCATCTTTTTGCGGAACGCCCATGTCGTCGATGTCGCTTCGGCGGTACGATGCGCTGAGTTCATTGCGCTCATCGATTTTCCATCGCGCCGACAGGCCGTAGTTCATCCCCTCGAACTGGCTGTTGGCGACCCTCTCTCCGTTGCCATCCTTGTAGCTGCCGTGGTCACGCGACGAGGCTTCGAGCCGGATGGCGACGCTTTCGTTCGCTCCGTCGAGCACGAGGTTGCCGTACTTGCCGTTGTCGTTCGAGCTGTAACCGACAGTGGCGGATGGCTTGAACTGCCACGCGCCGCTCTCGGTGAAGGCGGGCTGGCGGGTGATGATGTTGATGACGCCGCCGAGCGCATCGGAGCCGTAGAGCACGGAGGCCGGGCCTTTGAGAATTTCGATGCGCTCGATGGTGCCGGTGTCGATAAACGGGGTGAGCGGATCGCGCCCGGCCCAGAGGTTGCTCTCCCGGTCGCCGTCGATCAGCACGAGCACCCGGTTGCTGCCAAAGCCCCGGATGGTCGGAATGGTTTCCCAGAGGCCGCTGCCATTGATGGTGACGCCGGAGGCATTGTCGAGCAGTCCCGCGATGCTCTCAACGCTCTCTTCGCGGATGGTTTCCTGCGGAATGGTTTCGATGTTTTCCGGAAGCGACCACGGATCTTCGGGCGTCCTGGTTGCGGTGACGACGATCTCGCCGGATTGATGGTGGTTCGGAGATTCCGCACGAGCGGTCGGAGTCGCCAGGAGCATGAGCGCGGCAAGCGCTTTGAGGTGGCGTTTGACGAGAAACGGGGAGTTGTTCACGGACATGGTGGGTTTGGTGATGGTTGGTAAACGACAATCATCGACCGCACGCATGGCCAAAACGCCTGGAACCGGTGAGCTGAAAGGCCTGGTCGCCAAGACGGCGCGCGCAATGCCAATGCCTTCGGCCTTCGTGTTGAACGGGGCGATGGTGCCCCGCACAGTTATGCGCCAGCGGTGGTCGATGAATCTCTTTACAGATCGGGAGTTTTGGGTTTATCGCGGAGCCATTTTCCCGTGGCTCTGAGCTTATGCTCATGCAATAATCATCCGGCAGGTTTCCTGACTTTCGCCAATTTTCGGTAAAGCCGCCTTCCCGCGTTTGTCCTGGGAGGAGTACTTGCAGTGGCTCGATGGCCTTACCCGGATGCGACCGGTTGAGGAGAGGTCGCGTCCATTTGGCGATGACAGTTGCGGGCACAGTCTGCGATTTTCACGCAGTTCCCTTTTACCCTGTAGCAACAGGCACCGGATGAAAAAGAACGTTCCGTCAGGCGGAAATATTGGCAAAAAACGGTTCGCCTCCAAAAGTCTCCGAAAAAAGTGGATCTCGAATCTGACGGAAACCGGCAGCTTCGCCGGAAGCGCCATCGACATCGCTCCGCACTCCAAATCTGCGGCGCTTGCCGTGCTCAACACGGTGCTGGTGCAAGGCGGAGCAGGTTTTGAAGAGCTATGGAACTCCTGAAAGAGGCGAAACCCGATGCCTACCTCGCCGCTTGCTTCAGGCTATGGCTTCTCGGAATAAGAAAGGATATAGTCCAGACCGGCATAGACACTCTCTGCAGAACGATTAAGGGTTAATTGCGCCATAATCTTTGCAAGCGGATGCATCTTGCCGACAAATGTCCGGTTTTTTGCCAGATACTCATGAAGCGGTTCATAGACATCGTCACGGATGGATTTGATATCAATATGCGCAAATCCGGCTTTGGAGAGCTTGTCCTGGTAGGAAGGGATTACGTAGTAGTTGTCTTGCGGAATATTGAATTTTCCTGCCACAAGGTTCCACGAAAACCATTGTTCTATTCGTCTGAAGGGGTTATCGGAGTTTTCTGTCGGCACAATGTCCGCTGTCACCAACCTTCCGCCTGGACGCAAAACGCGGAATGTTTCCTTGAAAAAGTCCTCACGGGTTCTGTAATGGAAAGCGCTTTCCACGGAAACAACCAGATCGATGGACTCATTATCAATGGGCATCCCGGTTGCCGAGCCTTCTCTCAGATCGATTGATTTTTCGAGACCCGCATCGGCAACACTCTTCCGGGCGCGCTCGACCTGGGAGCTCGTAATGTTCAGCCCGATGATTTTTTCGGGTTTCATGTTCCTCATCCAGAGGATGTCCTGATCGCCAAAACCGTACCCGCAATCCAGGACGGTATCGCCCGGCCCCATGCCGCCTCTTTTGGCCACCAGCAGCGCAAGCGCTTCACTGGCTTCATCAATGGTATTCGCCTCCCGCCAATAGCCGAGATTCAGATAAAGCGCATTCTCGGTAAGAGAAGAGGTGCCAATCAAGTCATAGACTTCCGTTGTTTTCAACCCGTGGAATGGATTGAAAAGCCAGTTCAGATATCCAAAAAAACGATCTATCGTGTCGTCTGACATGGTGATGATTTGTTTTCCGATGAAGCCGCCCGAATCATGTTCACCGTCCGTCGATGAGCCTCTTAACCTGTGAATGCGCCCAGATGATCGGGCGTGGTAAAAACTGAAGAGGCAACCAGTAACCAATCTACACGTGCATTGAGTAATTCGTTCAGCACTGCGGCTACGTTGAACCTGTAACGAAAAAGTGGACACTATCCCGAATCGGTGCGTACCGACAAGCTTTACCGGACGCGAGAGAACCGGAACTGGTCCAAAAAGCGAGGCATCCGCGATGCGGTCAAAGGCAACTTCGGCCAAGCGCAACGGCGATATGGTCGGCCGAGAGCAGCATGACGGCTGTCTCGGTCATTTTTCTGGTGATGAATCCGGGTCGGCTGTTCGACCAGCTTTTTTGCGCCGTTTCGAATGGCGCTGCCGACTGGCGAGCCGCATCGAAAATATCCGTCGGATGGGATCACCCCAGGCTGCGGCGATGCACTGCTGTTTGACCGCCTGTCGATTGGCTTGGCAGGGCCTAATTATCAACATAGCAACAAGTTAGTGGGCTTGCTACATTTTGATAGACACAAAAAGAAGCCATCATACGCCACGTCGTCAGTACTGACAAGCAGTTTAAAGTGGATGCCGTTGAGC
>NZ_SDGU01000109.1 GCF_004118635.1 Chlorobaculum sp. 24CR | reverse complement strand
GGTGTAGTTTTTTCTGACTTTTCGCATGGTGAATTCCTCCGTTTTTGTACTCTAACTCAAACGGCTGAATTCTCCAATTTACGCTGAACCAAAACATGAATCGGAGGTTCAGAGTGCGTTGGCACAGATACAGTCAGGGCGCTTAGAGACAACGAGGAAAACAAACCGTAAGCATGTTCAACAGCTCCAGGCAAGATCAGACCCATCAGCGGTTAGAAAATGCCCTAAATGTGGTAGTGCTATGGTGTTGCGTACTGCAAAAAGAGGGGCAAATGTGGGTAAGAAGTTTTGGGGGTGTTCGGCGTTTCCAAAATGCAGGATAGTGCAAAACATCAAATAATAATCCGGCCAACGCAAAGCCAAATGTTGTGTTTGGTTATCACTGGTATTATATAATAAGCTGTTAAAACCAACATGAAACCAGACGATAAACTCTGCAAGCTCGACAAGAAAGAGATCGAGGAAAACCTTGCCGCTATTGCTGAGGCAGTTTCAAAGCCAAAGTACATTTGCCAGAAGTGTGCGAGGGTGTCGAAAAAGAAGAAGAATCTTTGCAAGCCGAAGAAGTTGCCTTTGCGCTAACCGGAGTGTTTGCCTGCCCTTCCAATTTCATTCTCTTGATATTTCCTTGTACTTGTCTAATTTTTGCTAACGAAGATTTGTCATCGCGAGTCCCGACTTGTCGGGGCGTGGCGATCCATCTTTGTGGCGAGCAAAGATG
>NZ_SDGU01000017.1 GCF_004118635.1 Chlorobaculum sp. 24CR | reverse complement strand
GTGAACTTGTTGCGTTTCTTCTCGCTCATAACTTGACCTTGTTTTCAGCCAAGTTACCACCTTAAACCGCTGTCCGAAAATCGGGGACCACTATACTGCGAATGCCGCGATCATAACCTACAACATCGACGTAACCGTCACGAATGTCGCTCTTGCGCCGGGAAATTTTGCGTCGAACCCGTGGAGCTTCCCTTCAACCCCGATGACCTACTCGGGAACCTTCACCGCGGACGACAGCGCACCTGGATCAATCAGCAATCTCAACCTCACAATCGGTGGCCTCGACATTGCAAGCGCGTTCCCGGTGGTTGCTGTCAATACTTTTAATCCGGCGACCCTGATCCTGAACTATGGAGGAGGAGACAACGTTGTAACCCCAACATCAGGAGTGGCTTTTGGCGACCCGCTTTTATTGGGCGCACCATCTGATTATGCTGTAGCATCAGAAAACTCTCCTTGGGGCCCTGCTAATCCCTATTACGGTAGTACAGAAAACTGGGTTGGCACCTACAGCATCTCCGCCGTTCCTGAACCGTCCACGGCGCTTCTTCTCGGCATAGGCGCAGTTGGCTTGGCCGTTGGCGCCAGGAAAAAGAAAACCAACGTGGCTTGATAATTCCGGCAAGTACCGACGTTTGTCATCTTTTCAAGGCCTCCGCTGTCAGCAAGCGGAGGCTTTTTTTGTTTCGCGGCGACGGTGGACAAAGTGGACTTTGTGGACGGGTTGGACGGGTTGGACGGAATCGAAAAGCGACGATTTGGCGGAGAGTTCTTCAATTCATCATTCATTATTCTATAAACATGCTGTCGCCGTAGCTGAGGAAGCGGTAGTCGCTTTCGAGCGCCTCCTGGTAGGCTCGCCTGAGCAGCTCTTTTCCGGCGAGGGCGGCGGTGAGCATGAGTACCGTGGAGCGCGGTGCGTGGAAGTTGGTGAGCAGGGCGTCAATGATTTTGAACGTGTAGCCAGGATATATAAATATGTCGGCTTCGCCGCTGAGTTCCTGCGTGAAGGCGCTGTCGATGAGCTTCGGCGCGGCGTGTTCGAGCGCGCGGGTAACGGTGGTGCCAACGGCGACGACGCGCCCGCCACGGGCTTTGACCTGGCCGATCTTGCGGGCGCTCGATTCGGGAATGTTGTAATACTCGCGGTGCATGACGTGCTCCTCGAAGCTCTCCGAGCGGATCGGCAGAAAAGTGCCGAGGCCGACGTGCAGCGTGACGCGGGCGATCTCGACGCCCTTGGCCTTGATTTTTTCGAGCAGCTCGTCGGTGAGATTGAGCGAAGCGGTCGGCGCGGCCACCGAGCCGGGAAGTTCGGCGAAAACCGTCTGGTAGCGCTCGCGATCCACCTCTTCGGCGTCGCGTTTGAGGTAGGGCGGAATCGGCACGGAGCCGTGCGCCTCGAACAGCTCGGCGAGATTCGCCGTCTCGCAGGAGAGCCGCGCGACGCCGTGGTCGGGCAGCGCTTCGACCGTCAGTTCCGCGCCGTGCGCCAGCAGGCGGTCGCCCGGCTTGAGACGTCCCCGGTAAAGCGCAAGGTTCTGCACCCCCTCGTGCTTTTCGAGCAGCATCAGCTCGATGCGAGCGCCGGTCGGTTTGCGGGCGAACAGCCGCGCGCGGATCACCCGGCTGTTGTTCAGCACGAGCAGATCGCCCGGTCGGAGCCGCTCGTGCAGCGAGGCGTAGGCGGAGTGCTCGATGGTTCCGGCAGCCCGGTCGAGCACGACGAGCCGCGTCGAACCGCGTTCGGCAGGCGGCCAGGTTGCGATGCGCTCTTCGGGAAGGGTGTAATCGAACTCTTCGACCCTCATAGCTTTTTCAGTCTCGTGCGCACCGCCTCGGCGTGAGCCTGAAGCCCCTCGTGGTCGGCGAAGCGGGCGATCTTCTCCCCGGAGCGGCCCAGCTCCTCCTTCGACCAGGCGATGATCGAGGTGTGCTTGACGAAGTCGCGCACGGAGAGCGGCGAGAAGAAGCGCGCCGTGCCGTTGGTCGGCAGCGTGTGGTTCGGACCGGCGAAGTAGTCGCCGACCGTTTCGCACGACCACGGCCCCATGAAGATCGCTCCGGCGTGGCGCAGGTCGGGCAGAATCTCCCAGGGATTGTCAACGTGCAGTTCGAGGTGCTCGGGGGCGATCATGTCCGACACACGGCACGCCTCCCGCATTGAGCCGGTCACGACAATCGCGCCGTTGTCGGTGAGCGCGCGGGTGATCACCTCGCCGCGCAGCATCGTGCCCGCGAGCCGGGCAGCGGCCTCCTGCACGGCGGCGGCAAGATCGGCGGAGGGGGTGATGAGCACCGCCGAAGCGTCCGGATCGTGCTCGGCCTGGGCGAACATGTCCATGACGATGAACTCCGGATCGGCCATCCCGTCGGCGATCACCACCACTTCGGACGGCCCGGCGATGCTGTCGATAGCGACGTGGCCGAAGACCTGCTTCTTGGCGAGCGCGACATATTTATTGCCGGGGCCGGTGACGATGTCCACCTTCGGGATGCTCTCCGTGCCGAAAGCGAACGCCGCCACGGCCTGCGCCCCGCCAAGGCGATAAACCTTCGTGACGCCCGCGACCTTCGCCGCAGCGAGAATGTGCGGACTGACCTTGCCTTCGGCGTCGCACGGCGTGCTCATGCAGATTTCGTCCACGCCAGCCACCTGCGCGGGCGCGGCATTCATCAGCACCGACGACGGATAGGCAGCCTTGCCGCCGGGCACGTAGAGCAGCGCCCGCTCCATCGGAGTGACGCGCTGGCCGAGAATCACGCCCCCCTTCTGTTCATAGAAAAAGCTCCTCTCCACCTCGTTGCGGTGGAACGCCGTGATGTTGGCGAACGCCTCTTCGAGAATCGAGATGAACTCCGGATCGGCCTCGGCGTAGGCCGCTTCGATCTCCGCCTCTGGCACCATCATGCTTTCGAGACGCACGCCCTGGAAGCGCTCGGTGTAGTCGAGCACCGCCTCGTCGCCCTCGGTTCTGACCCGGTGCAGAATCTCATCGACCGTCTTCTGAGCTTCCGGATCGAATGACACCGTCCGGTTGAGCTGTTGTTTGAGGTCTTGTTCGTCCTGGGGAAAAGTGTAGATCGTTAACACTGCGTATCTCTATTTTAATAATGATGGCCCCGGCAAGCGGGGCATTTTGTTTCGTCACTGAATGTAATCATTAGCTCTTTGAAACGAAACTCCGCCATCCGGCAGAACGCTTGCCGAATGGCTCAAAATGAGGCTTTCCCGGTCTATGATTTCATTTGAAAAACTGGTTCCATTAAGTACCTTAAGACTTCATTCAAAACCTTGGAATCCAGCCTGAAAAACGCCCTTTCCAAGCCACTATGTACCATACCAAGATACTTACGCATCATGAGCTTTTTCGGTAACCTGTTCAGAGACATCGCCATCGATCTCGGAACAGCCAACACCCTCATTTTCATCCGCAACAAGGGCGTCGTGCTCAACGAGCCATCCATCGTCGCCCGCGACCGCAATACAGGCAAAGTCGTCGCCATCGGTCAGGACGCACTCCTGATGCACGAAAAGACGCACCCCGGCATCGTTACCATCAAGCCGCTGGCCAACGGCGTCATCGCCGACTACGAGGCGACCGAAGAGCTGATCCGGGGCCTGATAAACAAGACCAAGAAACAGTTCTCGCTCGGCATCCGCCGCATGGTGATCGGCATTCCGTCCGGCATCACCGAGGTGGAAAAACGGGCCGTGCGCGACTCGGCGGAGCACGTCGGCGCCAAGGAGGTCTATCTGGTGGCTGAACCGATGGCCGCCGCAATCGGTATCGGCATCGACGTCAAGGAGCCGATGGGTAACATGATCGTTGACATCGGCGGCGGCACCACCGAAATCGCGGTCATCTCGCTCGGCGGCATCGCTTCGGGCGAATCGCTGCGCGTGGCGGGCACCGACATCACCAACGCCATCATCCGCCACTTCCGCAAGGCATACAACCTGGCCATCGGCGAGCGCACCGCCGAAGAGGTCAAGATCAGGATCGCCTCGGCCTACAAGCTCGACAAGGAGCTGACCATGATGGTGCGTGGCCGCAACCTGGTGACCGCCCTGCCGGAGGAGCGCGAAATCAACTCCGCAACCATTCGCGAAGCCATCGCCACGCCAATCAGCCAGATCATCACCTCGGTCAAGAAGAGCCTCGAAGTAACCAAGCCGGAGCTGTCGGCGGACATCCTCGACCGCGGCCTGTTCCTGGCGGGAGGCGGCGCGCTCATTAAAGGGCTGGACAAGAAGATCAACGAAGAGACCAAGCTGATGGTGCACATCAGCGAAGACCCGCTCACCGCCGTGGCGCGCGGCACCGGCGCAGTGCTCGAAGATCTCGAGAACTACCGCTCGGTGCTGCTCTCGACCAAGCGCTACTGAGAGGAATTTGCTTGTTGACGGGCGGGCTGACTCGCCTGTTCTCCCTGTCATTCTGAGGAGGCTTGCCGACGAAGAATCCAGTTCTTTCGAGTAGCGCCGAGGCATTTCGACTGGATTCTTCACTTCGTTCAGAATGACAAGGCCGATGCAGGTTCAGCTTATTTGTTGTGAGTCTTGTCTGATGCCGCCCTTTGGCGGGCCTCGTCGATGAGCCTGCGGTAAAACGCTTCGTACTCTTCAACCTTCAGGGCGGTCCCGAACCGCCCTGCCTGGTTTACTGTAGCCTCCGAAAAGCGCTGCCAGACCACGTCGTCCTGCAAAATCGAGAGCGCGCTGCGGCTCATCCCCTCAATGTCGCCGTGCGGATGGCGGAAACCGTCCACCCCCTGCCGCACGAACTCCGGAAAGCCGCCCGCATCGGTCACAACAACCGGCACCCCACACGCCATCGCTTCGAGCGCCGCGAGGCCGAACGACTCGACGTTGCTCGGCATGAGCATCAAGTCAGCAATGGAGAGCAGCGGCACGATGTCGTCGAGCTTGCCGAGAAAGCGCACCCTGCCGCCAAGCCCGTTGCTCCGCACCCAGCTCTCCGCCTCGCCGCGATCCGGCCCGTCGCCCACCAGAAGCAGCGTGGCATCGATGTCGCGCTGGACGCGCTCGAAGATCGCCAGCACATCCATGATGCGCTTGACGGGGCGAAAGTTCGAGATGTGAATCACCACCTTGCCGCCGCCCAGCCCCAGCAAATCGCGCCGTCCGGGCAGGCGCTTGAACACCGAGGTATCGACAAAGTTTTGAATCACCTCGATCTTCTTGCGCGGCGTGAACATGCGAATGGTCTCGTCGCGCAGGTAGCCCGACACCGCCGTCACGCCGTCCGACTTGTTGATGGCGAGCCGCACAGCGTCGCTCATGCTGTGATCGGCCCCGACGATGGTGATGTCGGTACCATGCAGCGTGGTCGCAATCCGGAAGCACTCCGATGCGGGGCACTTCTCTTCGAGCATCTGGCGGGCCAGCATGGCGCTGATGGCGTGGGGAATGGCGTAGTGCGCGTGGACTACATCAAGCTCCTCGTAATACGCCACCTCGGCGATTTTGGACGCCAGCGCCAGCGAGTGGTACGGCGTCTCGAACAGTGGGTAGTTCATCGCCTCGATCTCGTGGCAATGGATATTGCGCGAATAAAGCCCAAGCCGAAACGGAGCCGCCTGGCTGAAAAAGTGCACCGTATGCCCCTTCAAGGCCAGCGCCTTCCCCAACTCGGTAGCCACCGCCCCGCTACCGCCGTACGTATGATGACAGGAAATCCCGATTTTCATGATGTTGTAAAACAAGTTAGATCAACATGCTATGCTCCAAAAGTACGAAAATCGAAGGAGAGTTAGGTGGGAGATGGAGTGGGAGCAGATGAATGGGAGTTGCGAGATGAAGGACGGCGAGTTAGCCGGATGAAAATTTAGACTGGATAATCGAATTGGACAAATGGCTTAACGGAGATCGCTGATTTCAACGACAGGCTCTCCATTGCGAAGCAGTTCGAGAGCCTTGTCAAGGGATTTTTCAAGCACCTCTCTCATTCTGGCGCTCAACATGTCGCCACAGATAATCCAGAGGATTTGAGGCAGTACGCCGAGTTGATCGACGAGTTTGAGGAAATCCGAATCTTTGCTCAGCACAACAGCACCGGCTTTTCGCGCTGCCTCAAAAATGGCGTTGTCATCAGCTCGTTGCAAACCGAGACTGCTCAGCGATTTTGCCTCGATGATCGTAAACGTTCGGCTGATCCAAGCGGCCAATGACGGCGACAGTTGTGCATCGATCCAGATGGTCATGCCGCGATTACGGGGTGATCGAGCTTTTGGCTGGCATATTTGAGAACCGCCAGAATATCCTCTTTTTCAAGACCGAAGAACTCCTCAACAATTTCGTCATAGCTCAACCCCGATGCCAGCAGGTCAATGATAATATCAGCCATTCAATGCCTCAATCCCTGCAAGCGCCAAACATCCTGTTGTGTGTGATTCTGCTCCGACTTGTCGGGAAAAAAACCAAGAACTCTTTTTTTATAATAAAATGGATTCTCTCCCGACAGCAGTCTGGACCAAAGCATGAATCCGCTTCGCTCCATTCAGAATAACAGCCTCTTTTCCAGAATCTCTTTGCGATTTATTGTTGCCGGAGCAATAAAATGATTCTTGTTCTTGTATAAGAACTTTAGTTTCAGGCTTCGCCTATCGAGCATTTAAACCGATAAAACATCTGCATCTTCAGCAGCAATTTCATGCCTTCCCCGTCCAGCGCGCACCTGCGTGCAAACCGGCCACTCGATCAGCTATTGGCACCACAGTCGGGCGACAGGCTTCATTTTGTCCGTAAGCACCCTCTCCACGCCTGAAGCAAGTTGAGAGAGCATCTCTTGCAGTCGCTCTTGGGCTTCCTTGACGCCGATTTGTCTGGCCAGCATAACCTCCTCTCCTGAAGCCGATTCACGGTTGATTTATCATCATGTTGCAATCTACCAATCCATCAGCAAAAAGCCATCACCTCGGCGGCGCTACAGGACGAGCAGAATCAGTCAATCGGGCCTGATCGTGTATGTGTCGGTGCTGCATACAGTTACACGTATCAGGCCGTTTCGTCGGACATAAATATTTTATCATACGCCAGAAATGCTTTGTATATGAAGTTTTTTTGCTTACATTGAAGCTGTATTTTTTACAGCTCCTTCGTTGTTGTGTTTCGAGATCAGGCCCCTTCCTTTTCTTGAATTTTCGGGGGAGCTTCTTTTTTCCCCTGCTGTTATCCCAAAGGCTGAGACAATCAATTAACGGACGCAGGCAACAGGTTTCCTCGCTCTAAAGCCCCCCTCTGAAACCCCGCTTTATAATATCCCGCCAATACCGTATTATTCGGTACGTGTGTCCGTCTGCATGACTGGATACAGTTCTTGCACCTAACCCGAATCCATGGAAATCCTTTTTCTCTTTTTTCTTCTCATTCTTCTGAACGGTCTGTTCGCCATGTCAGAGATGGCGCTGATTACCGCGAAGCGCTCACGCCTCGCAAAGCTGGCCGAGGATGGCGACAAGGCGGCGGCCACCGCCATCAAGCTTGGCCACGAGCCGACGCGCTTTCTTTCAACGGTGCAGATCGGCCTGACGGTCATCGGGGTGCTCAACGGCATCATCGGTGAATCGTCGTTCACTCCCCCGCTTTCAAATATGCTTGAATCTTACGGCATGAGCCAGGAAACGAGCCATATCATTTCAACCGTGCTCGTCGTCATGACGATCACCTACATTACCATCGTCATCGGCGAGCTGGTGCCCAAGCGGCTCGGCCAGTCCGACCCGGAGGGCATCGCCCGCATCGTCGCCCGCCCGATGCAAATTCTCGCCGCCTCGACCCGCCCCTTCGTGCGCCTGCTCTCGGCATCGACCGACGCGCTCCTGCGACTGATGGGCAAGCAGGTCAACGACCATCCCAGCGTCACCGAGGAGGAGATTCACGCCATGCTCGAAGAGGGCTCCGTGGCGGGCATCATTGAGCAGCAGGAGCACGAAATGGTGCGCAACGTCTTCCGCCTCGACGACCGGAAGCTCTGTTCACTGATGGTGCCGCGTGCGGATATCATCTATCTCGACACGGCGCTCTCGGTCGAAGAGAACATGCAGCGCGTCGGCGAGTCGGAGCATTCGCGCTTCCCGGTCTGCCACAACGGCTTGCAGTGGCTGCTCGGCGTGGTCAATGCCAAGCAGTTGCTCGCCCAGACCATCAAGGGCGGCGTTATCGACCTGGCCGCGCACCTCCAACCCTGCGTCTATGTGCCCGAAACCCTGACCGGCATGGAGCTGCTCGACCACTTCCGTACCTCCGGGACGCAGATGGTGTTCGTGGTCGATGAGTATGGCGAAATCCAGGGCCTCGTGACCTTGCAGGATCTGCTCGAAGCGGTCACCGGCGAGTTCGTGCCGCACAACCTCGAAGACTCGTGGGCTGTGCAGCGCGAGGACGGCTCGTGGCTGCTCGACGGCCTGATCCCCGTGCCGGAGTTGAAGGACACGCTCGATTTTCGCTCGGTGCCGGAGGAGGAGAAAGGGGTCTATCACACGCTGAGCGGCATGATGATGTGGCTGCTCGGACGCCTGCCGCAAACCGGTGACATCACCTTCTGGGAGAGCTGGCGGCTCGAAGTGATCGACATGGACAGCAAGCGCATCGACAAGGTGCTCGCCACCAAAATCGACGATCAGTCCGCCGAAGCCAAGAAACCCGGCAATTGACCGGCGGACGGCGCGGAGAGTTGCCTTGCACTGTCGATTCTTACTGCGCTGAAAATACATCGACGACTTGAAAAGTATCGATCATAATTGCCCCGGCTTTTAAGCCGGGGGTACAGAATTGACCAGTGTTTCATGGGCTTTAGCCCAATCCCTTTCCTGATCGACTTCCTCGATTTATATCGTCGCAGTCATAACAAGTGGTTGCAGATTGAAGAGATTGGGCTAAAGCCCTGATTTATTTTGTTTTATCCGCATACCCCGGACTGAAGTCCGGGGCAATTGACTGAGAGTTCTAATTGCCGAATGAATAATTGTCCCGTTACATATACTCACGAAAAGATGCGTTTGAAGGAGACCGACTGGCATGAATATTCCACGAAACATCACGGTTGAACGGAGCGACGCCGTTCCGATGGAGGAGCAGCCGTTCGAGCTGGTCGAGCGCAAGGGCATCGGCCACCCCGACACGATCTGCGACTCGATCATGGAGGCGGTCTCTGTCGATCTGTGCCGCGAGTACCAGAGTCGGTTCGGCCACATCTGCCACCACAACATCGACAAAGGCTTGCTCGTGGCGGGCCGCAGCCTGCCGAAAACCGGCGGCGGCATGATTCTCGAACCGATGAAGCTGATCTTCGGCGACCGCGCCACCTACTCCTGCAATGGCCAGCTCGTCCCGGTGGGCGAAATCGCCGAAGCCGCCGCCAGGCGCTGGATCCGTGAGAACCTGCGCTTCGTCGATCCCGACGCGCACCTCATCTTCCAGAACGAAATCAAGCCCGGCTCGCCGGAGCTGACCGACGCCTTCGCCCGCAAGGTGATCGGCGCGAACGACACCTCGGTCGGCGTCGGCTACGCGCCGTTGAGCGAGACCGAGCGCATCGTGCTCGACGTCGAGCAGTTCCTCAACTCCCCCGCGCTGAAAACGCGATTTCCCGAAGCTGGCGAGGACGTCAAAATCATGGGCTGCCGCAACGGGCGGAAGCTGCAACTGACGGTGGCGATTGCTTTTGTGGATCGTTTCGTCCCGAATCCGCAGTACTATTTCGAGCGGAAAGCCGCCCTGCGCGATGAGCTGCTGACCTTCATCGAAAGCCAGAACGGCGCGTTCGACTCCGCGGAAATCGACATCAACACCCTCGACGATCCATCGCGCGGCGAACAGGGACTCTACCTCACCGTGCTCGGCACCTCGGCGGAAGGGGCCGACGGCGGGCAGGTGGGGCGCGGCAACCGGGTCAACGGCCTCATCGCGTTCGGGCGTCCGCAGACCACCGAAGCCGCCGCCGGCAAGAATCCGGTGAACCACGTCGGCAAAATCTACAACGTTTTGAGCCGCGAGATCGCCGCCCGAATCCATCGCGAAGTGGCCGGAGTGCGGGAGGTTGCGGTGTTCCTGTGCAGCCAGATCGGGCGACCGGTCGATCAGCCGCTGATCGCCTCGGCCCGCATCACGCCCGAACCGGGAGCCGACATGGCGGAGCTGCAAAGCCGCGCCGCAAGCATCATCGACCGCGAACTCGACGGGATCGACGCCTTCTGCCAGAAGCTCGCCGACGGAGAATTTCCGGTGTGCTGAACGTTGACCCATGGAGTGTTGTGTCAAGAGAGACAGGTCATCGCGAGTCCCGACTTGTCGGGGCGTGGCGATCCACCTCTTACAGTTTCTGCTGATTCCGCATGGATTGCCACGTCGCTACGCTCCTTTCCATGAACATGCTTTGTTTCGCAAGTATTTCACCCTATCGGTAACGCATGTAATGTGATGGAAGCTAGCCGCAAGAGCTTGGGCTGAAGCCCCGGGATTTTTCTGACTGGCTCTCCCCGGCTTGAAAGCCGGGGCAATATGAATGTAAGAGAGCTGAATGTCCGACGGGCTAAAGCCCGCCTGAGTACCATTGGATTGTCAAGTCCATGAGCGAGCTGCTTATGCTCCTCAGCAATTGCCCCGGACTTCAGTCCGGGGTTGATGAAATAGCAAAATCAGGGCTTTAGCCCAATTTCTTTTTCAATGTTGTTTCCGCTTTTTTCCTGAGCAGATACACGCTGTTCAAGGTTCGTGTGCGGTATCGGGCCGGATACGGGTGGCTCGCAATGACGGGGAATGCGTAAGGTTGTTTGGTATTGAGTTGGCGCCAGTCAGATTTGACAGAAACGCTCATGGCCGTTCTCCGGCAAATCGTTATGTTCGGTCAACTTGCAACATTCACCATCAGCCGGAATTCCACCCGTTAACCCGATGAGCAGCCACGAAGAGAAAAAGCAAAACGTCGCCCTCAGTTCGGTTGTGGCGAGCTTGCTCTTGACCGCCATGAAAATCGTGGTTGGCCTCATGACCGGCAGCATCGGCATCATCTCCGAAGCCGCGCACTCGGCGATGGATTTCGGCGCGGCGGCGCTCACCTGGTTCGCCGTCCGGATCAGCGACAAACCGGCGGACAAAAAGCACCACTACGGCCACACCAAAATCGAAAGCGTCAGCGCCCTCATCGAAACCGGCCTGTTGATGCTCACCTCGATATGGATCGTCTACGAAGCCGTGTCACGCCTCATCTCCGGCGCAACGGAGATCGAGGTCACGTGGTACGCCATCGCGGTCATCGTCATCTCGATTGTGGTTGATATTTCGAGAGCGCGCGCCCTGAAAAAGGTAGCCAAAGAGACCAAAAGCCAGGCGCTCGAAGCCGACGCTCTGCACTTCACCTCCGACATCATCTCTTCGGCGGTAGTGCTCGCCGGGCTCGGATTCGTCGCGCTCGGCATTCACTGGGCGGACGCCGTGGCGGGCATCGGCGTGGCGGTGCTCATTGCACGGGCCGCGTGGGAGCTGGGGCGCAAAACCTTCGACGTGCTGGTGGACGCCGCGCCGGAGGGGTTGTCCGAACAGATCGAAGAGCTTGTCGTGAACGCGCCCGGCGTCATCGCCATCCACAAGATGCGCATCAAGCCCGCCGGGCCGTTCGTCTTCATCGATCTCACGATCTCGGTCAGCCGCACGCTGCCGCAGGAGAAGGTTCTGGCCATCTGCGCCGGAGTCGAAGAGCGGCTGAAGGCGGAGCTTCCCGACAGCGACATCACGGTCAACGCCCGCCCGGTGGTGCTCGACAGCGAAACCGTCACCGAAAGGATTCACGCCGTCGGCCTGAACCACGGCCTTCACGCGCACAACATCGTTACCTCGCTTGCGGGCGAGCACAAACAGATCACCTTCGACGTCGAGGTTGACAGCCGCCTGACCATCCGCGAGGCGCACGACGCCGTGACCGAACTCGAAGAGGAGCTGCACCGCGAATTCAACGAAGAGATCGACCTCTGCATCCACCTCGACCCGCTCAACAGCGAGGAGCGCAACGCACGTCCCGCCGACCCCGAAAACGAAGCGCGGATCACCGCCATTATCCGCCAAGCGGCCAGCACGATTGCCGGCATCCGCGACGTGCATGCCTTGAAAATCCACGTATCGAGCCACAACAAACTCTGCATCACGCTGCATTGCGGCTTCGACGGCAACACCGTCCTCGCCGACGTCCACCCCCTCACCAGCCGCCTCGAAAGCCTGATCTATCGAGACATTCCCGAAACCTCAAGAATCATCGTCCACGCCGAACCGATGAACGCGGCGGATTGAGAACAAATGTTCACCACCATGACAATTTCCTCCCAACCCCAAACCCTCGCTTTCGACGTTTACGGCACACTGATCGACACGCACGGACTGGTGTCGCTGCTCGAAGCTTTTGCGGGCGACAAGGCCGAGGCGCTGTCGCAACTCTGGCGGCAGAAGCAGCTTGAGTATTCGTTCCGGCGGGCGTTGATGCGGCGATATTGCCCGTTCCCGGAATGTACCGCGCAGGCGCTGGAGTTCGCTTGCGCATCGTTTCAGATCGTGATTTCCGCAACCCAGCGCCGCGAACTGCTTGACGGGTATCGCCGACTTCCGGCTTTTCCGGATGTCGCGAACGGCCTCGAACGCGCCCGTGAGGCGGGATTCAGGTTGTTTGCCTTCTCGAACGGAGTGGCTTCGGATGTCGAATCGCTGCTCGATCATGCGGGAATCCGGGAGTTCTTTCTCGATATTGTCAGCGTCGATGAAGTCCGGTCGTTCAAGCCCGATCCGGAGGTGTATCGCCACTTCATGCACCGCGCGGAGAGCTTGCCGGAACAAACCTGGCTCATTTCGTCGAATCCGTTCGATGTCACCGGTGCGCGAGCCGTTGGCATGGAGGCGCTCTGGGTGAGGCGATCCGGCGACGCGGTTTTCGATCCGTGGGAATTCCGGCCAACCGCCACTGTCAGCGATCTGGCGCAAGTGGCCGATGTTATCATGAGAGCCCGACGCCAGGAAGCTGCGCGATACTGATAAAACATTGCTGCGGAAGGATAAGAGCGATACATTAAAAGAAACGGCGTCGCAACCAAACCCTTTCAGCCATGGCACTCTCTCCGGAAAAACGCGCGCGGGTCATGCAGGGCGAGATTCTCATCGATCTCGACTGGCTGCCGGATGGGGTCATCGGCGCGAACGGCTGCGTCTTCATCGAGGCCGAACCGCCGGTGGCGTGGCGGATGCTGACCGATTACGACCACCTCCACGAAACGATGCCCAAGGTAGTGTCGAGCCGGTTGCTGGAGTCGAACAACCAGACCCGGATCATCGCGCAGTCGGGCAAATCGGGCATTTTCATCTTCGAGAAAACGGTGAACTTCACGCTCAAGGTGGAGGAGGTTTTTCCGGAGCACCTCTGGTTTTCGCAGATCGGCGGAGATTTCGAGGTCTATGAGGGCGAGTGGCGGCTCGAAGCGGTCGATGGCAAAAACGGCCACGCCACGCTCTTGACCTACAAGGCGGAGATCAAGCCGGACTTTTTCGCGCCGCAGTTCGTGGTGAGCTTCGTGCAGAGTCAGGATTTGCCGACCATCCTCAAAGCGATCCGCAGCTACTGCGAGGAGCGTGCCAAAAGTTAAGCTGGACGGCGCGGCAGGAAGATCGAGAGCGGCGCGTGGCGAAAAAGCTCCCGGTCGCCGACGGTTCGCGCCCGCTGGATCGAGCGCCGCTGCCGGAGCGTTTCCGGCAACCTCCACAGCACATCGATGAACGCCCGCGCCACCTGCGCGGCTCTCGCCATTCCCTCTTTCCCGCCCGCGAGATAGTAGAGCAACGCCGCCGCTTCGAGCGCGAGGCGCAGCGGCAAGAGCGCGATGAGCGGCGCGGCGCTCCGGTTGCGCAGCAGCGTGAGCAGGGCGTTGCGGTGGTTGTAATAGACCTTCAGCGGCGAACCCTCCGCGAGCGACGCGCCGCCTTCGTGCCACGCCACCGATTGCGGCGCGGAGCGCACCCGGTAGCCCACGAGCGACATGCGCCAGCAGAGATCGATCTCCTCCATGTGCATGAAAAAGCTCTCCTCGAAGCCGCCAAGACGCTCGACCGCCTCGCGCCGGGCGAAGAGCGCCACGCCCGACGCCCAGAAGATGTCGCGCGGATGGTCATACTGCCCGGCGTCCACCTCCCGACCGCCGAAGCTCCTGCCGAGGCAATACGGAAATCCGAGGCGGTCGAAGAGCCCACCGGCGGCTCCGGCGTAGTCGAACACCCGCCTCCCCTGCCGACGCTCCGGCAGCGAGAGAATTTTCGGCTGCAACGCGCCAACCGCCGGATCGCTTTCGGCGGCAGCGACGAGACAGCCCAGCCACTCCGGCTCGACAACGGTATCGTCATTCAAAAATACGACATAGCGCGAAGTCGCGAGTTTCAGCCCGGCATTGCACCCTCCGGCGTATCCGGCGTTGGCGGGCAGGCGAAGCACGGCGAGGTCGGGATAGCGTGATTCGAGAGCGGCGAGGTCGGAATCCTCCCCGCCGTTATCGACGACGAGCACGGAAAAGTCGCGGAAGGTAGTTTTGCGAAGGGCGTCGAGGCAGGCGTCGAGCATCGGGCGGTTCCTGAGATGCGGAATGATGACCGTCACCGCCGGTGCGGTTTTGCTCGATGCTTGCATGGTCAGTCGAGTGAAATGGACAAAGGCGGGGTTATTTCAAAAGGATTTCGCCAGTTGGCAATCATCAGGCATAATCCTCTCATTCTGTCCCGTAGGGGCAGCCCTTGCGGCTGCCCTTCAATGATGACCCCGACGATTCTCCCGACGAACAAAACTCCGCAACGCGGTTTACCTCAGCGACTTCCAGAAATCTGCGGCCATTTGCGCGGTTTCCTCCGGCGTGGTCGCCGTGGCGACGTGCTGGAGCAGCGCCGTGCCGACCACTGCGCCGTCGGCCAGCTCCCACATCTTGCGCACACGCTCGCGATCCTTGATGCCGAAGCCGACGACAAACTTCTTTTTGGTGTGCTGGCGGACGCGCTTCAGGTACTCGGCGATCTTTTCGTCCATATCGGCGCTGTCGAGCTTGCCCGTGCCAGTGGTGGCGTTGACCGCCAGGCAGTACGAAAAGTCGGTGGACATGCTGTCGATCAGCTCGATCCTCGCGGGCGGCGTGACCGGCGAGATGAGATAAATCACCGAAAGGCCGAAATTCCGGGCGCGTTCGAGGAAATCCTCCGACTCCTCCGGCGGCAGATCGGGAATCAAGAGGCCATCGACGCCCGCCCGCACCGCGTCGGCCATGAAGCAGTCGCCGCCGTAGGCGATGAGCGGATTGCTGTAGCCCATGAGTAAAATCGGCGTGGTAATCTTTTTGCACCCCTCGCCGTTTCGCGCTTGCCTGACCAGCTCGAAGATGCTGCCGACATGCACGCCGTGGCTGATCGCCTTGTGCGCCGCATCCTGGATGACCGGCCCGTCGCCTATTGGGTCGGAGTAGGGCATTCCAAGCTCGATGAGGTCGGCCCCGCTCTCCTGCAACGCTTCGAGCACGGGCAGGGTCGCGCCCGGCACGGGAAATTCAGGCATATAGTAGGCGATGAGCAGCTTCTTGTCCTGCTTCACCAGCCGGGTGATTCTGTTCTCTTTCATAGATGAAATAGTGAGGGAACCAGATTGGGGATGACGAAAATATCGAGCACCATCGAGAACATGGTGATCATGTGCACCAGCACACTTCCCCAGACATTTTTCGATTTGAGCGCAATATAACCGCCGAGAATGCCAATCGGAAAAGCCATCATCGCCATCAGCCCGCGCTCATACATGCCGACCGGCGCGACGGCGTAGTGGTTCAGCACGTAGCACATGGCGGTGACGAAGACGCTCAAATGGGGATTGAAACCTTTCTCGACCATCGACGAGAGCATCAGCCCGCGCCAGAGGAACTCCTCGGCAAGCACCAGAATCGGAAAAAGAAAGAGAAAATTCTTGTTGACCAGAATGCCGAGCATGTCGGTCATCGGCGGCGCGCCCTTCGAGTAGTAGATCACCGTGTTGACGATGTCCATCACGAAGAGGATTCCGCCGGCGATACCGCCCCATTTGAGCGACTTCTTCAGGTTGCCGCCAGCAAGATACATCCCGGCCCACTCGCCCTTGGCGACACCGCGCCAGACAACCACGCCAATGCCGCCGATGACGTAGAGCGCCAGCGCGGGCCACTCTTGCAGCGGCGTAAAGTGGCCGACGAGGCCCGTGATCCAGATCAGCGCCGTCAGGCCGAACGCGAGATTGAAGCGCTCGTTCAGCGAAGCGGAACCGGAATCGATCGAATATGCCTTTTCCATGAAACTTCAGGATTTACTGTTTCGATAATTACTGCAAATAGTTAGGCCGCACTTCGTACTCGACCGGATCGTCGATTCCGGCGGACGCGAAGGCTCGCAGCCGCCGGGCGCAGCTGTCGCACACGCCGCACGCCTTGCCTTCGCTTTTGTAGCACGACCAGCTGTAGTTGAACGGTGCGTCGAGTTCCATGCCGCGCTTGACGATCTCGGCCTTGCTCATGTCGATCAGCGGTGTGACGATTTCGATGCAGGTTTCGGGCCGTGTGCCGTGCTCGATCACCTGGTTGAAGGCGTCGTAAAACACCTTGCGGCAGTCGGGATAGCCCGACGAATCCTCCTCGACCGCGCCGATGTAGATGCGGTTCGCGCCGATCACCTCCGACCAGCTCACGGCCATCGAGAGGAAATTGGCGTTGCGGAAGGGCACGTAACTGGTGGGAATATCGGTACCTGCGAGGTCGGCGGGGCCTACGGGAATCGCCGCGTCGGTCAGCGACGAGCCGCCGATAGCGCCGAGGAACGGCGCATCCACTTCGAGGCGATGCGAAATACCGTAGTGGTCGCAAATCTGCCGGAAGCACTCAAGCTCCTTGCGAGACGTGCGCTGCCCGTAATTGACATGCATCGCCGCCAGCTCGAACCCCTCGTGACGCGCCAGAGCGGTAGCCACCAGGCTATCCATCCCGCCACTGACCAAAAGCACAGCTCTCATAAATTCAGGTCGAAATAACGAATAAAGATTGATGTTAAGTGTACGGAATTGGAGAGATAAATAAAAAAGGCGGACTGCCGGAATTGCCAGCTCTACAGATAAGCGTTACTTTTCAGTAATTCAATGATCTCGGATTATTTTCTCCGCCTCCTCCTCTGGCGGGAAGGATTCGCGCCGTTGCGGTATGTGCGGTTTCTCGACCACGCCGCCGATCTGCTGTTTCTGCGCAAAGTCGGCGGCGGGTACATCTTCGTGCATCGCATGATTATGGAGCACTTCGCGGCGATGGAGAGTGCGAATGCCCGGCCTTGCGACGCGATTGCCAACCCGTCCTCCTGACCACTCCTCTGCTCCGCCCACGCAATAAAGCATCGATTGCCATGCAATACTCGAAAACCAATCGGCTGTGCTTTTTTCGATAACGCAACAGGGCCACTTTTTCAGTTGGCCCTGTTGCATTGCCTGCTCTTCTGTTGATGCAGCCTTATTGTTTTTCCCGCGCTTCTCTGAAAAAAGAACGCCTCAACTGAAAATGTCTTTCGCCTTCTCGAAAATGCTCTTTTCGTGGTCGTGATCGCCATGATTCGGGCAGATGGCTGTCGATTTCTTCAGCTCCTTCAACAGGTCGCGATCCTTGCCGCTCACATCCTTCGGCACGAAGACGTTCACCCGCACATAGAGGTCGCCGCTACCACCGCCCCGCAGGTGACCGATGCCCTTGCCTGCGATGCGCAGCATGGTGTTCGGCTGGGTGCCCGCCGGAACGGTCAGCTTGACGTGGCCTTCGAGGGTCGGCACGTCGATTTTGGTGCCCATGACAAGGTCGGGAAATCCGACCGGGAGATCATAAATGATGTCGTCGCCGTTGCGCTTGAACTGCTCGTGCGGCTTCTCCTCGATCACCACGATCAGATCGCCGGGCGCTCCGCCCCTCGGCCCCGCGTTGCCCTGCCCCTGAAGCGTGATGTAGTTGCCATCCTGCACGCCCGCCGGGACGTTGATCTTCACGGTCGCTTCGCCCTGCTTGATCCCTTCGCCGTAGCAGGAGGTGCAGCGATCCTTGACCACATGCCCCTCTCCGCCGCAGGTCGGGCAGACGGCGACGTTGACGAACTGGCCGAACATCGTCTTGGTGGCCTGACGAACCTCGCCGCTGCCGTGGCAGGTCGGGCAGGTCTCGGTCTTGCCGCTCTTCGAACCGCTGCCGTTGCACTCCTGGCAGGTGACCTGCTTCTTGATCTTGAGCGTCTTCTCAACCCCCTTGGCAATCTCTTCAAGCGTGAGCTTGAGCCGGATCTTCAGGTCGGTACCGTGAATGCCCGCCGAGCGACGGCGTCCGCCGCCACCGCCGGAAAAGCCGCCGCCGAAGACATCCTCAAATCCACCGAAGGGCGATCCGCCGCTTCTCGCGCGGCCGCCGCCGCCGCCGAACATGTCGTTGAAGGCGCTGAAAATATCGTTGATATCGCCATATCCCGCGCCGCCGGGGCCGCCGCCCGATGCCGCCGACGAGCCGACTCCCGCGTGACCGAACTGGTCGTAGCGGCGGCGCTTGTCGTCGTTACTCAGCACTTCGTAAGCCTCGTTGGCCTCCTTGAACTTCTCCTCGGCCTCCTTGTTGTCGGGATTCTTGTCCGGGTGATATTTCAGGGCCAGCTTGCGATAGGCCTTCTTTATTTCGTCCTTGTCCGCCGAACGGCCGACGCCAAGGACTTCGTAGTAATCTCTCTTCATCGTGTATGCTCTCGCTATTTATATCTGAACCTGGTTATTTGGCGACGATCACCTTGGCGTGACGAATCACCCTGTCGCCAAGCGTGTAGCCGGTCTGGTACTCCTCGACGATGGTGTCCGGCTCCGCGCCCGGCGCATCGATCTGCGTGATCGCTTCGTGGAAATTCACGTCGAGCACTTTGCCTTTAGCCTCGATCTCCTTGACACCCTTGTTTTCGAGCAGCGACATGAAGTTCTTGCGGATCAACTCCACCCCCTCGATGAAGGGCTTTGCCTCGGCCATCTCCTGCATTTCAGCGGGAATGTGGCTCATGAGGCGCTTCAGGTCATCGATCAGCGGCAACAGGTCGCGCACCGTGTTCTCCAGCATCCGCGTGCCCGACAGCGCGGCTTCGCGCTCCTTCTGCTTCCGGAAGTTCTCGAAATCGGCGGCGCGGCGCATCACCTCTTCGCGAAGCTTCTGAATCTCGGCGTCGCGCGCGGAGATTTCAGCCTCCATGTCGGCCTCGGTCGCCGCCGGAATCTCCGCCACCGTCTCGTCGGCAGCCGTTTCAGCCGCTTCGGTGTTGATCGTCTCCGGTATCTCTTCCTGTTCCTTGTGGTGCTTTCTGGTCATGATTGCAGCTAATGTATTTGATAATTAATTGTTTCCGGAGAGCGCCTCCGACAGGCAGCCCGCCATGTAGTTCACCACGCGCACGGCGTGTTCGTAATCCATCCGCTTCGGCCCCATGACGCCGACCCTGCCAATCATCTTGCCCGCGTAGTAGGGCGATGAAACAATGGTCAGATCTGCGGCGTTGCCCGTGCGGTTCTCGGTGCCGATACTGATAGCCACCTCGCGCCCCTGCCGCAGCGCCGATGGCGCGGCGTTATCGACGAGCCTTGCCATGCCGAACTTGTCCTCGATCATGGTGATGATGTCGCGCACCCGCTCCGGCTGCTTGAACTCCGGCTGATCGACGATGTTGCCGGTACCCGAAACGTAAAGCCGTTCGAGAATCGACGATTCGTCGAAGAGCGTGTCGGCTGAACTGACGATGCTGTTCATCAACCCCTCGCCGCCCTTGAAGTCCGACAGGCGCTTGCCGATGGTGCTGCGAATCTCTTCGAGCGTCAGCCCCGACAGCCGTTCGTTGAGCACGTTGACCACGGCGTCGATCTTCTGGCGCGAAATTTCAGCGCTCAGCTCCATGACGATGGTCTTGACGAAGAGCGACTGGATGGCGATGACCACCATGATCCGCGACGAGCCGAGCTGCACGATGTCGAGCCGCTCGAAGACCGCGTTGGAGAGCCTCGGCGGCAGCACCACGGCGAGCTGGCGGGAGATGCTTCCGAGCACCCGCGCCGCCGCGCCCAGCACCTCGGCGGAGGTGCCCTTCAGCTCCGAGCCGCGAGCGCTGAACCGGTCGTCGATCAGGCGCTTCTCCTCGTCGTCGATGCGGCTGACGTTCATGATGAGATCGACGTAATAGCGATACCCCTTGTCGGTCGGCACCCGTCCGGCGGAGGTGTGCGGCTGGCTGATAAAACCGTACGCCTCCAGATCGGCCATGACGTTACGGATGGTCGCGTCCGACAGGCCGAGATTGTAGTTGCGCGCAATGGTACGCGAGCCGACCGGCATCGCCGAAACGACGTAGGACTGTATGATTATACCGAGAACCTGACGTTCACGCAGGCTCAAATCACGATAGATCATCTGGTAACTGCCTGTACTTGAAACTGATTTCGCGCGGATCGGCGCGGCAAGACCATTCGGGGCCGACATTCATGAACAACGGGAGTACCCCGATAGTTGCCTCGATAACCGTAGCCACGACGGCAAGCAATATACAGAAATTTAACTTTGAATAAACCGCGAGGGTTCACGCCGAAATGCACGAAAGCGCCCGGTCGAGCTTGTTGTAATCCTGCATCACCTCGATGCCGCCAAAGCCGGAGCCGAGCAGCGCCCTGACCCCCGCCGCGCCGTCGGCGTGAAGCTCGAAGCAGAGCACCCCGCCTGCGCGGAGCAGCGCCGGAGCGGCGGCGACGATACTCTCGTAATACTCGAACCCTTGCGGCGCGACCAGCGCGAGCTTCGGCTCGTACTGCTTCACCTCCTCCTGAAGGGTCGCCCACTCCGCTTCGGGAATGTAGGGCGGATTGGAAATGACCATGTCGAACGGCCCGCCAGCCTTTTCGGCAAAAGACGAATCGAGCGCGTCGGCAAGGACGAAGGTGATGCGCTCCGCCACGCCATGCGCCTCGGCATTGCGGCGGGCGACGTCGAGCGCATCGGCGGAGACGTCAGCAGCAGTGACGCGAGCGCCGGGCAGGCGCAGGGCAAGCGTGATGGCGATACAGCCGCTGCCGGTGCCGATGTCGAGAATCGAGGGCGATTGCGCGGACGCAAGGCCGCTCGCCGCGAGCCGCTCCATCGCGTGTTCGAGCACCAGCTCGGTCTCCGGGCGCGGAATCAGCACCCGCTCATCGACGAAAAAGCGGTAGCCGTAAAAAAACGCTTCCCCCGCGATATACTGCACCGGCCTGCCCTGCATCCGCTCCCGGCAAGCCGCCCGAAACGCCACCAGCTCAGACGGCGTCACCGGCCTCTCATGATCGAGATAGAGCTGAAGCCGCTGCAACCCCAGCACCCGCCCCAGCAAAAGCTCCGCCGACAGACGCGGCTCGTCGATTTTCTTTTCGACAAAAAACGCCATCGTCGTCTTCAGCAACTCTACAACGCTCCACACTTTCTCTTCAGGCATGACGGGTGGTTTGGATTACTGGGATTGGGGGGTATTTACAAATTTTGCAGGGGTACGACAATATTCAGACAGATACAATCAGCCTGGGAATCACTGCTGTCAGAAAAAGTATAAATAACCTCCGGCAACAAGCGCTATTACCGTCAGAACAAGCACAACGATATTTCTGAGAATCTTCGACGGGATAGTCGGCAGATTCACCATCCGCTGCGGGATTTTGATCTCAACCGGAGCCTTCGGACTCTCGTGACGCTGAGCCGCTGGCCTGCTCTGGCTTGTATGACTGATGGGTTTAGTGCTCATAGCGCTCCTCTGACAGATTCGGTTTTATCGCACGATGTCCGTTGAAGATACGCTTTTCCATACGAACCAGCGCGGCATGGCATCGCAGAATCCCGCTTTTCTATAGGTGGTTATCTCGATAGCCGGGAGCGCCGAGCGCCTGCTCGGCAATGAAGCCGTAGGCTTCAAAGATTTTAAATATCTCGCAAAATAAAGCAAAACTACAGTAAATAAGAGATATAATCGCCTGAAAGATGCCGAGCAGGCGCTCGGCGCTCCCAGGAAAGAAAACTCGCCGCCCGGCAAGAACCACCCCAAAACAGCGTCATAATCGGAAAAACGAACATCTTCCGTTTTTTTGCGATATTTTGCCAAACACCAGCAACCGATTGCCACCCATGAAACGACTTCCCAGCTCTCTCGCCGCCCTGCTTCTCCTGTTTCTCGCCATCCCGTCGAGCGCCCGTGCCGCGTTCACCGGCGCGATGGAGATGAAACTTACCATGCCGAACGGAAAGGCGGATATTTCTTATCTCTTCGGCAAGCGCGATCAGAAGATGGACATGGCGATGATGCTCGACCGTATTCCCGAACCGCTCAAAACGACCGTCATCACCCGCAGCGCGAGGCCCGACGAGGCCGTCATCGTCAATCACAAGTCGAAAAGCTGGAGCGTCGTGAACCTGCGAAGCGCCGCCGAGAGCGCCACCTTGCTCGATTTCGACAGCAACTACCGCTTCACGCTCGTTGGCCTCGAAACCATCAAAGGCTACCCGTGCCAGCACGTCCGGCTCCAGAGCACCACCGACACGCTCGACCTCTGGATGACCAAAGGGCTGGCCAACTTCTCGACCTTCCGGCTGCTGCAATCGCAGAACCCGCGCCTCTCGAACACCTCGCTCTCGCGCATGCTCAAGCAGAATGGCGTCGATGGCTTCCCGGTCAAGATCGTCCAGAAGAACGGTAACGGACTCTATGTTATGGAGCTGAAAAGGGTTACGCCGAAACCGGTTGTCGAATCGAGCTTCCGCGTTCCGGCGGGCTACCGGCGCGTCGAGGCGGGCCAAACCACCATCGACAGCCAGCAGAAAGAGCATCTGCGCCAGCTCATGAACAAAATGAAAAAATTCGAAGAGTAACGCCGCCTCATCGCGACGGTTCCGCCTGAACGATGTTATCTGCCTCCATTTCATTACTTTTACAAAACGCATTGGCGCGGAGGAATCCAGCCTCCGTATTTCTTTATAATTCAAACCGCAAGCATTACCGTGGCTGATAAAATCACTTCGAGACAAGAGGACTACTCTCAATGGTATATCGACCTTGTCCGGTCGGCCAAACTGGCTGACTATTCGGACGTGCGCGGCTGCATGGTCATCCGCCCCAACGGCTACGCCATCTGGGAGAAGATGCAGGCGGCGCTCGACGGCATGTTCAAGGCGACCGGGCATGTGAACGCCTACTTCCCGCTGTTCATCCCCGAAAGCTTCATCGCCAAAGAGGCCGAGCACATCGAGGGCTTCGCGCCGGAGTGCGCCGTGGTAACACATGGCGGCGGCGAGGAGTTGACCGAAAAGCTCTACGTTCGCCCGACCTCGGAGACCATCATCTGGTCGTCCTATAAAAAGTGGATCCAGTCGTACCGCGACCTGCCGATCCTCATCAACCAGTGGGCCAACGTCGTGCGCTGGGAGATGCGCACCCGCCTGTTCCTGCGGACGACCGAGTTCCTCTGGCAGGAGGGGCACACGGCGCACGCCACGCCGGAGGAGGCGCAGGAGGAGGTGATCCGCATGATTAACGTCTATCGCACCTTCGCCGAGGAGTACATGGCAATGCCGGTGATCGTGGGCAAAAAGAGCGACAGCGAGAAGTTCGCCGGTGCGGACGCGACGTATTGCATCGAGGCGATGATGCAGGACGGCAAGGCGTTGCAGGCGGGCACCTCGCACAACCTCGGCCAGAACTTCGCCAAAGCGTTCGACTGCCAGTTCCAGACCAAAGACGGCGTGCTCGACTATGTGTGGGCCACGAGCTGGGGCGTTTCGACGCGGCTGATCGGCGCGCTCATCATGGCGCACTCCGACGACAAGGGCCTG
Source organism: Chlorobaculum sp. 24CR (assembly GCF_004118635.1). GTDB lineage: Bacteria > Bacteroidota > Chlorobiia > Chlorobiales > Chlorobiaceae > Chlorobaculum. Next base: position 10,777 of record NZ_SDGU01000017.1, on the reverse strand, counting down.
GTGCTGCCGCCGAAACTCGCCTCGCGACAGGTGGTGATTATTCCGATCCTCCGGGGCGACAAGGAGGAGGTGCGCTCGCACGCCCGGTTCATCGCCAAAGCGCTGAACCGGCACGGCATCGCGACCTTCGTCGATGACAGCGAGAACAACTCGCCCGGCTGGAAGTTCGCCGAGTACGAGCTGCAGGGCATTCCGGTGCGGATCGAACTCGGCCCGCGCGACATCGCAGAGGGCAAGTGCATCGTCGCCCGCCGCGACACCTTCGAAAAAACCGAGCTGCTGCTCGACGGCGAACTCCCGGTCAACATCGAGGAGATTCTGAACGATATTCAGCAAAACCTCTACGACCGCGCCTTGCAGTTCCGGCAAGAGAGCACGGTTGAAGCAACGACGTGGGAAGAGTTCAGGGCGAGCGTGGAAAAAGGGTTCGTCATCGCCCACTGGGACGGCACGGACGAAACCGAAGCGCTCATCAAGGAGGAGACAAAGGCAACCATCAGGGTGATGCCTGTGGACGAAGAGTACCGCAAACAGTACAACATGGACGAACCGGGAACCTGCATCCGCAGCGGCAACCCCGCCACGCAAAAGGTGGTGTTCGCCAAAGCGTACTGAAGAGAATTATGAATTATGAATGCTGAATTATGACTGGTAAGAAATAAGAAATGAATGATTTATCGGGCGGCTCTCGTAGCCGCTCTTTTTTTACCCATTTCTCTTCTTCCGTAGGGGCAGGCCTTGCGCCTGCCCTGCAAAGCCACGGCATTTAACCACCAGTAAAATGCCAGGCACACAGGTTCGCCCCTACGGTTTTCATCCTCCTGTCCACGCCGAGCAGAACATCGCGATCAGCGACTCACCGGCAACCCCCTTCCTCACATTCTCAATTCTCAATTAAAAAAGCTCCCCCGCGATACTGCCTTGCGGGGAAGCCTTTACATCGAGGGCAGCCCAGACCTGTCGAGGCTGCCCTTATTAAAGAGCAAACACAGAGGTTCGCCCTTACAACTTATTCCGCGAAATACTCTTTGAGTCCCTCGTCGGTCGGTTTCATGGTTTTGTCGCCCTTGTTCCAGTTGGCCGGGCAGACCTCGCCGAACTCTTCGGTGAACTGGAGCGCATCGACAATACGCAGCACCTCGTCAACATTCCTGCCCAAGCCGAGATCGTTAACCACCTGGTGGCGAACGATGCCCTCCTTGTCGATCAGGAACAAGCCCCTCAGCGCCACGCTGCCATCGGTGGTCAGCACGTCGTAATCCCTGGCGATGGTCTTGTTGATGTCCGAAATCAGCGGATAGGTCACGCCCTGGATGCCGCCCTTGCTGCGCGGGGTGTTGAGCCAGGCGAAGTGCGAGAATTTGGAGTCAACCGAGCAGCCGAGAACCTCGACGTTGCGCTTTTTGAAGTCGTCGAGTTTCTCCTGAAAAGCGTGCAACTCCGTCGGGCAAACGAAGGTGAAGTCGAGCGGGTAGAAAAAGAGCACGACATACTTGCCGCGATATGCCGAAAGCTGGCATGAATCGACGAAGGTCGAACCGTTGACAACGGCGGCTTCATTGAAATCGGGGGCTGGACGGCCTACAAGTACACCCATGATAATATCTCCTGATAGTGAGTTTGATGGTGGTTCTTAAATAAGATTAATTTAGTCCAATATAAAAAACCGAACGAAAGAGTCAAACAGGAAACTGAACTATTTTCTATCGTACCTCCATCATGCCAGTGTGAATAGCTCGCGCATACGGATTCTGTCGCATTATTCGTACTTTTAAGCATCATCGGAACTTATCAGTTATCACGCCCATGCGGAACTTCTTTGAATTCGACAGGCTCGGCGCGAGTTACCGGCAGGAGTTTCTGGCGGGACTGACCACTTTTTTCACGCTTTCGTATATCATCGTTGTCAATCCGGCCATCCTCGAAGCCGCCGGAATGCCTCGCGACGCTTCGATGACCGCGACGATTCTGACGGCGGTGTTCGGCACGGTGCTGATGGGCGTTTATGCCAAACGCCCCTTCGCCGTCGCGCCATACATGGGCGAGAACGCCTTCATCGCCTACACGGTGGTCAAGACGCTCGGCTACTCGTGGCAGACGGCGCTTGGGGCGATTCTGGTCAGCGGCGTGCTCTTCACGTTCATCACGCTGACCGGTACGCGCAAGTGGCTGGCCGAGGCGATTCCGATGACCCTCAAGCACAGCTTCGCGGTGGGCATCGGCCTCTTCCTCGCTTTTCTCGGCCTCAGCGACATGGGCGTCGTCGCCCTCGGCGTACCCGGCGCTCCGGTCAAGCTCGGCGACCTGACAGCCACACCGGCGCTCTGCGGCCTCGGCGGCCTCGCGCTCACCGGCGGGCTGCTGGTGCGCAAGGTCAAAGGGGCGCTCTTCATCGGCATCGCGCTCACCACCATCGCCATGTTCGCGCTCGGGCTGATCCCGCCGCCCGCCCGGATTTTCAGCCTGCCGCCCTCGCTCGAACCGCTCTTCCTGAAGCTCGACGTCGCGGGCGCGCTCACCTGGGGCTTCGTCGGCGTTATTTTGAGCGTGCTCGTGCTCGATTTCGCCGACACGATGGGTACGCTCATCGGCCTCTCGGCCCGCGCCGGGCTGCTCGACGAGAACGGCAACCTGCCGGAGATCGACAAGCCGATGCTGGTCGATGCGCTCTCGACCACCGTGGCCGCGCTCTTCGGCACCACCACCGCCGGGGTGTTCATCGAGTCGGCCTCCGGCATCGAGCAGGGGGGCAAGACCGGCTTCACGGCGCTCGTGGTGGCGGCTCTGTTCCTCGCCGCGCTCTTCTTCGCGCCGATCCTGACCATCGTGCCGCCGCAGGCGTACGGGCCGGTGCTGGTGCTGGTGGGCATGTTCATGATCGAGTCGGCGGGCCACTTCGATTTCGGCGACTACACCGAGCTGCTGCCCGCATTCCTGACCATCGTCATGATGCTCTTCACCTTCAACATCGGCGTCGGCATCACGATGGGCTTCATCAGTTGGGTGGTCATCAAGCTGCTGGCCGGACGCTTCCGCGAGATCAACGCAGGTATGGCGACGCTGGCGCTTCTCTCCGCAACCTTCTATATTTTCTATCCTTACCATTGAATAGACCGATGCTCAAAGCAAAACTCAGAATCGTCCAGTCGGACTGCACGCTCGCCAATTTCGACGAGAATCTCGAACGGCACATTCGCTCGATCGAAGCGGCGATCCGTGACGGCGCGGAGGCCATCGCATTCCCGGAGCTTTCGCTGACCGGCTACAACGTGCAGGACGCCGCGCAGGACATGGCGATGCACATCGACGACCGGCGGCTCGATCCGCTCCGCGAGCTGAGTCGCGACATCTGTATCTTCTGCGGGGGGATCGAGTTGAGCGACGATTACGGCGTCTATAACGCCGCATTCATGTTCGAGGACGGCGTGGGTCGGAGTGTGCACCGTAAAATTTATCTGCCGACCTACGGCATGTTCGAGGAGTTGCGCTACTTTTCGGCGGGGCGACAGATCGAAACCGTGACCTCGCGGCGCCTCGGCAAGGTGGGCATCGCCATCTGCGAGGATTTCTGGCATATGTCGGTACCCTACCTCTTGGCCCATCAGGGGGCCAAACTCTTGCTCGTGCTGATGTCCAGCCCGCTGCGCCTCTCGCCGGGCGCGGGCGTTCCCTCCATCGTGACGCAGTGGCAGACCATCGCCGCGACCACGGCATTCCTCTTCAGTTGCTACGTGGCCTGCGTCAACCGCGTGGGCAACGAGGACAGCTTCACCTACTGGGGTAACTCGACGGTCACCGCGCCCGACGGCTCGGTGGCGGCCTCGGCGCCGATGTTCCGCGAGCACAGCCTCGACGCGACGATCGACTACTCGGTGGTCAAGCGGGTACGGCTCCAGTCGTCGCACTTCCTCGACGAAGACACCAAACTCTTCGCCTCGCAGCTCGAAAGCCTGCTCGTCGCGAATCGCCGGGGGTGAACGCTGCGGTCAATCTGTCTATAAATCTGAATTCCCTGTAGGGGCGGGTCTTGCGCCCGCCCTGCTGCGAATCGCGGGATGTCGCTCCTCGCCTCGGAAGCGCGACACGACGATCATTACCCCGGCTTGAAAGCCGGGGTAATGTGAATGTAATATGTTCAATGTCCGGCGGGTTGAAACCCGCCTGAATGTAAGATGGGTTCTGCGCCCCGCTTCACTCCATCCGAAAACCCGCCGGGGTCATGTTGACGCGGAAGCGGGCGCTCATCGCTTCGGCGGCTTTGACCGCGGCGGCGCGCTCTTCGTAGAGGGCATAGAGCGCCGAGCCGCTGCCGGAGAGCGAGACGAACTGCGCGCCCGACTGCGCCAAGGCGTCGCGCACCTCGCGCACCACCGGATAGTGCTCGAACACCACCGAGGCGAAATCGTTCTCGAACGCGCCGAGGACAGACATATCGCGCTCCAGGCAGAGACGGCGGACGAGGGTTTTCAAATCGGGCACGGGGCGCTCGAACTGGCGATGGAAATTTTTGTAGGCCCAGGCGGTGGGCACCTGCACCTCCGGGAAGACCGTCACCACGTGCCACGGCAGCGCGAGGTCGAGGTCTTCCAGCTCCTCGCCGATTCCGGCGGCGTAGGCAAGTCCTTTCATTTCAAGGAAATAGGGCACGTCCGCGCCGAGTTTGACAGCGAGCTTGTGCAACTCCGCCGAGGGCACGTCGAGCTGCCAGAGGCGGCAGAGCGCGTTGAGCGTCGCCGCCGCGTCGCTGCTGCCGCCGCCGAGACCCGCGCCGAAGGGCACGCGCTTGACCAGCTTCATCGCCACGCCTTTGTTCACGCCCGCGTACTCCCGCAGCGCTTTGGCGGCGCGAATGCAGAGGTTCGAGTCATCCACCGGAAGATCGAGGTTGGTGCACTCCATCGAAATGGCGTCGGATTCGGTGAATTCGAGCGTATCGAACCAGTCGATTGGCGCAAAGATCGTTTCGAGGGTGTGATAGCCGTCATCGCGGCGGCTGGTGATGAGCAGGCCGAGATTGATTTTGGCGCAGGCTTTGACCGAAAAGTGCTTCATGGAAAGCGATTGATTTTATCGTAAAATATTTCCCATATTCATTCAAAACCCGCCGGACGTTTGCGCGGCGAGGCTGAATCCATGCAACGAACCTCTTATCGAACCAGGCCAAAGATGCGTAACCTCCCGATCATCCTTGTATTAGTCATAAGCGGCATGTGCCTGCAATACCGGCAACCGGCGGCACTGGCGGATCAAACTTCATATGCTTCAGAGATCGCGCAAGACGTGAGAGAAGATAAGGTTTATTTACTGGAAAAAATCCGCCCGAAACTCACAAAGCCGTCAGAAAAAGTGCTCGTCGAGGCGCTCTTGACCGAAGATGGCCCGAAAGCGGCGGCACTGTACCGGAAACAGCTTTCGGACTATCCCGACCCGCAGCTCGACCAGATCAGCCGCTCCCGGCTGGCGGCTTATGACCAGGCCGTAGCGACCACCCCCGGCCTGCCAGTCATGCAGGCCAGAGCTTCGTCCGGTTCGAGGTCTCCGGCTGCGACGATCACCGACACTGCGCGGCCAAACCGCACATCCGGCAAGCCCGACTCTTCACTCAGACGCATGAATCCGCCACCATCCGTCACGGCCCGCCCCGCAGTCAGCGCCGACACCGCTACGGCGGCGCTTCCGTCCCCGGCCAGCGGAAGCTACACGCTTCAGTTCGGCAGCTTCGACAGCATCACCAATGCCGACCATATGGTCGCGCAACTCTATAGGAGGTCTCCGGCAAAAGTGCAGCAGATCAACGGGGTTTACAAGGTTCGCCTGAAACGCACCTTCGCCACAGAGCAGGAAGCGGAGGCTTTCGGTCGCACGTTCCCTATCGAATCAATCGTGGTTCCGCAGCAGCCATGACCATCCTTGCCATTGTTGACCGCGCCACCCAAAGATGAGCCGCGACCTCGACATTATCGGCCGCTCGACAGGTATGCTCCAGCTCCGGGAGCTGGCGATGAAGGTCGCAGACACGGACGTGACGGTGCTTATCACCGGAGAAACCGGCTCTGGCAAGGAGGTGCTGGCCCACTTCATCCACAACCACAGCCGCCGCGCGGGCAAAAGCATGATTCCGGTCAACTGCGGAGCGATTCCGTCGGGTATTCTCGAATCGGAGCTGTTCGGGCATGAAAAGGGGGCGTTCACCGGCGCGGTTCAGGCAAGGAAGGGATACTTCGAGAGCGCCGACAAGGGCACGATCTTTCTCGATGAAATCGGTGAGATGCCGCTCGAAACACAGGTCAAGCTTCTGCGCGTCATTGAAACCGGCCAGTTCCAGCGGGTCGGCGCATCGGAAACGATCTCCGTGGACACGCGAATCATCGCGGCCACCAACCGAAACCTCACGCAAGAGGTCGCCGAAAAAAATTTCAGGGAAGACCTTTACTATCGGCTCCGGAGCGTGGAGCTGCAAATTCCGCCGCTGCGGGAGCGAGGCAGCGACATTCTGATGCTGGCCGAGCACTTCGTGCGCGAGTTCGAGCGCAAACACGCCATCGCCTTCGAGGGATTCAGCCCGGAGTCGGGCGAGCTGATGCTGCGCTACCCGTGGCCGGGCAACGTGCGCGAACTGCGCAATCTGATCGAATCGCTGCTCATTGTCGAACGAGGCAAGAAAATCACGCCCGACATTCTCGAAAAGCATCTGGTGCAGCGCAGCCGCCACAAGGGGTTGGTGCATGAAACCGGCAAGACGGAGAAAAACGAACTGAACCTGATTTACAGCAGCCTGATCCAGCTCCGCCAGGAAATTGGCGAAATCCGGCAAATGCTCCAGCAGGCGCTCCTTTACCGCCAGCCAACCTCACCACTGCTCTTGCCCGCCTACCCGGCGCCGCCACCCGCGCCCGACCCGACGCCCCCGCCCGGCGATGAAGCGCCCGTGCCGCTCGACGAGCTGGAAAAACGCGCCATCGGCGAAGCCCTCGCGAAATTCGAGGGCAACAAGCGCAAAACCGCCCAGGCCCTCGGCATAAACGAGCGCACGCTCTACCGCAAAATCAAGGAGTACGGGCTGTAGGAAGAGGTGGGCGCACTTCCTGCTTTCGCCGCTTCCTGGCCACCGCCGCCAGCGCCAGCACGCCTGAAACGCCCAGGCACACGAGCGGCACCAAATCCGGGTGGGCGGTATAAAATGTAATGCGGTTTTCAAGCGGGGCGACGGCGATCAGCACCGACTGCTGCCACCACGGAGTTTCGGCGTAGCTTCGCCCGCAGGTGTCGTAGAAAAGCGTGACGCCGGTATTGGCGCAGCGGGCCATTGCCCGGCGGTTTTCGATGCAGCGCAGCCGTCCGATGGCCGCGTGCTGCCACGGGCCGTAGGAGGTGCCGTACCAGCCGTCGTTAGTGACCAGCGTCAGCAGTTGCGCTCCACGGCTGACGAACTTCGAGACCAGGCCGGGAAAAATCGATTCATAGCAGATGATGTTGGCGATCCTGACCGGGCGGCCGTCACGGGTCGTGAAGCGCATGATGGTCTCACTTCGTCCTTTCGCCCAGCTCGATATGCCCGACATCGAAAAACTGAACCTCTCAAGCCACGGAAAATATTCCATATAGGGAACCCGCTCGCCGAACGGTACGAGCCGCATCTTGCGATAAATCTGTACCGTACCGGCAGTTGGCCGAAGCAGCATCGACGCGTTGTAGGCGGCATACTCGCCACCGGAAGCGGCCACGGCCTCGCCGGTTCCGGAGTGCTGCGCGTTCGGCTCCTCATCGGGAAAGCCGGTCAGAAGCGGCGTGTTCCAGCGCTCGACCATGCGCTGAACCGAGTTCATGTAGGGCTTGTTCTCAGGCAAGCGGATGTAAAACGGTATGGCGGTTTCCGGCCAGATAAGCAGTTCCGGACGATCCTCGCTCACCGCTTGTCCGCTCAGGCTGTACAAGCGCGAAAGGGTACGCTCCGGACTGAATTCGCTCCATTTTTCGTGGGGATCGATGTTGGGCTGCACCATCGCCACGCGAATCACGGGAGAGGCTGTGTCGGCCCCGGCGTTCCGGAAAACCTGCCTCGCGTAGAGCAGCGGAGCAACAATCATCACAATCATGACAGCCGCAATGACCGCCTTCACCCGAAACGACTCCCTTCCCCTGACGAGCAGCAGCACGAGCACATTGAACGTCACCAGCCAGAAGCTGATCCCCCAAACCCCCGTCAAATCGGCATACTGAACCATCCACAGCAGATTAGCCTGCGAATTACCAAAAGTCAGCCATCCAAGCGAAAGATCCTGCTGCATGTAAGCCCACTCCCAACCCGTCCAGATGAACGGCAGCGTGAGCAGGGCAAAACGGAAGCCGGCCTTTTTCCTGAAATAGTAAAACGCCAGAAGCGGCACGGTTGAAAAAAGCGACTGCGCGAAAACGGTGAGAATGCCGCCAACCAGGGTTGCAAGACTAACCCACCAGAGCGAGATAAAGCAGAAGAGCAGCATCGCCATCCAGCTCTTTCTGAAAAAAGAACCGAACCGCTCTTCGTGTTCAAGAGAAAGCAAAAGCGGCGCCAAGGCGATCCATGCCAGGGGTTCGAGATGCACGGACGGCCAGGTCGGAAAGGAGATGCCGAGGAGCAGGCCGCTCAGGAGCGGCATAAAAAAAGTTCCGGAAATCGAACGGAGACCGGTACTCGTACCAGCGGCGTTCATGAATGGCAATGCGTTAGAGAGCGTGAACCAAGGCAGAAAATGGTTGCCTGAACCATGATAAAGAGTACTTCAATGAAGTGAGATGATGGCCGCCGAAAGCCGGGAAGAGACATATTTTACTTTACTTATTAATATTTATTCTTTAAATTTGTTCCAAGCTGTTATTTAACAGGAAGCAACCCATGTTTTTCCTGAAAATACCATTTTAAACGCCACCAGAAAAAGGAGAATCACTATGACTCTTTTCGGCTCAAACGACGTGACCACCGCTCACTCCGATTATGAAATCGTGCTTGAAGGCGGTTCCAGTTCCTGGGGAAAGGTGAAGGCCCGGGCTAAGGTAAATGTACCTCCGGCCAGCCCTCTGCTTCCTGCAGACTGCAATGTCAAGCTGAATGTAAAACCGCTCGATCCGGCAAAAGGTTTCGTTCGCATCTCCGCCGTCTTCGAGTCGATCGTTGACAGTACCAAGAACAAGCTCACCATCGAGGCCGACATCGCCAACGAAACCAAAGAGAGAAGAATCTCCGTCGGTGAAGGCATGGTATCGGTTGGCGACTTCAGCCACACCTTCTCCTTCGAAGGCTCCGTCGTGAACATGTTCTACTACCGCTCCGACGCTGTCCGACGCAACGTGCCCAACCCGATCTACATGCAGGGCCGTCAGTTCCACGACATCCTCATGAAAGTTCCACTCGACAACAACGACCTCATCGACACTTGGGAAGGCACTGTGAGGGCAATCGGCAGCACCGGTACCTTCAACGACTGGATCCGTGAGTTCTGGTTCATCGGCCCCGCCTTCACCGCCCTGAACGAAGGCGGCCAGAGGATTTCGAGAATCGAGGTCAACGGCCTGAACACCGAGAGCAGCCCGAAAGGTCCGGTCGGCGTATCTCGCTGGCGCTTCTCGCACGGCGGTTCCGGTATGGTCGATTCCATCTCCCGCTGGGCAGAGCTCTTCCCGTCCGACAAGCTCAACAGGCCAGCACAGGTCGAAGCCGGTTTCCGTTCCGACTCTCAGGGTATCGAAGTGAAGGTTGACGGTGAATTCCCCGGCGTTTCGGTGGATGCAGGCGGCGGCCTCCGCAGAATCCTGAACCACCCGCTCATCCCGCTGGTTCACCACGGCATGGTCGGCAAGTTCAACAACTTCAATGTTGACGCCCAGCTCAAGGTTGTCCTGCCGAAGGGCTACAAGGTTCGTTATGCCGCGCCTCAGTACCGTTCGCAGAATCTCGAAGAGTACCGCTGGAGCGGTGGTGCTTATGCTCGTTGGGTCGAACACGTCTGCAAAGGCGGCGTCGGACAGTTTGAAGTCCTGTACGCTCAGTAAGCAGAACCCTCACAGTTCGAATGCAAAAAAAGACCGGTCTTCGTGCCGGTCTTTTTTTTATGCTGTAACGATCTGCAACTGTTCAGGTACGTCACCATCGGCTTGTTTTAGACAAGTTTAAAACCCAGCTCCATCACCACCTTTTGCTGGCCGCGCAACCAGCAATCCGGAACGAGTCTTCCTGCAATTCTCCTCCACGATCGTCAGGATACCAAACCGCTTGCCATTGAAAAGCTGATCGATTGCGAAACCCATGCGCCACCAGTTGATGATTGTCTTTGAAGCCATCTCACCGTAACAAGACGAAAATCCAGCGCCAGCTATAGCGAACACGCCTAAAGGCAATTTCTTTGACCTGCACCGTTATTACTCCGGTGATTAAAAGCTCTTATTACCGGCAACAATAAATTCCAATCGCCGCAACTGTACGAGATTAGGTTAAAGCCCTGATTTATTGTGCTTTATCTGCATACCCCGTCCCAAAAGCTTTCGGGACGGAACATGTTTTGGTTCAGCGTGAATTGGAGAATTCAGCCGTTTGAGTTAGAGTTCAAAAACGGAGGAATTCACCATGCGAAAACAGCGCAAAAACTACACCCCACAAGAAAAGGTCGCTATCCTGAAGCGTCATCTGGTCGATCGGGTTCCTGTCTCCGACCTGTGCGATCAACACGGCTTGCAGCCCAATGTCTTCTACCGCTGGCAGAAGGAGTTCTTTGAGAACGGCTCTGCTGCATTCGAAAAGCAG
>NZ_SDGU01000108.1 GCF_004118635.1 Chlorobaculum sp. 24CR | reverse complement strand
GATACATTATGACTTTTATGAATATATGTGCTCAATTATTACACTTTTATCTTTAACGAAGCAGAGCTTCGGGGAATATATCCCATAGAGATTAAAGAAAATTATACGGCACAAGCAGAGCAGAATGAAATTCTTAAGCGATTGTATAAAGAGTTTTGTGAGAATTGTATTTCTGTTCATGGCAAATTGCTCTTGCAATTGCCACCAATGACAATAGCGATAAGGCGGGAACTTGACAATGATAATGATTCAAAAATTTTCGAAGAGGCGCTTTATGTCAACAGAGATGTCGCTTTTTTTTGAAAAAAATTGTTCACTTTTCGTCCGGGTTCAGAACCACCTCCCGGTTCATTTCCCATGC
>NZ_SDGU01000016.1 GCF_004118635.1 Chlorobaculum sp. 24CR | reverse complement strand
CCGACGAGCACCTCGCCGCCCCACGCGGCGCCGTCCGCGCCGTAGCCGACGCCGTCGAGCGTGAGGCCGATGGCCGGGCCGTCGCAGCGGTGTTCGGCGAGGCACGAGGCGAGGTGCGCGTGGTGGTGCTGCACGCCGAGCGTCGGCCTGCCTTGCTCCAGCGCCCAGCGCGTGGTCATGTAAGCGGGATGGAGGTCGTGCACGAGCAGCTCGGCGTCCGCGCTGAAGATGCGTTGCAGGTGCGCGGCTACGTCGTCGAAGTGGCGATACGCTTCATAGTTTTTCATGTCGCCGATGTGCTGGCTCATGAACGCCTCGCCGCCCTTCGCGAGGCAGAGCGCGTTCTTCAGCTCGCCGCCCGTGCCGAGCACCGGCAGGCCGCTTTCGGCGAGCCTGATCGGCGCGGGCGCGTAGCCCCGGCTCCGGCGCACGAGGCGCACCGCTCCGGCGAGATGGACGACCACCGAGTCGTCACAGCGCCGGGCGATGGGGCGGTCGTGCATCAGGAACGCATCGGCGATGCCCGCCAGCCGTTCGAGCGCCTCGGCGTTCTCCGCCACGAGCGGCTCCTCGCTGAAGTTCGCGCTGGTCATGACAAGCACCTCCGGCCCGTCGCGCATGAGCAGAACGTGCAGCGGCGAGTAGGGCAGCATCACGCCGAGGCGGTCGTTGCCGGGGGCGATGGACGCGGCGAGCGGCAGATCGGCGCGTTTGCGAAGCAGCACGATGGGCGCTTGCGGCGAGGCGAGCGCGGCCTCCTCATCCGCGCCAATCTCGCACAGCGCACGGGCGGCGGCAAGGTCGCGAACCATCACGGCAAACGGCTTCTGTTCGCGTCCCTTGCGGGTTCGCAGGCAACGAACGGCATCGTCGTTCGAGGCATCGACGGCGAGATGGAAACCGCCGATGCCTTTGATAGCTACGATCTCGCCTCGACGAAGCACTTCGCCCGCCGCCGAAATCTCGTCGCCAACAGCCTGCTGACTGTCGAAATTTGCCGTCATTGCGAGGAGCGGCGCGACGTGGCAATCCATCTTCCTGAGTTCATTCAAAAGAGTGCTTCTCCCGACAAGTCGGGATCGCCATGACGGAGCGTCGGGTCTGATGCCGACCGGAATAACCGCTTGTTTACGGTCATTCCGGCAAACATCGATCCGCTGACCGCCCGCGTCGCGCAGTTCGAGCTTCGGGCCGCAGACGGGGCAGGCGTTGGGCTGGGCGTGGAAGCGGCGGTCAGCGGGATCGTCGTATTCGCGCTGGCAGTCGGGGCAGAGCGCGAAGTGTTTCATCGTCGTGAAGGGGCGGTCGTAGGGGACGGCCTCGACGATGGTGTAGCGCGGGCCGCAGTCGGTGCAGTTGGTGAAGGCGTAACGGTAGCGGCGTCCGGCGGGGTTGGCAATGTCGGCGAGGCAGGCCGGGCAGGTGGCGATGTCGGGCGAGATGAGCGTCTGCATCGCTTCGCCGCCGGTGGATTCGGAGATGACGAAGCCCGGCTCACCGCAGACGGACGGGATCACTTGCCGGTTAATCGAATCGATGCGGGCGAGCGGCGGCGCTTCGTCGCGAAGCGCGGCCTCGAAGCGGTCGAGATCGTCCGGCTCGCCCTCGATTTCGATCAGAACGCCGGAGCTGGCATTGCGGACAAATCCGTCCAGACCGAACCGGCCCGCAAGCCGCCACGCGAAGGGGCGGAACCCCACCCCCTGCACGATGCCGCGAACCTCGATCCGGCGGCGTTCACGCTGAAGCGATCCGCTCAGAGCGCCGCGATCTTCGAGTTCAGCCAGGCGATCCACTCGTCGAACCCCTCGCCGGTTCGGGCCGAAAGCTCGATCCATTCGAGGTGGTGGTTGACCTGCATGGCGTACTCGCGGCACTTGGCGGGGTCGAAATCGACGTGCGGCAAGAGGTCGGTTTTGTTGAGCAGGCAGAGGTCGGCCTCGTGAAACATGGTCGGATATTTGAGCGGCTTGTCCTCGCCTTCGGTGACGCTGATGACCACCACTTTGGCTGCCTCGCCGAGGTCAAAAAGCGCCGGGCAAACCAGGTTGCCGACGTTCTCGATGCAGACGAGCGAGCGCTCCGGCGGGTCGAGTTCCTTCACGGCGCGCTGCACCATCTGCGCGTCGAGGTGGCAGCCGGTGCCGGTGTTGACCTGGATGACCGGCACGCCGAGCGCGTCGATCCGGTCGGCGTCGTTGGTGGTCTGCTGGTCGCCCTCGATCACCGTGACGGGACACTGCTCCAGCAGTGCCGGGATGGTCTTTTCGAGAATCGAGGTCTTGCCGGAGCCGGGCGAGCTGAGGAAGTTCAGCGCCAGCACCCGCCGCGCCTCGAACCAGCCACGGTTGCGCTCGGCAAGCAGGTTGTTCTGCAAGAGCACATCCTGCTCCATCTGCACCTTGCGCACCTCGCCATGGTGGTGGTCGTGGCTGTGCTCGTGGTGGTGATGGTGGCCGCCCTCATCGCCGACGTGAACGTGGTAGCCCTTCACGCCCGGCTTGCGAAGCACCGCTCCGCCATCCCCCGAACAACCGCAGGTATCGCACATACTGTTTTACTCCCGTTGAATCTGGTAATTACTTTTATTTATTCCAGCAACAAAAAAATCGCAATCGACGCCGTTGTAAGATATTGGGCTAAAGCCATGATTTATTTTGTTTTATCCGCATACCCCGGACTGAAGTCCGGGGCAATTGTTTACGTGTTTTACTATCCGGCACCATAACATCGATCCGACGAATCAGTCTGATACGAGCGATCCGTCCACCCATCACTCTATGGTGAACGAACGCACCGCAAGCTCCTGGCCCGATTCGACCGTCACCCGGAACTGGCCGCAGGCCGGGCACCTGGCGAAAAAGTTCGTGACCGCGAAACGCTCGCCGCACGCCTCGCAGCGGCCCCGCCCCTCCGACTCTTCGATCAGGAGTTCGGCTCCGTCGGCAAGCGTGTCGCGCGTGGCCGCGTCGAAGCAGAACCGCAACGACTCGACCTGTACGCCCGCCAGCTTTCCGACCACGAGTTCGATGCCGGTAACTCTGCCGCCACCCTCCTCGCGGGCCTTGTCAACGACGACCTCGATCACCGACAGCGCGATGGACATTTCGTGCATGGGCAAAGGTTTAGGTGCTCGAAATCTTCCCCCCCGGTTTGAAAACCGGGGCAACATGAATGTAAAAGTTTTGAATGTCCGGAGGGCTGAACCCCTCCTGAATGCAAACTCCTGCATCTGCGCTCCGTCTTGAAAATCCAAGGAAAACAGCAGCCTACTATGATCGTCAAAATTTTCTTAATTTCGCAGAGCACAACCAACACTTATCCTTTACAGCACTTTTGAATCACCTCACGGGACTATACAGGCTGCCCGCCGACACGCTGCACGATCTTCTCGACCTTGCTGCCGGGTATCGCGCAGGCCTCAACAGAGAGCCGGAAATCTTCGCTCCGGTGCTTGCCAACCGGCGGATCGCCCTCGTTTTTTTTGAAAATTCCACCCGCACCCGCTTTTCGTTCGAACTTGCCGCGCGGCACCTCGGCGCGAGCACGCTGGGCTTCACGGCGGCGTCGAGCAGCGTCAGCAAGGGCGAAACGCTCTCGGACACCATCCGGAACCTCGAAGCGATGAAGGTCGATGCCTTCGTCTTGCGCCACCCGTCGTCGGGCGCGGCGGAGTTCGTGGCCTCGATCACCGACCGGCCCGTCGTCAACGCCGGTGACGGCACGCACGAGCATCCGACGCAGGCGCTGCTCGACATTCTCACGCTGCGCGAATATTTCGGGCGGATCGAGGGGCTGAAAATCATGATTCTCGGTGACATTCTGCACAGCCGCGTGGCGGGCTCGAACATCATCGGCCTCAAGACGCTCGGCGCCGAGATTGCCGTCTGCGCTCCCACGACGCTCCTGCCGGGCCGCATCGACAAGCTCGGCGTGCAGGTCTTCACCGATCTCGACAAGGCGCTCGCCTGGGCTGACGCGGCCATTGTGCTGCGGCTTCAGCTCGAACGCGCCACCGGCGGCTACATTCCGTCGCTCGAAGAGTACTCCGCGTACTACGGCCTGACCGACGAAAAGCTCGACCGGCTGAAACGGCTGCTGCCGGTGCTGCACCCCGGCCCGATCAATCGCGAAATCGAAATCTCGAACCTCGTGGCCGACCGCATCCAGCCACCGGGCTATTCGAGCAGTATGCTGATGGAGCAGGTCACCAACGGCGTGGCCGTGCGGATGGCCGTGCTGCACCGGCTGCTGGCCAAGTGAACCGGCGAATCGCTTCGGAGCGACGACTTTACACACTTGTTCATACACACAACAATCCCGATCAAGGACAACGCATCATGAAAACACGCACCTCAATTCTGACAACTGCAATGCTTTCGGCGCTCTGCGCCACGGCGCCGCTTTCGACGGCCTCGGCTGAATCGGCCATCAAGCCGACCTTCGACACGCTCTTCGAGCCGCTCGTCGCCGACCCGATGGAACCACGCATCGCCGTCATGCCGATGCTCGACAAAAAGCAGCTCCAGCTCGACATCGGCACCTCGGCTGACCTGTACCAGAACGACAGCAAAACCTTCGCCGTCGGCATCGACTTCGCCACCTGGTCGTTGTTGAACAGAAGCAACGACTTCAAGTTCCCGGTGGACTGCATCGACTACATGTTCGGCATCAATACGACGTTCCGCCACCAGTTCAGGGAGCGCCTGCTCTCGTTCGACGAGGCGAGCGTGCGGGTGCGTTTGAGCCACATTTCGGCCCATTTCGAGGATGGTCACACCGATGACGCTGGCCAGTGGCTCAACCCCGGCGATACCCCGTTCGGCATTCCCTTCACCTACAGCCGCGAGTTCGTCAACGTCACGGGAGCGCTCTCCGCGCCGGGCCGCCGCGTCTATCTGGGCTATCAGTACCTGTACAACACCCTGCCGGACGAAATCAGCCCCAGCTCGTTCCAGGCGGGCGTGGAGATCGGTCTTCCGGCCAACGCTTACGTGGCCGCCGACTTCAAACTGCTTCCGAAATGGGATTGGAACGAGGCCAAAACCGATGGCTACCGCGGCACCTGGAACCTGCAAGCCGGAATGCGCCTTACCTCGATCGGCCTCGAAAACGTGCGCGTCGCCGCCAACTACTTCTCCGGCATGAGCCGCCACGGCATGTACTTCTACAAGCCGGAAAGCTTTACGACGTTGGGAATGATCGTGGATTTGTAAACATCAGGGCAGGCGCACCTGACAGATCGGTCTGATGATCGGACTGATTCGACCGATCTGTCTGATAAAACCGGAATTCGGGCAGGCGCAAGGCCTGCCCCTACAACAGAACCGCCGATGCCATTTCCGTAGGGGCGACCCTCGCGGTCGCCCTTTTGTCGCCCTTTCCCGCCGCTCACAGCGGCGAGCCGAAGAATTCCGGGCGCTGGGTGTCGAAGCCACGGCGGAGGCCGGAATCGATGAATTCGTAGAGGAACGGCGGATAGAGCAGATATTCCGACAGCTCCGCCAGCGGCAGCCAGCGGGTTTCGAGAATCATCTGCCGGTCGTCGGGCAGCTCCGGGTCGCGGCCCGTTACAAGCTGGCCGCCGGTCACTTCGCAATGGAAGCCGAGCGAAACCGAGTGGTGCCGCTCCCCCTGCCCCGGCAAGCCCGGATGAGGCCAGAGCAGCTCCTTGACGAACACCATCCCGCCAACCGAGCACTCCAGCCTGGTCTCTTCGAGCATCTCGCGCCTGAGCGCCTCTTTGAGGGTTTCGCCCCGTTCGACCACCCCGCCCGGCAGAATCCAGTAGCTTTGGGGCATGGCCGGATCGTCCGGCGCGAAGCTCCGGTGCTCGACGAACAGCGCATGGCCATCCTGGACGCACAGGGCGCTGACTCTCAGATTGACCGGTTTTCTCGAAGGATGGTGCATAAACGTATCCGTTGCGGTGATCGATAGTTGCTCTCAGGCAATAAACGAAATTATTCGTCAGGGCCGAGCCTCGCCAGGCTAACCTGGGCATTGACCCGCCAGCGCTCTCGGTGAAGTTTTACAGGCGTACTTGACCTCGCGGAGGCTGTTTGGCTGCTCACGAATTCCCAATGGCTAAACAGCGTGAACCAGCCTGCAACGCCTTGCATGACAAGCTTTTGCAAACTGCGTAACTATAGAGGCAAAATGTACAGGGAAAGGGCGAGGGCATCTTTTTTTTGGACTAATCAATACTATTTCCTTATTTTAGCGCTAACCATAACCACACCCGTTCTTTCTATTTTTTATATGTTGCCATTCCTCAAAGTGGCAACGGGCCGCCAGAGCGGTCAATTTTTTGTCTTCAACACGCATCACACAACCTAACGGAGAACACACAATGAAAAAAATGCTGTCACTTGCTGCGATGTTCGCAGTACTGGCATCTGCCTCCACCGCTCAGGCTGAACTGAAACTCAGCGGCGACGCTGGCGTCAGGCTGAGAGATGTTTCCTACTTCGGCGACGCAAATCAGCTCTCTCTCACTGGTTCGGCCAGCGATGATGTCGTCTTCCAGTACAGAGTTCGCCTGAACGCTGCTGCCGATCTGGGCGACGGCTACTTCTTCAAGGCGATGATCACCAACGAAACTATCGCTGGCGGATGGGCTTCGGTAAACAACTTTGAAGCTGATGAAGACGGTATCGACGTCTCGAACTTCTATTTCGGACGCATGCTCGAAAACTGCCATTATATGGTTGGCCGTCTTCCGCTGAACTCTCTTAACAACCCGATCTTCGATCTTGCCCTATCTCCTTCTCAGCCGCTCGGCACACCGGTCTATAACCTTTTCATGGACCGTCTCTTAGGCCTGAACTATGGCACCAAGATCGGCGACGGTATGCTAAATGCAACCCTTTGTGTTCTTGACAACAATGTTGGCGGCAACACCCCTGCTGATGGCGATGGTCTCTTCAACGATGGCTATGCGCTGCACCTCGACTACAAAGTCAATGTCGGTGATGTCACGATCGAGCCTCAGATTCTGGCCGTTCTGACCAACGCCACCCCGATCAGCCAGGATGTTACTGGTGCCATGACTCCCGGACTCGGCGCTGGTGTTACTCCGTTCACCTTCGGCGCTCTTGTCGGCGTTCCAGCCGGTGACGCCAAGCTGGGCTTCGGAGCCTTCTACACCACCTGTGACGATACGACTCCGAACAATAGTAAATATGATTTTACCCCCGCCGGTGGTACTGACCTTCGAGGAGTTAAAGTCAAATACAACGGCTACCTGCTCAGAGTCAAAGGTGAAATCGGCAACTTCATGGCGTGGTACGACTACAACCACACCACAGACAAGTCTGGCCCCAATGACGTAAAGTACAACAACCACTTCGTGTGGGCGCAGTACAAGGTTCCGGTCTATTCTTCGGCAGCCGGCAGCATTACGATCCAGCCGACGCTTCGTTACCTGGCATCGAAAGAAGACCATAGCACGTATGAACTCACCGGCTCGCGTCTTCGCAGCGAGCTTTGGGCAACCGTTACTTTCTAAGGTTGTTCCGCAGCAACGTTCTCAAAAAGCCGCAGGAGACTGCGGCTTTTTTATTCGCTCATCGACAGGTATCAACTGTGCGCACGGTATATAACATCAATGAATAGTTGTAAATTCGACACTATATCGTGTATATTGCTTCATTTAATAATTGTGATGATTACCAGGCTCTGCCACACCCCGACCTGCTTCACCAGAATAAAACCTGGCGTTTCATCCCGGCGACCGTCCGGGCGGAAATATTGGCATAGCGCTTTGTGAATACCATCGGTGCCGCCAGACAGGAATTTCCACATCTCCGTCACGGTTGCCCGACAGAACAGATTGAAAACACTTACGATCCGACGACTCTCTTTCAGGGATTTCATTCCCATCCCATGTTCTTCTGTCTGCAAGTAGTTCTCAACAAGCACAAACTCACCATTGCCATGGAAAAAGCGAAACTCCAGGAGTACTGGAAAATCAACCTCGGCTACCTCGTCGGTCTGCTGGTTGTATGGTTCGTCGTCTCGTACGGATTCGGCATTCTCCTTGTCGAACCCTTGAACGCGATTCGGCTCGGCGGCTTCAAACTGGGCTTCTGGTTCGCCCAGCAGGGTTCTATCTACGTTTTCGTCGTGCAGATTTTCGTTTACGTCATGCTGATGAACAAGCTCGACAAAAAATTCGACGTCCACGAAGACTGACCTGACCGTCAGGAAATCCAGAAAGTATTTTCCAAACTCTCAACTCTACCATCATGAGTGTTCAATTATGGACCTATCTCATTGTTGGCCTGACCTTTGCCATTTACATCGGCATCGCGATCTGGGCAAAAGCAGGTTCAACGAAAGAATTTTACGTCGCCGGCGCAGGAGTGCATCCGATGATAAACGGCATGGCGACCGCCGCGGACTGGATGTCGGCGGCATCATTCATTTCGATGGCCGGTCTGATCTCCTTCATGGGCTATGACGGCTCGGTCTATCTGATGGGCTGGACAGGCGGCTACGTGCTGCTGGCCCTCCTGCTCGCTCCCTACCTCCGGAAGTTCGGCAAGTTCACCGTTCCGGACTTCGTGGGCGACCGCTACTACTCCAACGCCGCGCGTACCGTGGCCGTGATCTGCGCGATCTTCGTCTCCTTCACCTACGTCGCAGGCCAGATGCGCGGCGTCGGCGTGGTCTTCTCGCGCTTCCTCGAAGTCGATATCAACACCGGCATCATCATCGGCATGGCCATCGTCTTCTTCTACGCCGTGCTCGGCGGCATGAAGGGCATCACCTACACCCAGGTAGCGCAGTACTGGGTGCTGATCTTCGCCTACATGGTTCCGGCCATCTTCCTGTCGATCATGATTACCAACAACGCCATCCCGCAGCTCGGCCTCGGCGGCGCGACCTCGGACGGCGTTTATCTGCTCGACAAGCTCGACAATCTCTCGAAGGATCTCGGCTTCGCGGCCTACACCACCGGCTCCAAGCCGATGATCGACGTGTTCGCCATCACGCTCGCCCTGATGGTCGGCACCGCCGGCTTGCCGCACGTCATCGTGCGTTTCTTCACCGTCCCGAAGGTGCGTGACGCCCGAATCTCGGCTGGCTGGGCGCTCATCTTCATCGCCCTGCTCTACACCACGGCTCCGGCTATCGCCGCGTTCGCCCGCGTGAACCTCATCAACACGGTCAGCAACAAGGCGTATGCTGAGATGCCGTCCTGGTTCAAAAACTGGGAAAAAACCGGCCTGCTCGCCTGGATGGACAAGAACGACGACGGCAAGATCCAGTACCTCGGCAAGAAAGCCAACGGCGGCGACGCTTTTGAAGGCGAGAAGCCGAAATTCACCAAGGAGAAAGGCCCTGTCGGCCAGATGATGCTCTCCAACAAACCGACCGACAACGCCAACGAGCTCTATATCGACAAGGATATCATGGTGCTCGCCAACCCGGAAATCGGTCGCCTGCCGAACTGGGTGATCGCGCTCGTGGCCGCTGGCGGTCTTGCCGCCGCGCTCTCGACGGCTGCAGGTCTGCTCCTGGTCATCTCGTCATCGGTTTCGCATGATCTCATCAAGAAGCAGATCAACCCCAACATCAGCGAAAGCGCGGAGCTGATGTACGCCCGTATCGCGGTAGCCGTCGCCATTCTCGTCGCGGGCTACTTCGGCATCAACCCGCCCGGATTCGTGGCGCAGGTGGTGGCATTCGCTTTCGGCCTGGCCGCGGCATCCTTCTTCCCGATCATCATCCTCGGCATCTTCTCGAAGCGGATGAACAAGGAGGGAGCGATTGCCGGTATGCTTACGGGCCTGGTCTTCACGGCAGCCTACATCATCAATTTCAAGTTCATCAACCCCGGCGACAACAATCCCGATCACTGGATTCTCGGTATTTCGCCGGAAGGTATTGGCACGGTTGGCATGGTGCTCAACTTCGTGGTCAGCTTCGTGGTTTCGCGCTTCACCCCCGCGCCGCCGGAAGATATCCAGGAGCTGGTGGACAGCCTCCGCTACCCCAAAGGAGCCGGAGAAGCTTCAGCGCACTGAACAGCCAGAGCATTCACAAAAAGGCACGAACTATCGTGCCTTTTTGTTTTTGGGAAAAAAGGACTAAAAAGACATCAAGGACACAAAGGACAGAAGTGTTTTATTTGTCCTTTATGTCCTTTGTGTCCCTGCTGTCCTTTATCGAAATACTCCCATGAGCACCTGCCACCCACCTGCCAACACCGCTCTTGCCGAAAAGCTCGCCACGCTGCCGACTTCGCCGGGCGTCTATCGCTTCAGCAACGAGGCGGGTACGGTGATCTACGTCGGCAAGGCGCGGAATCTGCGCAACCGGGTGCGCTCGTACTTCAACAGCCAGGGACGCCAGCCGGGCAAGACCGCCGTCTTGGTGAGCCACATCGCCGCGCTCGACGTCATCATCACCTCTTCGGAGGTCGAGGCGCTGATCCTCGAAAACAACCTCATCAAGGAGCTGAAGCCGCGCTATAACGTCAACCTCAAGGACGACAAGAGCTACCCGTGGCTGGTCATCACCAATGAGCGCTTTCCGCGCATCTTCCTCACCCGGCAGGTGCGGCGCGACGGTTCGCTCTACTTCGGCCCCTACACCGAAGCCTCCCAGCTCCGGCTCATCCTCGACCTGATCGGCTCGATCTTTCCCGTCCGGAGTTGCAAGTACAAGCTCACCGAACAGGCCGTCGCGGCAAAAAAGCACCGGGTCTGCCTCGACTACCACATCCACAAGTGCAAGGGGCCATGCGAAGGGTTGCAGCCGGAGGAGGAGTACCAGGCGATGATCCGCGAAATCGTCACGCTGCTCAAGGGCAAGACCTCGGCGCTCGTGCGCGACCTCAACACCCGGATGCAACAGAAAGCGACAGAGCTGAAGTTCGAGGAGGCCGCCGCCCTGAAGGCGCAAGTCGAGGGGCTGAAGCGCTACGCCGAGCGGCAGAAGATCGTGAGCACCGAAGCGATCGACCGCGATGTCTTTGCGGTGGCGGCGGGCGAGGACGACGCCTGCGGCGTGGTGTTTCGCATCCGCGAGGGCAAGCTGATCGGCTCGCGCCACACCTACCTCACCAACACGGGTAGCACACCCTTGCCGAACCTGCTGGCGTCGTTCATGGAGCACTACTACCTCGAAACCCCCGACCTGATTCCGCCGGAGATCATGCTTCAGGTGGAGCTGCCGGAGGAAGAGATCGAGGCGCTGCGGCAACTGCTCGCAACGCGGCAGAGCGAGCGCCGACAGGTGCGCTTCGCGGTGCCGCGCATCGGCGAAAAGGCGCGGCTCATCGAGATGTGCCTCGAAAACGCCGAGCACCACCTGCACGAGTTCATGGTGCAGAAAAAGCTGCGGGGCGAAATCGCGCGGAAATCGCCCGCGCTCGAATCGCTCCAGCAAGTGCTGCATCTGGAAAAGCTGCCGGAGCGGATCGAGTGCTTCGACAACTCGCATTTTCAGGGTACCGATTACGTCAGTTCAATGGTCACCTTCGTCTCTGGCAAGCCGAAAAAGTCGGACTACCGCAAGTTTAAACTGAAAAGCTTCGAGGGGTCGGACGACTACGCCGCCATGCGCGAAGCGGTCACGCGGCGCTACAGTGGAACGCTTGCCGACGAATTGCCGCTGCCCGACCTGGTGCTCATCGACGGCGGCAAGGGGCAGGTGAACGTCGCGTGGCAAAACCTCCGGGAGCTTGGCCTCGACTTGCCGGTGGCGGGCCTGGCCAAGCGGCTCGAAGAGATTTTCGTGCCAAATGAGCGCGACCCGTACAATCTGCCCAAAACCTCGCCAGCGCTCAAGCTTTTGCAACAATTGCGTGACGAAGCCCACCGCTTCGCCATCACCTACCACCGCAAGCTCCGCAGCGACCGGACGATCCGCACGGAGCTGACCGGCATCCGGGGCGTGGGCCAAAAGAGCGCCGAAAAGCTGCTGAAGCACTTCGGCTCGGTGGAAAGCGTCTCGAAAGCCTCGCTCGAAGAACTTTCCACCGTCGCCGGAAGAAAAACCGCCGAAACCATTTACCGCTATTTCAACGCCGGAGACGCTCCCCAAGCCTGAAAGAATGGCCGGGCGAGACACTTTTTTTGAAAAAAAATCTGCTATATTGGCTTTGTTCTTATGATCGTGAAATTTGCACGAACAGGAGTGTATGAGTTTACTTGATTTTTTTGATGACAACCTGAACCATTCAGCAGGTTTCTTCCCGGACAGACCGGAAGGGACTGCCGACCCCGATTCCATCTACGATCCCGAAGAACTTCTCGACCTCATTATCCAGCTCAACGAGGAAGGACTTCACGAAAAATCGCTCGTTGCGGCCCGGCGGCTCGAAGAGCTCGCCCCCTACAACGCGGAAACCTGGTTTCACCTCGGCAACAGCCTGACGTTGAACGGACTCTTCGAGGAGGCGCTCGAAGCGTTTCAGCGCGCCGTTCTGCTCAGTCCCGCCGACAGCGAAATGACCCTGAATCTCGCTCTTGCGTACTTCAATACCGGTCGGCTCGACGAAGCGCTCGAAGAGATCGAGAGCGTTGTCAGCGACTCCACCACGGAACGGGATACCTCGTTCTACCGGGGCCTCATTCTGCAACGGCTCGAACGTTTCGATGAGGCTGAAAAGAATTTCCAAAAGACGCTGCAACTCGATCCGGAGTTCGGCGAGGCCTGGTACGAACTGGCCTACTCGCAGGACATTCTCGGCAAGCTCGATGAAAGCCTGGTCGCCTACGACAAAGCCATCGATCTCGACCCGTACAATATCAACGCCTGGTACAACAAGGGGCTTGTCCTGAGCAAGCTCAAGCGTTACCCGGAGGCGCTGGAAGCTTACGACATGTCCCTGGTTATCTCCGAGGATTTCAGCTCGGCGTGGTACAACCGCGCCAACGTGCTGGCCATCACCGGAAAAATCGAGGAGGCTGCCGAAAGCTACACGAAAACCCTCGAAATCGAGCCGGACGACATCAACGCGCTCTACAACCTCGGCATCGCAAAGGAGGAGCTGGAACAGTACCCGGAGGCGATCTCCTGCTACGAGCGTTGCATTGAGCTGAACCCGGAGTTCGCCGATGCCTGGTTCGCGCTCGCTTGCTGTTTCGAGGCGCTCGAAAACTACGAAGCGTCGCTCGACGCCATTGGCTACGCGCTCGTGGAGATGCCGGAGTGCATCGAATTTCTCCTGCTCAAGGCCGAGATCGAGTACAACCTCGGACGGCTCGACCAGTCGCTCGTGACCTACGAAAAGCTCATTCCCATGGAGCCGGACAGCCCGCAAATCTGGCTCGATTACGCCATGGTGCTGCGCGAAGCCGGGGCGATGGATGAGTCGATCCGCGCGCTTGAAGAGTCGATCTCGCTGCAACCGCTCTCGGCGGAGGCGCACTTCGAGATCGCCGCGACCTATTTCGCGATGGGCGACGACCAGAGCACCCTCAAGGCGCTCAGCAAGGCATTCAAAATCGATCCCGACAAAAAGCAGCTTTTCCAGAGCACCTTCCCCGAACTCTATCAGCAGGATGCCGTGCGCAGGCTGCTGGAAATCTCCTGAACCACCAGCGAAAAGAACATCGTGTCAAACTCTCAGTCCAAAAAAATTTTCGGGCTTATCGGCAAGCATGTCGATTACTCCTGGTCGCCGCTGATCCACAACACGGCTTTTGAAGCTCTGGGACTTCCCTGCGTTTACACCATCTTCAACATCTCCTCGCCGGAGCTGGTCGAAGACGCCCTCAAGGGAAGCCGCGCCCTCGGCATCGCAGGCTTCAACGTGACCATTCCGTTCAAGAAAACCGTCGTGCCGCTGCTCGACGAACTCTCGCCCGGCGCGCGCGCCATTGGCGCGGTCAACACCATCGTCAACAATGACGGCAAGCTGGTCGGCTACAACACCGACATCAACGGCTTTGCCACCCCGCTGATGCCGATGGCCGCTACTATCTGGAACAAGCCGGTCTGCATCTTCGGCAGCGGCGGCGCCGCCCTGGCCGCAGTCGAAGCGTTCAGGCTCCACCTGAATCCCTCCAGGGTGCTGATGGTGGTGCGCGATACGCAGAAAGCCGAAGCGATGCTCGAAGAGTACCAATACCGCGACATCGTCACCATCTGCGCGGGCAGGGAGATCGACCAGCCCTCGTGCAGCAAAAATATCCGGGATTGCCGCGTGCTCGTCAACGCCACGCCGGTCGGCACCGCCGGAAGAGTCGATCACATCCACAACATTCTGCCGACCGGGCACGGACTGTTGCACGACGGCCAGATTGTTTACGACATGGTTTACAACCCGCTCGAAACGCCGCTGCTTGCCGATGCGCGCGCCGCAGGCGCAGCCATTATTCCGGGCATCAACATGCTCATCGCCCAGGCCGCCCGCTCCTTCGCGATCTGGACCGGCCAGGAACTGCCCGTCGATCTGGTCAGAAAAACGGTTCTGGCTGAAATCGAAAAGAGCGAAGCTTCCTGAAACCGAAGAACCCGATTTCGATCTGGATCGATACGCTTCCCGAAAGCGCTCATTGCTAACTACCGCTTTTTGAAAATCAGGCCGGGTGGCGCTCCATTACACCCGGCAGCAATGCCTGACTGGCAACGACACTCTTTTCATGGCCCTCTTTTTTCTGATTGCGGTAGTGGCCGCCCTCTTCGACCGGGGAACCAAGCTGCTCGCCATCCACTACCTGCGCGACGGCGGGCAAACCATTGTCATCGCGCACGATTGGCTCAAGCTGACCTACGCCGAAAACCTCGGCATAGCATTCAGCGTCAGGCTTCTTCCTCCGGCGGGGCTGCTCCTCCTGACCCTCGCCATTTCGGCTGGCGTCGTCTGGTACGTGTGGAGATCAGGCAACCGCACGCCGCTCTTCATCACGGCCTTCGCGCTCATTCTCGGCGGCGGCGTGGGCAATCTGCTCGACCGCGTCATGCTTGGCCACGTGGTGGACTTCATCTATTTCGACCTCTACCACGGCGCACTGTTCGGCCTTCAGCTTGACCTCTGGCCGGTGTTCAACGTCGCCGACTCCTGCATCACCATCGGCGCACTCATGCTGGTGCTGTTTCACGAAAAGATTTTCGGCAAGCCATGAGCCTGAATGCGCCGGTTTACTCGGACATCCACTGCCATCTCTCGTTTCCCGATTTCGACCTTGACCGCGACCGGGTGATCGCCGACCTCCGGGCGGCGGGCGTGCAGTTCCTGATCGACCCCGGCACCGGCGTCGAGACGAACCGGAAATCGATTGAACTTGCAGGCAAATACGACTTCATTTTTTCCAATGTCGGCCTGCATCCACACGAGACGAACGAGCCGCTCACGCCGGAGCTGTTCGACGAACTGGCGGCACAGGCACGGTCGGCGAAGGTGGTCGGTATCGGTGAGATCGGCCTCGACTACCACTGGCCTCACGACCCGGCGCTCCAACAGGCGGCGTTCCGCGAAATGCTGCGGATGGCGATCAAACTCGATTTGCCGGTAGTGATCCACTGCCGCGACGCCTGGCCCGATATGCTCCGCATCCTCTCCGAGGAGCGCTCGTCCGGCTTGCGCGGCGCGATGCACTGCTTTTCGGGCGACCTCGACATGGCTCGCCGCTGCTTGGCGCTCGGCCTGAAAATTTCGATTCCCGGCACCGTCACGTACAAAAAATCGCCGCTGCCAGACGTAGTGGCCTCCGTCGGCCTCGGCGATCTCTGCTCCGAAACCGACGCGCCTTACCTCGCACCCGTGCCCAAACGCGGCAAACGCAACGAACCGGCCTTCGTCGCCCACACGGTGCGCAAGATCGCCGATCACCGCTCCGAGCCGTTCGAGGAGGTCGCGGAGGCACTCGTGCGCAATGCCGTGGCGCTGTTCGGACTGCGGTGAACGGCGATCTTGCGCCATTTTGAAATTCATACGAACTTGCTTAGGTTGAGCCTCAGACTGACCGCCGCCGGTAAGGCGAGACGATCAAGAGCACCACATTCAAAGCAACGACAGCACGAACCACATGAACACCACGCAACCCCAGAAAGCCCTTCCGGAAGCGACCTTTTCCGACCGAATGCTCGAAATCGGCATAAAGTACAAAACGCAGCTCACCGTCCTGTTTGTCGTCATCTGCCTCGCGGCGGGCGGTGCGCTTTTCTGGATGCAGAAGAGCCGGGTCGATGAGGGCGAAGCGTCGCTCGCGCTGGCAAAGCTCACGCCGTGGCTCGAAACCGGCGACGTCAACAAGGCGATCAACGGCGAGGGATCGATCAAAGGACTGAACGCTATCGCCAAAATGTGGGGTGTTACGCCGAGCGGCAAACTGGCCAGGCTCTACATGGCCAACATCCTCCTCGACAGCGGCAAACCGGATGACGCGCTCGCGATGTACAAGGGCGTTCAGAGTGACAACAAAGATATTCAGGCATCGGCCTTCGCCGGGGCGGCGGCCTGCAATGTCGAGAAAAAGGCGTTCGTCGAGGCCGCGCCAGCATATGAAAAGGCTTCGGAAACCGCTGAAAACGAAGCGCTCAAATCGATGTACCTCGACCAGGCCGCTGCAAGCTACGCACTGGCCGGTCAGCCCGACAAGGCAACCAAGCTCTACGACCAGGTCATCAAAACCTGGCCAGGTTCATCGCAGGCCGGAACCGCCCGGCGAGCGCTCATGCGCCTCTCCGGAGCGGGCGTGGCGGTACCCCAAATCTGACCGGTATTTTTTCGACACCCAACCACATCATCATGCCAGAAAAATTCATCATCAAAACCAGCATGGGCGATATTGCCATCGCCCTGCATGACGACACTCCCCAGCACCGCGACAACTTCGTCAAGCTCGTCGGCGAAGGTTATTACGACGGCATCCGCTTCCACCGCGTGATCGAAGGCTTCATGATCCAGACGGGCGACCCCCTCTCCCGCCACGACGAAAAGCGGATGATGCACGGCACCGGCGGCCCCGACTACCGCGTCCCGGCTGAAATCAAGCACCCGAACAAGAAGGGAACGCTGGCAGCGGCGAGGGACAACAATCCGCAGAAAGCCTCGTCCGGCAGCCAGTTCTACATCAACCAGGCAGACAACGGCTTTCTCGACGGCGAATACACCGTCTTCGGCGTCGTGGAGTCGGGCATCGACGTGGTTGACGCCATCGCTGTGGTGGAGACCGACATGCGCGACAACCCGCTCAAACCGGTCACCATCGAAACCATCACTCCGGTAACTGACTGAAGATCGAAAGCATGGAAAGCGTCTCGTCAAACCTCGCCGCCGTCAGGGAACAGATCGCCGAGGCCTGCCGAAAGGCGGGCCGGAGCGAAGATGAGGTTACGCTCATCGCCGTCTCGAAGACCAAAAGCGCCGCCGCCGTGCGCGAGGCCTGGGAGGCCGGGCAGCGCGAGTTTGGCGAGAGCTACGTGCAGGAGTTCCTCGAAAAGCTCGAAGCACGAGAGCTTGCGGGGCTGCCGCTCGACTGGCACTTCATCGGCCACCTCCAGTCCAACAAGGTGCGGCAGATTGTCGGCAAGGCGGCGATGATCCACGGCATCGACAAGGTGAGCACCGCCGAGGAGCTGTCGAAACGCGCCGCGCAGCATGGCATCGAGGTCGATTTCCTGCTCGAAGTGAACGTGTCGGGCGAGGCCACCAAATACGGCCTCGATCCCGGCTCGGTGCTCCGGGCTGCCGAAGCGTGCTTCGCCCTGCCGAACGTGCGGCTGCGCGGGCTGATGACCATCGCCTCGCCCGACCCGGCGGAGGCCCGCCGCGAATTCTCGGAACTCCGCCAGACGCTCGAAAAGCTCCGCCAGAACGCCCCCGACCCGTCGCAGCTCACCGAGCTGTCGATGGGCATGAGCGGCGATTTCGAAGAGGCCATCCAGGAAGGCGCCACCATGATCCGTATCGGCACCGCAATTTTCGGGTGGCGGTGAATAATGGATAATTGACAATGGATAATGGATAATGGATAATGGATAATGGATAATGGATAATGGATAATGGATAATGGATAATGGATAATTAAAGAACCTGTTACCGCACTTGCTCTTTTTTGCATTATCAATTATCCATTATCCATTCCTCCCCTTCCCTCGCTTTCTGTTCTCCCCCTTGCTGCTTATATTGAATGTCTTTTTTTCCTCGCCGTTTCAAACCATTAAAATCACAGGGAATATCATGACTGAACAAAGGCAGAAAATCCGGGAGGCCGTAGAATACATCAGAAAAAAAACCACGGCGGACTATCCGGTGGGCATCGTGCTCGGCACCGGCCTGGGCGGCCTGGTCAAGGAGATCGAGATCGACTTCGCGCTCGATTATGCCGATATTCCCTATTTCCCGATTTCGACGGTTGAAACCCACCACGGCAAGCTGATCTTCGGCACCCTCGCTGGCAAGAAGGTGGTTGCCATGCAGGGGCGCTTCCACTTCTACGAAGGCTACGCGATGGCGCAGATCGTCTTTCCGATCAGGGTCATGAAGGAGCTGGGCGTCAGGACACTCGGCATCACCAACGCCTGCGGCGGCATGAACCCCGGCTACAAGAAGGGCGATATCATGCTGATCGACGACCACATCAACCTGCTCGGCGGCAATCCGCTCATCGGCCCGAACGATCCTGAAATCGGCCCCCGCTTCCCCGACATGTGCGCTCCCTACTCTCCGAGAATTCTCGACATCGCCGAAAAGGTGGCGCTCGAACACGGCATCAAGGTGCAGCGCGGCGTTTATGTCGCCGTCACCGGCCCGTGCCTCGAAACCCGCGCCGAGTACCGCATGTTGCGCGCCATCGGCGCTGACGTGGTCGGCATGTCCACCGTGCCGGAGGTGATCGCCGCCGTGCATCAGGGCACCGAGGTGTTCGGCATGTCCATCGTCACCGACGAGTGCTTCCCGGACTGCCTCGTGCCGGTCGGCATCGAAGAGATCATCGAGGTCTCCAGCCGCGCCGAGCCGCACATGACCACCATTTTCAGAAACGTCGTCGCGAACCTTTAACCCAAAACAAGGCAACACCGATACATGATAGACGCTATCTCATTTAAAAACGGAACTTTCCGAT
Organism: Chlorobaculum sp. 24CR; assembly: GCF_004118635.1. GTDB lineage: Bacteria > Bacteroidota > Chlorobiia > Chlorobiales > Chlorobiaceae > Chlorobaculum. Next base: position 11,015 of record NZ_SDGU01000016.1, on the reverse strand, counting down.
ACCTCGACCAGCGCTACCTTCCCCTGAAGGAGCTTTATGTCGAGACACAGAATTACCTCGAAGCCATCGAGGCGATCAAGACGCTCGCCGTGCGTGGCGCTCCGCTCATCGGCGCTTCGGCGGGCTACACCGTGATGCTCGGCATCAACGCTTACCAGGGCGACAAGGCGGGCTTTCCGGCATATTTCGCGAACCTCGTCGCCGAGGTCAACGCCTCGCGCCCGACCGCCGTGAACCTGTTCTTCGCCACCAAAAAGATGGAGGCGGTCTATGACGCCAACTTCGAGGCCGATTCACTCGAAGCGCTCGTCGCCAAAATGACCGATATGGCGTACAAAATCCACAACGACGAGATCGACAACTGCGACAAGATCGCCCGCCACGGCGTCGAGCTGTTGAAGCAGGATTTCGCCGACGTACTCAAGAGCCGCAAGCTCAACGTGCTCACCCACTGCAACACCGGCACGCTCGCCTGCTGCGGCATCGGTACGGCGCTTGGCGTGATCCGCCTGGCGTATCAGGAGGGGCTGATCGAGCGCGTCATCACCGCCGAAAGCCGCCCGCTCTTGCAGGGCCTGCGCCTGACCGCCTGGGAGCTGGAGCACGACGGCATTCCGTTCGCCTCGATCTCCGACTCTTCGTCGGCGATTCTGATGCAGCGCGGCATGATCGACTTCGCCGTCACCGGCGCGGATCGCATCGTGGCCAACGGCGATTCGGCCAACAAGATCGGCACCTACGCCCACGCCATCAGCGCGAAGTATCACGGCCTGCCGTTCTACATCGCCGCGCCGGTCTCGACCATCGACATCACCATGGCCGAAGGCTCGGAGATTCCGATCGAGGAGCGCGACGCTGACGAGCTGCGCAAGATCTTCGGCACGCAGGTCGCCACGCCGACCACGCCGGTGGTAAACTACGCTTTCGACGTGACCCCCGGCACACTCATTCGCGGCATCATCACCGAAAAAGAGGCGGTCGTCGGCAATTACAACGAAGGGCTTGCCCGCGTAGTCAACGGCTGACAAGCGCCACAACGCCCACGCACAACGAAAGGCTCCCTCGAAAAGGGGGCCTTTTTGCGTTTCCGGACCCGCCCGCCAAATCACCCTCCACGATGCCGTAACCGTCGATTTCTCTTTCCCCTAAAACGCCGGTTTCGTACATTATAAATTATACAATTGTTATAAACACGGTTCTTTACATCGCGGCTATTGCTCGTCAACCGAGGACACCCTGAACCCTCGCAAAGCCTCCGGAATCCACTGCTTCAGAACCTGGATAACGGCTGATTCAGCGGTGCCTTTCCTCACTATCTTTTCATCAACCAGATTCAGGAGAAGGGCATGAACGACACCGGTTATGATTACTCCGTTGTCCGGGGTTTCGCATTTTCGGCGCTTTTCTGGCTTATCGCAGGACTCGTCATCGGGCTTTGGCTCGCTTTCGAGATGTTCGACCCGGCGCTGAACCTGACCCCGTGGCTCAGCTTTGGACGCCTGCGCGTCGTGCACACCAACGGACTTGGCGTCGGCTTCGGGCTTTCGGGAATTTTCGCCACGGCCTACTACATGTTGCAGCGCCTGACCCGCACACCGCTTCCATTCCCCGGCCTGGCCAAAGCGCATCTCTGGGTTTTCAACGCCGCCATCGCCGCCGCCGCCGTCACCCTCATGGCGGGCATGAACACCACCAAGGAGTACGCCGAGCTTGAGTGGCCGCTCGACGTCGGCGTGGTCATCATGTGGGTGATGTTCGCCATCAACGTCTTCGCCATTCTCATCAAGCGGCAGGAGAAGCAGATGTACATCTCGCTCTGGTACCTGGTCTCCATGACCGTGACCATCGCGGTGCTCTACATCGTCAACAACCTCGAAATTCCGCTCAACCTCTACAAATCCTACAGCATCTACGCCGGAGGCAACGACGCCAACGTGCAGTGGTGGTACGGCCACAACATCGTGGGCTTCATCTTTACCGTGCCGGTACTGGCCATGTTTTACTACTTTTTGCCGAAAGCCACCGGACTGCCGATCTACAGCCACCGGCTCTCGATCGTCTCGTTCTGGGCGCTGATCTTCGCCTACCTCTGGACGGGTGCGCACCATCTGATGCTCACGCCGCTGCCGGAGTGGATCCAGACGGTGGCCATCGCCTTCAGCATCTTCCTGATCGCCCCGTCGTGGGGATCGGTGGTCAACGGCTACTACACGCTCCAGGGCAACTGGGATCAGATGCGCACCAACTACCTGACCAAGTTCTTCATCATCGGCATCACCTTCTACGGACTCCAGACCTTGCAGGGACCGTTGCAGGGGCTGCGGACGCTGAACGCCTTTTTCCACTACACCGACTGGGTGATCGGCCACGTTCACATGGGCACGATGGGGTGGGTGACGATGATCATCTCCGCCTCGTTTTACTACATGATTCCGAGAATCACGAACCGCGAGCTGTACAGCGTGAAGCTGGCCAACGCGCACTTCTGGCTCATCCTCGTCGGCCAGCTCGCCTGGACGGTCACGATGTGGATCGGCGGCATCCAGATGGCCGCGATGTGGAAAGCCACCAATCCCGACGGCTCGCTCATGTACAGCTTTCTCGACGGACTGACCTCGCTCTATCCCTACTACCGGATGCGTTTTGTCGCAGGAATCGTCTATTTCATCGGTATCCTCGTCTTCGCCTGGAACATCATCCAGACCGTCAGGCAGGCGCCAGCAGCCACCTCGGAAGCTTAACCACCTAACCTGAAAAAAGGAGTTTGCATCATGGGGATCTATTCAAAACCGGTCGTCTTCGCGGTCATTGCGACGCTGGTCATCCTTGTCGGCACGGTGGTTACGGTGTTCGTGCCGATGTTCATGCCCTCGACCCAGCCGGTGAGCGCTTACGTCAAACCTTACACGTCGATCGAGCAGGAGGGGCGCGACCTCTACATGCGCGAAGGGTGTAACAACTGCCACACGCAGACCGTCCGCCCGCTCCGCACCGAAGTGCTGCGCTACGGCGAGTACTCCAAGGCCGAGGAGTTCGCCTGGGATCGCCCCTTCCTCTGGGGATCGAAACGCACCGGCCCCGACCTGAACCGCATCGGCGGCAAATATCCCGATTCGTGGCACTACCGGCACATGCACAGCCCGCAGTCGATGTTCGGAAAATCCAACATGCCGCCATACGGCTGGCTGGCCGAGAACAAACTCGACACCTCCGAGTCGTTCAGAAAAACGCAGATTCTCGGCTACGGTTACACGAAAGCCCAGGTCGATCAGCAGATCGCCGACTACAAGGCGAAAGTCACCGCGCCCGATTACGACTCGAAGGCCACGCGCGACGAGGTGACGCCGGCGGCGCTGCGGGGCGAGCTGACCGAAATGGACGCCATCATCGCCTACATGCAGAAGCTCGGGCGTGACGTCAAGGCGATGGAGACTCAGCAATGAACTTTTCGCAGATAGCCTATGTCGCCTTCACCATTATCCTTGCGCTTGTGATGGCGGGCATCATTGCCTACTATTTCAACCCGAAGCGCAAGAAAAAGGTCGAGGAACCCAAATACCGGATGCTCCAGGACGACGACAAAAAAGAGCATCACGACTAATCAGCAACCGTTCAAGAAACCTGTTACGAGGAGGTTCACATGAATGATTCCGGAGTCCCGCAGGAGGGTCACAACAAGATTCCCAAAGGGTGGTTTGCGTTCTTTATCGGGGTGATTGTCTTTCTCGTCGTCTATGTCGCCCGCTTCACGCCCGCCATTTCTGGCTGGTCATTCTACAAGCAGTACGACGAGGAGATGAACGCCGCCCGGAAATCGGCGGCAGCCGCGCCCGCCAATCCCGGCATGTACGTCGGCAAAGCGGAGGCCATCGCTGCGGGCAAGGGTGAATACGAAGCGAGCTGCGCGGCCTGCCACATGGCGGACGCCAGCGGCGGCATCGGCCCGAACCTGAAGGTTGCGCTGAAGTACGGCGCCACGCCCGCCGATCTCTACGAGTCGATTGCCGATGGGCGTCCCGGCGGAATGCCGCCCTTCGGCCAGCAGCTCGGCAAAGAGAAGATTTACAAGATCGTCGCCTTCATCGAAAGCCTGAGAAAGTAGCGCCAGAACCCGCAGCCCCGGCAAACCGGTTCCGGGGCTGATCTCTTGAATGCTCTCAACCACACACTGTTCAGTATCATGCAGATTGTCTGGAAACGTTACCGGAGAGCCGTCGAACTCCTTCAGGCGCTTCTCCTCACCGGCCTGCCGTTCCTGCAAGTCAACGGGCAGAGCGCCTTCCGGTTCGACATCGCGGAGCTGAATCTCTACTTCTTCGGCTCGGTCATCCGGATCGGCGATTTCTATCTCATTCTCGCGGCGACGCTGTTCCTCTTGCTCTTCATCTCCGCCGTGACCATCGTCTTCGGGCGGGTCTGGTGCGGCTGGCTCTGCCCGCAGACCGTGCTGCTCGACCTTGCCGAAAGCCTCGCCTCGATTTTCGGCAAGCAGCACCGCAAGACCTTGCAAAAACTCGTGCTGCTGCCTGTCTCGGCGCTGGTGTCGATCACCATGATCTGGTACTTCGTGCCCCCGGCGGTAGCCATTCACGGACTGTTCACCTCGCCCTTGATCGCCGGATTCTTCATCGTGCTCTGGGTGCTGGTGTGGATGGAACTGGCCCTCTTCGGGCGCAAATTCTGCACCACGATCTGCCCCTACGCCTTCATGCAGAACACCCTGTTCGACAAGGATACGCTGGTGATCGAGTACGACCAGTCGCGCGACTCGACCTGCATGAAGTGCGACGACTGCGTAAAGGTCTGCCCGGTCGGCATCGATATCAAGGAGGGACTCAGCAACAGTTGCATCGCCTGCGCGGAGTGCATCGACGCCTGCTGGCTGAAGAGCAGCAAGCGAGACCTGCCGCCCTTCCCGAACTACAAGGGCAAAATCATCCGCCCGAAAACCTTCTGGCTCGCGGCCACCACCGCCGCCTCGGCGCTGGTAGTCGTATTGCTCTTCGCCATGCGTCCGCCGGTCGAATTCACCCTCAGCCGGGTGCAGGAGCCACTACCCGCCGGGCTGAACCGCTACGCTTACACGATCTACAACAACACCAGCGAACCGCTCGAACTGACCATCGAAGCGCCGGATGGCGCGACGCTCATCGGCGAGCGCACCGTTTCCATCAAGCCCTTTGGCGAGGCAAGAAACAAGGTGCTCATCAGGGCGGAAGGAAAACGCGATACGGTGAAGCTGACGCTCAAAGGCAGGGATATTTCACTCAGCAGGGAGGCGGGATTTCTGTGAAACCATTCATTATCGCCATTTACGCGCTGTTTCTGTTTGCCATGATCAGCGGTCTGGTGGTCGCTTACCGCAACTCCGAGGGATTGGTCGAGCCTGACTACTACCGGAAGCAGAGCGGCTGGTTCCAGGCGAAAACCGAGGAGCGCCGACTCGGTCTCGGAATCGAAAAACCGGCGTCGATCCGCAAGGGCGAGAACGACCTGACCTTCGTGCTTACCGAACATGGCAAACCGCTGACCCGCGCCGAAGTGCAACTCTTCATCGGCAACGTCTCGACGAGCGACCTCGATATCACCACCGCCATGCGCGAAACCGCGCCCGGCAGATACCAGGCGCGAGTCGCCGTGCCGTCGAAAGGCAAATGGCTGCTCAGGCTCGACATCTCCTCCGGCAAACTCAACACCAGCAAATCATGGTTCTACGACGTCAACTGAGCCGGGCCGCGCTGGCGCTTTTCGTGGCGGCGGCATTCGGCGCAACGCCCGCGCTTGCCGGGTACACCGCCGACAGCAACACCATCCACAACGGCCCCTGCACGAAGCAAGTCGGCAACCGGCAGGTGACGCTCGCCATTACGCCAAGGCCGGTCAGGCACATGCGGGAGCTGACCTTCAGGGTGACGATGGCCCCGGCGGAAGGAGTGCCCGCGACCCTCGTACTCGACCTTTCGATGCCGGGCATGGTGATGGGAAAAAACCAGGTCACGCTGAAACGGCAAGCTGATGGCGCGTGGAAGGGCAGAGGCATCATCGTCAAGTGCATGAGCGGCGGCACCCTCTGGAAAGCGATGATCCTTTCGCAGCAACTCGGCAATCCCTCCTTCACCTTCAACGTCCGTGATTGAGACGAATGAGCGGAAGACGATCCGCTGCGACCACTGCCTTCTGGAGATGCCCGCTTCGGCGGCGGTGACGGCGGAGATCGGCGGCGAGGCCCGCCACTTCTGCTGCCACGGCTGCCTCGGCGCGTACGAGCTGATTCACAGCGAGTCGCTCGACGCTTTTTACCAGCAGCGCTGCGACTGGCAGCCGGGCCGTCCGGCCTTCGCCGCAGTCGATGCGCGGGATTTCGCGGACGACGTCGTGTCGGACGGATCGCAGAGCCGGATCGAGCTGCTGCTCTCCGGCATCCGCTGCGCCTCGTGCGTCTGGCTCGTCGAAAAGGTACTCTCGCGGCTCGACGGCATCGTGTCGGCGCGGGTCAACTACGCCACCCACCGCGCAACCATCGAGTGGCGAACAGATTCGCTGACGCTCAACAAAATCCTCAAAACGCTCTCCGGCATCGGCTACCTGCCCCGGCCCCTCCGGCACGGCTCGGAGGTCGAGGCCTTCGCCGCCGAAAAGCGCGACCTGCTCCTGCGCTTCGGCACGGCGAGCTTCTTTTCGATGCAGCTCATGCTCATCATCGCAGCGCTCTACGCCGGGTTTTTCCAGGGCATCGAATCGACCTACCGCCTCGCCTTCCAGCTCATTTCGTGGGCGCTGGCCACGCCGGTAGTCTTCTACTCCGGCTGGCCCTTCATCTCCAACGCCCTGCGCTCGATGCGCAACCGCGCGCTCAACATGGACGTGCTGGTGGCGCTCGGCTCGCTCGCGGCCTATTTTTACAGCGTGGCGATGATCTTCACCGGCGGCGAGGTCTTCTTCGACACCTCCGCGATGATCGTCACCTTCATTCTGCTCGGACGATTTCTCGAAGCGGGGTCGCGCCTCAAGGCGGGAAGTGCGCTGGCGGCGCTCGCCGACCTGCAACCCCGCGAGGCGCTGCTTGTCGGCGCGGACGGAACGACTTCGCTCGCGCCGCTCGAACGGATCGGCGAGGGAGCGCTCGTCGAGGTGCTGCCCGGCGACCGCGTGCCGCTCGACGGCACGGTGTCCAGCGGCGAGGCGGACGTCGATGAGTCGATGCTCACCGGCGAATCGGCCCCGGTGCTGAAAAGCCCCGGCAGCAAGGTCTATGCGGGTGCCTGCGCCATCACCGGGCGGCTGCGCGTCAGGGTCTCCGGCAACGCCGGGCAGACGCTTCTGGCGAGCATCATCCGCACCGTCGAGGAGGCGCAGGCGCGCAAAGCGCCGATCCAGAGCGTGGCCGACCGCGTCGCCGGATGGTTCGTGCCCGCCATCATTCTGCTCGCGGCGGCCACCTTCGGCTGGTGGCGTCTGGCGGGCGCGCCGCCGGTCACGGCGCTCATGAACGCCGTCTCGGTGCTCGTCATCGCCTGCCCCTGCGCGTTGGGCCTGGCCACACCGCTCGCCATCCTCGTCGGCACCACGGCGGTCAGCCGCAAAGGCATCCTCGTCAAGGGGGGCGATATTTTCGAGTCGATCTCAAAAACCACCACCGTGGTGCTCGACAAAACCGGCACCATCACGCGCGGCAAGCCCGCCGTGACCGACACTTTCGACTACGGCGCGTCCGGCAACTTCACGCAGTGCTGCGCCTCGCTCGAAAGCCTCTCGCGCCACCCGGCAGGCCGCGCGATTGCGAAGGGATGGCATGGCGAAACGGTGCCGGTCGAAGAGTTCCGCTCCATCCCGGGCATGGGCGTTTCGGGCGAGATCGACGGCCAGGCGTGGCTCGCGGGTTCACGCGCATTGCTCGAAAAAGAGGGGGTGGTGATTGACAAGAGTTGCATCGACGCTGCCGACCGGCTCGAAGCGTCGGGCAAGACGACGGTCTTCGTCGCCTGTGACGGCAAGCTCGCGGGCCTGTTCGGCCTGATCGACGAGCTGCGCGACGACGCCGGGCGGATGATCGAGGCACTCCGCTCGAAGGGCTTGCGGCTGATGATTCTCACCGGCGACAATGCGGGCGTCGCGCGCTATATTGCCGGAAAGTGCGGCATCACGGAGATGCGGGCGGGACTCGATCCCATCGGAAAAGCTGACGCGATCAGGGAGCTGAAACGCTCAGGCCAGACCGTGCTGATGGCGGGCGACGGCATCAACGACGCCCCGGCGCTCACCGAAGCCGACACCGGCGTCACCTTCGGCACGGCCACGGGCATCGCCATCGAAAGCGCGGGCGTCACCATCATGACCGACGACCTTGAACTGCTCGGCACGCTTCTGGCCCACTCGCGCAAATGCTTCGCGGTGATCCGCCAGAACCTCGCCTGGGCGTTCGGCTACAACCTCGTCGCCGTGCCGCTCGCCGTCACCGGCATGTTGCACCCGATCGTCTCGGCGCTGCTCATGGCGACCAGTTCGCTCGTGGTGGTCAGCAACTCGCTCAGGCTACGAAAAATTTGATGGACAACGCATGGCAAGCACCTTTTTCCTCATAGCCCTCGGCTTCGTCATCGGCCTCGGCGGCTGGGCGCTCTTCCTCTGGGCCGTCCGCAGCGGCCAGTTCGACGACGCCGAAGCCCCGAAATACCGGATGCTCGACGACGATGACGAGGTGCAGAACAAGCCGAAAAAGAAAGGAATGGCGGAGAAATGAGAATGGCGATGTCTTCAGGAGGGCTTCAGCCCGACGGGCATTCAGAATTCTTACATTCACATTGCCCCGGCTTTCAAGCCGGGGTTGACGAACAACACAAAATAATCACGGGCTTCAGCCCAATTTCTTTCAAGGAGGACAATTTCGATTATGGCTCCGGCGACAAAAACACATTGGGCTGAAGCCCGGATTTTTTAAAACGGCATATACCCCGGACTGAAGTCCGGGGCAATTGCTGAGGAACGTACCCAGCTCGCTCAGGTACGCCGCAATCCATCTTGCACACTCAGGCGGGCTTTAGCCCGTCGGACATTCAGTTGCCTTACATTCCAATTGCCCCGGCTTTCAAGCCGGGGAGGATCGGAATCCATAATTTTTCAGGGCTTCAGCCCAATTTCTTTCAACGATGGCCATACCGATTGCAATCAACAAAAAGGGAGACTCGACATCGAAACCCTGACAGGCGAACTTCTCGCGATGCTGCTGGCCGGGCTTGCCGGAGGATTCGGGCACTGCATCGGCATGTGCGGGCCGATCGTCGCGGCGCTGTCGCTCGGCCCGGCGCGGCCCGGCTGGACGCACCACCTGCTCTACAACCTGGGGCGGGTGACGACCTACACCTTCCTCGGCGCGGCGGTCGGCGCGACCGGCTCGTTCCTCTCGCTCGCATCCTCCATCGACCTGTTCCAGACCGTCGTCATGGCGCTCTGCGGTCTGTTCATCGTGCTGCTTGGACTGGTTTCGGCGGGATGGCTCCCCTTCGGCAAAAGCCTGCTCGCCTGCTCGCCCGCCATGCCCTTCGTGCGGAAAACGATGAACCTCTTCGTAAACTCGCCATCCGCCGGAGCATGGTATCCGCTGGGACTCGTGCTCGGCTTCCTCCCCTGCGGCCTCACCTTCACCGCGTTGCTCGCCGCCGCGCGAGCCGCCATGAACGCCCCCGACCACTTCGCGGGCATGGTGCAGGGCGCGCTGATGATGCTTCTCTTCGGCCTCGGCACAGCCCCCGCGCTCCTCGTCGTCGGCAAAACCGCCGGACTCATCGGCGAAAAAACCCGCCACCACCTCTACCGCCTCGCCAGCCTCATCATGATCGCGACGGGATTGTGGTTTATTTACGGAGCGTTCTGGATGTGAGGAGTACTGTTGATTCCAAAAGCGCAGCCTCAGCCATAGTTTTTTTCGTGTTGAGCAGATACGATTTTGAAGCGTTGGAAGATGATCTCAACGAAATTTTTTATAGCTATCTTCGAAGCGAACTCCAAAAAGCCGATATTGCTATTTTATGCAAAGATGGACAACAATAAGATGAGCATGAATAAAAAAATGTTGACTGATATTAGGAGTATTTTTATTTTTTTCCGACACCTTCATACAGAACAAGCAGAAATATCGAACACTCAAGAAAATAATTATAAGAGACGTAATTTGCCTATTATAGCTGCACATTCAGATTAATATTTAACATCTCAGCTTGACGTCAGATAGAATAACGCTTGAATAATGATAAGTAATAATCGGCTATATGCTCAATTATAGAAAATATCTCTAAGTACGGAAAGTTACAATCCTTATCAAACACTGCATTAAACAAAGCATTTAAACTATTGCCATGCGTATCAAAACTACCAATGCGATAAATAAAGTACGATTTATCGAGACTTTCTCCCAAATCATCTTTTATTATAGATAACATATCCTTTAAATTCGGTGCTTTTGGACGAGTTTTCCAGCCTATAATGGGAGTTTCGATTTCAGATCGATATGCGCTATGTATATCATTAAAAAGCTTTGAGTATTCGTCTCGGAAGCTATTCAAAATCTCATCAAACCTATTAGCTGTTTTAGAAGAATCGTGAAAAATATACCGAATCTTAATATAGTTCTCAATTACCGAACGAAGCATGATATGAGAAAGAATACGTTCATCAATACTTGTTGCTACGTTGGGAAAACTGTTTGCGATAGTACCGGCTATGGAAATAAATCGCAACACTTCTTCTTTTAAAAAACATTCATGAGATACCGTTGATGTAAATGAATAAATCTCTTCTTTCTTGGCAACAATCTCTTTGAGCTTAGGATTCTGCGATAACATAAGCGTTGTAATAAAATTAAGAAAAATATATCTTTACCAGTAAACGCGTTGGGATTTTCTTGAGCTTTAAAGCCCTGCATAATAAATAAAGGATCCTCGAAGCAGAGCTTCGAGGTATTTAGAAGAGTTGGAGCTGCTGTGAATGCAACTTTTTATACTCAATTTCTCGACCTTGAC
>NZ_SDGU01000107.1 GCF_004118635.1 Chlorobaculum sp. 24CR | reverse complement strand
TGCGGTCTTGCCTTGCGCGGTGAACTGAAGGCGGTGTTAACGATGAGTCGGCAGGCAGCGTGGAGGTCAGCGCAATAACCCCGATTCCGAGGTCTGTCCGGTGAGAATGCTGGAGCTTTTTGAGAGAATAAGAGTGACTTTTTGAAAACACGAGCGCTCATTTTTCGATTCTGTTACATTTTTTTTATGTACTCAATTTTAGTGTTTATACGCTGATAAGGTGTTGATAGATAGTGTTTTGCGTGATATTTACGCTGTGAAGTCGTTGTATTTTTAGGGTACCTTGCGATGTTTTGTCTTGTGCTTTTGATGGTACTTTTTAAAAAAAAGTACTTATGTTATACCAAGAGCCTCACCAATCAATCAACTAATGGCAGGCTTGTTCTTTGCTCATGAAGAAGACGTGTTTAT
>NZ_SDGU01000106.1 GCF_004118635.1 Chlorobaculum sp. 24CR | reverse complement strand
AACTGGGGGGCGGTTATCAATCAGTTTTCCATTAAATTCGAGGGAAGGATGCCTCTATGAAAACGACCGTTTACACACTTATCTGAACAGGCTCGCGTTGCTTTTTAGCTATACTGCTTCCCCTTGTTCATGGTTTGATATTGAGCATTAGCGATGCAAAAAAGGCTTGTTCCGACGGATATAACAGGTCTCTATTGTGCGTGTTGGACAAATCCAATACTCTTAGTAAAAAAAGAAAAATGCGTTAATAAAGGATCCTCGAAGCAGAGCTTCGAGGTATTTAGAAGAGTTGGAGCTGCTGTGAATGCAACTTTTTATACTCAATTTCTCGACCTTGACT
>NZ_SDGU01000105.1 GCF_004118635.1 Chlorobaculum sp. 24CR | reverse complement strand
CGGATTTTTCATGCGCACGGTCGAGGCGCTGGCGGGCGAAGTTCGGCGACTGAGCGCCGGGCCGTGCGTACTCGTGGGCTATTCGATGGGCGGGCGGATCGGGAAAAATGTATCAACTTTTCGGGGATGAAATGAATCGGTTGATTGAAGAAATAAACGAGGAGTTAGTAGCATAAGGCTTTTGGGAATCCCCCCTTGCCCCCCCTTTCTGAGGGGGGCAGGGAGAATTTTCGACAATATGCCAATGTTGAATCCCCCCCTTTGAAAAAGGGGGGCAAGGGGGGATTAAAAGGGATCGAGGGGAATTCAGCGAAAAAGATGGAAGCTGAACGAAAATGCAAAAACGATGGAAGCGTACAACAAAAAACTCAAAGAGCCATCACGAAGATTGCGCTGCGAAATGACCGATGCAGAGCAGCATCTATGGGGGCGTCTGCGTCGAAAGCAGATACATGGCGTGCAGTTCAACAGACAGAAACCGATTCTTGACTACATTGTCGATTTCTACTGCGCAAAAGCAAAGCTGGTGATTGAACTGGACGGCAGTCAACATTATGAATCCGAACATCGAGAGAAAGACCGGGTTCGGGATGAGACATTGGCGGAGTTGGGGTTGCTTGTGCTGCGTTACGACAACCGGCAAGCACTGTTGGAGACTGAGGCGGTGCTTGAGGATATTTATGCGAAAGTGGAAGAACGTTTGGGAATCCCCCCTGGCCCCCCTTTTTCCAAGGGGGGAAGCGTGTAGCCCTCCCCTTTTTCCAAGGGGGGAGGCATGTAGCACCTCCTTTTTTCCAAGGGGGGAGGCGTGTAGCCCCTCCTTTTTCTAAGGGGGGAGGCGTGTAGCACCTCCTTTTTTCTAAAGGGGGAGGCATGTAGCACCTCCTTTTTTCTAAAGGGGGAGGCATGTAGCACCTCCTTACCCTCCCCCTTTGAAAAAGGGGGATCGAGGGGGATTAAAAAATGGAGCATTTCAAAGTTGACAATGAGTCTGTAATCCCCCTGCCCCTTTTTTTAAGGGGGGATGCCGCAAGCCCAGGGACAAGCGCCCAATCAACAGGCAGAGCCAAAACGGATAGCCAACAATACAACACAGACGCACCATCATGACATCGCTTCCGACAACCATCCCCCTCCACCTCGCCACCGTCGGCGACCCGGCGCTGCCGAAGATCGTGTTTCTGCACGGCTTCCTCGGATCGGGCAGCGACTGGCTGCCGTTCGCCCGCAAGCTTGAGGCGCGCTTTTGCAGCATTCTTGTCGATCTGCCGGGGCATGGCGAAGCGGCGATTCCGGCGGACGGAGAGGCGGACGGATTTTTCATGCGCACGGTCGAGGCGCTGGCGGGCGAAGTT
>NZ_SDGU01000015.1 GCF_004118635.1 Chlorobaculum sp. 24CR | reverse complement strand
TACATTATGACTTTTATGAATATATGTGCTCAATTATTACACTTTTATCTTTAACGAAGCAGAGCTTCGGGGAATATATCCCATAGAGATTCAATCTGCGGCAAGGATGTCGATCTCATCGTTGCGGGCAACGCGCTGCGGCGGCTCGCTTCGGGCATGTCGGCGCACGGCGCGCACGCCTGCGAGGTGTTCATCGCGCTGAAAGCGGCGGGCGACGGCTCCGCGCCGATTCCGATCAAGTGCCCCGAAAAGGCGTGGGCGGTCGCTGGGGCGCTCGGCCTCGACGCCGATGGCAAGAGCGTCGAACAGATCTGCGTGGAGATCGCCGACCGCTTCATCGATGACTTGCAGCGCGCGCTGCCGAAGCATCACGACACGCTCTTTGCGCTCGCGCCGAAAGAGCGCTCCGAACTTTGGCAGAGGCTCGGCATCATTCCGATCAGCGCCTATCACGAGTGTTTCGAGTCGAACAACCTCACCAGCCACGGCACCGACTCCGATTTCGAGAGCCACATGCAGGCGTTCCTGCGCACGGTGCTCGCCTACGCCTACACCACCGTGGTCTCAACGTCGCTCGCCACCGACATTGTTTACGGTCTGCCCCGGCGCTCGAAGCTCAACGTCAACCTCGGCAGCATCCGCAAGGATAACTGCATCAACATCGGCATCAACGGCCACGCGCCGATGGTCGCTTTCGCCATCTGCGACATTGTCGGTACGCCGAAGATCATGGAGAAGGTAAAAGCGGTCGGCGCGGAGGACATCCGCCTCTACGGCATGTGCTGCACCGGCGGCGAGTTCGTCGAGCGTGACCTCGGCATTCCGCTCGTCGCCATGGCCTCCTCCGCCGAAATGGCCGTCGCCACCGGTGCGTTCGAGGCGATTGTGGTCGATCAGCAGGATGTGCTGCCCGGCATGATGCCGGTCGCCCGCCGCTTTCACACCAAGGTGATCACCACCTCGCCCTCAGGCCGCAAGGAGGGGGCGATCGTGCTCGAACTCGACTACTATCTCAAAAACCTCGACCGCATTTACGAGCTTGCCGAAGAGATTCTCGACATCGCCATCGAAAACTACCGCAACCGCGACAGCGAAAAAATCCATATCCCCGACATCCGCGCGAAGGTGGAGTTGGGCTTCAGCGTCGAGGAGATCGCACGGCTGTTCGACGGTTCGATGCCCGAAAAAAAGATTCACGGTCTTGCCCGGTTGCTGGAGGAGGGGAAGATTCGCGGTATCGTGAACTTCGGTTCCTGCGGCAACATTCGCGGCGCGGTGTTCGAGCGCAACCAGGTTATCATCGCCCGCCAGCTCATCAAGAACGACGTGCTCGTGACGGCTCATGGTTGTTCGGGCATGGGGCTGCTTTTTGCCGGTCTGGCGCATCCCGACGCCTCGAAGCTGTGCGGCCCCGGACTTCGCGAGCTGGTCGAAGCGTTGCAGATTCCGCCGGTGCTGCACGTCGGCGCGTGCACCGACAGCACGCGGGCCAGCCAGGTGATGGCCTACACGGCCAACGCGGCGGGCCAGCCCAATCCGGCGATGCCCTTCGCGATGGTGGCCGCCGATCCCGCCGCCGAAAAGACGATGGGCGCGCGCTACGCCTTCATCCTCAACGGCATCGAAACCTACTCGTGCGTGCAGGACAACACGCTCGCCTCTGATCGTTTTATCGACTACGTCAGCAACCGGCTGCGCAGGATGGTCGGCGCGGCGATGAACTGGAATCCCGATCCCTACCAGACCTCCGAAGACATTCTGCGGATGCTCGACCGCAAGCGCGAAGCTCTCGGCTGGCCGGTCAGCGACTATGTGATTGGCACGAAAGAGGAGATCGAGGAGACGATTCCCGATACGGTCGAAATCGGCAAATCGTGCTGCATGAACGGTTGACAGGGGAGTGTTATAACTTCACCCATAAAAAATGTTAAACAATTGCCCTGGACTTTAGTCCGGGGTATGCAAACAAAGCAAAGTAAATAAGGGCTTTAGCCCAATTTCTTTTATTGTAGCCAGAGTAATATGTCACTTGACAACTCATGCGAACCGGATGAACTACGCCAGCACTGGGACGCAAAATATCACGCCGCTCCATTTGAGCGCCTGAGCTGGTATCAAAGCCACCCGCAGGAGTCGCTGCGCCTCGTCGAGGCGACCGGCATCGCCCGCGACGCGCCGGTGATCGACGCGGGCGGTGGCGCATCGATCCTTGCCGAAACGCTGCTGAATCTCGGCTATACGGACGTCACGGTTGTGGACTGTTCCCAAGCGGCACTCGACGAAGCTCGCGAGCGGTTGGGCGCGTCAGCCTCGCCCGTATCCTGGGTGCAAGGCGACATTCGCTCGTTCCGGTCGGCGAAAAAATTCAGGCTGTGGCATGATCGGGCGGTGTTTCACTTCATGACGAGCGAGGATGATCGCCGCCGCTATCTGGCAAGCCTCGACGCCTGCCTCGCCGCCGATGGCGCGGCGATCATCGGCACCTTCGCCCTGGACGGCCCGGAACGGTGCAGCGGTCTCGCCGTGCAGCGCTACAATGCGGAGCTGATTTCCGGTGTTTTCGCCCCGCGCTTCGAGCTTGTCTCAGCCTGCGACGCCCAACATCTTACCCCCGGCGGTTCCACGCAGGCGTTCGCCTGGTTCACCTTTCGGCGCAGCGGTTGACATCGCATCCGGCGGATGGTGCGGTTGATCGAGAGAGAGAATTGTGTTGCTTTGTTTTGAAAGATAGTAATCAATTACTATCTTTTCTATCAAAAGGAGAAACGCATGAAAAGAGGCATGAAAAACCTGCCTGCCGAAGAGCGGCGGCTGGTGACCATCGAGGCGGTGGTGCAGCTTGCATCTGAACGGAATCCAGAACAGATCACGACGGCGGCCATCGCCGAAAAGATGCGGCTGACGCAGGGCGCGCTGTTTCGGCATTTTCCGTCCAAAGAGGCGCTGTGGGAGGCGGTGATGCAGTGGGTGGAGCAAAACCTGATGAGCGCCGTCGATCAGGCTGTTGCCGGAGAGTCTGCCGTGGCCGATCTGGAGCGGATGTTCACGGCGCACATCGGATTCGTCTCGCGCCATCCCGGTGTGCCGCGGATGCTGTTCGCCGAGTTGCAGCGGTCTGAGGACACGCCTGCCAAAAAGGTGGCAAGGGTGCTGCTCCAGCGCTACGCGAAGCGGGTCGGCGCACTGCTTGAAAAGGGGATTGGCGAGGGGAGTATCGACCCCGACCTCGACGTGCAGGCCGCGTCGGGCATGTTTATCGGCCTCGTGCAGGGGCTGGTGATGCAGTCGCTGCTCAGTGGGAGTCAGAACCGTATGCAAGACGAAGCGCCGAAGGTGCTGAGGCTTTATCTGAAAGGAATCGCAAAAGAGTGAGATGATGATGAAAAAGATTGATAGAAAAGTATGGGGAGTGGCGGCGGTGCTGGCGCCGCTCGTTATCGTGTTCGTGTTTGTGGTTGTGCGCTCCGGGCCGTTGTCGCCCGTGGAGGTGACGGTCGCCAGGGTCGAAAGCCGTTCGATCCAACCCGCGTTGCAGGGCATCGGCGTCGTCGAGGCGCGATACGTCCACAAGCTTGGCCCGACCGCTCCCGGACGGGTGGCGCGAGTGCTGGTCGATGTGGGCGATATGGTTCGGCAAGGCGATGTGGTGTGCGAAATGGATCCGGTCGATCTGGAGCAGCAGGAGCTGGCGCAGCAGTCGCTGGCGGGCGAGGCGGCAAGTTCGGTCGCCAAAGCGCGGGCGGCGCTTGACGAAGCCCGAGCGCGGCGCACCTTTGCCGCCGCGCAGGAGAAGCGCTACGCAGCTCTGCTGAAGGCGGGCGCGGTGAGTGCGGAGACCGTGGAGCTGAACGTCCGGGAGGCGGCGACTGCCCGCTCGGCCTGCGCGGCGGCGAAGGCGGCGCTGGAGGCGGCCCGCCAGCAGTCGGCGGCGCAAGCCTCGCGCTTCCGTGCGTTGCTTGAACAGCGCGAGCACCTGCGCCTTGTCGCGCCCACGGACGGGCTGGTGACGGTTCGCGCCGCCGAAGAGGGGAGCAGCGTCGTGGCTGGCCAGACGCTCATCGAGATCGTCGATCCTTCGGAGATATGGGTTTCAGCGCGCTTCGACCAGCATCAGGCGACCGGCCTCGCTGCGGGTCTCGATGCTTCGGTCACGCTGCGCTCCCGCTCCGGCGGGGCGCTGGCGGGCGCGGTGCTTCGAATCGAGCCTGTCGCCGATCCGGTGACCGAGGAGCTGCTGGCCAGGATCGAATTCCGCACGCTGCCGCGCCCTTTGCCGCCGCTGGGAGAGCTGGCCGAGGTCGTCGTCAGCCAGCAGCCGTTGCCGAAAACGCCCGTCGTGCCATCCGCCGCGATCCATCGTCAAAAAGAAAAAACCGGCGTCTGGCTGGTTGACGGCTCGCGGCTGCGCTTCCGTGAAGTCACGCTCGGGCGCATGAGCCGCGACGGCTTCGTGCAGGTCACGGACGGTCTCGAAGGGGGCGAGCGAATCGTGGTTTACAGCATGGCTCCGCTCAGCGACGGCACGCGCATCACCATCCGCAAACATCTTCAGGCGGGAGGCAAGTCATGATAAGCCTGGCAGGAAAGGATATTCTGCACGGATGGGGGCGCTTCATCCTCACCGCCGCGGGGCTGGGACTGTTGATCGGCGTCACGCTCAGCATGGCGGGGATTTACCGGGGCATGGTCGATGACGCCAACGTGCTGCTCGATAACAGCGGCGCTGATCTCTGGGTGGTGCAGCAGGGTACTATCGGGCCGTGGGCCGAGCCTTCGACCATCCCGGACGATCTGTACCGGAGCGTTTTGTCGATCGACGGCGTGGAGCGGGCCTCCAACGTGGTCTATCTCACCATGCAGGTGCGCCACGGCGAGCGCGGCATCCGGGCGATGGTGACCGGCGTCGCGCCCGGACGGCGGCAGAGCGACCCCGGTCAGCCGCGCTTCCTCGTTGCCGGGCGCACGATGACCGCCGGGCACTACGAGGCGATTGCCGACGTGTCGAGTGGCCTCGACGTCGGCGACCTCGTCACCATTCGCCGCAACCGCTACCGCGTGGTTGGTCTCACCCGGCGCATGGTCTCGTCCAGCGGCGACCCGATGATCTTTATTCCGCTCCGCGACGCGCAACAGGCGCAGTCCCTCAAGGACAGTGACGCCATCGTGCAGCAGCGCCACCGTCGTGAAGGCAATCCCGCCTTCAACCCTCCCGGCGTGCCGGGGCTGCTCGACGCCGTCAACGCCGACGATGCAAGCAGCAGCGCGGTCAATGCAGTGCTGGTGCGGCTCAAGCCCGGCGCTTCGCCGGAGCTGGCCGGGTCGGCAATCGAACGGTGGCTTCGCCTTGAGGCGTATGGCCGCGCGGAGATGCAGTCGATTCTCGTCGAGAAGCTGATTGCTACCTCCGCCCGCCAGATCGCGATGTTTCTGGTGATTCTGTCGGTGGTCAGCGCGGCGATCGTGGCCTTCATCATCTACACCATGACGATGTCCAAAATCCGCGAAATCGCCGTGCTGAAGCTGCTTGGCACCCGAAACCGCGTGATCGCCTCCATGATTTTGCAGCAGGCGCTCGGCCTCGGCCTGATCGGCTTTGTGGTCGGCAAGATCGCGGCCACGCTCTGGGCGCCCTTTTTCCCGAAATATGTGCTGCTCATCCCCGGCGACGCCGCGCGAGGTTTTTTGCTGGTGATGGCGATCTGCGTCGTGGCGAGCCTGTTGGCGATTCGCGCCGCGCTGATGGTCGATCCGGCTGAAGCGATAGGAGGATAGGATGGAACGAACAGGCATTGCAATCGAACAACTCACCAAGCGGTACGGCTCCGGCCAGACCGCCGTCGATGCGCTCAAGGGGGTCGATCTGTCGGTCGAGCCGGGCGAAGTGGTGGGGCTGGTCGGCCCCTCCGGCTCCGGCAAGAGCACGCTGCTCAAGTGCCTCGGCGCGGTCATCGAGCCGTCGTCAGGCGTGATGAAGATCGGCGGCTCGCCGATTTACGACAACCGCTGGCTCGCTGGCGATTTGCGGGCGCTGCGCCGCGACAAGATCGGCTTTGTCTTTCAGGCTCCGTACCTGATTCCGTTTCTCGACGTGATCGATAACGTCGCGCTCTTGCCGATGCTGGCCGGTGAGCGCAACGGCGCGTCGAGGGAGCGGGCGCTGGCGGTGCTCGAAGCGCTCGACGTGGCCCACCGCGCCCGCGCCATGCCCTCGCAGCTTTCGGGCGGCGAGCAGCAGCGCGTGGCCATTGCGCGGGCGCTGGTCAACCGGCCTCCGGTGGTGCTTGCCGACGAGCCGACCGCACCGCTCGACAGCAAGCGCGCGCTCGGCGTTATCGGGCTGCTCAACGACATGGCCCGCCAGTACGAAACCGCCGTCATCGTCGTCACGCACGACGAAAAAATCATCCCCACCTTCAAGCGAATCTACCACATCCGCGATGGCCGCACCCACGAGGAGGCGGGGGAGGGGAAAGCACTTTACGAAACAGCAGATTATTGCTCCGGCCATTAAAGGCGTCAAACAATTGCCCCGGACTTCAGTCCGGGGTTTATGGATAACACAAAATAAATCAGGGCTTTAGCCCAACTTCTTCTTTTTGGGATGATTGCGATTTATTGTTGCCGGAGTAATAATGATGATGATGATGATGCAACGATTGAGACGAAACGTGAGGATGATTGCGCTGCTTTCCGGCTCGCTTGCCGCCGCAGGCTGCTCGGCGGGGCCGGATTTCCAGCGCCCCGATCCGCCGGTGATGAACCACTACCGCCCGGCGTCCGGCGAGCTGTCGCAAGCGGCAAGCGGCGCGATTGCCGAGCGGTGGTGGGAATCGTTCGGCTCACCCGAACTCGACGCGCTGGTAGCCGAAGCGTTGCGCAACAGCCCGACGCTACAGGCGGCCAAAGCGACCCTTCGCACGGCCAGCGCTCGCCGGGATGCACAGGCCGGTTCAATCCGATTGCCGAAGCTCGATGCCGGGGCGGGCGCGAGTCGGCAGGGGACGAACCTGGTCGCGATGGGCCAGGAGTCCGACGAGCGCACCTTCAACCTGTTCGACAGCTTCCTCTCGGCGGGCTACACGCTTGACCTTTCCGGAGCCAACAAACGGCGGCTCGAAGCGCTCGCCGCCACCGCAGAACAGAAACGCCACCAGCTCGACGCGGCGAAGCTGTCGCTCGCCTCGTCTGTCACGACGACGGCCATCAAGCTTGCCGAACTCAACGACCGCCTGGAAAGCATGGAGCGGCGGCTCGAACTGCTGAAGCAAAAAATGGAGATCGAAGCGGCGCGTCTTCAACTGGGCGGTTCATCGCGCTACGAACTCCTGCGGGTTCAGCGAGAAGTGGCCTCGCTCCGGGCGGAAGCCGCCACGCTGAAGCAGCAGCGGGACGAAACCGCCTCGCAGTTCCGGTTGCTGTGTGGACGTGAACCGGCGCAAGGCAAGCTTCCGGCGTTTTCCATCGCCGACTTCCGGCTGCCCGAACAGCTCCCGATGCGCGTGCCGTCGGAGCTGGTGCGCCAGCGGCCGGACATGCTCGCCTCGGAAGCGATGATGCGGGCGGCCAACGCCGAGTACGGGGTAAAGGTCGCCGAATCGTATCCCCGGATCACGCTCGACGCCTCGCTCGGCTCGCAGGCGCTTACGCTCACGAGCCTCTTCGGCGGCGGCTCGCTGCTTTGGAGCGTTGGCGGCTCGATCGCCCACACGCTCTTCGACGGCGGGCACGATGCGGAGAACAAAGCCGCCATCGCTGAATTCGACCTCGCGGCAGCCAACTATCGCCAGACCGTGCTGGAGGCGCTGAAGGAGGTCGCCGACCGGCTTGCCGCCATCGAAGCCGACAGCCGCGAGCTCTCGGCGTGGCTGGATGCCGACACGCTGCTCGCAGAGCAGTACGCCATCATCGTCTCAAAGCACCGGCTCGGAGCGGCCTCGACGCTGGAACTTCTTGACGTTTCGCTTGAAAAAGAGGTGAGCTCATCGGCGCTCCTCACCGGTCGCTCCAGGCGTCTTGCCGACGCAGCTCTCCTGTTTCAGGCACTGGGCGGGTGAGTGAGGAAATACTGGTCGCGATCATCGTTACCTCAGCGCAGGGAACCAGTTGGCGAGGTTGTCGCGCTCGCCCCAGTAAAGATGCAGGTAAGAGGCGATGGTGTTGCCGACGCGGAAGAGTTTCGCTTCGACCGGCTGGTCGCGGGCGTTGCGGATTTCGGCGATGGTTTCGATTTCGCCCTGCCGCGTAATTCGCGAGTAGTGGAATTCGTGGCCGCGCAGCTCCACGCCCTCCGCGCCCGCCGGATACACCTTGCGGTAGCCGAGGGTGAGGCGGGCCTCCTGCATGGTGGTGTCGAGGTCGAGCGCGCCGCACATCGGGTGGGTCGTGCCGTCGGCGAGCGTGAGCGATTGGCCGAGGTACATCAGGCCGCCGCACTCGGCGTATGTCGCGCCTCCGCTCCGGCACCACGCGGCGATGGCGCGGCGCATCGAGGCGTTCGCCGCAAGCGCTTGGGCGTGAAGCTCCGGGTAGCCTCCGGCGAGGTAGAGCAGGTCGGCCTGGGGAAGCCTCTCATCGTGCAGCGGGCTGAAGAAGCGCACCTCGCCGTACCGCGCGAGCGCCTCTATGTTGGCTTGGTAGATGAAGTTGAACGCTTCGTCCCGCGCCACGGCGATTACTTTGTCCGATTGTCTCGCTGTCGCCTGAACCGCATCGACTTCCGGCAGCTCGATTGCCGCCACTTCGAGCAGCCGCTCGATGTTCACCGTTTTTTCGATGTGGTCGGCCATCGCGTCGATGATGCCCTGCCGGTCGTACTCCGCCGAGGTGTTGAGGCCGAGGTGGCGCTCGCTGATCGTAATGTCGCTGTTGCGCGGCAGATAGCCGAGCGGCTCCACGCCCGCGTCATGCGCGGCGGCTTCGAGGTAGCGGTAGTGCGAGGCGCTGCCGACGCGGTTGAAGATGACGCCCGCGACGTTGACCGAGGGGTCGAAATTTTTGAAGCCGTAGAGCATCGGCGCGGCGGAGTAGGCCATTTTCGAGCCGTCGATCACCATGATGACCGGAAGCCCAAGCAGCGCGGCGACTTCGGCGCTGCTGCCGTCCGATTTTTCGGCGCCGTCGAACAGACCCATCACCCCCTCGACCACCGAAATCTCCGCCGTCGAGGCGTGGCGGGCGAAGAGCGAACGGACGTGCTGCTTCGAGGCCATGAAGGTGTCGAGATTCAGCCCCGGTCGCGCCGTTTCCCCCGTCGAAGCGGCCATTGCGTGGAGCATCGTGTCGAGGTAGTCCGGCCCACATTTGAAGGGCTGGACGGCGAGGCCGCGCCGCGCCAACAGGCGCAAGAGGCCGAGGGTGATCGTCGTTTTGCCGGAGCCGCTCGACGGCGCGGCGATGAGGAAGCCCCGGCTCTCGTGTGTCGCGTTACTTTTCATGGCTCTCGATCAGCTTTTTCATTCCGGCGATCCCTTCGAGGATGCGCGGGCCGGGGCGCAGGTAGAGGCGGTTGTCGAACTTGTCATAGACCCGGTTGTTGCGCACGGCGCTGATGCCCTGCCATCCAGGCCGTTTCTTGAGGTTGTCGGCGGCGGGTGTTTCGTTGGCCATGTACATGCAGGCGATGATCTCCGGGTTTTCGCGGATGACCCATTCTGGCGAAACCTCGAAGTATTCCTTCTCGACTGCGTCGCCGATGTTGCGCCCGCCCGCGTAGCCGATCAGCCGCGACACGAAGCTTTTGTTGCCGCCCGTCCAGAGCGGATCGTTCCATATCTCAAGGTACATCGAGGGTTTGCGCGTTTTCGCGGCGGCCTCTGTGCGATAGTTCGCCAGCCCCTGCTCGATCACCGAGGCGAGGCTGTCGGCCTGCCTGGCGTGGCCGGTGAGCGCGCCGAGCTTGCGGAGGGCCTGGGGCAACTCTTCGGGATCCTGGCAGCGGATGTGCTCGCGGCGCAGATGCATTTCGGCCATTTTTTTCGCCGCCTGTTCGTCGGCCAGATCGACGTCGAGCACCAGGTCGGGAGTCATCGAGGCGAGCACTTCGAGCGACGGGCGTCCGAAGGAGCCGACCACAGGCACCTTTTCAGCTTCGGCGGGCCAGTCGCAGGCGCTGGTTCTGCCGACGAGCTGGTCGCCCGCGCCGATGGCGTAGAGCATTTCGGTAAGGCTCGGCGCGAGGCTGACGATGCGCTGCGGCGTTTCGGCGGCGGCTGGCGTCGGCGTCGTCGGCGCGGGCGCGGGCTGGCGCGAGCAACCGGCGAGCGCGTACAGGCAGAGCGCGAGCAGGATGAAGAGGGGAGTCAGGCGGTTACTTTTCGAGCGAGCGGGCATAGTGTTGCAGGACAAGGTTATGGGTGAAAGCGAGCGGCATCGCGAGCGCATCGTCGAGCGCGAACCACGCCATTTCGGAGACTTCGTCGGGCTGCGACTGCAACGCGCCCGATCCGGCTCCGGCGAAGGCAAGCGCCACGGCGTGGAAGCGGTGCTCCGGGAAGATCTCCTCGAACCAGCCGACGAATGTATCCGGCACAAAGTCGAGACCGGTCTCCTCCTTCACCTCTCGCCGCACGGCGGTTTCAGCAGGCTCGAACTCCTCGACATGCCCGCCCGGCAGACACCACAACCCGTTGAAAGGATTGACGTTACGCCGTGTCAGGAGTATCGTCCGGCGATCTCCGGCGGGGTGGATGATGGCAGCGACGGTGGCTTTAGGCATGGGGATGGTGGAGGCGTTGACGATCTTGCACAGTCACAAAAAATCACCTGCAAGATAGTGCAGAGGGTTTTTCACGGCAAGTGCTTTTCGCGGGGGGCGGGGGATTGGCAAGGGGTGGATGATGGGTTTGTCATGAGGCGCTCTCATGCCCCCGTTCACGGATTTCTCGCTGAATGCCAATAAGCTCTTCAGTCGTGATGTTCAGATCGATTCCGGGAACATCCAGCGGTGAGCCGCTTCGACTCGCTGGCCTTAAGACAAAAAGCTGACCATCCTTACGGCGAATCATGACCTCACCTTCTTTCCGCGCCTTCTCCAGCACGGACGACAAGTGTTGCCGTGCTTCTGTATAAGTATATGTTTTCATCAGTTAACATCCAGAATATTGATACCCAAATGCCGGGCAGTTTGTTCCAGTCCTTGATCAATTTTGGTTACATGTTATTCTTCAATTTCGGTTAGAATTTCTTCCGTTGTCTCTGGATTTTGGCGACAGTCCAGAATACGATAAACGATGATATTCCCTTCATTGTCTTTTTTGTAATATATCGCGAAAGGAAAGGTGTGAGATAAGAGTCTGTGGAAACCAAAGAATTTCTGATGAATGCCTCCGTACAAGACTAACGAATCTATGTCCGAAAACAATGAATCAAAGAAATACTCACCGATCCACTCGCCTTGAGTATCATAAAAATTTCGGCCTCTTTGTAAGTCGTTATAAGCCGATTTGAGTATTTTTATTTTCATTGAAATTGCTTTCTGAGAAGTTCTTTTGCTTCGCTCCAGTCAATCAATTCTTCTTTACCGGATTCATACCTGCTTTCTGTCTCTGCCAAGGCGTCTTTGTGCCACGCCGGAGATTCGAATTCCGAATCTTTTGTTGTCAATTGCTTCCAGATGAATTCCATTACCTTGATTTTTTCAACTCGAGGTAGTTTATCAATGGTTTGCAATAAATTCATGATTTAGACGATTGATTATGATTTAAAAATGGTTTAAATCTCGAATACTTGGCCAAAAGTTTAGCTCGCATAGCAAATTGATCCATTTCTTTGTCTCTACTTTTCAAGTGTTTTAAGCAGTTCAGTATTTTTTTTGAAGCTTTCGTTACTCATTTTGTTAATGTCACTTTCAGAAATCCCAATCAGATCAAAAAAAGAACTTACTGAATTAACTAAATTTTTTATTATATCCATCAGTCGGCGTGTTTCATTGGTGGATAGACTATCTAAATGATTGCATTGAGATTTGTTGTCGTTGTGGGCAAGGCATTTATCTCGATGTTCTTTAATAAGGTTTATTAAGTCTATGTTTTTTATTAAACTCTCTTCATAGGTACTTATCGCTACTTTTAATTTTTCTGTTTTTTCAAATATATGGTAGTTTTTTGAAATTGTCGATACCATGACTGGGATTGAATTTGGCTGATTTCTTTTTGGCTCATCAAACAACTTGGCTAAAGTTAGAAAGAATGAATCGGTAATGTCTTTTTTTTGGGAATAAAATGTTTCGCCAAGTAATTTTCTGCGTTTATTGATTTTGTCGTCACAGCCAGAAGTGGTTACATGTACTAGCGTTTCATTATCAATTTTAACCCCGTCAATTAGAAGCACGAGTCTAAAATTATCCAGCTCCAACCTAACCAGTTCAAAGTAAGCTTCGATAATTTTCGACAACTGACTTTTTATTTTATTAGATACAGCCTCTTTCATTAAAAAAAATACCTTGTATTTGATTAAAGCCCGCGTAAAATGCCTTTAATTACTGCCCAAGTAAATCATAAGCAAAATCCAACAATTCCCCGCGACAAAAAAGTCTGAGGCCGCCCTGCTTTGAATGAGCGTTCGCGCCCGAAATCGACAATCCTCGCCAGTAAAAAATCCACCTCAAGACCCTAACGGGATACTTTTACCGTTCGTCCGTCGTTGTTTAAATCGAAGTATATCAAAGAAATCCGTTCCATCCGATGAACCTTCATACCAAAACCTGGGTACAGCGGTTGCCTGTGCCGATAGATGTAGCGTGGGACTTTTTTTCGCAGCCGGACAATCTTGCCCGGATCACGCCGCCGGAGATGTTTTTGCGGGTCGATGGCGGGAGCACC
The DNA here is from genome assembly GCF_004118635.1 of Chlorobaculum sp. 24CR. Classification (GTDB taxonomy): domain Bacteria; phylum Bacteroidota; class Chlorobiia; order Chlorobiales; family Chlorobiaceae; genus Chlorobaculum. The sequence continues at coordinate 23,569 of NZ_SDGU01000015.1, read as the reverse complement.
GGAAAGCCGATTTCCGAAGGGATGCAACTGAGCTACACGCTCTATCCCTTCATGATGATTCCCGTGCGGTGGACGACCGAAATCATGCGGGTCTCGCGGCCCGACTTTTTCGAGGATCGCCAGCTCGAAGGGCCGTACGAGCTGTGGCATCACACGCACCGGTTTCGCGAAATCGAAGGCGGCACGGAGATGACCGACATCGTGGAGTACGCGCTGCCGTTCGACATGCTTGGTGAGGTGGTCGAGGCGCTGATTGTCGGGCGGCGGCTCGACGAGGTGTTCGAGTACCGGCGGCGCAAGGTTGCGGAGATTCTGGGAGCGTTTTGAGTTGGGGGGAGAATGTCGTCCGCTCCCCGTTGTGTGTCAAGTTAAAAATGACGGTGATTCGTCATCGCGAGTCCCGACAAGTCGGGACGTGGCGATCCATCTTTTCATGCTTTCGCTTATTCCGCATGGATTGCCGCGTCGCTCTGCTCCTCGCAATGACGGAAAATTCCGGTAGTTCAAACTGTCGATCGAAATGATGCAATCACAATCCCTGCTGTCTAATCTTCTGCTTTTTGCGGGTGGGTTGGCGGTGTTTCTCTTGGGGATGAAGTCGCTCAATGCGGGGCTTCGCAAGGCTTCGAGCGGCAAGATTGCCGGGTGGTTGGCCACGATCACCGGCAACCCGCTCTCGGCGCTGCTCTCCGGTGCGGTGGCTACCGTGGCCGTGCAGTCGAGCAGCATGGTGATGCTCACGCTCATCGGGCTGGTGCAGTCGCGGATTCTCACCTTTTCGCAGTCGCTCGGCGTGGTGCTCGGCGCGGAGATCGGCACCACCACGATGGCCCAGCTCATCGCTTTTTCGCCGGGCGAGCTGGGCTTGCCGATGTTCGCGGTCGGCTTTTTCCTCTCGCTTGTTCGTCGCAAGCGTGGCGTGGCGCTGTTCGGCGAGGTGCTTGCCGGGCTTGGTTTGCTGTTTTTCGGCCTCAAACTGATGGGGATGGCGGTCGCGCCGCTCCGCAGCAGCGCGGCGTTTCTCTCGATTCTCACCACCTTGCAAAATCCCATTCTCTGCGTCATCGCGGGCGCGCTCATGACCGCTATCATTCAAAGCAGCGGGGCGTTCATCGCGATCGTCATCACCATGGCCCAGCAGGGGACGATCACCCTTGAAATCGCCGTGCCACTGATGTTCGGGGCCAATGTCGGCACCTGCATCACGGCGGCAATCGGCAGCGCCGGAAGCATGCGCGCAGCGCGTCGGGTGTTTCTGGCGCAACTTATTTTTAACCTGGCTTACGTCGTTGTTTTCGTCATCTTCCTGTCGCCCTATCTCGACCTGATCCGCTTGATCTCGCCGTCCGATGCAGCGGGTGGGCTGCCTCGCCAGATCGCTAATGCGCACACGGTTTCGAACGTCTTCATGGCTATCGTCTTTCTGCCATTCCTGCCGCTGTACGGGCGTTTTCTTACCAGGATTCTGCCCGACGATCCCGAAGAGATTGGGCGCATTCCGGCGGTGTGGCATCTGAAGGACTCCGCCCTGGCCACGCCGGAGGTGGCGGTCGGGCTGGCGCGGCAGGAGATTTCGCGCATGAACAAGATTCTCGGACGCATGTCGCGGGCTTTGCCGGAGCCGTTCCTCGGCGGCGGGCCGGGGCGCGACCTCATCTACTCGCGGCTGCCGGTCTCCGAAGGGCTTTTGATGCGCGAGGAGAAGCTCGATTTTCTGGAGAAGAAGGTGACTGCCTACCTGATTCGCGTCATGCAGGAGGCGGTTGCCGAGCCGCTCATCCGGGAGGCGGCGGCGCTGATGGCGCTGGCGAAGGAGATCGAGGCGGCGGGCGACGTGGTCGAAACCCTGCTTGCCGACTTTCCCGCCGGAGGGTTCGATAACGGGCTGACCAGCGAGGGCAAGCGGGAGATCGCGCAGCTTCACGAAGAGGTGTGCCGCGAGATCGCGGCCATGAGCCTGGCCATCGAGGAGATGAGCTTCCGCAGGGCGCTGGCGGTGCTCGACGAGGGCAAGAACTTCAACCACCTTTTGCTCGAACTCGGTTTTTCGCACATGCGGCGCATCAAAAACCGCCCGGAGTCGGAGCGGACGCACGACCTGCACATGGAGCTGCTCCGGGCGCTCGAAGCGCTGCACCACCAGACGATGTCGATGGCTCGCACCATCATCCGGGCCGCCGATGGCAAGGGGTGAGTCGCTTGCAATTGAGCGGGAAAATCGTAAATTGCGCCCGCAAAGATGATTGTTCTTTCACATGATTAGCTGGTGCCGGCTTCAAAGCCGGAGAATAGGGAAGTACGTGAGATTCGTACACTGTACCCGCAACTGTACAACGGAAAGCTGCCGCAAGCAGGCATGGCCACATGCCTCGATGCTCGCAGTCGCTGTGTGTCACTGCTCGAAGTCCTCCACGGACGGGGCGGGAAGGCCGCAGCGGTTCAGCCGTTAAAGTCAGGAGACCTGCCAGTTACTCTTTGCTCAGAAACAAGACTACGGGTTAATAGTCAGGCAAAGCGCTTCCGGTACCACCGAATGTTCAGCATCGTTTTCCAATGCGTCGCCCGATTACGCCAATGGCGTGAATCCCGCACTTCCGCACTTTCAAGCATTGTCGAACCATCGAGCTGTTCCGACGGGAACCGGGTCAGTCCTTTTCCTCAACCCCTGTCTGTTGATTTTTTTCAATTCAACACAGGACAACACCATGAACAAACGAACGCTCGCCATCGTTATGGCGGCAATGCTCGCCAGCCCCACGCTCCACGCCGAAGAGGCCGGTTCGGATTATGTCGGTCAGGAGATCGTCGTCTCGGCCACCAAAACGCTCAACTCGGTCGCCGACGCCGGCGGCAGCTCGATTACCGTCATTACCGCCGAAGAGATTCAGGATTCCGGGCAGACAAGCGTCGAAGAGGTAATGAAGGGAGTACCCGGACTCGATATTGTTTCCAGCGGCGGTCTCGGTTCTAAATCTTACATCAATATCAGGGGCGGAGATTCGCAATATACTCTTGTGCTGATTGACGGAGTGCCAGCCAATGACCCGTCAGAACCCTCGATGTCTCCTAACCTTTCAAATCTTACGGTTGACAATATCGATCGTATCGAGATCGTCCGCGGCCCGGCGAGCATGCTTTACGGCTCAGGTGCTTCAGCAGGCGTAATCAACATCATCACGAAGAAAGGAACCGGTAAACCATCAGCGTATGCCGGAATCGAAGGCGGTGCCTATAACTCTTATCGATATTACGGTGGGGCAAGTGGCAAACAGGGCGTGATCGATTATTCCGTTAGCGCATCACGTACCAAAACAGATGGATTTTCAGCCGCTGATGAACGGAATCCCTGTATCAATCCCTCCGATAAAAGCTTCGAGAAGGATGGATATGAGAACACCACGCTGTCCGGAAATTTCGGCCTGAAGTTCAGCAAGAATGTTTCACTCGATACGACCATCAGATATATCGATGCCGAATATGACTATGACAGCTCAGGGGCGGATGTTACCGGCAACAGCCAGGCATCCACGCAGTTCAATGGCAGGGTTGCGCTGAAGCTCGATTACCAACCGCTTGTAAGCACGGTTTACTACAATGTGAACGACCAAGAGCGGAAATATTACAGTTCTGGCGTACTTGGCAATACCTACAAGGGATACCTTTATGAAATCGGTTGGCAGGGCGATTATGCTCTTACCGACAACAACACGGTCAGCGTTGGGATCAACTCTCGTGAAGAGAGCATGGATAGCACCGGCTCCCTTGCCGTGGACAAGCGGATGGGTTCAAATGGCGTTTTCGTCGAGGATCAGTGGCGAATTGGCGGCCTGAAGCTCGTTCAGGGGCTTCGTTACGAGGATAACGAAAAATTTGGCGGCAAGACTACTTGGCGTGTCGCTCCCTCCTATACCATCGGGAACACCGTTTTCAAATGCAGTTATGCCACCGGATTCAGGGCACCTTCGCTTTTCGAATTATACGCACCGATCTATGGAAACTCAGAGTTGAAGGCGGAGTCGAGCAAGGGGTGGGATGCGGGCATCGAGCAGAAGTTTGCCGACAACCTGAAGTTGGGTGCAACATGGTTCAGGACTGATTATGAAGACCGTATCAGTTATGATCCTATTACCTACGTATCGATTCAGATTCCGGGCACGACGAAAACCTATGGTCTGGAAAGCTTTGCCGAATGGCGTCCCTCAAAGGCGGTGTTTCTTTCCATGAACTACACCTATACCTATACAAAAGACCCCGATGGGGAGCAGCTCGAACGCCGTCCACGGAACAAGGTCGGGGTCGCTGCAACGTGGAAAGCCTCCGGCAAGCTGAAGCTGAATACCAATATGCAGTGGGTCGGATCGCGTCGGAATGACGGCGCGAAGAATGAAGATTGCGTCGTGACCGGCAAGCTCGACAGCTATTTCCTGGCCAATATTTCCGCGTCGTACAAGTTGAATCCGAATGTCGAGCTGTATGGACGTATCGACAACCTGTTCGACGAGTATTATGAAGAGGCGTGGAGCTACGCCACGCCGGGCAGGTCGGCGTATGCGGGCGTGAAGATTACGTTGTGAAACCGCTAATCCATTGCCAATCATGAAAAAAATAGTCATGACCCTGCTGCTCCTGCTTTTTGCGGGAGCGGCGGGGCGGGCGGAGGGGCGCGTCGTCAGCCAGTCGCCCTACATTACTGAAACGTTACGTTCTCTCGGTCTCGAAAACCGGATCGCAGGCGTGAGCCGGTATGACGACATCGACCTGCCGAAGACCGGCGGCGTGATCGATCCCGATCCGGCGGCCATCGCGGCGCTGCATCCCGATTATCTCTTCGTCTCGGACTGGGGCGGCCCGGATCTCTGCAAGCGGGTGACGCCGCCGGGCGCGAAGTGCGTCGTGCTGCACGGCTTCAAAAGCATGGCGGAGATTGGCGGAAACATCCGCGCCATCTGCGACGCGCTCGGCATCGAGGGCGGCGAGCGCAGGGCCGAGGCGTTCGAGCGGCAGTGGCGCGAGGCCGCCGCGGAGGTCAACGGCGGCGGACGGCGGGCGCTGATTCTGTCGAGCTGCGAGGGCAACCCGTTCTCGTTCGGCGTCAATACGTATCTCCACGAGCTTTTCACGGCGGCGGGATTCCAGGTTGTCGAGGAGTATCCCGGCATCCGCCATGTTGCGCCGACGGAGCTGATCGGCACTGTCTGGGAGCTGGTCGAGGAGAAGAAGCCGGAGATCGTGTTCGTGCTCCAGAAAGATGGCTACGAATGCCCCGTGCGGATTCCCGAAGGCAACTACCGAATCGTGCGGCTCAATGGCCCGCATTTTGTATCGCCATCGCCAAAAATTCTTGAAGGACTCGCCGATTTAAAGTGGCAGTTCGGCAGTCGCAATCAGAAAAATGAATCGAAATGACCATCAATGCTGATGAGCGTGACGCGCTCTATAAAGTAATATACAGTCGCCGCGATGTGCGTGGGCAGTTCCTCGCCGACCCGGTGCCGGAGGAGGTGCTTCGCCGGGTGCTCGACGCGGCGCATCACGCGCCGAGCGTGGGCTTCATGCAGCCGTGGGACTTCGTGGTCGTGCGCGACTTCGAGGTGCGCAAGCAGATCAAGGCGGGCTTTGAGACGGCCCACGCTGAGGCGGCGGCGAAGTTCGACGGGGAGCGCCGGGAGCGCTATCTCGGCTTCAAGCTCGAAGGGATTCTCGAAGCGCCGGTCGGCGTCTGCGTCACCTGCGACCGCACCCGCAGCGGCGAGGTGGTGATCGGGCGGACGGCCAATCCCGAAATGGATTTGTACAGCTCGGTCTGCGCGGTGCAGAATCTGTGGCTGGCCGCACGGGCGGAGAATCTCGGCGTCGGCTGGGTGAGCATCATCCATCACGACAGCGTGCGCCAGGCGCTCGGCATCCCGGAGCACATCGTGCCGGTGGCGTGGCTCTGCATCGGTTACGTGAGCTTTTTCCACGAGACGCCGGAGCTGGAGCAGGCGGGCTGGCTGCCGCGCCTCGTGCTCGACGATCTCGTCCATCAGGAGCAGTGGTGAAAAATATGGCAACGCCTATGACCAATATTGCCGTACTCGGCACCGCCTCGGACGCGGGCAAGAGCATCGTGGCCACCGCGCTCTGCCGCATCTTTCGCAACGCGGGCATCGACGTCGCGCCGTTCAAGGCGCAGAACATGTCGAACAACTCCGGCGTCACGCCCGACGGCTTCGAGATGGGGCGGGCGCAGATCGTGCAGGCGCAGGCCGCACGGGTTGCGCCCCACGCCGACATGAACCCCGTGCTGCTCAAGCCCAACACCGACACGGGGGCGCAGGTCGTGCTGCACGGGCGCGTCTGCACGGACAAAACGGCTCGTGAATACTTCGGCGACACGCGGCGCTGGGCGGAGGCGGCTTTCGAGAGCCTTGAGAGGCTCATGGCGCGGCACGAAATGATCGTGCTCGAAGGGGCCGGATCGTGCGCCGAGATGAACCTCTACCAGCGCGATTTCGTCAACTTCAAGAGCGCCCGCCGGGCCGGGGCGGCGGTGATTCTCGTCGCCGACATCGACCGTGGCGGCGTCTTCGCGCAGGTCGTGGGCACGCTTGCCGTGATTCCGCCGGAGGATCGGGCGCTCGTCAAGGGCGTCATCGTGAACCGCTTCCGGGGCGACAAATCACTGTTCGAAGATGGCGTGAAAATGCTCGAATCGATGACCGGCGTACCGGTGCTTGGCGTAATTCCCTACTTCCGGGGCTTCACCATCGACGCCGAAGACGCCGTGCCGCTCTGTTCGGTGGTCGATCCGAAGCGCGATCCCTCCGCCGGAAAAATCGGCATCGCGGCGATCTACTTCCCGCACATCTCCAACTTCACCGACCTCTCGCCGCTGGAGCAGGATTCGGCGGTCGAGCTGCACTACCTGCACCATCCGAGGCCCCTCGACGCATACAAGGCGCTCGTGCTGCCGGGGTCGAAGAACGTGCGCGGCGACCTCGAATGGCTCGAACGGATGGGGTGGCGCAAAGAGATCGAGGCGTTCCGGGCGCGGGGCGGCGTGATCGTCGGCCTCTGCGGCGGCTACCAGATGCTCGGCGAGCGCATCGCCGACCCGCACGGCGTCGAAGGCGCTCCGGGCGCGAGTGCGGCGCTCGCAATGCTGCCGGTCGAGACGGTGCTCGAACGCGAAAAAGCGCTCTCGAACAGCGTCGGCAAACTTGCCGGAAGCTCATGCGTCGTCAGCGGTTACGAGATTCACATGGGCCGCACGACGCTCGCCGGAGGCGCGTCGCCGCTCATCGAGGTGACGGAGCGCAACGGCGTCCGCTCTGAAGAGTTCGACGGCGCGAAGAGCGAGGACGGGCGGGTGATGGGAACCTACTTCCACGGCTTTTTCGACGAACCCGGCGTCCGCGCCTGGTTCCTGCGGCTGCTCGATAGCGGCTACGAACCCGCCACCTCCTCCGCCGCCGATCCGTTCGAGTTGCTTGCCGCGCACTTCGCGAAGAATCTCGATCTCGACGCGCTCTTCGCCATCGCCGGTATTTCCGTCACGAAGGGGAGCGCGTCGTGAGCGGCGATCATCTGCTGGCGCACTGCCACGGCGACCGCACGGGCGAGCTGGCGGGCGGCGGCGCTGTGCTCGATTTCAGCGTCAATCTCGCGCCGGTCGCGCCGCCGCTCCCGGAGCTGTCCGCGTCGATTCCGCTCGCGCCATACCCCTCGATGGACGGACGCGGTGTCCGTGATTTTTACGTCGCCCGTTTCGGCCTCGACCGCGAGTGTGTGCTCGCCACGAACGGGGCGATCGAGGGCCTCTATCTCCTGCCGCGAGCGCTCGGCCTGAAGCGCGTACTCGTGCCGCAGCCATCGTTCTTCGATTACGGACGCGCCTGCCGACTCGCCGGTGCGGAGGTCATCCCGCTTGCACTGAGCGAGGCCGACGGCTTCGCCTTTCCCGGCATCGACGAGCTTGCCGAGGCGCTTGCCGGGTGCGACGCGCTCCTGGCCGGAAGCCCGAACAACCCGACCGGCACACTGATTCCCAAGGAGCTGCTGCTGGCGCTGGCCTGCCGCTTTCCGGAGAAGCAGTTCATCGTCGATGAGGCGTTCATCCAGTTCACGGAAAGTTTTCCGTCGAACTCGCTCATGCCGGAGATTCGGGCGTTCAGGAACATCGTGGTGATCCATTCGCTCACCAAATTTTACGCCATCGCTGGACTACGGCTTGGCGCAATCGTGGCTCATCCGTCGATGATCGAGCGGCTCTACGGCCACAAGGAGCCGTGGACGGTCAACGCTGTCGCGGAGTACGTCGCCAGCAAATTGCCGCACTGTGGCGAGTACGAAGCGGAGGTGCGCTCCATCGTCCGCGAGGGACGCCGACAGATTGCCAGCGGCCTTGCCGGGAACTCCGCGATCACGCTCTACGGCGGGGCGGCGAACTTCTTTTTCGCCTCCGTCGCAGACGGCCTCACGCTCGACGCGCTCGTCGCCCATCTCCGGTTGCGCGGCATCCTCGTGCGCGATTGCCGGAACTTCGAGGGCGTTCTGCCGAAGTATTTCCGCTTCTGCATCCGCACCTCCGACGAAAACCGGCGGCTCATTGAGGCGCTGAACGACTTCGCCGAGTCGTCGAAGCAGCTAAATGCTGTCGCTTTGGAGGCGGTGTCGTGACCTGGTTGCTCATGCCAGCGGCGTTCCTGCTCGATCTGCTGCTTGGCGATCCGCAGTGGTTTCCGCATCCGGTGCGGCTGGTCGGCAAGCTTGCGACCGGCGCGGAGGCGCTGTTCCGGGCCATGCGTTTTCTGCCGCTCCGGGTGGCGGGCATTTTGACGGCGCTGGTGGTGATCGTCTCGACAGTCGCCGTCGTGCAGTTGCTCGTCTGGCAGGCGGCGCGGCTGCATCCGGTTGCCGGTCTCATCGTTTCAGTGCTCATGCTCTATTTCGCGATAGCGCCGCGAGACCTCGCCGCCCACGCCGCCGCCGTGCGCGATGCGCTGCTTGCGGGCGATCTCGAACTTGCCCGCCGGAGGGTGGCGATGATGGTCGGGCGCGACACGGCGCTGCTCGACGAGGAGGGTGTGGCGCGAGCCGCCGTGGAGAGCGTGGCGGAGAATACGTCGGATGGCGTGACTGCGCCGCTCTTTTACGGCATCCTTTTCGGCCCGGCGGGGGCGTGGCTCTACAAGGCGTCGAACACGCTCGACTCGATGTTCGGCTACCGCAACGAGTGCTACCGCGAATTCGGCTGGGCCTCGGCGCGGTTCGACGACCTTCTCAATTTCCTCCCGGCGCGCTTGACGGTTTTGGCGGTTGCGGGCGCGGCGTTTATTTTACGGCTCGATCCGGCGGCGACGTTCCGCTCGGTCACGGAAGGCGCGAGGCGGCACGAGAGTCCGAACGCGGGCTATCCCGAATCGGCTTTCGCCGGAGCGCTCGGCGTCACGCTCGGTGGTGAGCGGAGTTACGGCGGCGTCACCAAAACCGTGCCGACGCTCGGCATCCGCGAAGGCGCGATGGAGGCGGCCACGATCACTCGCGCCATGCGTCTGATGTATGTTGCATCGGCGATTTTCATGGCCGGGGGCACAGGGCTGCTTTTTGTCGCCGGGATGTTTATGCGGTGAAGGCAGCTCGGCCGGAATCGACAGAAAGGGAAATTGGGCTGAAGCCCATGAAAATTTGTTCAGTTTGATATCCCCGGTTTGAAAACCGGGGCAACAGAAGAGTAAGATGTCAGAATGTCCAGAGGACTGAAGTCCTCTTGAATGTAAGATGGACAGGGCAATGGGAATGCAAGAGGTTTGAATGTTCGCCGGGTTAAAACCCGCCTAAATGCAAGAGTGGGTTTTTGTTCTTTGAAGAGGTGTCCTCAAAAGTGTCCGTATTGATCCGGCGATTGAAGTTCTTAAACAATTGCCCCGGACTTTAGTCCGGGGTTTAGAGATAAAACAAAATCAAGGGGCTTTAGCCCAATCTCTTCTTTCGGTGCATTTTGTTAGCTCTTGTTACCGAAGCAATAACTCTATAATCAATCTAATCATGAAACAGCAGAAAAGGGTTCTCCTCTTTACCGGCAATGGCAAGGGCAAGAGCACGGCGGCGTTCGGAATGCTCGCCCGTGCGCTCGGCCACGGCATGAAGACGCGGGTCATCCAGTTCGTCAAGGCGCAGGAGGGGGTTGGCGAGGTGCTCTTCTTTACGCGCTTCGAGGAGGTCGAGTGGGATCACTACGGCAAGGGGTTCCTGCCGACCAATCCCGACAGCCCGATGATGGAGAAGCACAAACAGGCGGCGGAGTTCGGCTTCGAGGAGGCGCTTGAGGCGCTGGCCTCGGACGAGTACGGCTTCGTGCTGCTCGACGAGGTGTGCTTCGCGCTGTCGAAGGAGATCATTCCGCTCGAACCGCTCATCGAGGCGATTGTCGATGCCAGCGACAAAATCATCGTGCTCACCGGGCGCAACGCGCCGCAGGCGCTCATCGATCTCGCCGACACTGTGACCGAGATGCGCATGGTCAAGCATGGCTACGAGCAGGGTCTGCTTTCGCAGGCCGGAGTGGAGGAGTGAGCCTGACGAAAGGAGGCTCCACATCCAGATGCGGCGACGGCTGCCGACCCGCTCCGTTCAACGGTTCGCCGAAGAACCGCCGCCGGGCGCTCCTGCTTGTCGCCGCCTTGCCGCTGCTCTTCGCGGTGTCGGCGATGCTCGGCCCGTCGGGCGTCGGCCTGCCAGACACGGCGAGCGTTTCGGGCCGGGCGATTCTCGACCTGCGGCTTGGGCGCTTCTTCATGGGGATGCTCGTCGGCGCGGCGCTCTCGACCTCCGGCACGGTGTTCCAGGCGATCCTGCGCAATCCGCTCGCCGAACCCTACGTGCTCGGCGTGAGCGGCGGCGCGGGACTTGGCGCGGCGTTGAGCATCCTGGTCGGCGGAGCGTTCATCGGCGCGATTGGCCTGCCGCTGACCGCCTTCGCCTTCGCCCTTTTGACGCTGCTCGTGGTCTATGCCATCGCCAATCAGGGGGGTGTGCCGTCGGTTTACAGCCTGATCCTGAGCGGTGTGATCGTCAGCGCCATCTGTTCGAGCGTCATCATGTTCCTCGTTTCGACCGCCGACATCGAGGGGATGCACACCGTTGTCTGGTGGATGCTCGGCAACCTTCAGCCAGCCTCCTGGGCGGAGCAGTTCGTGTCGCTCGCCTTCATTCTGGCGGCGATTGTCGGTCTGTGGCTCTTCGCTCCGGCGCTGAACGTGCTGACGCTCGGACGCGAAATGGCGCACTACCAGGGCCTCGACGCCGGGTTCGTCACCATTTCGAGCCTGCTGCTCTCGACGCTGCTCGCGGCCACGGCGGTTTCGATGGGCGGCATGATCGGCTTTGTCGGCCTGATCGTGCCGCACGTCATGCGCTCGATTTTCGGCCCCGACCACCGCTGGCTGATTCCCGCCTCGGCCATCGGCGGCGGGGCGTTCCTCGTGCTCTGCGACGCCTTGGCGCGCACCATCATGGCTCCGGTCGAGATTCCGGTCGGCGTCGTCACGGCGCTGGCGGGCGGCCCCTTTTTCCTCATCGTGCTGCGCAAAAAAATGAAGTATGCCTGGACCGACTGACCGCCTGAAGCCCGCCCTCGCCTTCCGGGGCGTCACCGCCGGATACAAGGGGCGCACGGTGCTGCGCGAGGTCGATTTCGAGATCGCCGAGGGGGAGTTCGTCTCGCTGATCGGCCCGAACGGCTCTGGCAAGAGCACCATGCTCAAGACCGCCACCGGCCTCGTGAGACCGCTCGAAGGGCGGGTGGAGCTGTTCGGGCGCGAGGTCTCGTCGCTCAAACCGCGTGAGCGGGCCGCGCTCATCGGCGTGGTGCCGCAGAAGCTCGAATCGCCGATGGCCTTTACGGTCGGCGAGATCGTCATGATCGGGCGCAGCGTACGCGGGCGGTGGGGCGGGCCGGACGCCGCCGATCACGACAGCGCCGAGCGGGCGATGATTTACACCAACGTGCTCGACCTCAAGGATCGCCTCTTCAACCAGCTCAGTGCCGGGGAGCAGCAGCGCACGGCGCTGGCGATGGCGCTCGCCCAGGAGCCGCGCATCATCATGCTCGACGAGTCGATCGCGCACCTCGACATCAACCACAGCCAGGAGGTGCTGCGCATCCTGATGAACATTAACCGCGAAGAGAAGATTACGGTGTTGCTCGTGAGCCACGACCTCAATCTCGCCGCGCAGATCGCCGACCGCTTGATGCTCATCGACAAGGGGCGGCTGGTGCGTAACGGTTCGCCGGGCGAGGTGATGGAGGAGGAGTTGCTCCGGCGCGTCTATGACTGCGATCTGCGTGTGCGGCGCGATCCCTTCAGCGGCAATCCGGTGGTGAGCGGCGTGCTCGACGCGGCCCTGCGCCGCCCGCCGGTGCGGAAGCGGCTGCACGTCATCAGCGGCGGTGGATCGGGCATCGAGCTGTTCCGGCGGCTGCTGATCGAGGGGTTCGACCTGAGCGCCGGGGTGCTCAACCGGCTCGACTCCGATTCGGAGGCCGCCCGCGCCCTCGACATTCCCGCCGTGCTCGAACAACCCTTTTCGCCGGTTGGCGGCGAGGCGCTTGCGCAGGCGCGGCGCATGGTCGAAGCGGCGGACGGCGTCGTCGCGGGTCTCGTGCCCTTCGGCCCCGGCAACCTCGTCAACCTCGATCTCGCCGAACTGGCGCTGAAAGCGGGCAAGCCGGTGTGGCTGGCCGCAGGCATCGCCTCGCGGGACTACACCCCCGGCAAAGCGGCGGCGGCCAAAGCCCGCGAACTCTGCGACGGCGGGGCGGTGGAGTGGTCGAACATTCATGAACTCATGGCCCAAGTCGAACAGACCTGGCCGCAACCAGAGACGCAGCATTGAAATGAAGCAGTACCCGTTCAGGCTCGGCACCTCCTCCTACATCATCCCGGACGACATTCTGCCCAACGTGCGCTACCTCGCGGGCAAGGTCGAAGACATCGAGCTGGTGCTCTTCGAGTCGGACGAGTTCAGCAACCTGCCGTCGCCGGAGGTGATCCGGGAGCTGGTCGAACTGGCCGGGGAGCACGGCCTCACCTACTCGGTGCACCTGCCGCTCGACGTCTATCTCGGCAGCCCGTTCCGGGATGAGCGCGAGCGCTCGGTCGGCAAGTGCCGGAGGATCATCGACCTTACCGAAGCGCTGCCGAAATCGGCCTTCGTGATGCACTTCGAGGCGGGCAAGGGTGTTGACATCAACGCATTTTTCGACGAGGAGCGGCAGATTTTCGTCGAAAGCCTCGGCGATTCGGCGCGGATGCTGCTCGACGGCTGCGGCCATCCGCCGGAGATGTTCTGCGCCGAGAACCTGAACTACCCCTTCGAGATCGTCTGGCCGGTGGTCGAAACGTTCGGCTTTTCGGTGACGCTCGACGTGGGCCATCTCGAATACTACGGCTTCCCGACCGCCGACTACCTCGACCGCTATCTCTCGCGCACAAAAGTACTGCACATGCACGGCACGACCGATGGTCGCGACCACAACTCGCTCGCGTACATGAACCCGAAAGCGCTCGACATGGTGGTCGAAGCCTTGCGAAAAGCGGAAGGGGAGCCGAAGGTGTTCACGCTGGAGATTTTCTCGGAGGCGGATTTTCTGTCGTCGGTCGAGACGCTGGAGTGGTTTCGGGGATGAGAGGAGCTGTTGCTGGATATGGTTGCGCAGAGGGCTGTTTCAAAAGCATAGATGATGTTTTTTTCTCTTGCTTTTCCTGGGAGCGCCGAGCGCCTGCTCGGCATCTTTTTCGCGATGATATCTCGTAATCACTTCAGATTGACGTTGTTTTGCGATGCAACAAAACTTTGAAATCCAAACTATCTGGAGCCTCCGGTTCCATTGCCAAGCAGGCGCTTGGCGCTCCCAGGGAACACAATGAATCTCCACTATGAAAATCAGCCATCATGCCTGAAATAATTTATGTGACTGGCGGGGCGCGGAGCGGGAAGAGCAGTTATGCGCTTCGGCTCGCGGAGCCTTACGAGCGGCGGGTGTTTCTGGCCACCGCCGAGGCCTTCGATTGCGAAATGCAGCGGCGCATCGACAAGCATCGCGAGGAGCGCGAGGGGCAGTTCGTGACCGTCGAGGAGCCGCTCTTCATCGACCGCGCCATCCGCAATCTTCCCGAAGGCACGGGAGTGGTGCTGCTCGATTGCCTGACCGTGTGGCTCGGCAACTTGATGCACCATCTCGGCAACGAGGCGGCAATCGGCGAACGGATCGACGCCCTGCTCGACGTGCTCGAAACGCCGCCATGCGACATCATTCTCGTCTCGAATGAAGTCGGCATGGGCATCGTGCCGGAAAACGCGATGGCCCGCGAGTTCCGCGACCTGGCCGGAACGCTCAATCGCAAAGTCGCCGAACGCGCCACGCAAGCCTACCTGCTCTGCAGCGGTTTGCCGCTTGTTCTCAAACAGCGGAGCTGATCTGTTTGCGCTTTAGTCCAAGGTTGTGAACGACAGGAAAGAAATAAAGGAGTCAGGGAAATCCCCCCTTAATCCCCCCTTTGCCAAAGGGGGGACAAAATTGAACCCTCCCCCTTTCGTAAAGTGGGGATCAAAATTGAAATCCTCTCTTTAGCAAGAGGGGGGGCAAAATTGAAAATTTTCCCTTGAGCAAAAAGGGGAGTCAAAATTGAAATTCCCATCTTTAGCAAATGGGGGACAAAATAGAAATTCCCATCTTTAGCAAATGGGGGACAAAATAGAAATCCCCCCTGCCCCCCTTTAGAAAAGGGGGGCAGGGGGGATTAGGGATTCCAAACACCGAAAATCGAAGAGCATTCATTGTCGCCAAAGTAATAATTAATGTGTTTCCGACACAGCATCCAACTGTCAATATTTTTCGTCACCGCATTTAACATCAGTACCATCCATGACCGACCGATTCCAGCAGCTTCTTGCCTCCATCAAGCCTGTCGATATGTCCCTCACGGGCGCAGTTCAGGCGCATCTTGACGATCTCACCAAACCGCAGGGGAGCCTGGGGCGGCTCGAAGAGATTGCTATGAAATATTGCATCGCGACCGGCACGACGAAGCCGTCGCTGTCGAAAAAGAAAGTCTTCTGCTTCGCGGGGGATCATGGCGTGGCTGCCGAGGGAGTGTCGGCGTTTCCCGCCGAAGTGACGCCGCAGATGGTTTACAACATGCTCGGCGGTGGGGCGGCCATCAACGTGCTGTCGCGCAATGCCGGGGCCGATCTCGAAGTGGTCGATATGGGTGTCAATCACGACTTCGCGGAGCACCCGATGCTGCGCCGCTGCAAGGTGAAGCACGGCTCGGCGAACATGGCGCACGGCCCGGCGATGAGCCTTGACGAGACGCTTCAGGCGATCATGGCGGGCGCGGAACTTGCCATCGAGGCGCACTCGCAGGGGTACGAACTCCTCGCCACGGGCGAGATGGGCATCGCCAACACCACGCCCGCCACGGCGCTCTACGCCACCTTGCTCGACCTGCCGGTCGAAGCGATCACCGGGCGCGGCACGGGCATCGACGACGAGCGGCTGCGCCACAAGATCGCGGTGATCGAGCGGTCAATCGAGGTCAACCGCAAGAGTCTCACCACGCCGCTCGAAGTGCTGGCGGCGCTGGGCGGCTTCGAGATTGCGGGCATTTGCGGCCTGATTCTCGGCGCGGCGTCGGTCGGAGTGCCGGTGGTGGTCGATGGCTTCATCTCCAGCTCGGCGGCGGTGTGCGCCATGAAGCTCTCGTGCAAGGTGAGCGACTACCTCTTTTTCAGCCACCTCTCCAACGAGCAGGGCCACCGTGCGGTGATGCAGAAGCTCGGCGCGAGGCCGATCCTCGACCTCGACCTGCGGCTCGGCGAGGGAACCGGCGCGGCGATGGCGATGCAGGTGATCGAAGCGTCTGTGAAAATCTGCAACGAAATGGCTACCTTCAGTTCGGCAGGAGTTTCCGGCAAAAACGACTGAAGAACATGGACCCTTTTCTCGACATACAAAAACAACGCGCCGACAGCGACAGCAAGTTCATCGATTGCAATGGCTTCCGGGTGCACTATAAAATCTATGGCAGCGGCAAGCCGCCCTTCATCGTCCTGCTGCACGGCAGCTTCCTGAGCATCCGCTCGTGGCGCGACGTCGCCAAACCGCTCGCCGAGAACGCAACTGTGCTGGCGTTCGACCGCCCGGCTTTCGGGCTGACCTCGCGGCCCGTGCCGTCGCGCAAGAACGAGGCGCGCTACAGCCCCGAAGCGCAGTGCGACCTCGTCGTGGCGCTGATGGACAGGCTCGGCATCGACCGCGCCGTGCTCGTCGGCAACTCCACCGGCGGCACACTGGCGCTCCTGACGGCGCTGCGCCATCCCGCCCGCGTGCAGGGCCTCGTGCTCGTCGGCGCGATGATCTACAGCGGCTACGCCAACAGCGAGGTTCCCACCGTGATGAAGCCCTTCATGAAGGCGATGACGCCGCTCTTTTCGCGGCTCATGAAAAAGATCATTACCAAACTCTACGACAAGAACATCCGGGGATTCTGGCACGTCAAGTCGCGCCTGTCCGGCGAGACGCTCGCCGCGTTCAGGGGCGACCTGATGGTGGGCGACTGGTCGCATGGATTCTGGGAGCTGTTCCTCGAAACGCATCGCCTCCATTTCGACAAGCGCGTGGCTGCGGTCTCGACGCCGTCGCTCGTCGTGACGGGCGAGCACGACCTGACGGTGAAAACCGAGGAGAGCTTGCGCCTCGGGCGTGAGCTGCCGAAGTCGGAGCTGCTCGTGATTGCCGACTGCGCCCACCTGCCGCAGGAGGAGAAGCCGCGCGAGTTCGTCGAAGGGGTGCGGGCTTTCGTCGGGAGGCTCGCCTGATGGCGGGCGGCCTCGTGACGGCGCTCCGCACGTTGACGGCGTTGCCTGTGCCGGGCCGGGAGGCCGAGCGCTTCAGCGATTCGCTCTACTGGTTTCCGCTCGTCGGCCTCGTCATCGGCACACTCGAAGTGCTGCTCGCTCGCGTCGGGGTGCTCGCCGGTTGGTACGAAATGGCGGCGCTCTTCGCGCTTGGCGGCGGCATCGTTCTCACCAGAGGGATTCACGCCGACGGCCTCGCCGATCTGGCGGACGGCTTTTTCGGCGGACGCAATCGCGAGGCGGCGCTGCGGATCATGAAAGATCCCAACGTTGGCTCCTTCGGCTCGCTGGCGCTCATTTTCGTGATGCTTTTCAAATTTGTCTGCCTCGTCGAACTCGTGCGGTACGGCGCTTTCGGCACGATGATCGCTGGCGTAGTGCTCGCCCGCACGGGGCAGGTGGTGCTCGCCGCACGGTTGCCCTACGCGCGGGCCGAGGGCGGCACGGCGACCGCCTTCGTCGAAGGCGCGGGGTGGCCGCATCTCGTGGTCGCCGCCGCTTCGGCATTCGTCTTTCTTCTCTATCCGGTCGGCTTCGGCTGGCCGCGGGCGCTCTTCCTCTTGGCGAGCGCCGCTGCGTCAACGCTCGCCCTCGGCCTTATGAGCCGCCGCAAAATCGGCGGCGTCACCGGCGACGTGCTCGGCGCATGCAGCGAGCTGACCGAAACGTTCGTCTGGTTCGCCGCCGTGATGTCGTTGCGGTTTCCGTTTTTTCAATAAAGATGGAGAATCATCTATGACTGGAAACAGCATCTCTTCGGTTGTCCGTATTTGCGATGATGCGGATGCGAAGCATCAGTGGGTTGGAAATGATGATAATGGCAATCACCATCATGGAGTTGTCAAAATTGATGATGACCCCTTTACACTTCACCTGTCCTGGAAAACAGGTAGAGATGGCTGCAAGTACTTCATCGGTAATTATCGACTGAATTTGCGTGCGTTATTGGATGAGGGCTATGTTCGATGGGAGGATGAATCAGAACGAACCGTAAGACTGAGATTCGAGCATGACAGGCATGGATTCATCAGAATCGCCAGACGTCAAGATGAAAAGGGAATCACCATAGGGTGGTTGACAGAGTGATCGACGAACAGTTCAGGACAAGCTACTGGTAAAAATGACGGAGACTGGTCATCGCGAGTTTCGACAAGTCGGGACGTGGCGATCAATCTTTAACTGCCGTCACTGATTCCGCATGGATTGCCACGTCGCTATGCTCCTCGCAATGACAGGGGGTGCATAAGGTGGTTTGGTATTGACTTGACACTTACAGGTAATCCGCCTAAAGTCAGGCATGATGTAATTTCGATTTCGATTTTGGGATTGGGTTCGGAACTCTCCTCTCCGGCGGGCGTTGCTTCTCAGTCGTCAGATGGTTATTATGGGGGCGCATAAATAATAGTATTCCGTAACACGTTCAGTATAACAGATATGAGCAGCGATTTGATCGTAACGTTTGGCGGCGGCAAGAAGGTCAACGCCGAGTTCAGGGGATTCACCATCCCGACCGACCAGTCGGTGATGGCTGGCGGCGAAGCTTCTGCGCCCGAACCCTTCACCCTGTTCCTCGCCTCGATTGGCACCTGCGCGGGCATTTACGTCCTCTCTTTCTGCCAGAGCCGCGACATTCCGACCGACGGCATCCGGGTTGTGCAGAGCCACGAGCCGAAACCCGGCGGGCGAGGCATCGGCAAGATCACCATCACCATCGAGCTGCCGCCAAGCTTCCCGGAAAAGTACAAGGATGCGGTTATCAACGCAGCCAATCTCTGCGCTGTCAAGAAACACCTCATGGAGCCTCCGACCTTCGAGGTGAAAACTGAAACCGTCGGCGGCTGACGGATTTCGCAAGTTATTGTTCCGGCGAGTCGGGATCGTTATACGTTATTACTTCGGCAACAATAAATCGCAAAAGCCGATCCAGTAAGAGATTGGGCTAAAGCCCAGATTTATTATGCGTTATCCGCATACCCCGGACTGAAGTCCGGGGCAATTGTCAAGAGTTTAATCGCCGGAGTAATAAAAGAGATGGAGTCGTTTGTGGTGTATCAAAATATAAGTGACGGGCATTCGTCATCGCGAGTCCCGACAATTCGGGACGTGGCGATCCATCTTTTATGGTCTTCACTGACTCCGCATGGATTGCCGCGTCGCGATGCTCCTCGCAATGACGGGGGAGGAACAGAGCGGTTTGGCGTCGGCTTGTCCCTGACAGCAAAACAGCGAGTCACGATTCAGATACTTTCAAGACAGCTTGTTCCGGTGCATCCACAATTCGACAACCTTCTGCATTAACGACACCGCTACCCATGAAAAACCCTCGCGTCGGCAGACCGCTTCACAGCCGTGCTGTCGAAGAGCTTCCCGGCGTTACCTGCTTTTTGCCCGAAGGCGTTCCGCCCTCCCGGCTCCGAAACGTCGTGCTCTCGGTCGATGAGGTCGAGGCGCTGCGCTTGGCCGATCTCGACGGGCTGTACCACGCCGATGCTGCCGAAAAGATGAAGGTCTCGCGGCAGACTTTTGGCCGCATCATCAAGTCGGCCCGCAAAAAGGTGGCCGACGCCCTGGTCGGCGGCAAGACCATCTGCATCGAGGGGGGAAAGATCGAAGGGTTGTGCCTGACCGGCGAGACGGAGGAGACCGCCGTCTGTATCTGTCTGCACTGTGGTTACGAACAGCCGCACGTGCCAGGCGTGCCCTGCCGGACGGCCAACTGCCCGCAGTGCGGCAAAATGCTGATTCGCAAGGGGAGGCACAGCCGTGTCGATTGAGATGCAGTTTTCGGTGCTGCCGACGCCGCGCATCCACTTCGGGCCGGGTGCGCTCGCGAAGCTTCCGGCGCTTGCCGCCGCGTTTGGGCGGCGGATGCTGCTCGTCACGGGGCGGCAGACGTTGCGGCGCTCGCCGGTGGCGTCGCGAATGCTCGACGAGCTGCGCCGCGCCGGGCTGGAGGTCGCCTGCCTCGAAGTCGAGCGCGAGCCGTCGCCGGAGCTGATCGACGAGGCGGTGGCGCTCGGTCGCCAAACGCCGTTCGAGGTCGTTGTCGCCATCGGCGGCGGCAGCGCCGTGGATGCCGGAAAGGCGATCTCAGCCATGCTGCTTCAGCGCGATCCGGTCGAGCGCTTTATCGAAGGGCAGCCCGGCTTCACGCCGCACGACGGGCGCAAGGCACCCTTCATCGCCGTGCCGACCACCTCCGGCACGGGTACCGAGGCGACGAGCAACGCCGTCATCAGCCGCGTCGGGCCGGGCGGCTACAAGCGCTCGCTGCGCCACGCGGCCTTCGTGCCGAACGAGGCCGTCATCGATCCCGAACTCATGACGAGCGCGCCGCCGGAGCTGACCGCTTCGTCGGGCATGGACGCCTTCACGCAGCTTCTCGAAGCTTACCTCTCGCCCTTCGCCAGCCCCTATACCGACGCGGTTTCATGCAGCGGCCTCGTGCATTTCAGCCGCTCCTTCGAGCTGGCCTGCGGCGCAGGCGCGCCCGACGTGGCCGTCCGGGCCGACATGGCTTACGCGGCGCTCATGTCGGGCATCGCGCTCACCAACGCGGGCCTCGGCATTGTGCACGGTTTCGCCTCGTCGGTCGGCGGCCTGTTCGACATTCCGCACGGAACGCTCTGCGCCACGCTGCTGGCCGAGGCGACGCGGGAGAACATCCGCCAGCTCCGCGCATCCGGCGGCGGCGAGGCGGGGTTGCAGAAGTTCGCCAACGCCAGCCGCATCCTCACCGGCCGCGCGACCGGCAGCGTCGCGGACGACTGCGACCGCCTCGTCGAGCTGCTCGAAGAGTGGCAACAGCAATTCGCCTTTCCCCGCCTCGGAGAGTTCGGCCTCCGCGAAAGCGATTTGGCGGAGATTATCGCCGCCACCCGCAGCAAGAGCAACGCCGCTCCGCTCGACGAAGCCGCGATGCGCCGGATTTTGTCGGCGAGGGTGTGAATGTGAAGAATAGGACGAATAGGTCTTATAGGTCGGATAGAGGGAAGAGTTGAGGCGCGGAAGCTGATTCTTTCAATTCATAATTCATCATTCGCACGTCGCTCCGCGCGTGCGCCACCAGTCGTCGCCGTAGTTGTAGTACATCTCTTCGCCTTCGGCGATGCTGTGCAGGGCGTAGAGTATCAGTTCCGTTCCGGTGGGGCCGTCTTCGCGGTAGTAGGCGACGTTGGGCGTCGAGGAGTGGTTGAACATCATGCCGTAGCCCATCGCGATGAGTCGGCGGTCTTCGGCGCTGCCGTAAAAGACGTAGTTGAGCAGCTCGCCGCCGATGTCCTTGTCGGTCACTTCGAGCGCCGGGCAGCGCTCGATGATGTCCCCCTCCTTGATCGCCTTGAGCGCGAATGCGCCGCGTCCGGCGACCGTTGATGGGCCGATGCGCACGCTCCCTCGGCAGACTCTCTCCTGCTTGTTGCGAAACGTGTTGGCAAGAAAAGCTCCGGCTGCCGCTCCGGCGGCGAAGATGATGGTTATGACAAAAAAGAGAAGTGGCGTCATGCGATTCCGGCTGTCGATGAAAAAGCTGAAAATACGAATCTCACGGCTGAATCCATCGGGCGGATGCCGGAGCGTTCAGGAATGTTTTCTTCGGCAGCGCGGTTCGAGTCGGAGAGGTTTTTATCGTAATGATTTTTGAATGCTTGTGCCGATGATCGATCAAGCGCGTCAATCCGTTCTCTCGGTCGATGGGGTGTCGAAAAGCTACCTCATGGGCGAGGTGACGGTCAAGGCTCTGCACGACATTTCGCTCGATTTCGGCGCGGGCCAGCTCGTGGTGCTGCTCGGCGCGTCGGGCAGCGGCAAATCGACGCTGCTGAACATCGTCGGCGGCCTCGATGTGCCCGATACCGGCACGGTCACTTTCCGGGGCGCGGATATCAACGCTTCGGGCGAGGAGGGGTTGACCGCCTATCGCCGTCGCTCGATCGGCTTCGTGTTCCAGTTTTACAACCTCATTGCAAGTCTCTCGGCGCTCGAAAACGTGCAGCTCGTCACCGAACTGGTCGAAAATCCGATGCCCGCCGACGAAGCGCTGCGGCTCGTTGGCCTCGGCGACCGCATCAACCACTTTCCATCGCAGCTCTCCGGCGGCGAGCAGCAGCGCGTGGCCATCGCCCGCGCGGTCGCCAAACGCCCGGAGCTGCTGCTCTGCGACGAACCCACCGGCGCGCTCGACTACAGCACCGGCAAGCTGGTGCTCGAAGTGATCGAAAAAGTCAACCGCGAACTTGGCACTACGACGCTCGTCATCACGCACAACGTCTCGATCTCCGGCATGGCTGACCGCGTCATCACGCTCCGAAGCGGCGAAGTGGTCGAGGATCGGCGGAATGCAAAGAAGATTTCGCCTTCGGAGCTGTCGTGGTGAGGGGGGAGAATTTTTGATGTGCTGGTTGTTTCTTTTTGAATTATGCGCTACTATTTATTCCAAGTCCTGTAGTTGGGGCGGTTTATGTGGCGCATTGCACGGTTAAAATTTTATGATAAAAGAGGTTATGAAAACCAGTATCGTAATTGAAAAGGATGGGGATGGTTTCCTGGCAAGAGTGGAAGGCCATGAGAATCTGTTTGCATTCGCCTACTCGGAAAAAGACGCCATCATCGAGTTGAAGAACGTTGTCGAGATGATTATGGATTACCACCTCGAGCAGGTGAATGATGAGCGGCTTATCAGAAATGAACTGGCTACTGCGGTAGAAAAATATGCCGTTCAAGTATAAAGAGATTGAAAGAAAGCTGCTGAAAATGGGCTATGCCATTGTTCGCCAGAAAGGTTCGCATGTTGTCTTTTCTGATGGTAAAACCACTTTTCCAGTGCCGAATCATGGAACAAAAGATATTTCTCAAGGCGTTGAAAGGCAATTGCTTAAAATACTGGGTATGTCAATCGATGAATTCAGAAGTGTCAAATGAAGAGCTACGTTTCAAGCGAAGGAGTTTTTCATTTGATGCTTTGTTGTGTGATAAACGATGTCTTATATGGGAATAAATCAGGAATCAGGCGTCTATAAATATTAGGTGAAAGAAGAAAATGGATTTTTTCCCACTTATCAATGAAGCGTTCAAGCTTTGGTGGTTAATTACACTCATATTAGTTTTGGGTATCCGAAAATCTCCTTGGTTCAAGGGGATTTTCGGAGAAGCCTTAGTAAAATTCCGTGCGAAGTTAAGTCTTCCGGCTGAAACATATCATGCCATTCACAACGTTACCTTGCCAACACCGGATGGCAGCACTCAGATTGATCACATTTTTGTATGTCCTTTTGGGATATTCGTAGTTGAAACTAAGAATATAAAGGGGTGGATATTTGGTGCAGAAAATCAGGCGCAGTGGACACAGCAGATTTTCAAACAATCGTTCAAATTTCAGAACCCATTACGTCAGAACTATAAGCATGTAAAAGCATTAGAGGCAGCGCTCAATGTCCCGACATCAGCAATTCACTCGGTTGTTGTCTTTGTGGGGGATAGCACGTTCAAAACACCAATGCCACCAAATGTTACGTGCGGTGGCGGGTATATCAGGTACATAAAATCTTTCCATGAACCAGTACTGTCTGAATGTTTTGCCTCAGCTGGAAATGGAGAATCGGGTTTGCTGAGTTAGTTGGTTGATGGTGTCTGTTGTTGTCGAAATCTTAGCGGAAGCAAGGGGTGC
>NZ_SDGU01000104.1 GCF_004118635.1 Chlorobaculum sp. 24CR | reverse complement strand
CACCCCTTGCTTCCGCTAAGATTTCGACAACAACAGACACCATCAACCAACTAACTCAGCAAACCCGATTCTCCATTTCCAGCTGAGGCAAAACACGGCGACTATAAATCGTAAAGAAAACACGGAGAAGAGGCTGTCGTTCTGAATGAAGAAAAGCGAACTCATGCGTCAGTCCAGAAAGCTTTCGGGAAAAAATCCATCTTATTATAAAACAAAGAGTTCTGGATTATTCTCCCGAAAAGTCGGGACAGGATGACATCCGGATGAACCCTTGCTCAACCAAGAATTACTACCTTAAATAGCCGAAATAATAATAGTAAATGCAGGCGATCCGCCCCGCAGCACCCTCAACATCTTGCGCTGGTTTCGGGGATCGGCAATGAAGTGCACAAAGCGTTACCAAAGATGATCGGTACGCACCTGCGCTTTTACGGTCAGAGCGAAAGTCGCTCTTAGAGTAACGGCGCCATCACGGCAACAGCCGCCAACGCAAGCAGGCTCATGAGGGGAACCGTCTCGCGTTGACCGATATTCCAGTAAATCTCTCCGGGCGCTTCTCTTTAGCCGGTAAAACGCCCGATTGTGTTGCGAAAACCGAATGCGAATAATGCCTCGTTTATCCACCACGATAACGGGAAAGGGCGGAAACCGGAACGGCCCGCCCAAGATGGCCACAGCCCCTGATTCGGTTGGCATCCGCTCCGGAAGCAACACAACAACCTAACCGCCTTTGGCGAGCACCGTCAGGCTCAAATCCTCAAACAGATCGTACGCCTGATCCTCTTCGTTTGTCATGATCTCAGCAGACGTTGGGTCGATTCGGCCAGGCATAAGGCTCTGACGATCGAGCAGCAGCGCCAAAACATTACCCGCCTTAGCGATATCGAACAGATTTTCGGAACCCAACCGCTTCGACTCCGCCTCGTGAGACCGAGCGATCAATCCGTCAACCGTCCCTGCGAAGTAAGGCTCCATCACCGCCCAGGCGCTCATTCCGCAAGCCTCGCTCTCGACCTTTCATCACGCGCTGACAAGGCTGACTCATAGCCGCGCACGCTACAGCTACGTCTTCAGCCACT
>NZ_SDGU01000103.1 GCF_004118635.1 Chlorobaculum sp. 24CR | reverse complement strand
TCACCGCCACATCCTCGGTCCAGTCATCCAGATTCACCAGATAGCCATTCTCGTCCGTCTCGACGCTCATGCCATTGATGTCAATTGCCATAATGAAGCACTCCCTTTGAATAATTGTGGTAATTGTGATTTATGATCCTGAGCCGGACAACACTCCTCAAGCAAGGAGACTCGATCCTGCGTCAGGGCAATCGTGATTGAAGAAACCAAATTGCGCCACATGTCGCGCAAAATAACTCTATGATTATATGAGTATATAGTTAATTATCAGAACTTTTCAAAGTGGCCGCTGTTTTTTTCCGCGCCCTGCCAAAAGCTCACATCAAGGTAACGGAAAACATTTTTTGCGGCGTTTTTCAGCCGTGAGGCATTTCCGGAAACAGAGAAATTCAAGACTCCCGAAAGGAGATCAAAAAAGGAAAGAACTACGTTGCGAGCAGAAAAAACCGGGGGAAAACAGTTCGTGAAGATCGGTATTGCTCCGTACCGGAACCGCTGACTCGGCATCACCAGACAACCGCTGGCAGGCCGGTGGCGTGAAAGCAGGTTCGAGGTCAGAGAAAATCGATAGTTCATCGCATTCGGCATGGCTGTGGTTTCAGTTTTGCCATGACGGTCGATCATCATGCGCCAGAACTGTTCAGAAAACCGGGACTCCGGAAAGTGACCATGCAAAAGCCCGGTCAGCTCCATACTATTCAGAAGCGGCGCTCTCCCTTGCCCTGGGGCAAAAAAAGAGAGCGCCGCTCTGCGCTATTTTTTCTTGATGTAGAAGGTGTGCTTGCCGCCCTCTTCGGTATGCTCGACCAGATCGTTGCCGGTGCGCTTGGCCCATGACGCCATGTCGTTGACCGAACCGGGATCGGTGGCGATCATTTTGAGCACCTGGCCGCTCTGCAAGCTGTCGATGGCTTTCTTGGTCTTGAGAATCGGTAAAGGGCAGTTCAGGCCTTCACAGTTCAGCTCCAGATCGCTTGCGATTCCGCTCATAAAAAACTCCTTGTTGAAAATTGCTTGGGGATTGTTGTCTTTCCGGTTAAAAAAACAGCCGATCCATTGCATTGGTCACAATGCTGCACGAAAGCCGGAGAGTCACTTCCTGGGTTTCCGGCTTTCAGCTCAATAGCATTCCGGGGAAAACGTCACTTCCGGGTGAAAACCCTGTCAGTAAAAAACCCGGTCAAAGCAATGGGAATTCTGCAAATGACAATCCTGAAAGGTAAAAAAATAAATCCATTCAGGTCAAAAGAAAAACTACTACAGACGAAAAAAAAACGCATGTACTGTGCAAGAAATACGCACAGAAAAGATGCGGCAGCACCGAAGTCAGAGACGAAGCGCCGGGCACGGTTACGACATCCAGATCACCGAGCCGAGCACGAGCGCGGCCAGAAAAATCGTCTCGGCGATCATGATCGACACCGGCTTCCAGCCTACCTCGAAGAGCGATTTCAGCGAAGTTTTCATGCCAAGCGCGCCGATAGCCGTCACCAGGCACCAGCGGGAAGCGTCGTTGACGAACTGGGTTGCCGGTTTCGGGATTATGCCCAGACTGTTGATGCCGACAAACACCACGAAAAAGATGATGAACGGCGGCAAGAGGAAACGCTTCGGTACGTTGCCCTCTTTCTGGTTTCTGGTATGAAAGATAAGCGACAGCACGAAAACCGTTGGCACCAGCATGGCAACCCGGAGCAGTTTGATGACGGTCGCCGTATCGCCGGTCTCCGGTGAGACCGAATAGCCCGCGCCAACCACCTGCGCCACATCGTGAATCGTGCCGCCAAGAAAAATGCCCGCCGCCGTGTGATCGAGCCCAAACCAGTGCGCGACGACCGGATAGGCGATCATGGCGATCGTGCTCAGGGCGGTGACGCTGATGACCGTAAAAATAGTGTTGCGCTCGCTGTACTCGTGCTGCGGCAGGATGGCCGAGATGGCCAGCGCCGCAGACGCGCCGCAGATGCCGACGCTGCCGCCGGTCAAGACGCCGAACCGTTTGCCGCGTCCCATCATTTTGGAGAGAGCGAGGCCAAAAAGGATGGTGAGCAGCACCGAGAAAAAGACCATCGCGACCGGCTTGATGCCGAGCGACTGAATCTGGCCAAGGGTGATGCGCATACCGAGTAGCGCGACGCCGATCCGGAGCACGGTGGTGGAGGCGAACTGGATGCCGACAAGCGCCCGGCCCTCATCTTCGGAGAGGAAGCGAAACGCCATGCCGATCAGAAGCGCGAACAGCATCGTTGGCGCGCCATAATGGTCAGAAAGAAAAGTTGCCGCCGCCGCGACGGTTATCGATGCCAGAACGCCGGGAAAGTACTTGTCGAACCTGACCTTGGCCGCCTGAACCTGACCGTGGAATCCGTACTTCTCGGCCTCATGAATCTGCTCCTCGGTCGGAATTTCCGTGTCAACGCGCTTGTACGATGTATTTTTAAGTAAGTCCTTGTCGCCGGTTTTGTTACCCATCAGGCTCCTTGGTGAATCTGTGTTACTGATTGCGGGGATGCTGAATGTTCAGGAAAACATTCACGATATTCCGGCACAAAATACGAAAACAACTGCCGATCACAAGTGAAAACAACTAAATAACCATATAATCATACATTTATCATCTTGAACCCGCCGTATTCTTGGGGCGCATCTGATCCGGGCGAAGTTTGGCGGTGAAATAATCGTCCGCGAAATCCGGATCGACCGTCTCCCCTGCCTTGTTTACCAGCGGTTCCTCGTAGTCATTCCAACCTCGCAATCCCGATTTGAGCGAGACGACGTTTTCATACCCCAGCACATGCAGCGAGTGGGTCGCGAGAATGCTGCGATGGCCCGAACGGCAAACCACGACGATTTCGCGCTCCCGCGCGTTCACCAGCTCCGGCTCGGTCTCCTCGAAATCCCATTCGCACGCCGACTCAAGGATGCCGCGCGGCACGTTGAGCGATCCGGCAATGTGCATGGCATCGAACTCGTTCGGCTCGCGCACATCGAGAATAAGCAGGCCGGGATTCTCCTTGAGCCGATCCACGAGATTCCAGGGCAAGATTTCCTTGACATCCAGCAGACAGTGCCGAACCAGTTCTATAAAACGCACCATAGCGAACAACTCCTTTTAATAATTGTTACTACTCCTGAACACGATAACAGCGAAGCGCGCCCCTCTCCCCTCTTATGAATCGATGCGCCACCTTACGGAGAACGTCGTCACCCCGGCAATCGCGCATTCAGCAGCACGGCGCCAGGCATTGCGAAAGGATGGCTGAGGCGAGTTGTTCCGTGAGCGGAAACCGCCACGCACGGGCGATGCTGGCAAAACGCGACGGGCGCAAATATACTGAATATACCGGCAAGCAGACAACCCGCCCAGGCGGAATTCCGACAAAAAACCCTTCGGTTGTTGCGCCATACCCGTCTCCTCCGTTTTCCAAACTCTGTGACCTCTCGACCTCTCCATAATAAATATTGCAGATTCGCCCCTCACCGGCATTTTTCAGCTCTGCATCTACTTTGCCTGTACCCCGTCACTGACAAATAGAGATGCAACGCTTAGGAATTAATTCCTTCTTTTATACATTAAGTGAGCGTCGGCTGGGCAGAAGTTTGCCTTTTGTCGCACGCATAACATTAATGTGTACAGATTTATCCCGCCATGGCACAAAGACGTAAAATCACGGCGATTGTGGGTCTCGAGCAGTACAATGCCGGCCTCTGGAGAAAGATCAAGAACATGCTCGACAAGGATGCCGAGCTGGTTCAGTTGAGCGATGTCGATCTGGAGAAGCAGAATCCCGAAGCGGCGACGGCAATCCGGGAATCGGACTGCGTGTTCATGAGCATGATTAACTTCAAGGAGCAGATCGACTGGTTCAAGGAGCAGCTCGATCAGGCGACCAATGAAAAGACCATCTTCATCTTCGAGTCGATGCCGGAGGCGATGGCGCTCACCAAAGTCGGCAGCTATGCCGTGCAGGAGGGCAAGTCCGGTATGCCCGACATGGTCAAGAAGATCGCCAAGATGCTGGTGAAGGGGCGCGACGAGGATGCGCTGTACGGCTACATGAAGCTGATGAAGATCATGCGCACAATCCTGCCGTTGGTGCCGAACAAGGCGAAGGATTTCAAGAACTGGCTGATGGTTTACTCCTACTGGCTCCAGCCGACGCCGGAGAATATCGTCAACATGTTCCGGTTGATCCTGCGCGAATATTTCGATGCCAATGTCAAAGTCGAACCGATTGTCGATGTGCCGAACATGGGGCTGTACCATCCCGATGCCAAGGAGTATTTCAAGGATGTGAAGAGCTTCAAAAGCTGGTCGAAGAAGCGTGGCGTGAATTTCGACAAGTCGCAGAAGCTGGCACTGCTCTTCTTCCGCAAGCATCTGTTGCAGGAAAAGAGCTACATCGACAACACCATCCGCACGCTTGAAAAACAGGGCGTGAACGTCTTTCCGGCCTTCGTGATGGGCGTCGAGGGGCACGTGCTCGTGCGCGACTGGCTGATGAAGGAGAAGATCGATCTCTTGGTGAACATGATGGGCTTCGGTCTGGTCGGCGGCCCGGCAGGCTCAACCAAGCCCGGCACGGCAGCCGAGGCGCGGCACGAGATTCTGAGCGGTCTCGACGTGCCCTACATGGTCGCCCAGCCGCTGCTGGTGCAGGATTTCGAGTCGTGGCACGAGCTTGGCGTTTCGCCGATGCAGGTGACTTTTACCTACTCGATTCCTGAAATGGACGGCGCGACCGCTCCGGTGATTCTTGGCGCGTTGCAGGACGGCAAGGTCGAGACCGTGCAGGAGCGGCTCGACCGGCTGGCGACGCTCTCCAAAAAGTGGATGCGCCTGCGCGCCACCGCGAACCGCGACAAGCGCGTGGCGCTGGTGGTGTATGACTATCCGCCTGGCCTCGGCAAGAAGGCCACGGCGGCATTGCTCGACGTGCCGACCACGCTGTTGCGGATTCTGGAGCGGTTGAAGAAGGAGGGCTACAACGTCGGTACGCTGCCGGAGTCGCCCGAAAAGCTCTTCGAGATGCTCGACCGCGCGACCGACTACCAGCTTATGCAGAACAAGCCGGATGCCATCAAAGTCAGCCGCGAGAAGTACAACGAGCTGGCCACGTACCACGAGCGCGAACGCATCGAGGAGCGGTGGCAGGCCTTCCCCGGCGAGATCGCGCCGGTCGGTGCGGAGGCGGTGTTCCTCGGCGGTCTGCGGCTCGGCAACGTCTATATCGGTGTGCAGCCGCGCCTCGGTGTGCAGGGCGACCCGATGCGCCTGATCTTCGACAAGGCAAACACGCCACACCACCAGTACATTTCGTTCTACCGCTGGATCAGCCGCGAGTTCGACGCCCACGCGCTTGTGCATGTCGGAATGCACGGGTCGGTCGAGTGGATGCCGGGTTTGCAAACCGGCTTGACCGGCGAGTGCTGGCCCGATGCGCTGCTCGGCGAGGTGCCGCACGCCTACATCTATCCGGTGAACAACCCGAGCGAATCGACCATCGCCAAGCGCCGCGGACTGGCCACGATGGTCTCGCACGTGGTGCCGCCGCTGGCCCGAGCGGGATTGTACAAGGAGCTGCCCGCGCTGAAGGACTTGCTCGCCGACTATCGCGAGCGCCATCAGGGAGCGGGCGAGGATGTCGAGCAGGTGCAGGAGGCGATCATGACCAAGGCCGAGCTGCTCAACCTGACCGACGACTGCCCGCGCCGCCCCGACGAGCCGTTCAGCGACTTCGTCAGCCGCCTCTACATTTATATCGTCGAGCTCGAAAACCGGCTCATCTCCAACTCGCTGCACGTCTTCGGCGAGGCCGGGCCGCTCGAATCGCAGATCATCACCATCACCGAAACCATCAAGAATCGCGGCGAAAACGGCCGCTCGCTGCCCTACATCTTCATCGACACCTCGGGCAAAAACGGCCACTACGGCAGTTACGAGGAGATTTCGAGCCTGTCGCGCAAGGGGGACGAGGCGGCGATCAATCTCCGCGAGTGGGCCGAGAACGCCTGCCGTGAGTTCGTCAAACAGACGATGTTCGACCGCAAGAATCCCATGCAGGTGTTCGAGTCGGTCACCGGCGGCAGCCGGATGCCGGAAGCGGACAAGCCCTTCATCCAGCGCATCATTCAGGAGGGCGCGATGATGATTCAGGCGCTCAGCGACAACAGCGGCGAAATGAACTCGCTCGTCAAGGTGCTCGACGGCGGCTACATCCCCTCCGGCCCCGGCGGCGACCTGGTGCGTGACGGCATGAACGTCTTGCCATCGGGGCGCAACATCCACTCCATTGACCCGTGGCGTATTCCATCCGAGACCGCTTTCAAGCGCGGCACACTC
This sequence comes from Chlorobaculum sp. 24CR, assembly GCF_004118635.1. Classification (GTDB taxonomy): domain Bacteria; phylum Bacteroidota; class Chlorobiia; order Chlorobiales; family Chlorobiaceae; genus Chlorobaculum. The sequence continues at coordinate 14,535 of NZ_SDGU01000103.1, read as the reverse complement.
ATCGCCGACGGCCTCATCGCCAAGCACGTGGCCGAGAACGACGGCAACTATCCCGAAACCATCGCCGAGGTGATCTGGGGTCTCGACACCATCAAGACCAAGGGCGAAGCGGTGGCCGTGGTGATCCGGCTCATGGGCGCGGAACCGGCCTACGACGCCTTTGGCAAGATCAGCCACTACAACCTCACGCCGCTCGACAAGCTGGGCCGTCCGCGCGTCGATGTCTTGATGCAGCTCAGCCCGATCTTTCGCGATGCTTTCGGCATCCTGATGGATCAGCTCGACCGCCTCGTCAAGGACGCGGCGAAGGCCGACGAGCCGCACGAGATGAACTTCATCAAAAAGCATGTGGACGAAGCGCTCGCCGAGGGGATGGATTTCGAGGTGGCCACCTCGCGCCAGTTCACCCAGGCACCGGGCGCTTACGGAACGTACGTCGATGACATGATCGAGGATTCAGCATGGGAGAACGAGGGCGATCTCGATGATCTCTTCATCCGCCGCAACAGCAGCGCCTACGGCGGCGGGCGCAAGGGCGAGAAGCAGTCGGAAATTCTCCAGAAGCTGCTCGGCTCGGTTGACCGCGTGGTGCACCAGGTGGACTCCACCGAGTTCGGCATCTCCGACATCGACCACTACTTCTCCTCATCCGGTTCGCTCCAGCTCGCCGCTCGACGTCGCAACACGAAGACCTCGGACATCAAGCTCAACTACGTCGAGTCCTTCACCTCCGACATCAAGCTCGACGAGGCCGACAAATCGCTGCGCGTGGAGTATCGCTCCAAGCTGCTCAACCCGAAGTGGTTCGAGGGGATGCTCAAGCACGGTCACAGCGGTGCGGGCGAAATCAGCAACCGCGTCACCTACATGCTCGGCTGGGACGCCGTCACCAAGAGCGTCGATGACTGGGTTTACAAAAAGACCGCCGAAACCTATGCGCTCGATCCTGAAATGCGCGAGCGCCTCGCCACGCTCAACCCGCAGGCGATCAAGAACATCGTTGGCCGGATGCTCGAAGCGCACGGGCGCGGCATGTGGAAAGCCGATCAGAGCATGATCGCCGAGTTGCAGGAAATTTACGCCGACCTCGAAGACCGGCTCGAAGGCATGGCGGACGAGTGAAGAGAATTATGAATTATGAATGCTGAATTGTGAATGATGAATTGAAGAGGCGCGTGCATCGCGCGTAATTGGCAGGGGCAGGTTTTACGCCTGCCCCGATTTTATCCTCCCCGACCTATTCGTCCCATAAGTCCCATTCGTCCTATCCCCTCGCCAGCTCAAATCTTCGTTCTCACGCAGCGGTTGAAGCGCTCTTTCACGCGGTTGGCGAACCATTTCGTGCTGAGGTTCTTGCTCACGAATTTCGGGCTGTTGATCGGGATGTCGGGCAGCACGGCGTAGATCGGGTGGCCATACCGCTTTTTATACAGTTCCGCGAGCGTTTTGTACGACCAGCTCTCCTCGAAGTCGTAGCTTTTCTCCTTAGAGAAATCTTTCAGCACCTGCTTTTCGTCGAATTCGACTTCCTTTTTCTTCAGGAAGTTGATGAAGGTCACATACGTAACCGACGGGCTTGCCTTGCCGTTTTCGTAGTTCATCAGGTCGCCGTCCGTGTCAACCTGCCTGCGCGTCAGCCTCGCCAGCATCTTCTGGAAACCGGCATTGCGGCTGGTGTAGTGGCCCGCGTTGAAATCGGCGAACACGTATTTCCAGTCGTTGTAGTTGTGCTTGTAGTCGAGCAGGTAGGCCGTTCCGTAGAACACGCCGCCCTTGCAGGTGTAGAGCATGTCGCGCACGTTGCCGCCACCGGCGTTCCGGGGCTTTTTCGGGTACGCTTCGGCGAACTTCACCGACACCTGCATCGAACCAGCGGTGGTGATCAGATCGCTCGCATCTTTTTTGAGGACAAGCAGAATCGGCTTGGTGATGCTCGCCGAGGTGAACTCGTCGTACCACTTCTCGAAGTCAAGTTCGCTCGAAATCGAGTCGATGTTCTCGCGGAAGCTCCTGCCGTTCGAGGCGCTCTGATCCAGCCGGGTTTCGATAAGAAGCCGCAGCACCTCGTTCGACTCGGCAGCCTCTATCTTTTTGCGCAGAATGCTTGCCATCCGCGAGTTTTTCGGTGAAATCGAAAAGGCGCTGACCTGCGAAATGACGGCGCACACGGCGCTGACATGCTCCTTGTCCACGGGCTGCCCAAGCTCTTCGAGGCTCTCCTTGATCGCCCTCGCCCACACATCCGGCGACGGGTTGCCCGGCCTCGATGCGCGCACCAGCTTTTCGACCTGCTTTTCAGAAAGCCCGGAGTCGGTAATTCCAGAACAAGCCGAAAGGAAAAGGGACACGATCAGCATGATGGAGGTCAGGCGGCTCGCTCTGAACATGGTTTGACTCCTTGTTCTTTGGAGGAATTTAGGGGAAATAACCGGGCTTCGTTGCCCCGATGAAAAGGCGTTACCGGTTATAAAATAATCATTTTTCCGATCAGACCGATCAGCCTCGCCTTTCCGCCGAAACCAGAAAACCCCGGCGTCGATCCGGGGTTTTCGTGGGTGTGGTGCGGAAATTTTTATGCGGAGGTCGAGTAGTTCGGAGCTTCGCGGGTAATCATCACGTCGTGCGGGTGGCTTTCGCGCAGGCCTGCCGAGGTGATGCGCACGAAACGGGTATTCTCCTTGAGCTCGGCGATATTTTTGACGCCGCAGTAGCCCATCGAAGACTTCAGGCCACCGATGAGCTGATAGACCACCTCGTCGAGCGGCCCTTTGGCCGGGATGCGCCCCTCGATGCCTTCGGGCACGTACTTCTTGCTCTCCGAAGGGTCCTGGAAGTAGCGGTCGCTGCTCCCTTCCGGCTCCGACATCGCGCCGAGCGAACCCATGCCGCGGTACGCCTTGAAACGGCGACCTTCGTAGAGAATCGTCTCGCCGGGGCTTTCGTCGGTTCCGGCGAAGATGCTGCCCATCATCACCGTGTCCGCGCCCGCCGCGATCGCCTTGGCTATTTCACCGCTGTACTTGATGCCGCCGTCGGCAATGATCGGCGTACCGGTTTTGGCGGCCTCTTCGGCGCACCTCATAACCGCCGTGAGCTGCGGCATTCCCACGCCCGCCACGACGCGCGTCGTGCAGATGCTGCCCGGCCCGATGCCCACCTTGACGGCGTCGGCGCCGACCTTGACCAGATCGCGCACGGCTTCGGGCGTCGCCACGTTGCCGGCGATCACCTGCAACTCCGGATAGTGCTGCTTGATGGTGGCCACCATGTCGAGCACCGCCTGGCTGTGGCCATGCGCCGTATCGACCGCCACCACGTCAACACCCGCCGCCACCAGCGCATCGACGCGCGTCATCGTGTTGGCGCGGATGCCGACCGCCGCGCCCGCCCGGAGGCGTCCGTGCGAGTCCTTGCAGGCGTCGGGGCACTGCTTGCGCTTCTGAATGTCCTTGAAGGTGATGAGGCCCTTGAGGTAGCCATCTTCGTCGATGACGAGAAGCTTTTCGATCTTGTTCTGCATGAGAATCTCCTCGGCGGCCAGAAGATCGATATCCTCCTGAGCCGTAACGAGGTCAGTCGTCATGATGGTGGTGATCTTCTCGTTGGACAAGGTGGTCATACGCAGATCACGGTTGGTGACGATGCCCTTGAGGAGCAGGCACCCTTCGGGAGTTGGGCGCTCGACCACCGGAATGCCAGAAATGGAGTGGCGGATCATCAGGTCGATCGCCTCCTGGATGGTTGCGTCCTCGAACAGGTGGATGGGATTGCGGATAATGCCGCTCTCGAAACGCTTGACTTTGGCGACCTGCCGGGCCTGTTCGTCTATGGAGAGATTCTTGTGGATGATGCCAATGCCGCCCGCGCGCGCCAGGGCGATGGCCAGTTCGGCCTCGGTGACGGTGTCCATTGCGGCGCTCACCAGCGGAATGTTGACCTCGATCTGCCGGGTCAGGCGCGACTTGACGACGGTCTCTTTGGGAAGTACGTTGGAATATGCGGGCACGAGCAACACGTCATCGAAGGTCAGCGCATCATAGAGGATTTTGTCCATAGGGAGCATGGTTAAGAGATTGCGGCAAAAATGAATCCGCCAATTTACGAAAGTGAGCACGGATTGACAACGGCGAGGAGCACGAGGGCCGCGCGGACGGCGATTTTTCTTTTACTGAAAAAGCGCGGAGAGTTTTAAAAAACGAAAACGAGTTGTACATTAAAAACCTCATAAACGGAGAGGTCGCATAGTTGGTCTAGTGCGCTCGCCTGGAAAGCGGGTAGGGTGTAACAGCCCTCGAGGGTTCGAATCCCTCCCTCTCCGCCAGAAAAACAGTTGATGGTGATTTTTTGCTGGCAATTTTCAGGCAAATCACTATCTTCTGACCCGTTCTTTTCATACGTTGGAGGATTAGCCTAATTGGTAAGGCAGCAGTCTTGAAAACTGCCGGGTTTGCGCCCATGGGGGTTCGAGTCCCTCATCCTCCGCCCCAAAGTTCAGGAGAGGTGGCCGAGCGGCTGAAGGCACCGGTTTGCTAAACCGACGTAGTTCGATTAGAGCTACCGAGGGTTCGAATCCCTCCCTCTCCGCTACAAAGAAAAAGCTTCCGGCAACACCGGGAGCTTTTTTTGTTTCCGGGGGTGCGAATTCTTGTCAAAACAGCAGAAATTATCAGAACCGTTGATGCTGGGCGCCGGTTGAAGCCAGACACAAAAAAGGGGCAGTCCCTGACAAGTCTGGACTGCCCCTGCGGAAATATCCGGAACTATGCAGCTTACCCGCCGAATCAGTCGATATACATCAGCGGCTGATCGGCGGAGATGGCGTCTCCGGGTTTGGCGAGGACGACCGTGACGATGCCCGACTTGGGAGCTTTGACCGGGGATTCCATCTTCATGGCCTCCATCACCGCGACCTCCTGGCCCTCTTCGACCTTCTGGCCGGCTTTGACCTCCATCTTGAAGACATTGCCTGGCATCGAAGGAAGCACCGGCGTACCCTGATGCTGCAACTGCGGCGCTGGCGCGGCCATCTGCGGCATCGCCATCGGCTGGGAGCCGGGTGCCGTGGACTGCGCCATCACCATGCCGTCGGCGATCACGACGTTGAACGATTTGCCATCGACCATCACCATGTAGCTGCCCGACAGGTTGCTGCGTCCGGCGGGTTTGATGAGGTCGGAGAGGCGATCCTGCAACGAGTTGCCGTGCGAGGTGACTTTCAGCTCCTCGGCGTCTTTTTTCGCCTCCTCCTCGGCTTCGACGTCCGCTTTGTAGCGGATGCCGAGCGGCTTGTCGCCCTTGAGGAAGCCGATGCCCTTGGCGCCGCAGGTGGCGGCGATGAAGATGTTCTCGTCGGTCACTTCGAGGCCCGCCTCTTCGAGCAGCTTGCGGTTGTGCTCGACGCCGAGATCGGGGTTGCGGTCGTTGATGTCGTGCACATCCTGCACGGTCGGCTCCAGGCCGAGCTGCTCCGAGGCCAGCGCCACCACCTCCGGATCGGGCGCGGCGGGCGTTTTGCCGAAGTAGCCGAGCACCATCTTGCCATAGCCGTCAACGATCTTTTTCCACGGCCCCTGCACGGTGTTGGCGAAGGCCTGCTGGAAGTAGAACTGCGAGACCGGCGTCACCGACGAACCAAAGCCCCCCTTGGCGACCACCTCGCGCATGTTGCGGATCACCTCCGGGAAAAAGTGCAGCGTGTCGTGGTCGCGCATCATCTGCGTGTTGGCCGTCAGCGCGCCGCCCGGCATCGGCGAGAACGGAATGACCGGATTGACCTCTTTGGCCTCCGGCGGCATGTAGTACTTGTCCATGTGCTCGATGAACATCGACTCGACCTTGAGGTACTTCTCCTGGTCGATGTCGAGCGTGAAGTCGGTGCCGCGCAGGCGGTGCCACATGGTGAGAATATCGACTTCTGCGGTGCCGCCGCTGACCGGAGCCATCGCCAGATCGATGATGTCGATGCCCGCCTCGATGGCGGCGAAGTTGCAGGCCACGCCCATGCCGGCGGTGTCGTGCGTGTGGAATTCGAGCACCGTGCCTTCGGGCAGCATCTTGCGAGCGCCTTTGACGGTTTCATAGACGACGGCGGGAGTGGTGGTTCCTGAGGCGTCCTTGAAGGCCACGCTGTCGAACGGAATGCCCGCGTCGAGAATCTCGCGGAGCTTGTCGAGGTAGAACTGCGGCGTGTGGCAGTAGGATTCATTCAGCCCCGGCGGCAGGCCCATCAGGGCGACCACCACCTGGTGCTTCAGCCCGGCATTGACGATGCACTGGCCCGACCAGGCGAGGTTGCGCACATCCATGAGCGCGTCGAAGTTGCGGATGGTGCTGACGCCGTGCTTCTTGAAAAGCCTGGCGTGCAGGTCGATGATGTCGCGCGACTGCGAGACGAGGCCGACCACGTTGGAACCTCGCGACAGCGTCTGGAGATTGATGTCGGGGCCAACCACGCGGCGGCAGGCGTCCATCATTTCGAAGGCGTCCTCCTGGCAATAGAAATACAGACTCTGGAAGCGCGCGCCTCCGCCGATCTCGAAGTTATCGGTGCCCGCCTCGACGGCGGCTTCAAGCACCGGCAGGAAATCCTCGGTTTTGACTCTTGCTCCGTAACAGGACTGGAACCCGTCTCGGAAGGAGACATCCATGAACCGTATTTTTTTCATATAGCACTCTCGTTGGTGATTACTGATCCGTCAGGGCCAACCTTCGCCGCGACGATTCGTGCGGCGGCAAAGGCGGCCTCTCCGGTAAAAATTGATTGAGTCCGACCGGAAACTCAGGCCTCCTTGCCGATGCTTTCGAGCATCGCGAAGGACTCCTCGTCCACCTGCTGGTGCAGGCTGTTGCCGTGCGCGTCCATCGTGACGATGCACGGAAAGGCTTTCGTCTGCAAGTGCCACATCGCCTCCGGCACGCCCATCTCTTCGAGGAAATCGACACCGGTCACCTTTTCGATACACTTGGCGTAGTACTGCGCCGCGCCGCCGATGGCGTTGAGATAGACCGCGCCGTGCTTCTGCAAGCCCGCCAGCGTCTTCGGCCCCATGCCGCCCTTGCCGATCACGGCGCGCAGGCCGAGCTTCTCGATCACGTCCGACTGGTAAGGCTCCTCACGAATCGAAGTGGTCGGGCCAGCGGCGACGACCTGGTACTCGCCCGCCTCGTTCTTGAGCATCACCGGGCCGCAGTGGTAGATGATGCCGCCGCGAATGTCGAGACCCTCGGGCAGGTCGTGGTGCATGATGTAGTGGTGGAAGGCGTCGCGCCCGGTGTGCATTTCGCCATCGACGATCACGATGTCGCCCACCTTGAGCGAGCGGATCGTCTCCTCGCTGATCGGCGCGGTGAGCACCACCTCGCGGCCCGTCAGCGGAATGCCCGCGCCACGCGCCATGCGTTTGATTTCGCCCGGATAGCGATACTGCCACTCGGAAATCGAACCTTCGGCGGGATCGATGATGACGCCGAGACGGCGGTAGGCCCAGCAGTTGTAAGCCACGGAGACGAAGAAGCTGGCGGGCACGCGGTGCGATTTGCCGATCTTGCAGCCAAGCAGCGTGGTCTTTCCGGCAAAGCCCATCGGGCCGATGTTCAGGCGGTTGGCCTTGTCGAGAATCTCCTGTTCGAGTTCGGCCAGCGCCGCGTCGGAATTGGTGTCATCGACCGAGCGGAGCAACTGCTTCTTGGCCAGCTCGAAGCCGCTGGTGCGGTCGCCGCCGACGCCGACGCCGATGAAGCCGGGGCTGCACCCCTGCCCCTGCGCCTGATACACGGCGTGCAGGATGCACTTGCGCACCCCGTCGAGGTCGCGAGCCGCGCGGCCAAGGCCGGGAATTTCAGCGGGAAGCGAGTACTGGATGTTCTTGTTCTCGCAGCCGCCGCCCTTGAGGATAAGCTTCACCTCGATCTCGTCGCGCTCCCACGGCTCGAAGTGAATCACCGGCACATGATCGCCGAGATTGTTGCCGGAGTTCTTGCCGGTCAGCGAATCGACCGCGTTCGGGCGAAGCTTGCCGGTGCGGGTCGCCTCGACGATGGCCGACTCGATATCGCGCTGCATCGAGAGCAGGTCGGCCCCTTTCGGCGCGTGGACGAAAAAGGTGGGCATACCGGTATCCTGACAGACAGGGGCGAGGCCATCGACCGCCATGTCGATGTTGAGCGTGATGGCCGACATGGCCAGCCCTGCACGAGAATCGGCGGAGTCATTGCTAACCGCATCGGCGATGGCCTGGCGAACATCGCTCGGCAGATTCGCGGAGGTCTCGGTGATCAAGGCTATCATTGAATCCCTGAACTGTTTCATAGTCGGCAAGCTTGTGGTGAACGAAAATAGTGAAAGCCTCTCCTGCAATCAGCCTTGTCGTTGCCATCCCGCAGGACGATCCGCGAGAAACGGAGCGCCGTTCCGGTGAAGTTGCCCATCATCTGGCGAAGCGGGCCGTGCAGACAAAGAATCTGGAAAACTCTATCATCGATTACGCCCTTATTTGCTGATAATTCAAGCGATAATCGAAGGCTGGCAGTAAAACGTGGAATTTACAACTTTTTTTGAGAAACCATGAACCGCATCTGTTTCGAGACAAAAGGGACGCCGAAGCGTCAAGCCAACTGACAAATTGTCCGGCACGAATTGCACTTTGCGAACCATCCCTGCTTGTCGGGACACGCTGCCGCACATGGGCTTTGAACGCCTGGATGTCAAATCACAACTGTAGGGACGGGTCTTGTGCCCGTCCTCTTATTCCTCCGGCAACAATAAATCGCAATCACTCCCAAAAGAAGAAGTTGGGCTGAAGCCCTGATATATTTTGTTTTATCCATAAACCCCGGACTGAAGTCCGGGGCAATTGCTGAGAAGCATACCCAGCTCGCGCATGCACTTAACAATCCAATTGCACTCAGGCGGGCTTTAGCCCGTCGGACATTCAACTTTCTTACATTCACATTGCCCCGGCTTTCAAGCCGGGGTCAGGCAGTCAGCAAAAAAACCGGGCTTCAGCCCAATCTCTTGCTGTCTTGGCAGATTCCATCTGATGGATCGCCACGCCCCGACAGGTCGAAACTCGCGATGACGCCTCTTGTCTCGACGCCAAAGCAACGATGCCATTACGCTCCGAACTGGTTATCCCGGAATTTTTGCCTTAGCTTTCGGAGTGAACGAACCAACTCGTCAAAACCCGCGAAAAGCATGATCCAGCCAGCCGAAGCCCTTCGTCATCCGGAGGCCTATCCTCATCCGGTCGAACCGGAGATCGTGGTGGTCGAAACCCATATTTCATGGCTGTTCCTGACAGGCCGGTTCGCCTATAAATTAAAGAAGCCGGTGAACCTCGGCTTCCTCGACTTCTCCACGCTCGAACGGCGCAGGCGCTTCTGCCACGAGGAGCTGCGCCTGAACCGGCGGCTCTGCCCGGAGTTGTACCTCGACGTGCTGCCGGTCACGGAGTCGGCGGGCAAACTGCGGATCGGCGGCGATGGCGAGGCGGTGGACTACGTCATCCGAATGGTGCAGTTCGACCGGCGCTTCGAGCTCGACCGCCTGCTGCGCAATGGCGAACTGACGAAGCGCCAGATCGATGAGGCCGCCAAAGTGATCGCCGCGTTCCACGCCGAAGCTCCGCGAGCCGATCCCGCCGCAACGTTCGGTACGCCAGAGGTGATTGTCAAGCCGATGCTCGAAAACCTCGACCTCACCGAAGAGGTAGCCCGCACCATCGAGGAGCGGAGCGAGATCGAGAAAATACGCCACTGGACGCTCACCGAGCACCGACGGCTCGGCGGCGTCGTGCGGGAGCGCAAGGCGCTCGGCATGGTGCGCGAGTGCCACGGCGACCTGCACACCGGCAACATGGTGATCCGCGACGGCAAGATCGTGATTTTCGACTGCATCGAGTTCAGCCACGCCCTGAGCATCATCGACGTGATGAGCGACGTCGCCTTTCTCTTCATGGATCTGGAGCACTCCGGCCACCCGGAGCTGGCGTGGCATTTCCTGAACGCCTGGCTCACGAAAAGCGGCGACTACGGCGGCTTGCAGGTGCTGCGGCTTTACTGCGTTTACCGCGCGATGGTGCGGGCCAAAGTGACCTCGATCCGCCTCGCGCAGGAGTCGGGCGAAGAGGAAAAAGCCACAACGCTCGCCGAGCACCACTCCTACATTCAACTCGCGCTCGGCTACACGCGGCAGAGGACGCCGATGCTCCTCGTCACGCATGGAGTGTCGGGCAGCGGCAAATCGGTGATCTCCGCCCGTCTCGCCGACGCGGGCGGCTTCATCCACATCCGCTCGGACGTCGAGCGCAAGCGGCTCTTCGGCATCGGCAGCCTCGAACGCAGCGCCGGGAAAGGACTCGACATCTATACTCCCGAAGCGACGCAAAAGGCCTACGCCGCCATGCTCGACGCCGCATCGACGGCGCTGTCGGCAGGCTTTTCGGTCGTTGTCGATGCCACCTTCCCCGACGCCCACAAGCGAGCGCCCTTCCTCCGCCTGGCCAGAACGCTGGAATACCCGTGCCGCATCCTCTGCTTCCACGCCGCGCGAGAGGTGCTGCGCGAACGGGTGCGGGCGCGGCACGAAGCAGCGAGCGACGCCTCCGAAGCCGATCTGAACGTGCTCGAAGCCCAGCTCCACGCCACCACGCCACCCGACGGAGACGAAAAAGCCCTCTGCATCAACATCGACACAGAGGGCGAAGTAAACATCGAAACGCTCCTTGCGGCGCTGGAACGCTGACAAAAATCTTGTCCACCACGTCCACCAAATCTACAACGTCCACCTTTGCCAAGGGCAACCGCGAGGGTTGCCCCTACAGCATTCACAACCACGTCCACGCCTCCCCTACACCTCGATGCCGAAAAAGTAGCGAATGCCAAGCCCCGCCAGGAAGCTGATGCCGGAGACCGCAAAGATCAGCCCGGCCATTTCGAGAAAGCGGCTCCTGAACGGCACGCCCTGGGCGACGGAAACATAGAAGTTGAAGAGCGCGATCACCACGAGCGCTCCGGCAAAGGCGAGCGCAAGGCTCAGGTAGATGTCATTCAGAACGAGATAGGGGACGATCAGCACCGCCACGGCGATGATGTAGGCCACGCCGGTGTATAACGACGCTTTCAGCGGATTTTTCGTACCCGGCTCGGCCTTGGTGGAGAGATACTCCGAGGAGGCCATCGACAGGGCGGCGGCAAATCCGGTGATCATCGCCGTCAGCGCCACCAGCCGGGCATTCTGCAAGGCGAAGGTCAAGCCAGCCAGCGCGCCCGTCAGTTCCACCAGCGCGTCGTTCAGGCCGAGCACGATCGAACCGGTATATTGCAGCCGCTCCTCGTCGAGCACGGCAATCAGCGCCTGCTCGTGCTCCTCCTCGTCCTCGATGAGGCCGCGGATTTCGCTGCCCATGCTCACCACGCGCTCGTACGCCTTCTGCGCGTCCTGCTCTCCCCCCTCCATCAGCTTGACGGCAAAGGTGAAGCCGAAGAGCAGAGCGATCATCGAATAGAGCCAAATCCTGAAGCGATCCGGCTCGATGTCCCGCCCGGTATATTTTTTCCAGACATTGTAATGGCGCAGCTCATCCTCGGAAATCTGGGCGAAGATGCGACGGTTCTTCACCCCCTCCACCCGCTTGGAGAGATTCTTGTAGATATGGTGCTCGGTGATCTCGTTCTTCTGAAATCCGGCGACATGCCGCAGTTCTACTTCCGATAACTGGCTCACGAATAGAAAAATTAATAATTAAAGATTCAGCCGAAGTACCGGAACAACTCGACACTTGCTGGAAAAATAAAGCACAGAAACCAATCTTGCATTCAGGAGGGTTTCAACCCTCCGGACATGGTGAACTCTTACATTTCAAATTGCCCCGGCTTTCAAGCCGGGGACTTGTATTGAGCACAAAACCGGGCTTTAGCCCAAATTCCCTGCCAATGCGTTTTTTTACATCAAAAGCCAATAAATCGCAGGAGTTATCAAAGAAAGATGTCGGGCTAAAGCCCTGAATTATTTTGCGGTACCCATAAACCCCGGACTGAAGTCCGGGGCAATTTTCAAGAGTTTACTTGCCAGAACAATAATTGCCCCGGCTTTCAAGCCGGGGTTCAGAACTGACAATTATTTCATGGGCTTTAGCCCCATATCTCTTTCTTTTACGCCCTTGTCGCCGCCTCGACCAGCTCGTTCATGCGCGTGACGTAGTCGGAGACCGATTCGAGGTCGCCTTCGAGCAACAGCGCGCTCTCGAAAAGTTGCGTGACCGCCGCGCGCACGACCGGATCGGTCGAGAGACCGACGGCGTGCTTGCCTGCGAGATTGCGGATGATCGGGTGCGCGGTGTTGACTTCGAGAATCTTCTTCGCGCCAGGCATGTCGGCATCCTGACCCATCATCTTCATCATCTTCTCCATCTGGCTGTCCATCGCATCCTTGCCGCTCACCAGCGTGACCGGCGAGCTGACGAGCCGTTTAGACTCAACCACGTCGGCAACGCGGTCGCCAAGCACCTCCTTGAAGAGCGAAATCACGCCAACCGTGCCTTCCGCGCCGAGGCGCTCGCCTTCAGGTTCCACCGTGCTCGTGTCGATTTCAGCCTTTTCAATCGCTTTGAGGGGCTTTTTGTCGTACTCGAAAATCGAGGGAATCACGAACACATCCACCGGGTCGGAGAGCAGCAACACCTCGATGTCGCGCTTTTTGAAATATTCGAGGTTGGGATGCGCGAGCATCTGCGCGCGGCTGTTGCCGGAGTGGTAGTAGATTTCGGTCTGCCCCTCGGCCATACGCCCGACGTACTCTTTGAGCGTGACGTACTCGCCCTCGCCGGTTTTGGTGGTCTCGAAGCGCAAGAGGTCGATCAGCTTGTCGCGGTTGGTGAAGTCGGTGTTGAGACCGATTTTCAGGATCGTGCCGAACGCCTTGTAGAAGGTGCGGAACTTCTCCGGCTCCTCTTTGGCGATGGTATCGAACCAGCCGAGGAGCTTGGTGGTGAGAATCTGCTTGATTTTGGCCATCACCGGGCTTGCCTGCACCAGCTCGCGCGAAACGTTCAGCGACAGATCTTCGGTATCGACCACGCCGCTCACAAAGCGCAGGTACTCCGGCAACAGGTCGCGGCACTCGTGCTGGATGAGCACCTTTTTGACGTAGAGCTGCGGCCCGCGTTTTTCGAGCGCGCCCTGGTTGTAGAGCAGCTCCATCGGCGCTTCGGAGGGGATGAAGAGCAGCGCCTTGAAGCTCACCGCCCCCTCGACCGACACGTGCAGGTAGTCGAGCGGATCCTTGAAGTCGTTCGAGATGAACTTGTAGAACTCGTTGACCTCCTCCGGCTTCAGCTCGCTCTTCGGACGCTGCCAGAGCGCGGTCATGCTGTTGATCTGGCGCGTGCCGATGCAGATCGGATATTCGACGAAGTTGGAGTATTTCTTGATGACCTGCTCGATGCGGTACTCTTCGGCGAACTCCCTGAACTCCTCCTTGAGGGTGAATGAAATGCGGGTGCCGCGAGCCTCGCGCTCGACCGGCTCAATGGTGTAGGAACCCTGGCCGGTGGATTTCCAGCGCCACCCCTGCGAACCGCTCTCGGCGCTTTTGGTTTCGACGCTCACTTCGTCCGTCACCATAAAGACCGAGTAGAAGCCCACGCCGAACTGGCCGATGAGGTTGGCGTCGAGGCGCTGCCCCTCCTTCTGCTGCTCCTTGAGCGCCTCCATGAAGCCAAGCGTTCCGGACTTGGCCACCGTGCCGAGGTTGGCGACCAGCTCGTCCTCGTTCATGCCGATGCCGGTATCTTCGATGACGAAGTTGCCGGACTCCTTGTCAGCGGTGATGGTGATCTTCAGCTCACCGGATTTGTCGATCCCCTCGTCGGAGGAGAGCATCCGGAAGCGCGCCTTGCCGAGCGCGTCGGAGGCGTTGGAGATCAGCTCGCGCAGGAAGATTTCGGGATGGGTGTAGAGCGAATGGACGATCAGGTCCAGAAGCTGCTTCATTTCAGCCTTGTATTCAAACTCACGAACGGGTGAGGTGGAGTTGCTGCTCATAATGGATTTGATGGATAAATTAACCGGGATGGACGATCTCTCTGAAAAATAGAGAATCGATGGCTGCACACGCGCATAATCCGAAGCCAGCCAATCGAGGGGTAAATTTAAGGGAGTGAGTCAAATATAGCAACAACCGAATGGTTACGGTACGCTACTGAAATAACACAGCCGCTTGCGCGGTTGAAAGCGCAAGCGGCTGTGGAACTCATAATGTTACAAGGCACTTTAAAAAACTGGTTATGCTTTCCGATTGCGGCTTCAGCCGTCATGAGTCGAAGTCATCATGCTTCAAGCTTTCGGAACTCTGGTTTGTACGTGCCCCCCTCATCGAACACGCGACCCTGTTTCATACTTTTTTCAAAGTGCCTTTTCAAACCACCCACACCTTATTCACCATCACCACCCTTCGACTGAATCGCCTCGTACTTCTTGTTGTTGTTGCCGTTGCCGTTCGCGCTGGCTGGCTCCGGCACGCTGTAATCACGCCTCACA
>NZ_SDGU01000014.1 GCF_004118635.1 Chlorobaculum sp. 24CR | reverse complement strand
AATGTCCGGGGTCTTGTCTTTCTTTCTGGTCATAGTTTTGCTCCTTGTTACATGATAGGAAACTATGACCGTTTACACACTTTATCTTACAGACTCTTCACAGCAGCTCCAACTCTTCTAAATACCTCGAAGCTCTGCTTCGAGGATCCTTTATCATGATTCTTTTGGGCAAAATCTGTCATGCTCAATTGCAGGGGCAAGTCCCGACTTGTCGGGATGCCCTCCTGATCAAAACCGGCAATGCCTGGTCAATGGCAATCAGCAATACAGCACATGTTCATGGAAAGCAGCATCGCGACGCGGCAATCCATCGGACGGAGTCAACGGATATTCCAAGAGGTGGATCGCCACGTCCCGACCTGTCGGGATTCGCGACGACGAATCTTCGTTATTTCTTTGGCAACAATAAATGCTCTTCGATTTTCGGTGTTTGGAATCCCCCCTGCCCCCCTTTGCAAAAGGGGGGGGGTGATTTCAATTTGTGCGTTCCTCTTTGCCAAAGGGGTGTGATTTCAATTTTGCCTCCTCTTTGCCAAAGTGGTGGATTTCAATTTCCCTCCCCCCCCTTTGCTAAAGGGGGGATCAAGGGGGGATTTAGCTAATGCCTTGATTTATTTTGCGTTATTGATAAACCCCGTCCTGAAAGCTTTCGGGATGGAGCAAGCAATAAGTTTTTTAACCCAATCGCGGCATGAGAATCCTCATTATCGAAGATGAACCGGGAATCGCGGGCTTCCTCAAGGAGGGGCTGGAGGAGGAGTACTTCGCGGTCGATGTCGCCAGCGACGGCCGCACGGGTCTCGACCTCGCCATGTCCAACGACTACGACCTCTTCCTCGTTGACTGGATGATTCCCGGCATCAGCGGTATCGAGGTGTGCCGGAGGCTGCGCAAGGAGGGCAACGAAGCGCCGGTCATCTTTCTGACGGCGAAGGACACCATCGAAGACGTGGTGTTCGGACTCGATGCGGGGGCCAATGACTACATCCGCAAGCCCTTCGATTTCGAGGAGCTGCTGGCCCGCATCCGGGTGCAGTTGCGGCGGCGGGGCAGCGAAGGAGGCCCGCTCGCCGCCGGGCGGCTGTCGGTCGATCCGGCGACCCACGAGGCGCGGTATGGCTCGACCGGACTCGCCCTCACCCCGAAGGAGTTCGCGCTGCTTGAATTCCTGCTTCGCAACAAGGGCAAGGTGTGCACCCGCAGCCGCATCATCGAGCATGTGTGGGACATGCACTTCGATTCCGACACCTCGGTGATTGACGTCTATATCAATTTTCTCCGGAAAAAACTCGACGCCGCCGGGTGCCGGAACCTGATCCAGACTATCCGTGGCGTGGGCTACATCATCCGCGAAGCGGACGTGGAGGGCGCATGACCAACTCCCCCGCGCCCGCCCAGCGTGGCCGTCCGAAGCTCTTCTCCTCGATGAGCATCCGCAACAGGATCGCCCTCTACTACACCGGGGCGACGGCGCTTCTGATCGCGATTGTCTTTGCCGCCATCATCTTCACCGTTGACAGCGTCGTTTACCGGCACCTCGACGAAGAGCTTCTGAAAGAGGCTGTCGAAACGCTCGGCGAAGCGCATATCCGTATCGATGATTTCGGCGGTTTTGTTCGTGGCGACGCTCATGTTGACGATGATGTGGTCGATCACGACGACGACCGGGGACGACGGCATCACCATGGTCGTCACCGTGACCTCGACGTCGAGTTCGTGCAGCTTTCGGACGCCGAGGGGCGGATCGTCAGGAAATCGGCGAGCCTGTTCGAGAACTCGCTCGGCGTCGAGCGGGGCAGTCGCGAGGCCGTCATGCGGAACAGCACAGTCGGCGGCGCGACGGTGCGCCAGCTCCAGCTTCCGCTGCTGGGCCGCGACGACAAGATCAACGGCTACCTGGTCGTGGCCGTGCCGCTCCGGGGCGCGATGCTGGTGCTGCGCGACCTGTCCACCATCATCCTCGTTTCGTTTCCTGTCATCATCATTCTGCTCTTCGTGGTGACGCGGCTGATTGCCGGGCAGAGCATCAGGCCGATTGACGAGGTGATCGCCACGGCTGAAACAATCACCCAGTCGAACCTCGACCAGCGCATCGCCCTGCCCCGGAACCGCGACGAGTTGTACCGGATGTCGGTGACGGTGAACGCGCTGCTCGACCGGCTGCAACAGGCGTTCGGGCGCGAAAAGCAGTTCACCGCCGACGCGGCCCACGAGCTGAAAACACCGCTCGCGGCGGTCAAGGGCACGCTCGAAGTGCTGGTACGCAAGCCGCGCGAGGTCGAGCATTACGAGAGCCGCGTCCGCACCTGCCTTACGGAGCTGAACCGCATGGCGCGCCTGATCGACCAGCTCCTGATGCTGGCCCGTTACGACAAGGAGAGCGGCACGCTCGCTATCACCGAGGTCGATCTTGCCCGGCCCGTCAACGCCGTTATGGAGCGCTTGCAGCCCGTCGGCGCGGCAAAAGGCATCGCGGTTACGCTGCACGACAGCCGCCCTGGCACGGTCGCTGCCGATCCCGCGCTGCTGGAGATCATGCTCGGCAACCTGCTCTCCAACGCCATCAAGTATTCGCCCGAAGGCTCGCCGGTCGAAATCCGGATTTTGCGTCGGGACGGTGCAGTGGTCTGCGCCATCGAGGATCACGGCATCGGCATTCCGGCGGAGCAACTCCCGGCAATTTTCGACCGCTTCTACCGCGTGGACGAGTCGCGGAGCGCGGGCACAGGAGGCAGCGGGCTTGGCCTGTCAATCGTCAAAAAACTGGCCGACCTCCAGTCCATCGCTGTCTCGGTCACGAGCGAACCGGGCCAGGGAAGCACTTTCGAGCTGACGTTCCCGTCGTGAAAAAGCGGAAGCCGAGGGATGCGTTTTCAGTCACTTTTAAGCCTGCTTTCAGGACGGTTTAAGGAAGCCGGGGATAACTTTTCCACTGGAAAATCATGAAAACAGTTACCCGGCAAAACCATGTGGCAATCACTCCTGATACGCAAAGCATTCCCGCTGACGGTTTCATACCTGCTTCTCATTGCCGCCGCGATGGCGCTCGACTCCCTGCTGCACCAGTTCAGGCTCGAACTGGCTGGCCGGTACCTCGGCGTTGCCGGAACCCTCTTTTTTCTCCTCTCTTTCATCTATTCGGCGCGCAAAAAAAAGATCATCCCGAAAGGGCCGGTCAAGCGCTTTCTCCAGCTTCACTGCAACGCGGGATGGATTGCGACGCTTCTGATACTGGTGCACTCCGGGATCCATTTCAACGCGCTGCTGCCCTGGGCCGCCACGGCGCTCATGATGATCGTGACGGCAAGCGGCCATGTCGGCCAGCATCTCGTGCGCCAATTCAGGAGCGAGGCGAAGCTGAAAAAGCAGCAACTCGGCATCGACGCTCCACCGGACGACGCGCTCGACCGGGAACTGTTCTGGAATTCGGTGACGGTGAAGGCGCTCGACCGGTGGCGAACGATGCACATGCCGCTCGTCGTGTTCCTTGCCGTGCTGACGCTGGCGCACGTCGCTTCGATCCTTGTTTTCTCGAGCCGGGCAAACTGGATGTGAATACATGAAACCGCTTGCCATCATCGCCGCATTTCTCGCCGTGCTCATCGGCCTCGCGCTGGCATTTCCGGATCGCCTGCTCAATCCCGGAGGCCTGATGCAGGGTCATGCGAAAATCGAAAAGGAGTGCCTCTCCTGCCACAAGCCGTTCAAAGGCGCGCTCGCCATGCAGTGCGCGAGCTGCCACAAGCCCGGCCAGATCGGCGTCAGGAGGGTCGATGGAACGGCCCTGCCGAAAAAGGCGGGCAAGGCGCTTTTCCACCGGGGGCTGCCCGCGAACGGCTGTCTCGAATGCCACACCGACCACAAAGGGCGTGAGGCAGCAAAAGCGCTTCGTGCGTTCAAACACGACCGTCTCGGTGCGGCGGTTCGAGCCAACTGCAACACCTGCCACGACACCCAGAAGCCGCAGGACAAGCTGCACAAGCTCGCGAGCCGGAGCTGCGGCGAGTGCCACGCGACCGGCGGATGGCGGCCCGCGAGCTTCGATCACAAGAAGCTGGCTGCCGCCCGGCGCTGCATCGAGTGCCACAAGCGCGACCTGCCCATGGGCGGACTTCACGCAAGCGCGGGGACGAACTGCGGGACCTGCCACGTCGCCAAAGCCTGGAAACCGGCCAGCTTCAACCACGGCCGCTACTTCCGGCTCGACCGCGACCACCGGGCGAGTTGCGCGACCTGCCACAACGATCCGGCAAACTACAAAAGCTACACCTGTTACGGTTGTCACGAACATACTCCGGCCAACATCGCCCGCGAGCATCTTGGGGAGGGAATCCGGAACTACCGGAACTGCGCGAAATGCCACCGTCGAGGAACGTATGGCGATTGAGCTATTCTCGAAAACCGGCGTTTTTTCGCTGTCGGAATCCGATGCGCTGGTTATAAGTCATTCGGGCCGTATCTTGTTCCATGCGCGAACCTTCGGGCGCTTCAAACCGGTAAATCGTCACGATGTCCGATCAACCTCGTAACCATTCGCTCACTCGTTTTGTGTGGCTGTCGATCACGGCCGCCGTGGTCACCATTGTGCTGAAAATGGCGGCGTGGCGGTTGACCGGATCGGTGGGGTTGCTCTCCGACGCGCTGGAGTCGTTCGTCAATCTGGCCGGGGCGATGATGGCGCTGGCGATGCTGACGCTCGCCGAGCGTCCGGCCGACGAGTCGCACGCCTTCGGTCACGGAAAGGCGGAGTACTTTTCGAGCGGTTTCGAGGGGTTGCTGATTCTCGTCGCCGCGCTTGGCATCGGCTTCAGCGCGGTCGAGCGGCTCTTCAATCCGCAGGCGCTGCACGAGGTCGGCCCGGCGCTCGCCGTCTCCGCCGTTGCCGGGGCGGTGAACTACCTTACCGCCCGCACGCTGCTGAAGGTCGGCGAGCGGGAACATTCCATTACGCTGGAGGCCGACGCCCGCCACCTCATGACCGACGTCTGGACCTCGGTCGGCGTGATTGGCGGCGTCGCGCTGGTGTGGCTTACCGGCCTCTGGTGGATCGACCCGCTCATCGCGCTTGTCGTGGCGTTCAACATTCTCTTTACCGGCTGGCAGCTCCTGAAACGCACCGCGGACGGGATGATGGATGCCGCGCTCTCTGCCGACCAGATCGCCTCCATCAACGCCGCCTTGCGCGAGGTGTGCGGCCAGGAGGTGAGTTGCAAAAATCTGAAAACGCGGCTGGGCGGCAATGTGGCGTTCATCACGCTCGATGTGCTCGTTCCGGCGAGCTGGAGCGTTCAGGTCGGTCACGACTGGTGCGAGCGCATCGAAGCGCATCTGCAAACGGTGGTGCCGAATTGCCGCGTGACGACGCACCTTGAACCGCGCAAAACGGTGTGAGGAAGAGCATTACGAATCGTGAAGATGATTGAAGGATGAAGTATCAATTGATCGTTTTTGATTTCGACGGCACGCTGGCCGACAGCGAGCTGAGCATCATGGAGGCGATGCGGTTGGTGGCGCGGGATTTCGGGTTGCCGGAGATCGACTGCTCGGTCGTCCGGCGCGGGATTGGACTGCCGTTGCAGCGCACCATCGAGCTTGGTCTCGGCCTCGATGCCGGAGATGCCGAAGCGGCGGTCGAGCGGTACCGGAACTATTACCACGAGATCGCCTTCGACTCGACGCGCCTGTTTCCGGGGGTGAGCGAAACGCTGGAGCTGTTGCGGCGGGAGCACCTCCTGGCCATCGCCTCCAGCAAGAGCCGTCAGGGGCTGCTCTCCATGACCCGGCATCTCGGCATTCTCGACCACTTCTCCTGCATCGCCGGAGCGCAGGATGTGGCGCAGGGAAAACCCGCGCCCGACATGGTGCTGCTCGCGCTCGAACGGCTCGCGGTTCCGGCGGAGCAGTGCCTGGTTGTGGGCGACACGGTGTTCGACATCGAGATGGGCCAGCGTGCGCGCGCCGATACCTGCGCCGTCACCTACGGCAACCATTCGGCGGCGGAGCTGCGCGGGGCCAATCCCACATTTATCATCGACTCGTTTTCCGGAATCACGGGTTGTCTGTGACCGCTCTCTGACCAAAGCGTTGCGTTTTTTATTGTATTTGTCGTTATTACTGCGGCGATAAAAACTCATGACAATTGCCCCGGACTTTAGTCTACGGTTTATCGATAAAATAAAGCGTTAGTAGAATCCCCCCTTAATCCCCCCTTTGTTAAAGGGGGGAGGGTCAACATTGAACTCACCCTCTTCAGCAAAGCGGGGGATCAGCATTGAAGTCACCCCCTTTAGCAAAGGGGGGCAGGGGGGATTCCCAACACCGAAAGTCAAAGAGCATTTATTGTTGCCGGAGTATTAAACGGCAAGTTGTGTAGGTGTTTCCTTCGTTGGCGTAACGTTAAAAAAAGTGATTGAATGCAGCGAGTGTTGGCGGGTAACGTGGTGGTGCTCGATTTCGAGACGACGGGTCTGTCGCCGCAGTATGGCGACCGGGCTATCGAGATTGGCGCCGTGCTGCTCGAAAACGGGGTGGTCGCGGATCGATTCCAGCGCCTGATGAATCCCGGTTTTCGCATCAGCAAGTTCATCGAGAGCTACACCGGCATCACCAACGAAATGTTGAAAGCAGAGCCGCCGTGTGAAACGGTGATGGCCGAGTTTGCGGATTTTCTCGCGGGCCGCAACATCGTGGCGCACAACGCTTCGTTCGACCGGCGTTTTCTGGACGCCGAGCTGAAGCGGGCCAGCCGGGCTTACCAGGGCGACTGCTGCTGCTCGCTGTTGGTGTCGCGGCGGATTTATCAGGACTCTCCCAACCACAAGTTGCAGACGCTCATCGCCCACGCCGGAATTGCGCAGACCGGGCGCTTTCACCGCGCGCTGGCCGACGCCGAGATGACGGCGCATCTGTGGCTGTCGATGATCGAGCGCATCCGCGAGCGCTACGGCGTTCCGGCGATCTTTTTCGACCAGCTCACCGAACTCTCGAAAATCGACAAGATATATACACACCGCTACCTCAGCGCTCTCGGCGGGCAGTGAACGAACGGCCAGCATAAGCTTCCGGAGGTCGGGATTGTCTATTTGATGTTTTGTTTGCGTATTTTAATTGTTAACTTCAGAGAGAAAAAGAACGGTATGATTACGCTTTGTGATACCGCTCTTTTTCAAGCACTTCCCTCGGTCTTGCAAGGTATCGCCGCTATTTCGTGGCATTTTTGCAGAAGCAGTTGATAGTTTTCGAGTTCTCCTCAGGCTTCGGCAGTTGGTTTTAGCCGTTGTCAGTTCTCTCCGTTTTCTCCAACGCCAACACTGATGGTGCTATGGGTATCAGCATCTCTGACGGGTCGGTAAAGGATTCCGGCTTACTTCCCTCGACGTTTGTTTTTGAGTTGACAAGGCGCTGCAATAACGAGTGCCTCTACTGCTACAATGTCTGGAGGGCGCCCGGTGCTCTTTATCATTCCGGCAGCGATGATGAGATGACGCTCGATGAACTCAGGGAGGTCATCATCAAACTGCAAGCCGAAACACCGGTTGAAAGAATTGCCTTGAGCGGTGGAGAGCCGTTGTTGCGCAAGGATTTGCCTGAGATCATCGAGTTCATACAATCCCGCAATATCGATCTTCTGCTGCTCACCAACGGCACCCTCCTGACGCCTGAATTCATCGAATCGACCAGCAAGGGCGTAACGTATGAACTTCCTCTTCTGAGCACCCGCCGGGAAATTCACGACAGGATAGTCGGCCATCCAGGCGCATGGGACGCCGTTGTCGAAGCTTTTCTCGATATACACGCCACCGGAATTCCCTTTTCGGCAGTCTTTGTCGCCACGGCTTTCAATTGGCAAGAGCTTCATGCCACGGCGTTGATGGCCATGATGTCGGGCGCGAGCGAGCTGCTCTACAAGCGGGTCAATATGGGCGGAGCGAACCTTTCGGCAGACAAGGGGCTTTTTGTCACTCCATCGATGATCGCCAGCAATCTGGAGGCTCTCGATGCGGTTTCGGAGCAGTACGGTTTTCGTGTTCGGGCCGATGTCGTCATCGAGCCATGCGTTGTGGATATCAGGCGCTACAAGCATGTCCATTTCGGCTTTTGCCCTCTTGCCGGAAGCCATTCGGCATTTGTCATCGATCCATGCGGCAATGTTCGTATTTGCGAGCATTCGCCGAAAATTCTGGGCAATATCAAGCGCGACAGTTTCCGTGAAATGTATCACCATCCGTATGCGCAGGATTTCAGATCGGTGTTGCCTGTCGAGTGCATCGATTGTCCGGATGAATTCCTGCACCTGTGCCGTGGCGGCTGCAAGGCCGCTGCCGCGCAGAGTTGTGGCGTGGACAACGGTCTTGATCCATTCATCAAAATGAACCGATGAAAGTCACCCTGAGCTTGACGCATCGCTGTAATCTGGCGTGCCATTACTGTTATGCCGGTGTATCGGCGAAACCTGACATGACGCTGTTGACGGCGATGAAAAGCGTTGATTTCGGTCTGGAGAGAACTCCGCCCGGAAAAACAACCGGTTTTTGTCTCTTCGGAGGGGAGCCGTTGCTGCGTTTCGATCTGGTCAAAGAGATAACGGCGTACATTCGCAGAAAAGCCGAAGAGCTTGGCGCGCAGGCGGAAATCAGTATGACGACCAACGGCACGCTGGTCGATGATGCCGTGATCGATTTCGCGGCTGAAAACAATCTGCATCTCTGTTTCAGTCTCGACGGGCCACCGGCTCTTCACGACCGGACGAGAAAATTCCAGAACGGAGAGGGAAGTTTTGCTACGGTCATGCACAATCTTGCCATGGCCAGAAAGCGCTTGCCGACTGTTCAGGTGAACGCGGTCTATGGGCCGGATACCATTGCCGAGCTTCCTGAAATTCTAAATTTTTTCATTGAATCCGGTCTTGACATCATCCATTTCAATCCCGATATCAAGGCCGATTGGCCCGAATCGCTGTATGCCGAAATGCCGGATATTTTCCGGCGAGCCGCTGACCGGTACATCGAAGCGTACCAGAACGGTCAGGAGATCGCCGTCAATCTTTTCGATGCGAAAATCATTTTGTTCCTGAAAGGCGGCTATTCCGAGTCCGATTTCTGCGCAATGGGTGACGGCGAGTGGGGCATCGCTCCCGGGGGCAATATCTATCCCTGTGAGCGCTTTATCGGGGATGATGAGCATTCGCCATTTCTGCTTGGCAATGTTCACAGCGGACTTGACGGAACGCGCCAGTGCGCCATGCGCGGTGTGCGCGGCAATCACCACGAAGAGTGCGCCACATGCAGTCTGACGAACTATTGCATGAACTGGTGCGGTTGCACCAACTACTTCATGTCGGGCCGAGCCGATATTCCGGCTCCGGTTTTCTGTGCGATGGAGCAGTCGATCATCAGGAGCGCGCGTCATGTTTTTGAACGGCTGGTTCAGTCCGAAAACCAGCTTTTCAGCGACCACATTTATGGGTACCTCAGTAAAAAAGCCCATGTTCCGGCAGACTACAATCAAAACGTAAACGAAGGAGGCTGAAATGGCTAACGCGAACATCAAGTGGAAGGGCGAAATCACTTTTGAAGGTTCCGCCGATGAGTTTAACACATTCAAGGAGATGCTTCAGAAATCGGCGGTAAAAGTGACCTTGCCCGACTCGGACCTTGGCAAACTGATCGATATTCATTTTGCCGGCTATATCAGGCCGCGCCTCGATGTGATTTTCAAAGCCGACCGGCTGAAAAAACTCACCGAAGGGGCGCAGCGCATTCCGTTCAAGATTGTCGAAGGCATTGCAGGCGGCATTCAAACCCCTCATATCCATGTTGGCGATGAGGTGGTGCTGGTGAGCAAGGAGCAGTTCAAGGAGGTTATTGGCGAGGTCGCAAGGACCATGGCCATCAAAGATATCGATGCCGCCACCGACTATGTCGGCATGGTCAGGTCGGTCATGAGGTGAGACGCTGCTGGTCCGTCAGCGAAATTTTGTCATGATTCCTGATTTTGCAGATGAAGCTGTTCCGAAAATGATTGACAAAAAAAGCAAAAGGGTTGCCGTACAAAGCAGCCCTTTTGCTTTTTTACATTGTGGACGAATCTGCGCGTATTGCGTATTTTGACAGCCTCACCGATTCCGGCGAGCCGAAACCTGAATTCTTCACAATGTTTTGATGCTATGCAGCGCTACGATGCAGTGATTTCGGGAGCCGGGCCGGCGGGATGTTCGGCGGCGCTCTCTCTTTCCCGGAAGGGGTATCGCGTCTTGCTTTTCGACAAGGCGCGCTTTCCGAGAGAGAAGATTTGCGGTGACGGCGTGACCGCCGCTTCGACCGAGCTGCTCGAAGAGATGGGCGTACTGGAGCTGCTCCGCCAGCGGCCCGGCAGCCTGAACGCCTTCACTGGCGCGACCTTCGTCTCTCCCGGCGGCGCGGTGGTGCAGGGCCGGATTTTGCAGAACGGCGCGCTGCAAGGCGGCTCTTACGTCATTGCGAGAACCGATCTTGACGAATGTCTCGTCACTCGCGTCAAGGAGCACGCCTCGATCACCTTTCTCGACAACACCGAAGTCACCGGCCTCGTCATGGAGGGCGACCGGGCGCGTGGCGTCCGCACCTCCGCAGGAGAGTTTTCCGGCGGCGTGATCATTGCCGCCGACGGGGCCTATTCGCCGATAGCCAAACAGCTCGATCTGTGGAATCGCGACAAGCGCCAGCAGGGCTTCGCAATGCGGGCCTGGTTTTCGGGGGTCGAGGGGCTGAGCGATTCAATCGAACTGTGTTACGACCAAGCGATGCTTCCGGGCTATGGCTGGATATTTCCCGCCGGTGAGCGTCGCGCCAACGTCGGGGTGTTTCTGTTGCCTCGCTTCACTGATCAGCGAAGCACGAAGCGCTTGTTCGAGAGCTTCGTCAAGGAAAACGCTTTCGCGGCGGCGAGGCTGAAGAACGCCGTCATGGAGCCGGGGACGCTCAAAAGCTGGCCGCTGCCCTTCGGCTCCTTCGCGGGACGGCGTGGCCGTGGCAACGTGCTGCTCGCGGGCGACGCCGGAAGCTTCATCGACCCGATCACCGGCGAAGGTATCTACTACGCCCTGAAAACCGGTCGCTACGCCGCCGAAGCGGTCGCCCACGCGCTTGAGCGCAACGACGAATCAGCGGCGCTGAGCCGCTACGAGCAGCTTTGGAGAGGCGAATTTTCGACCCGCGTCTATTTCCCCGGCTACGTTTTTCAGCATTTCATGAACAACGCCTGGTTCGTGGACACCTTCATGCGCTACACCGCCAGAAAACAGCACAGAGCCGACCTCCTCGCCGACGTCGTCGCGCACAACCGAAAACGCCGAGACCTGTTCAAATTGCTGAATCCGTTTTATTGAAGGGGAAGAATGGAATGGTAACTCGTTTATTTGTCAGTCATTGCGAGAAGCGCAGCGACGCGGCAATCCAGATTCACGACACCCTGTCGGAACGGATATATTATGCCGATCATATTGGCAGTAACGTGAGAGTTAGGTTTGTGTATTAGCTCATTTTGCGATATTATTTTATCGCTATGTTCACGCCGGACATGCGGGCTTTCGGTGGCATTTGTACAGCACAGGAATTGTTGAGGTATGCTAATGTCAAAAACACGCTTTTTACACTCGCACTCTCAGTCAAGGCCCTTCAAGGGGTATGCGGCCCCGTCGATGGGCTATGAGAAGAGGATTCTTAGGCCGATCCGAGTAAGGCCACGTATAAAAGATGGGTTAGATGCTAAATTCTAAAAATAAAGGTTGTTGATTGTTGTTGTATAAATATCCGTAGGGTCTTATACGGAAACCATATAATCACTGTTAGCCAAGGAGATAAATTATGAAGGTATTCTTAAGTTGGTCAGGAACAAGAAGCCACAAAGTCGCGCTGGTATTTCGTGATTGGTTGCCGTCCGTCATTCAGGAAATAGTTCCTTACGTTTCCTCTGAGGATATCGACAAAGGTGCCAGATGGAGCACGGATATTGCGAAGGAATTGTCAGACTCTACTTTTGGTATCCTATGCGTAACACGGGAGAACATTAATGCTCCATGGCTCACATTCGAGGCGGGGGCTTTATCAAAAACCATGGACAAGGCATTCGTCAGCCCTTTTTTGTTCAACATTAAGAGATCAGAGGTGGATGGTCCCATCCTTCAATTCCAATCAACGATTTTCGAGAAAGAGGACCTAAAGAAACTTGTTACAACCCTGAACAAAGCATGCGAAAAAGACGGATTGACATCTGAACGTTTGAGCAAAGCATTTGACGTTTGGTATCCAACACTTGAAGACGAACTAAATAATTTGCGCGATACTGAGACATCCGGAGACGATAACGAAGGCGCTACTGAACTTCAGTCACCTAAAGCTCAGGAAATACTAGAAGAGATTTTGGACCTTTCTCGAATCAATC
The DNA here is from genome assembly GCF_004118635.1 of Chlorobaculum sp. 24CR. Taxonomy (GTDB): domain Bacteria; phylum Bacteroidota; class Chlorobiia; order Chlorobiales; family Chlorobiaceae; genus Chlorobaculum. The sequence continues at coordinate 12,842 of NZ_SDGU01000014.1, read as the reverse complement.
AGAAATTGATAAGGAACCCTGACGGATCATTAGGTTCCAATCTTGAAGAAATTGGTAATCTTCTTAGAGCGCTACTTGACCGTACAGAAAGGCTTGATGACCCTATGAGTTTTCGTCGGATTCGAAAGTTCCATCCGATAATGCTTGACGAGTTGATGCACATGTCATTGTCAAAAACCAATGGATATGTTGGAGCTCAAATAGCGTTGGGACTCCTAAAAGGTCAAATTCCGTGGATTTACGATGCCGGTATTGAAACCATCAACATCCTTCGTTCACGTCGTGCTCTGGAGGAAAAGCAAGAGGCACTTGATCAATTCAGGCGAGTTATGGATTTTTCCTTCGAGCATCCAATAATGCGAGAAATGACTGGTGGAAGCAAAGAGATGCATTTTCTTTACCGTAGGCTACCGGAAATGCTGATGGAAACGTTTGAAAGAAACATGAACGGCTAACAATGCCATGCACACGAACATATGGCTTGAGAATCATAACATCACGCTATCCATGCCAACATTGCCCAAGATACACTGCCTCCCGACTCACCAGCCACTCTTTCAGCCCCGGCACTCCATTTGCGCCGGGGCTTTGCTTCATCTCTACTCGAACTCTATCAGCGCCTGGCCGCTTTTTACGGCTTCGCCGGGGGTGGCCATGATGGCTTTGACCGTTCCGGCGGTGTGGGCGGTGATGTTGGTTTCCATCTTCATCGCTTCGAGCACCACGAGCAGGTCGTTGACCTGTAACTTCTGGCCTACCTGCACGTTGACTCGGTTCACGATACCGGCTATCGGGCTGCGGCACACCTTTTCATCCGGCAGATTGTCCGCCATCGGCTTGGCCGGTTGGGGCCGGGCGGCGGGCGGCGGCTCAGGGTTCCGGGACTGGATCGTGGAGACCGGCTGCGGGAACGAGGCGGGCATACGCGCCTCCTCGCCTTCGATCACCTCGACATCCACCACATATTTTTTCCCATCTATAGTCAGACTTAACTGCACGACTTTGGTTCCTTATTGTTTTATGCTGAAAGTGTGGGAGGACTGGATCGAAACCCTGCCCATTTGCGACCACGAACTCGGCCCATGTTCGCTGATGAACCGGGCGCGCCGGATGCGTACGTTCTTGCCGAGGTAGGCCGCTATCGAGACCGACATAATCATGAGCAGCTCCGGCGTGATCTCCTGATGTTCGCGCTCGCGTACTGTCTCTTTTATTTCCTGTTCGTTCATGTTTTCAGGTTCGTTTCAGGTTCAGAGGGGAATCAGACCGTGCTTTTTCTGCGGCCTGAACTCCCGTTTTGAGTGCAGAATGTCGAGCGACATGGCCAGGTAGCGCCGCGTTTCGGCGGGTTCGATCACGTCATCGACCTTCATGGCGGAAGCTGCGGCGTAGGGGGTGGAGAATGACTCCTTGTACTCCGCGATCAGCTCCTGCCGCTTGGCCTTCGGATCGTCCGCCTTGCGAATTTCGTTGCGGAAAATCACATCGACCGCCCCTTCGGCGCCCATCACCGCAATCTCGGCGGTGGGCCAGGAGATCACGCGGTCGGCGTCGAGATCCTTGCTGCACATGGCCAGGTACGCGCCGCCATACGCCTTGCGCATCACCACGGTGATTTTCGGCACGGTGGCCGCCGAGTAGGCGAAGAGCATTTTCGCGCCGTGGCGGATGATGCCGCCATACTCCTGCTCCACGCCCGGCAGAAAGCCGGGCACGTCAACGAGCGTCACGAGCGGAATGTTGAAGGCGTTGCAGAATCGGATGAACCGCGCCGCTTTGTCGGAGGCGTCGATGTCGAGCACGCCCGCCATCACCGAGGGCTGGTTGGCCACGATGCCCACCGAGCGCCCCTGAATGCGGGCGAAGCCGATCACGATGTTCCGGGCGAAGTGCTCCTGCACCTCCATGAAGTCCGCCCGATCCACAAGCCGTGCGACGACGTCGCGCACATCGTAGCTCTGGCGAGAGTCAACCGGGATGATCGAGTTCAGATACTTGTCCGGCAGGATCACCTCCTCGGCGTCCCACTTCGGCGGGTCTTCGAGGTTGTTCGACGGCAAAAAGGAGAGCAGGCGGCGGCAGATAGCCATCGCGTCTCGGTCATCCTCGGCTACGAAGTGCACCACGCCGGAGATGTTCATCTGCGCCGACGGGCCGCCAATTTCTTCGGCAGTCACCTCTTCGCCGGTGACGGCCTTGATGACCGAGGGACCGGTGATGAACATGCAGGCCGATCTGGTCTGGATGATGAAGTCCGTCAAGGCCGGGCTGTAGGCCGCTCCGCCCGCGCACGGGCCGCAGATCAGCGAAATCTGCGGCACCACGCCCGACAGCATGACGTTGTTATAGAAAACCTGCCCGTAGCCGGAGAGGCTTTCGATCCCCTCCTGGATGCGCGCGCCGCCGGAGTCGTTGACGACAATGAAGGGCGAGCCGGTTTTCAGCGAAGCCTGCATCATCTGCACGATTTTCCGGCAGTGCACCTCGCCCGCCGAGCCGCCGCCGACGGTGAAATCCTGACACGCCAGATGCACCAGGCGACCATCCACGCTGCCCGCGCCCGTCACCACGCCATCGGCGGGCATGGGCTTGCCCTGCATTCCGAAGTTGGTGCAGCGGTGCTCGGCAAAGAGGCCACTTTCCAGGAAGCTGTCCTGATCGAGCAGCACGGCGATCCTCTCGCGAGCCGTCAGGCTTCCGCCTGCATGTTGCTTGTCGATGCGCTCTTGGCCGCCGCCGAGCTGAATCTTCTCCCGCTTCCGGTTCAGTTCCTCTATTTTTTCTTCAATGCTCTTGATATGTTCCTGCATCACTCGATTATTATAATTACTGATATGGGGCCACCGTCACCTTGTGCTGCCGTCCGCTCAGGGTCACGGCATAGGTGATGGGGCCGGTAATGGCGCCCTGGTGCCCCTCCGCGGGCTGGGTTTCGGAGACGCCGGTGAGCGGGTCGCGGCCAAGGTTGCGCGGCCCTTCGTGGCGGGTGGCGAAAAATTTGGGCGCGACCTGCGGAAACATGGTATAGGTCAGCACATCCTCGTCGGAGCCGTTGCACCCTTCGAGCGCGAGCGCTTCGGAGCGCAGCTTCTGCCATTCGGGCTGGAGCAGGTCGGCGGGACGGCAGGTGACCGGCTGCTTTCCGGCGTGCCGATGCGCCATTTCGACCACCTCCGGGTTCTTTTCCCCCGGCCCCTTGCCGTAATATCCAAGCATGAGATCGGCGAATTCGCCGGTCAGGACGGCGTAACGGCCCATCAGCACGTTCAGCACCGCCTGGGTGCCCACAATCTGGCTGCTCGGCGTAACGAGCGGCACGTAACCGGTGTCGCGGCGCACGAGCGGAATCTCGTCGAGCACCTCCTGCATCCGGTCGCCCGCCCCCTGCTGGCGAAGCTGGTTCTCCATGTTGGAGAGCATCCCGCCGGGAATCTGGCTCTTGAAGAGTTCGGTCTCCACGCCGGTCACTTTCGACTGGAACTCGCTGTAGCGTTCGAGCACGTTCATGAAGTGGCGCTTGACGCGCTGCACCCGCTCCATATCGACGCGGGTCGCAAAGCCGGTGCCTTCGAGCATCTCGATGAAGCTCTCCGTCGGGTTGTGGCCGGGGCCGAGGCTCATCGAGCTGACGGCGGTATCGACGCAATCGATGCCCGCCTCGACCGCCTTCATGAGGCTCACGAGGGTGACGCCGGTAGTGGCGTGGACGTGCAGGTGAACGCGCAGTTCCGGGCCGCACGCCTCCTTGATGCCGCGCACCAGCTCGTAGGCCGCCTGCGGCTTGATGAGCGCCGCCATGTCTTTGATGCAGATCGAGTCAACCCCCATCTCCTGCAATCGCCGCGCCTGATCGACGAACAGCGCCGTGGTGTGAATCGGGCTGACCGTGTATGAAATCGTGCCCTGCGCGTGGCCGCCCGCGTTTTTGACCGCCCGCACCGAGGTTTCGATGTTGCGCCGGTCGTTCAAGGCGTCGAAGATGCGGAACACGCCGATGCCGTTCTCGGCGGATTTCTGGCAGAAGCGCTCGACCACCTCGTCCTGGTAGTGGCGGTAGCCAAGCAGGTTCTGGCCGCGCAGAAGCATCTGCAGCGGGGTTTTCGGCATGAGCTTTTTGAAGGTGCGCAGCCGCTCCCAGGGGTCTTCGTTCAGGTAGCGGATGCAGGCGTCGTAGGTCGCCCCGCCCCAGCACTCGATTGACCAGTAGCCCGCCTCGTCGAGGTCGGCGCAGGCTCCGGTCATGTCGTCGATGCCGAGCCGCGTCGCGATGAGGCTCTGATGGGCGTCGCGCAGCGCAAGCTCGGTAATATCAATGATTCTTGGTTCCATGAATGGTTGTGAGGTGAATTAGGAGTTCCGGATGGGATGGCTCCGGCGAACCGAAAATGGTTCCCGACCGGAAGTCGAGGGATGTAAGGCAGGATCGAAAAGGCATTGCGTTCATCAATTGTTATGCCGGAGCTTCTGGCGGCATGGCGTACCGCAGTGGTAAAATTCCGCCAAAACATCAACTTTTTACGGCGAGCGAATATAGAAAAAATATGCTGATTCTATGTGACATAATTGTTAATCCATAAGAAAAGCCGTTTTTCAGGCTGGACGCGACCCGATCCGCAGCGTCAGGCAGGCGAACGGTGACGAGAGAGGCGTTGCTATTTTTCTGCCTGCCAGCCAGAAATCCGGAAGGCCGGGACTTGATAAATACCGTGATTCTTCGTACATAGAAAGCGTAAGCCTCGCCGTCGAGCTTATGCAGTACCCCTCCCGAGACGGATTGTCGAATGAGCTGAACAATAGGCTGGTTTGTGATTGTGATTTTTGGTTGTTTGATACAGGAAGAGGCTGTTTGCTTTTCCAGAATATGGCAGATCAGCCTAAACAATGTTGGGCCACAAATAAAAGGAGGTTGATATGACGGCATACAAGAATCTCGGCGGTAACTCAAATGTCCTTTCCTACGAATTAGGCGAAGATTCAATCCATGTAGTATTCAAATCAGGAACTCATCGCAACTATCTCTATAACCATGTCAGCCCAGGTAAAGCGATCGTTGAAAGAATGAAAGCCTTGGCAATTCAGGGGCATGGTTTAAATTCTTATATCTCCACCACCGTAAAAAGCAATTTTGCAAAGAAGTGGTAGAACGGCCAAAAGTACTTCAAACGGGGCACTCCAGCAACCAGTTTCACCGATTGTTGGAGTGCCGCGCAGACTAAACGTTATGGATTATATGGATGAACCATGAAGATAGAAAAAGTTACCATAAACAATTGGAGATCCCTAAAGGATCAAGTCATCAAAGCACATGACTTAATGGTGATAATAGGACAAAATAATCACGGTAAATCGAACTTACTGTCGTCCATATTGTTTTTCTTCGGTGAGATAAAGCATCAGACTCTTGACTTTTATCGTGGCACTACAGAATTGTTTGTTGAACTGCAATTTGGCAGTATAGATGATGCCGATAAGACAACTTTCAAAAAGTATCTAACTTCTGAAGGGAAAATTGTAGTTAGAAAAACGGCTTTCTTAGGCGGTAGCTTTGAATATCGTGGCTATATTGAAAATCCAACCGAAGAATGGTTGCAAGAAGCTAATGCGGCCGCATACGCAAAAAGGGAAATTGCCAGCGGTCTTCCATTCAATCCCTATCTTCCAGATAGCGGTAGAATAACCAAGCAAAACATCATTGATGCTCAAACTGCGTATATTGAAAAATACAAGGATTCCGTTAGCTTTAGCTTCGAGCTTGAAACCACAAATTTTCTGGGTCTTAAATCTGTTGCTACTGGAATATTCGGAGAAGTGTATTTTATTCCTGCTGTCAAGGAGGCCTCCGATGACTTCACATCAAGGGATTCAAGCGTCTTTGGAAAAATGTATGCAGATGTTGTCGCATTAATGTCAGAAACCAACGAAGAGTGGAAGGCTACAAAAGAAAATCTTGGAAAGCTATTTGCAACACTGAATAAAAAGGACAAAGATGGCAATGAAAATCAAAAGCGACCTCAGCAACTTGAAGATTTTGAAAATGAGTTGGCATTAGAGCTAGACTCTTGGAACGCAAGAATTGATATTGAAGTAAGCTCTCCAGATATCGAAAGCGTTTTCAAGGCTAATACTCAAGTGTGGGTTGATGATGGTGTAAGGACGGATATTAAGAGAAAAGGCCATGGCTTACAGAGAGCTTTAACAGTTGCATTAATACAGGTGGTTGCAAAAAGAGCTATTTCTGTTGCAGTGAATATTAACGATGAAAATGACGGGGCGAGAAAAGCTTCAAATTCCAGATACTTCATTTTTGAAGAGCCCGAGCTATATCTGCATCCGCAGGCACAAAGGTCGCTATTTGATTCTTTTGTACATTTGTCTGAAACCGGCAGCCAAGTGATTCTTTGTACCCATTCAAGCGGATTGATTGATGTTGAAAAATACAAGTCGATATACATTGCTGCAAAAGAGAATGGTTCTGATGAAACCAAGATAAAGCAATGTACTGATGACTTATTTGAAGGTGATGCAAAAAAAGACTTTAATTTGTCATATTGGATAAATCCAGATCGGGCGGAATTATTTTTTGCCAGCAAAGTTATTCTGGTTGAAGGGGCCACAGAAAAAACGGTATTTCCTTTGCTGGCTAAAGAGCTAGGGGTTTTTAGATATGATTACACGCTTATTGATTGTGGCTCAAAAGACAATATTCCGCTCTATGTAAAGCTTTTAAATAAATTCATGATTCCATATGTGGCCGTCTATGATCGGGATCATCAGCCAAGTAAAGGCCAAGATGCAATTGCTTCAGCAAATACATCTACTCAAAAGATTGAAAAAGAAATTATGCGTGAAATTGGGCGTTCTGTTGTGTTAGTCAATGATATTGAAGAAGAGTTAGGGCTACCACAAGGTGGCAGCAGTAAGCCTTATGTTGCATTGAATCATATAACCTCAGTAGGATTTTCTTTAAGCGAAGAAATGAAGGAAAAAATAAAATCAGTGTATAGCGCACTGGTATAACAAAGCTATGAGCCTAGGCTAATTTACGCCTGCATTACACTTGCGGATGAGCGTAGTATCCGATCGTGCTTTGATGAGCGAACGAGAAGTTGAAGGAAATAAGTTATAGATATAAAATATGATTCAACTACCTCAGATTACAAGGCATTATCTCGTAGCCGTTGCTTTCTATCGCTTTTCGGAATGCGGCTGAAATGTCGTTCCAAACAAGAATATCGACTCTGAAAGGCAGTTCGGATTCCTGAAATGCTTCTTTGATTTCGGCGAGCAGTTTCCAGTCGAGCGCTGATTTGGCCTTGATGGCGAGGTCGAGGTATGACCAGGGTTTGGCCGTGCCGTGAATCCGGGAGCCGAACACGATGATTTCGGCGTCCGGCACGAAACGATCGAGGAAGTTTTTTTAAGGACAGCCCAGGTCAAAGACTTGCTCGCTCTTCTGAAGTGAAGTCAAAGTCAACGGGCACACTCGATTCCGTCCTTCTTTCATCCACACAAACTCCCCAGTACAAACTCGCATCTCGCATTAACCGGCATTCTCGGCACTTCGATCAACTCGTAGCCCAGCGATTCGTATGCCGTGCGGATGGCGTCGTGGAGCGCTTCGGCTTCCGCGAGGGTTTGCGGGCGTTCGGCGTCGTTGATGTAGATTTCGGGCCACGGCGGGAGGATGAATACCGTGCGCTCGTAGCGGCATCGGGCGTGGGTTTCGAGGTAGTGGGCGGGGACGCTGAGGCCGCTGCGCCGGAGGTAGCCGAAGATGTCGGGGATGGCGCGGTCGAAGAAGCAGCGTTCGCCAGCCTCGGCGGCGTGGTCGTGCTGAAGGAGCATTTCTGCGAAGGCGAGGCGGGCGAAGGCTTCGAGGTCGTTCCAGGGCGTCACGCCGCCGGGACGCCTCGCTTCGCGACGGATCAGCTCGCGCGAAACCTCCCGGTAGCAGCGGTGGCCGCGCGTTTCGAGCGCTTCGATGAGCGTACTTTTGCCGCTGCCCGGCCCGCCGGTGATGATGTACCGGCGGGCCGTTTTCGTTTCGGTCGCGATCATGGTTGGGTCAGCACCGGGAACAGGGTGGCGAGGTTGTGGCAGAGAGTGCTTGTTCTGATCGGCTGTCAGGTCGTAAAGGTGCAATTGGGTTATTTCCGGTATTCCTCATAAACACGAAAGGTGGTCTGATTCCAGCACTGTTTAAGGCATGTGTGTAACGACATCGTTGCAAAAATATCAGATTCTTCGGGAAAAAACATTCATAAACGGAGGACTGAAAGCTGATTATTCCTACAGCCACCAAAGGCGCCATTTCCTGGCTGTTCAGGGGCTTTCGCTGATGATAATTCTGTCCCGGCTTGTCGTGTGAATCCAGAACTCTTTTTTTGCAACAAGATGGATTCTTTCCCGAAAGCTTTTGGTGCTGAAGCATGAGTTCGCTTCGCGTCATTCAGAATGACAGATTTTTCTCAGGCTTATTCTTGCGAGTTACTATGGCCGTAGTAACAAGCGCCCGATCAAGTTCGGAACGCTCTGCGCAAGACGTTCGTAGCCCCCTAGTGGCGTGTCAAGAAAAAAATGACGGATATTCGTCATCGCGAGTCCCGACTTGTCGGGACGTGGCGATCCATCTTTTGTTGATTTCGCTGCTTCTGTATGGATTGCCGCGCCGCGATGCGGCTTTCCATGAACAGACAGAGGAAGAGGACGGGCACAAGACCCGTCCCTACAATCGAGAATGATTTTTTTTGTCTGAATAATCATGTTCAAGGTCCAGGTGCGGTATCGATTCGGATACGGGCGGCTCGCAATGACGGGGAATACAACAGACTGTTTGGTATTGACTTGACACTACCCGAAGCGTTGCTTCTGTTTCAGGTTATGGACGGGTGAAAACCGCTATGCCTTGGAATTTTACTTCATCAGCTCCGGTAATCGCGTTTTCCATTCGGGGAACAAAACCAGATCGCATTCGACGGTCGGGCCGCTCTGGTGGACGAGTTCGAGTTCGCCGATGCGCTGGCGGGGTTCTTCGGCGAAGGCGGTGGTCATGAGTTTCAGGACGGCTTTTTTGTACTCGGTGTCGTCGTTTCCGGCGAGGTGGCTGCCTTTCATTTCGAGCACGACGAGTTTGCTCTTGCCTTCGGCTTGCTGCATGGCGAAGATGAAGTCTGGATAGACCTTTTCGCGCCGCCAACCCTGCACGGCGTAGTGGCTTCGGGCGACGTTGCGGTGCCACCAGGAGAGCGCTTTCTGCTCGTCGAGATAGATGGCGACGTCGCGTTCGTCCCTGCTTGAAAAGTCGCCTTTGTAGATGGGGGAGAAGAGGCTCTTTTCGAGCGGGCCGCCGTTCGTGCCGTTGAGCTGATCCGCGCCTTCCGGCTCGAAGGTTTCCGCCGTGTCGGGGAGTTGCCAGTTGCGCCCGTCGGCCCGCAGCCGGAACTGGATGCGCCCTTCGGCAACTTCGTGGCGGAACACTGCTTCGGCTTTGTCCGTCCGCACCTCTTCGAGCCACTTGCGCAGCTCTTCGACGATGAGACCCGAAATCTGGCCGAGCGCCGCGTCGCTGAATCCCCGCGCCCGCAGCGCCGCAAGCAAATCGCCGACGATGTCGCTTGCCCACCAGGCGTTCGGCACGATGTCCGAAATCATGCGCACGGCGTAGGCTGTGTCGAAAACGAGCCGCTCCTGCGATGCGCCGACCGCTTCGGAGACGATGCGCTCGCCGCCTGAATCGACGAGGCGAATGCGTTGCATTTGCTGTTCGGCGGCGCTGGCGTTGTCCGGAATTTTGGCGGCAAGCGGCTCGACGTCGATCTGTTGCCACTCGATGGCCGAGAGGATGTCCTCTTCGTAGCGTAGCGGTCGCACGTCAGTTCCTTCGACGCGGAGCACCAGCGGCAGATAAATCTGCGTTCGGGCGAATTTCGGGCGGCGGTGCACGGTGCGCGGGCCGGATGATAACGCGCTGTCGCTCGACCTGATCTCCCGCACCAGGTCGCCCATGCCGTCCTCCTCAAGTCCCTTCTTGATCGCTTCGACCACCTTTGCCGTGTCGGCGTGGTGGGTGATGACGTAGCTTTCGTCGAGCAGCGCGGTTTGGTTTAGATAACTGTCGATGATGAAGTCAAACTTCACTTTGCTTTTGCAGTACAAGGCTTGTGAATTCAGAGATACTCATGAGCCAGTTTTGCTGTTGCAAGGTGTAAGTCTCATGAATACTGCGGGGTAAAACAAGCTGCACATTCCAAGCCGCCATTTCATCTGTCTGGTTTCTGGAGATAGAAGCTTCGATGGTAAGGAGATGTTTTTGCTCAATGCGTTGTGCCTCCGCAAGCACCTGCCGCCAGCGATCCTTGCCAAAAGTGAAGCAAATGCCTATAATTTGTTAAAAGAATCTGCACTTATGAGTAGCACAAACCGCTTTTGAGCGCTCAACCCCTCAACCCAGGAATTATGAATCGGTCATGGTACAGCGCAAGCATAGACGTTTTTCTACAGACACCCGATGAGCAAGTTATTGGAGAACTCGCGTTGAACAGTACCTTTGCCGATCTTCCAACTCAAAAAAATGCGTGGTTCAAAGAAATCACGATGCTTCGTCAAGCCTTGAGAGGGCAACGCGGCTGGTTGCATCTCGAATTTAACATACCTCGTATGGGCCGACGAATCGATGCAGTTTTACTGCTCAACGGCATTATTATAGCTATTGAATTCAAGATCGATGCAACTCAATATCTCAGTGCAGATATTGACCAATCGTATGATTATGCACTCGATCTGAAATATTTTCACGAAGCCAGCCACAATGCAACGGTTATCCCTGTATTAGTTGCAACAAAGGCCCCCGCGATTCCTTTGGCATTGTGTCCACATCGAAGGGTTCATGATCTATATGAACCTGTTTGCACTAATGCAAGCGTTTTCACAACTACTCTCAAAGAGATTGTACGGCATTTTCCAGAAATACCATTTGATCCACAAGCCTGGTCTGAGGCCGCGTATCGACCAACACCGACTATTATTGAGGCTGCCAGAGCACTTTATGCAGGTCATGGTGTTGCCGAAATATCGAGGAACGATGCCGGAGCAATTAACCTTACGAAAACCTCAGAACAGCTTTTTCGAATTATTGATCAAGCAAGAGATCGAAAAGAAAAAGCAATTTGTTTTGTAACCGGCGTACCGGGAGCAGGAAAAACTCTTGTTGGCTTGAACATTGCTACCCGTTACAGCGATGAACAAAGCGAACTGTATAGCGTCTTTCTTTCTGGCAACAAACCACTCGTGGATATTCTTCGTGAAGCGCTTGCTCGTGATACTATTCTACGGGAATGGCTGGAGCGTGGGAAAAAAATAAAGAAAGCAGAGGCGCAAGCACGAGTAAAGGCATTTATTCAAAATGTCCACCACTTTCGTGATGATTGCCAAAAGAGCGACAAACGCCCACCGGTTGAGCATGTGGCTCTTTTTGACGAGGCACAACGCGCATGGAACAAAGAGCAAACGGCATTATTCATGAGCCAGAAAAAAGGTGTTTTTGACTTTGAGGTATCAGAAGCCGAATATCTTATTTCTTGCATGGATCGTCGGGATGACTGGGCAGTGATTGTCTGTCTTGTCGGCGGCGGGCAGGAAATCAACACTGGAGAAGCCGGTATCAGAGCATGGATCGAAGCCCTCAGGGAAATGTATGCCGATTGGCACATTTATATCTCATCTGCACTGACTGATAGCGAATATGAAGCTGACACAATCCTGTCTTCAATCAAAACGCGAAAGAACGTCCATTTTCAGAATAATCTTCACCTCGCGACTTCAATGCGCTCATTTCGAGCAGAAACTGTTTCAAGGTTCGTCAAAGCGCTACTTGACTGTGAAATCGATGAAGCTGCAGTTCTTTATCAAAAACTTCAAAAGCGTTATCCAATAGTTCTCACAAGAAACCTTGATCACGCAAAAGCATGGCTTAAAGAGCAGGCAAGAGGCTCTGAGCGTTACGGCATGGTTGTATCGTCTCAGGCTCAACGCCTCAAGCCCTATGCCATTGATGTGCGTTCTCCAATAAATCACATAAAATGGTTTCTTGACGGCAAGGATGATATTCGATCATCCTACTATCTGGAAGATGTTGCCACTGAGTTTCACGTTCAAGGTCTTGAGCTTGATTGGGCCTGTGTTTCGTGGGATGGCGATTTCCGTTATGGAAATCAAGGCTGGGAACATTATTCTTTTCGAGGCAACAAATGGCAAAACATTAAAAGTGAATCTCGAAAAATATATCAGAAAAATGCCTACAGGGTCTTGCTAACTCGCGCTCGTCAAGGGATGGTAATATTTGTGCCAGAAGGAACGCTAGAGGACCCGACAAGGATGCCAAAATTTTATGATAACACCTATAAATATCTCAAGGGTTTGGGTGTCCGGGAAATCGGTTGAAAATCGAAGTACTAAATGACTTTTCCCACGGATCAAATACTGCCCAACCCTTACGAGAAAAGTTTTCAACATCGGTCACAAACTCGCCAATCGAACGAGATTGCAAATCAATATCCTCTCTGGAAGCATCAATGGCTTCAACAGAGTCGTATTCATGAAAGCAGTGGTCATCAGCGTTCAAAGAATATTCCTCGTCATTAAATAAAAATACTTCAGGCACCCCGGCTTGATCGGCGTTGAAAAGGCACCCCATATCAAAGCTCTTTTCCAGTCGGTTGTGAATTTCATCGAGTTCCAGGCCTTCCGGATTAATAAAGGATCCTCGAAGCAGAGCTTCGAGGTATTTAGAAGAGTTGGAGCTGCTGTGAATGCAACTTTTTATACTCAATTTCTCGACCTTGACT
>NZ_SDGU01000102.1 GCF_004118635.1 Chlorobaculum sp. 24CR | reverse complement strand
TAGTTGCCAAGCGTACCGTTGATGGCAATCGCGGTTGCGGTGTTGATCGACTCAAACACAGCGCCGCCAATATTGGCACCAACACCAGAACCAACATCACCAGATACTGTGATAGCACCAACAGTTAAGCCATCAGTACCAGCACTTGCGGCGCCAAGAGCCGCAGCACTCAAGCCGACGACTGGCGTCACAACAGTGGCAAGCGTCGGGAACGAAGACTGCTGAGTTGCGGTGGCGGTGGCAATTGCCAGATCGCCTTTCACGGCGTAAGCAGGCGCAGTAGCCGTCGCTACAGCAGCAAGGATATCACCGGTAGTCACGTCCACGGTCGTGCTCAAGTCAGGAGAGAACGTCATCTGATCGTTATCCTGATAGCTCATCGCAGCATTCATAATCATGCTCGTAACATCGGTGCTGGCGGGTACAGTACCACCATTATATGTACCACCGTTACCGGCGAAAGAGGTTCCGCTGAATCCAAGTGTCGCAACGGCTACGAGCGATGTGATGATTGTCTTTTTC
>NZ_SDGU01000101.1 GCF_004118635.1 Chlorobaculum sp. 24CR | reverse complement strand
GTATAGTGGTCCCCGATTTTCGGACAGCGGTTTAAGGTGGTAACTTGGCTGAAAACAAGGTCAAGTTATGAGCGAGAAGAAACGCAACAAGTTCACGGCGCAGTTCAAGGCCAAGGTCGCGCTTGAGGCAATCCGGAACGACAAAACGCTGAACGAAATCGGTAGCGAGTTCGGTGTCCACCCGTCCCAGGTCGGCCTGTGGAAACGGGAACTGCTCGAGAATGCGCCCGGAATCTTCGATATAAAGCGAGGGCCGAAACCAGTCGATCCGTCCTCGGATCCTGAAAAGCTCTACACCGAAATCGGTCGGCTCAAGGTGCAGTTGGACTGGCTTAAAAAAAAAGTCGGGCCTTACCTGTGAAGCAGCGTAAAAGCTGGATCGGCGGCGAGGAGCCATTACCGGTCTCGACGCAATGCCAACTGGTCGATGTGAATCGCACGAGTTATTACGGCAAGC
>NZ_SDGU01000100.1 GCF_004118635.1 Chlorobaculum sp. 24CR | reverse complement strand
GGGCAGGCGCCGAAGCACGCGCCGCAGCAGATGCACTTGGCTTCGTCAACCATGAGCGTCTTTTTGCCGTCAACGACGGTCGGGCGAATCGCGGCGACCGGGCAGCGGGCGACCGCTTTCGGCAGCTCGCAGGTCTTGACGAGGTGGTCGTGGTTGATGCGCGGGGGACGGGTGTGCTTGACGACGACGGCGATGTCGGCCTGGCCGCCGCAGTTGATCGAGCAGCACGAGGTCGAAAGACGCACCTTGTTGGGCATCTGCATATCCTTGAACTCGTTATAAACGGTGTCCATCATCGACTTCACCACGCCGGAGGCGTCGGTGGCCGGAATGTCGCAGTGCAGCCAGCCTTGCGTGTGCGAGACTGCCGAGACGCACATGCCGGTGCCGCCGACCGGGAAGCCGAGCGATTCGAGTTCCGCGATCATCGGCTCGACGTTCTCGCCGTTCGGCGTCAGGAACTCGACGTTGTTGCGCACCGTGAAGCGCAGGAAGCCGTCGCTGTACTTGTCGGCCACGTCGCAAAGCAGGCGTACTTTATCGATGGTGTCCTGGCGAGGCGTGCCCGCGCGAACCGTCCAGATGGTGTCGCCGCTCTCGGCCACGTGCTTCAAGACGCCCGGTTTCGGGATTTCATGGTATTTCCACTTGCCGTAGTTTTTCCTGACCACCGGATGCAGCGCCTCTTCGTAGGTGTGCGGACCCGACTCTATGGTCTTCCAGGTTCTTTCCTGACTGCTCATGCTCGTTCCTGTAGGTTGAAGCGCACCGGCTCCTTTCGTGGAGAGCCGATACGACTGAGTTTGTGCTGTTATTTCGTCGCCGCTCTGTTGCTTTGTCCAGAGTCGCGGCTGTCAGTACTTGGCTTTGAAATAGGGGTTGTCCCTCGGACGCGAGATCTGGTTGATGTCGTACTCGATGCCAACGCCGTCGAGGAATTGCTTCAGCCCCACGCGCTCGATGGTTTCGCCGATGCGCTCGTGGTCGAGGCCCGCGTCATCCCACCAGTCGATGATCTCTTCGATCAGTTCGAGGAAGGCTTCGCGGTCTTCGTCGGTCTCCATCTTCATGAACGGCACGATGAGCGATCCCATGTTCACGCCCACTTTCAGCGTGTTCTTGCCGCCCATCAAGAGCGCGATGCCCTTCTCCTTGCCGGGCGAGAGCGCTTTGGACATAGCGTTGATGCAGTGCATACAGCGCACGCAGTCGCCGGTGTCAATCGCGATGTCGCCGTCCCTGAGCGTAATCGCTTTGGTCGGGCAGTGGTTGATGACGTTGTTGACCAGGGCATCCACGCCCTTTTCGGCGATCCAGGCTTTGACCTCGTCGTGGTCGATGTCGATGGCGTCACGCCACGTGCCGATCACCGCGAGGTCGGAGCGCATGATGGCGTTGGTGCAGTCGTTCGGGCAGCCGGAGAATTTGAATTTCAGCTTGTAGTTCCATTCGGGGCGATGGACGCGACCGGAGAAGTACTTGAGCGCGTCGAGGTGCAGCTTGAGGTTGTCGTAGCAGGCGTTGTCGCAACGGCCTGGCCCGATGCACGATACGCCGGTTCTCATGCCAGCGCCCGCGCCGCCGAGATCCCAGCCTTTCTGGTTCAGCTCGTCGAAGCACTCCTGAACCTTGTCCTGCTCGATGCCTTGCAGCATGATGTCGCCGGTCTGGCCGTGCAGGGTGATGATGCCGCTGCCGTATTTTTCCCAGATGTCGCACAGTTCACGCAGCATCGCCGTGTTGTAGTGCAGGCCCGGAGCGGGCTGGATGCGCATCGTGTGGAACTCGGCGGCTTCGGGGAACTTGTCTTTAATCATCGAGTAGCGCGTGATGATGCCCGCGCCATAGCCGTCAACCGTCACCAGGCCGCCTTTCCAGTAGCCCATCTTGGTGTTGTAGGAATATTCGAGCTGGTCGAGCACGCCGCGCAGCATCGGTTTCTCTGTCCGCTCCGCAAGCTCCTTGAAGCCCGATATGAAGCTGGGCCACGGGCCGCTTTCAAGCTGGTCGAGCATCGGCGTTTCGTTCAGGAACTTGCCGTTGCCCGATGATCCGCACCCGCCGCAATGACACGACTCGTTCACAGCGCTGTCGTTAGCACCTTCCATGTTGCCTCCTTTGGTTCTCAGATACTTTGGTGACGGGCGGCCACGTTCGATGATCGCCCGTCAATTCGTTGTGGGTTTGCCTCAGTCGTTTCGCATCAGACGCAGCCGGTCGGCTTGGGAAGACCGGCAATCTTGCAGGCCTGCAACGCCGGGCCTTTCGGGAACATCGCGTACAGGAACTCCGACGCCTGTTTCTTGTCCATCCCTTTTTCGCTCGCAACCGCCTTGGTCAGCACCTTCACGGCAGGCGCAATCTGGTACTCCTTGTAGTAGTTCCGCAGAAACTTCACCAAATCCCAGTGGCTCTCTTCCATCGTGATATCCTCATCTTCGGCGATCTTCACCGCCACATCCTCGGTCCAGTCATCCAGATTCACCAGATAGCCATTCTCGTCCGTCTCGACGCTCATGCCATTGATGTCAATTGCCATAATGA
>NZ_SDGU01000099.1 GCF_004118635.1 Chlorobaculum sp. 24CR | reverse complement strand
GAAAAAGACAATCATCACATCGCTCGTAGCCGTTGCGACACTTGGATTCAGCGGAACCTCTTTCGCCGGTAACGGTGGTACATATAATGGTGGTACCGTGCCGGATGGCAATGACATTTCCAGCATGATCATGAACACTGCGATGAGCTATCAGGATAATGATGTCACAACCATTACGCCGAATCTTAGCACGACCGTGGACGTGACTACCGGTGATATCCTTGCTGCTGTAGCGACGGCTACTGCGCCTGCTTACGCCGTGAAAGGCGATCTGGCAATTGCCACCGCCACCGCAGACCAGGCATCTTCGTTCCCGTTGCTTGCCACCGTTGTGACGCCAGTCGTCGGCTTGAGTGCTGCTCTTGGCTCACCAAGTGCCGGTACTGATGGCGTGGTTGTCGGAAATATCGACGTCTCTGGCGCTGTTGGTTCTGGTGTTGGTGCCAATATTGGCGGCGCTGTGTTTGAGTCGATCAACACCGCAACCGCGATTGCCATCAACGGTACGCTTGGCAACTA
>NZ_SDGU01000013.1 GCF_004118635.1 Chlorobaculum sp. 24CR | reverse complement strand
TACATTATGACTTTTATGAATATATGTGCTCAATTATTACACTTTTATCTTTAACGAAGCAGAGCTTCGGGGAATATATCCCATAGAGATTCAAGGGCCGCTACACGGATGATGAATGGAAATCTGTTCGATACTGGCACGCATTGTCAGAGAATTGGCATTTGATGACGTACGAAGAATTCTTGAAACAGCGCCGTAGCCTCATTGCGAAGGTGATTCGAGATGGTTTCCGAAAAATCTAAAAAATATGATACTGAGCAGGTTGCGGCAGGACTGTTCGAGAGCCCCGTGGCTTGGCGTTTGGCGTTCACCCATTGCCGTCGGTCCAGCTCTTGACGGTGAGGCCGTCCGGGATGCGGGCGAAGGCTTTGTCTCTGGTGACGAGCGTTGCGTCGATGGCGTCGGCGCGGGCGGCGATCATGAGGTCGAGGGGGGAGATTGTCAAAGAGCTGTCGATGCTGTCCGTTGCAGAGGTGGAAAAAAGAGGCAAAAGACAGAAAGGACGGAAATGACTGAAGGGGCGGAAATGGATAACAAAAATTTATGCCTATGCCCTCTTATCAAAAGTCCGAGATTGTTGATGACGCAACCGTCTCTTTTACACGGCGCTTTTATGGTGGCCCGTTCCGGGAAGCAGAATATCATCGAGGGAAACATGGCTTTGGGAATATCAAAGGAGACGGAGCTGAAGCTGACCAATGGTGCAAGTGCAAGCCTTGAAAAACGATTTCCTCGAACAGGGCGGCATCCGCGAGCGCATGACCCCAATGCCCGGCTTCAGAGGCGAAGCGCCAAAGGGCGGGGGGGGTTCATCGCTGCGTTTTCTTGCTTGTCCTTTTCGTCCCTTCTGTTTTTTTAGTCTTTTCTTCTAAATCTCGCCGATCACTTTCCCTTCAGCATCGTTTTTTCCAGCCAGTCGAAGGTGGCGGCGAGGGCTTTGCGCGAGGCATTGGCGGTGGCTTGCTGGTCTTTGCCGCTCCAGTCGTGGCTGACGCCGTCGATGATGATGAGCTTTGTGTTGACGTCTGCCGCTTTGAGGCGTTTGTTCAGTTCGACGGAGTGTGCCGGGGGCACCGTGGCGTCGGCGCTGCCGTGGATGAGCAGGGTCGGCGGATCGTTTTTGTCCACATAGTTGACCGGGCTGGCCTTGGCGATCAGGCCGGGCGGGCAGCCTGCCGTGGTGCACCCGAAGAAGCGGAGCGGCCCGGCGGTGTCAATCGCGGCAGGCTCGCTCGGCTGCGTGGGCGCAGCAGCGGCCTGTTTGAACATGGCCTCCATCTCGTACGGGCCGTACCAGCCGACGAAGGCCTGCACGCGGTCGGACTCTCCGGTGTTCTCCATGCCGGGCGGATCGAACTCCATATCTTCGCCCGTAAACGCGCTCATGGCGGCAAGATGCGCGCCTGCCGATGCGCCCCAGACGGCGACGCGATCCGGATCGATACCGTACTTCGAGGCGTTGGCCCGAAGGAAGCGGATGGCCGCCTTGACGTCCTGCAATGCTGCCGGAAAGGGCGCTTCGCCGCTCAACCGGTAGTCCACCGAGGCGACCGCGAAGCCGCGTTCGGCCAGCGTTGCGAGTACGGCGGGGAAGTCGGCGAAGTGCGCCGCCTCACGTTTGGAGCCGGTCGTCCAGCTTCCGCCATGGAGGAAAATGACGAGCGGGCGCGACGTTTCGCCGCCGGGCCGGTACAGATCGAGCAGCAGCGGGCGGTAGCCAGTCTGCGTCGAATAAACAATGTCCGGCGTCACCATGACGTTGTCGAGCCGGATGCTGGCGGGCAGCAGCGCGTCGCTCTCGATGTTGCCGCTGGAGACGGGAATCGCGGAAGGCTTCGCCTGAAGCGTTGGCGCTGCCGGTATGGTGAGCAGCAACGAAAGGGTGATGGCTGCGGCATGGCGCGTTGTCATAAGGTGTTTCCGGTTTAAAGGTAACGGACGACTTCGTCGAGCGGCTTGCGGCTTTTCGGGCGCGTCGGCGCGTCTGCGGAGGCGTAGCCGAGCGGGGTGATGGCGAACACCTCTCCGGTTGGGTCGAGGCCGAGCGCTTCGCGCAGCTTCGCCGGATCGAAGGCGGAAATCCAGCAGGTGGCCAGCCCCTCGTCGTGCGCGCCGAGAATCAGGTGATCCATCGCGATGCCGAGGTCGGTTTCGAGCGAGTTCCAGCCGTCCGACGGGCGCACCCACGCGGCCTCGCGGTCGCCGGTGACGACCAGGATGTGCGGCGCTTCGGCGAACCAGTCGCGCTCGTAGCAGGAGCGGACTTCCGCCAGCATCCCTGGCGAGCTGACCAGCAGGAATTTCCACGGCTGGAGGTTCTTTGCCGACGGCGCGAGCCGCCCGGCGTCGAGCACCCGTTCGAGCATCTCCGGCGCGACCGGACGATTCGGGTCGTAGCCCCGGACGCTCTTTCGCGATTCTGCGAGTTCGTGCAGGTTCGTCATTTTTTCTCTTCTCCCTGGGCCAGCTTGTTGAGCATTTCGAGGTCGCCGCCCTGGCCGATGACGATGATCGTGCCGTTTTTCTGGATGATCTCCGCCGGGCGCGGCGTGGTGTGCAGCTCGCCGCCCGGCAGCTTGTAGCCGACCACGTTGATGCGGTGGTTGTTGTACAGATCGACCTCCTGAAACGATTTGCCGACAAGCGGCGATTTTTCAGCGACCAGACACTGGGCGATTCTGAGGTTGAGGTTACCCGCGTCACTCAGCTCGTCGAGGTACTCTTCGAGTTCGGGTTCGGTCAGGAGGTTGGCCATGCGCTTGCCCGCCGAGCGGTAGAGCATTACCACCTTTTCAGCGCCCGCCCTGCGGAGTTTGCTCTCCGACTCGTCACAGTCCGCCCGCGCCACGATGTACAGGTTCGGCTTGAGGTTGCGGGCTGTCAGGACGATGAAAACATTTTCGGCATCGTTGCCCGCGGCGGCGATCAGGCCTTTGGCCCGGTGCAACCCGGCATCGGCCAGCACCTCTTCGTCGGCGGCGTTGCCCTTGATGGCCAGGAACCCCTCGTCACGGGCGCGGAGCACGTTGTCGATCGCGTTGTCGATCACCACGAAGGGGATCGACTTCGTCCGGAGCTCTTCGGCGACGCTTCCCCCCAGGCGGCCGTACCCGCAGATGATGAAATGGTCGTTCAGTTTCCGAAGCATGCGTTCATTGCGTTGTAGTTCCCAATGCTCCTTCCACTCGCCCGAAACGAAGAAGACGGCCACATTGGTCAGGGTGAAGAAAAAGATGCCCGTGCCGCTGACGATCAGCACCATCGTGAAAATCTTGCCCACATCGTCCATCGGGCGCACTTCGCTGAAGCCGACCGTCGCCACCGTGATGACCGTCATGTACAGGGCGTCGAGCAGGTTCATGTGTTCGAGGTACATGTAACCGGAGGTGCCCGAAACGATCAGGAGCGCCACGCTGATGATCGAGGCCGAAAACCGGCGGAGCGGCGATACCTGTTGCGACTCTTTAGTCACTGGCGATGGTCGTTGTGGCGGTTAACTGGGCTGCCTCAGAGCTTGCGGATCTTGCCGAAATCTTTCGAGATTTTCTGGAACATGTGGTTGGTCGCCGTCTGCATGATGAGCGACATGCCGGTGCTGACCATGGTGCGCACCACCTTTTCCGGCACGATGCGGAAGGCCGGATAGAGCAGAAACGCGACGTTGACCCGGAGGTCGAAATCGACCCTTGTCCGCTCTTGCTGCATAGGCGCGATCAGCATGTCGGCGGCGACTTTGCCCTCGAAGAGGTACTTGTCGGGCATGGCGAAGGTTTTGTTCTGCGACAAGGGCCGCCAGATGATTTTGCGGCCCACCGTGAACTGGCGGATCATTTCGTCGCTCATCTCTTCGGGGTCCATCGAGGCGACTTCGTCGGGCAGATCGACGAGGATTTCGTTTTCCTGCTGGATGTTGAAGATCACGTCGAACGGGTTGTTCTGCGGATCGGTGACGCGGAAGTGCCAGCGGTAGGCATCGTCGCGGTCGAGCGGCTCGACTTTGTGGCAGAACGGGTTGAAGGCCAGAATTCTCGGCTGGTCGGAGAGATAGTCAACGGTATCGTCGAAGTTTCGGTAAAATACCCATTGACCTTTGCTTTTGCCTGTGGCGGTCATTTCCAGCATATCGTTATCTCCGGCTCGTGCGTGATCGACGCATGAGCGATCTGGTATCCTTTGGTTGTAAAAAATGGTCAGGTGGTCGGCATGAGCCGATTCGCTCCGTGGGTCGCAATCAGTGCGAACCATGAAAATATAGTGACTTCCCGGCAAAATTGCGCACATGCGTCGGCGGTATCACGGGGAGTGCGCTCAGGCGGTTTCGGCCTGTAATCGTTCGGCCTGGTCGTGCATTCGCAGCGCTTCGATGAGCGGGTCGAGTTCGCCTTGCATGACTTGCGGCAGAGCGTGGCTGGTGAAGCCGATGCGGTGGTCGGTCACTCTCGACTGCGGAAAGTTGTAGGTTCTGATTTTAGCGCTCCGGTCGCCGGTGGTCACCATCGAGCGGCGCAGGTCGGCGCGGCTTTGCTGCTGCTCGGTGATCTGGATGTCGTAGAGCCTGGCGCGCAGCATTTTCATGGCCCGCTCGCGGTTCTGGAGCTGCGAGCGCTCCTCCTGGCAGGCCACGACGATGCCCGAAGGCACGTGCGTGATCCGGACGGCGGTCTCGACCTTGTTGACGTTCTGGCCCCCCTTGCCGCCGCTGCGGAAGGTGTCTATCTGCAAGTCATCCTTGCGGATCTCCACGTCCACCTCTTCGGCCTCCGGCAGGACGGCGACGCTCGACGCCGAGGTGTGGATGCGCCCCTGTGTTTCGGTCTCCGGCACGCGCTGTACGCGGTGCACGCCGCTCTCGAACTTGAGGATGCCATAGACGTCGTGGCCGCTTACTTCGAGCACCGCCTCCTTGAGGCTGCCGGGCACTGAGCCTTCGCTCACGTCGAGCGTCTGGCAGCTCCAGCCCCGCCGCTCGGCGTAGCGCTGGTACATGCGCATGAGGTCGGCGGCGAACAGCCCCGCCTCGTCGCCGCCGGTTCCGGCGCGGATTTCGATGATGGCGTTGCGACTGTCGGCCTCGTCCTTCGGCAGGAGCAGGATTTTGAGCTGCTGCTCAAGCTCTGGCAAGCGCTCCTGAAGTTCGGCGGCCTCCTGTTCGACGAGCGCGCGCATCTCCGCATCCTCCTCATTCTTCTGCATCGCGAGCGCCTCGTTGAGCTGCCGTTTCGCGCGGCTCCAGTCGTCGTAGGCTCGCACGATCTCCTTCAGGCCGCTGTACTCTTTGTTCAGCCTCCTGAAGCGATTCTGGTCGGAGACCACCTCCGGGTCTGAGAGCTGCTGCTCGATGGTCTGGAATTTGTCCTTGATGGACTGAAGCTTGTCAAACATGGTTGCGCGTCGCCGCCGGAATCAGGGGTTCAGGAGGTCGTTTATCATGAAGTAGGCGAAGAGCATCAAGAGCAGGCTCATGCCGACTTGCTGAATACGCATCTTGATCTCGAACGGAATCTCCCTGCCCATGATGCCTTCGATGGCGTTGAGCACGAACTGCCCTCCGTCAAGCGCCGGAATGGGCAAAATATTGATGAAGGCCAGCGAGATGGAGAGCATGGCCACGAAGTACATGAAGCTCGTCGGCCCCTCTTCGGCGCTCTGGTTGGCGATGCGGGCGATCTTGATCGGGCCGCCGACCGATTTGCGAAAGTCCTCCTTGCCGCTGAAGATTTTGCCGAATCCCTGCACGGTCAGCGCGGTGGCTTTCCAGGTCTGGTTCAGGCCGCTCGATATGGCTTGCGGAGCCGACAGGCTGATCCGTTCGCTCTCGATGGTCGGCTTGAGCGAGATGCCGATTTTGCCGGAGCTGTTTGGCACTACCACGGTGGTGAAGGTCTCGCCGTTTTTACCGATGAGTTCGGCATTCAGCGGCTCGTCGGTCGCGCTTTTCAGATGCATCCAGGTGATGGTGAGCTTTTTGCCCGCGCTCGCGGAGATGATAGCGACGATTTGCGACCAGTCGGTGACGGGTGCGCCGTTGATGGCGGTGATGAGCGAACCCGGCTGGATGCCGGCTATCGAGGCCGGATCGCCGTTCAGCACCTGGTCGATGACCGGGGGCATGGCGGGCCGGATGCCGAGCGCCTGGTTGTCGTTGAGCTTCGATAAAATGTCTTTGGGAGCCGTGAGCGTCAGCACCTCTCCGTTCCTCTCGACGGTGTATTGCAGCTTTCCGGAAGCGAGATGTTCGGGATCGAGCGCCTCTTCCCAGTATTGAAGCTTCTGGCCGTTGACGGCTACCAGCCGGTCGCCACTCTTCATGCCCATCCCGGCGAATACCGAGTTCGGCTCGATGTAAGCCGGAGTGCTGATGGCGGTGCGTGATTCACCGAACATGCCGGTGATGCCGATGAAGATGGCCGCGGCCAGTACCATGTTCATGCCGACGCCGCCCGCCAGCACGACGAGGCGCTGCCAGACCGGTTTGGCCCTGAACTCCCAGGGCTTGACCTCTTCGGTCACGTGGTCGGTGTCCATGCTTTCGTCGATCATGCCGGCGATCTTGACGTAACCGCCGATCGGAAACGCTCCGATGCCGTATTCGGTATCGCCGATCTTTTTCTGCCAGAGCTTGATGCCCCAGAAGTCGAAGCCGATGAAAAACCGGTCAACCCGCATCCCGAACATCCTCGCCGTGATGAAGTGCCCGAATTCGTGGACCGTGACGAGAATGAAGATTGCGATGATAAAGTAGAAAATCGTGCTCAGTAGCTCCATAATGGGTGCGGTTCAACCGGTTGTTTCTTGATGTTTTGCCCGGAATTATCCGATAAGCTGTTTTGCCGTTTCGCGCGCCCAGCGGTCTGCCTGAAGGTACTCTTCGAGCGTGACCGGAGTCCACGCTTCGTGCGCCTGCATGGTTTTGTCCACGGTGTCGGCAATGGCGGTGAAGCCGATTTTTTTGTCGAGGAAGGCCGCGACGGCGATCTCGTTGGCGGCGTTCAGCACCGCTGGCCAGGTCTGGCCGGCCTTGAGGGCGTCGAAGGCCAGGCGCAGCGCCGGGAAGCGCTCCATGTCGGGTTCCTCGAAGGTGAGCGTGGCGACTTTCGAGAGGTCGAGCTTGCCGATGCCTGTTTCGCAGCGCTCCGGCCAGGCGAGGGCGTAGGCGATGGGCGCGCGCATGTCCGGCACGCCGAGCTGGGCGATGACGCAGCCGTCGATATACTCCACCATCGAGTGGATGATGCTCTGCGGGTGCACCACCACACCGATCTTCTCGGCGGGCATGTCGAAGAGCCAGTGCGCCTCGATCACTTCGAGTCCCTTGTTCATGAGCGTCGCCGAGTCGATGGTGATTTTGGCGCCCATCGACCACTGCGGGTGTTTGAGCGCCTGCTCCGGACGGACGTTCTTAAGCTCCTCGGCGGAGGTCTTGCGGAACGGGCCGCCCGACGCGGTCAAAATGATGCGTTCGATATCCTCCTTGCGGTGGCCGACCAGCGACTGAAAGATCGCCGAGTGCTCGCTGTCAACCGGCAGCAGCTTGACGCCGTGCTTTTTGACCAGATCGGAGACGAGCTGACCGGCGACGACGAGCGTCTCCTTGTTGGCCAGCGCGATGTCCTTGCCCGCTTCGATAGCCCTGACGGTCGGCACCAGTCCAGCCGCGCCAACGATGGCCGAAACCACCATGTCGGCGCCATCGACGGCGGCAACCTCGGTGGCTCCGTCGAGGCCGCAGAGAATTTCGGGCTTGTGCTCGCCGAGCATTCCCTTGAGGCGCTCACGCGAGGCCTCATCACGCACCGAGACCAGCGATGGCCTGAATTCATCGATCTGCTGGCGCAGCATTTCTACGTCGTGGCCCTCGGCAAGGGCCGTAATCGAAAACCTTTCGGGGTGACGCCGGACGACGTCGAGCGTGCTGAGTCCAATGGAACCGGTACTGCCGAGAATGGATAAGGATTTCATGGTGTAGTCATTGGCATGAAGAGGGACAAAAAAGCACCGCTGAAAAACGTATTGCCCTCTCCCGGCTTTTCGGGGTCGGGAGCATCACCTTTCGGGGCGGCGTCCTGAATTTGAAACGGCCTGAATTTATGCTTTTTCGGCGCGCTGTACAAACAACGCCTTACGCTCCGGCGAGTAATTGGCTGATTCGGTTTGTTATCTGGTGAAAATGTGTTATACTGCCAGCCCTTTTTCATGGGTCTCTAGCTCAGTTGGTTAGAGCGACTGGTTTACACCCAGTAGGTCGGGGGTTCGACTCCCTCGGGACCCACCAATTCTCTCACTCTATTTTCTTTCCCCGCTTTTCTTTCAGCAGCTTCAGGCCAGGATGCGAAACTCCGTTTCGGATGCATCGACCTCTATTTCCCTGACTTTGATCGATGTGACGCCGGATCGCGACGGGCCGATCCGGGCTTGCCGGAGCAGTTCGTCCACCAGCCCTGCGCTGCCCTGCGCCTCGACTTCAACCGTACCGTCCGGCAGGTTTCGAGTCCATCCCGAAAGGCTGCGGGCGGAGGCTTCGCGGTGGACAAACATACGAAAACCGACGCCCTGCACCAGACCGCTGACGATGAGGTGAATCCGCTTTTCCGCCACTTGCGCTCAGTTCGACGAAAGGTTTCTGGACTGCCGGAGCCTTTCGACCGCATCTTCCAGCTCCTTCTGCTCCGGGTCTGTCGCCGTTTGCTGTTCAGGGAGGGTCGCCGCCGCCTCCGGCTCGGCATGGCGTTGCGGAGCCGCCACATCGACGCCGTTGTGGCAGTCGTGGGCGAGGTGTTCGGAGAACTTGTCTGCCGGACGCTTGCCGAGAATCTCCTCGATCCGGCAGTACTGCACGACCTCTTTGGAGAGCAGCTCGCGGGCGAGCGTTTCGAGCTTGTCGCGGTTGTCCGAAAGCATCTGCTGAACCTGCTTGCGGGCGGCTTCAACAATGGCCTTGACCTCGCTGTCGATCATCCGTGCCGTTTCGTCTCCGTATTTCTTGTCGATGCCGGGGCCGCCGGTGTAAGGATTGTTGCTTTCCAGGAACGACAGGTAGCCGATCTTTTCACTCATGCCGTAAACGACCACCATGTTGTAGGCGATTTCGGTCACTCGCTCCAGGTCGTTCTGCGCGCCGGTTGAAATCTCGCCGAATACGATATCCTCGGCGATGCGCCCGCCGAGCAGACCGCATATCCTCGCTACCAGTTCAGTCCGGGTCATCAGGTAGCGATCTTCGAGCGGAATGTTCAGTGTGTAGCCAAGGGCGCTGACGCCACGGGGCACGATCGAAATTTTCTGCACCGGGTCGTTTTCCGGCATCATCCAGCTCACGATGGCGTGACCGGCTTCGTGATAGGCGACGATCTCCTTCTCGCGCGGATTGATGACTTTGTTCTTTTTCTCCAGACCGGCGATGACCCGCTCGATGGCATCTTCGAAATCCTTCATTTCGATGCTCTGCTTGCCGCGCCTCGACGCCAGAAGCGCCGCTTCGTTGGCCGCGTTGGCGATCTCAGCGCCGGCGAAACCAGGGGTCTGCGAGGCGAGCGTCTTGAGGTTGACATCATCCGAGAGCGAGAGATTCTTGGTATGCACCGAGAAGATGTCGATACGCCCTTTCAGGTCGGGCTTGTCCACCACGATCTGCCGGTCGAAGCGGCCCGGCCTGAGCAGCGCCGAGTCAAGCACGTCGGCCCGGTTGGTGGCGGCCATGAGAATCACCCCCTTGTCGGTGGCGAACCCGTCCATTTCGACAAGGAGCTGGTTCAGCGTGTTCTCTCGCTCGTCGTTGGCGCCCATCATGAAGCCTTTGCCTCGGCTGCGGCCGACCGCATCGATTTCGTCGATGAAGATGATGCACGGCGCTTTCTCCTTGGCCGACTTGAACAGGTCGCGCACTCGCGCCGCGCCGACGCCGACGAACATTTCAACGAAGTCCGAGCCGCTGATGCTGAAGAACGGCACATCGGCCTCGCCGGCGACCGCCTTGGCGAGCAACGTCTTGCCGGTGCCGGGAGGGCCGACGAGCAGCACGCCCTTGGGCAGCTTGCCGCCGAGCTTGGTATATTTTTTCGGATCCTTGAGGAAATCGACCACCTCCATCACCTCCGCCTTAGCCTCGTCCAGACCAGCCACATCCTTGAAGGTGATGCGAGTGTGCTCGTCGAGGTTCTCGTAGAGCGCGGCCTTGTTCTTGCCGATGTTCATGAACTGCGAGCCGGGGCCGCCCATTCTGCGGAACATGAAGAAGTAGATGCCGATGAGGAGGCCGAAGGGCAGAATCCATTGCAACAGCTCGCTGATCCAGCCGCTGCCTGGCGTGGCTTCGTAGTGGATGCCTTTCGATTCAAGAAGCGGAATCAGTTGCTCGTCCCGCAGGGGATTGACCGTTACCTCGTTTTTCGAGGAGTCTTTGCCCGGCATCCGGAATGCGGGAGTGTTCTGCCCGGAGGGCTTGCTGGCTGCCGTGGAAAGAGAGTCCACCTTAAGCTGGACGTAGATTTTTTCCGGAGCGAGCCTGACCGATTCAACCTTGTTCTGGTCGATCAGTTTACGGAAGTCACTGTAGGCGATTTCGCGGGTCGAGCCTGACCAGAAAAAAGCGAGCTGAAAGCCGATAATCAGTAAAATGACCGCTATATAGTAGAATATCGAAAAACGGGGCTTCCGTGATCCGTTGTTCTCCGGCTCGTTATTATAGGGATTGTTCAGTTTGAATGGGTTGTCTGCCATCGAGTACGCTCATAATTAAAAGAGATTCATAGGGATCGTTGCCGATCTTCGGGCGCGGAATTTGCAGGGACTTTACAAGCCAGAGGGATTCCAGTGGGCCAGAATATGAAAATAATACACCATATTGTTCGGATTCACAAGATACATAACTCTGTTGGATTAATATATTCTTTTGACTAATAGTTTCTCGATCACCGGCAGCAGCAATGCCAAGCGCTGGCCGAACTTTGTTCAGCAATCGAAAATCAACAGTTATATTTTGACGACAATGCGGATTCTGATCCGATAATTTTTTAGTCTTTTTTTCCATCATTTATGAGTTCAGCAAAAAACAAGACGAACAGCAGGATCGCCGCGCTCCGGTCGATGCTCTGCGTCGGTCTCGACAGTGAGCTGTCGAAAATCCCGGCGATTTTCCGCTCGATGGAGCGGCCGGTGCTTGAGTTCAACCGCGCGGTGATCCGGGCGAGTGCCAATCACGCCGCTGCTTACAAGGTCAATACGGCGTTCTACGAATCGCGCGGACTTGCCGGAATGCGCGATCTCGAAGCGACGCTTCAGGATATTCCTCCGGAGTGCCTGAGCATCGCGGACGCCAAGCGCGCCGACATCGGCAACACGAGTCGGCAGTACGCGAAGGCCTTTTTCGAAGCATGGCCGTTCGATGCCATCACGGTAGCTCCCTACATGGGCTTCGATTCGCTCGAACCCTTTTTCGAGTACGAGGAGAAGCTCGTGTTTGTGCTCTGCCTCACCTCCAATCCTGGCTCCGCCGATTTCGAGGAGCGCATCCTCGATGATGGCCGCCCGCTCTACCGCGCCGTGCTCGACAGGGTCCGGAGCTGGCAGCGCAACGGGAACGCAGGAATAGTTGTCGGCGCCACCAAGGCGGGCCTCTTGCAGGAACTTCGGCAGGAGGCTCCGGAGCTGTTTTTCCTGATTCCCGGCGTTGGCGCGCAGGGCGGCTCGATGCAGGAGGCGGTCAAAGAGGGCGCTGATCCGGATCGCGGTGGCGCGGTGGTCAACGTGAGCCGGGCGCTCATTTTTCCGCAGGGCGATTTTCGGAGCATCTCGGAGTTCGAGGATGCGGTGCGCCACGAGGCGGCGAAGCTGCATAATGATATAAAAGAGGTACTGTAAATTTGTGTGCATATAGTATATTAGGGCAGCACTATTAATACGCGGGTTTTTTGCGGCTTCAACAGATGGGCGAAAGACCGGCAGATGGCAGCAATAACGTTTTACAAAGGATTGTTCGTCTATGTGCGGAATCATTGGTTACATCGGCAGGCGTGAAGCAGCGCCTCTCTTGCTGAACGGTTTGAAACGCCTGGAGTATCGAGGCTATGACTCCGCCGGCATGGCGGTCTTGAACGGCTCGATGAAGATGCTCAAGAAAAAGGGCAGCGTCAGTAATCTCGAAGAGCTTCTGAACGTGTCGGGCACGGTTATGCTCGGCGCGACGGTCGGCATCGCCCACACCCGCTGGGCGACCCACGGCGATCCGAGCGACCGGAACGCCCACCCTCACATGAACGTTTCCGACGACATCGCCCTGATCCACAACGGCATCATCGAAAACTATTCGACGCTCAAGCAGGAGCTGATGGCCGAGGGCTATGAGTTTGAAAGCGATACCGATTCCGAGGTGCTCGTTCATCTGATCGACCGCATCTGGAAAAACGATCTGGCGCTCGGCCTTGAAGGTTCGGTGCGTCATGCGCTCCGGCATGTTGATGGAGCGTACGGTATCTGCGTCGTCTCCTCGCGCGAGCCGGACAAGATTGTGGTGGCCCGCAAGGGCAGCCCGCTGGTGATCGGCCTCGGCGACGGTGAGTTTTTCATCGCTTCCGATGCCGCCCCGATTGTCGAGCACACCAACAAGGTGGTCTATCTGTCGGATGGAGAGATGGCCGTTGTCACCAGGGACAACTATACGGTCAAGACGATCGAGAATGTCGAGCAGCAAAAAAGGGTGACGGAACTCGACTTCAGCCTCGAAAAGATCGAGAAGGGCGGTTTCGAGCACTTCATGCTCAAGGAGATTTTCGAGCAGCCCGAGGTGATGCGTGACGTCATGCGTGGCCGGGTGCGCGTCGAGGAGGGGCTGGTGCAGCTTGGCGGCATTCACGACTATCTCGACCGGCTCAAGCAGGCCAAGCGGATCGTGATCTGCGCCTGCGGCACGAGCTGGCACGCCGGACTGATCGGAGAGTACCTGATCGAGGAGTTCGCCCGCATTCCGGTGGAGGTCGATTACGCCTCGGAGTTCCGGTATCGCAACCCGATCGTCTCTGCCGACGATGTGGTGATCGTGATCTCCCAGTCGGGTGAAACCGCCGATACCCTGGCCGCGCTCAGGCTGGCCAAAGAGAAGGGGGCGATGGTGATGGGCATCTGCAACGTGGTCGGCTCGACGATTCCGCGCGAGACGCTGTGTGGCATGTACACCCACGCAGGCCCCGAGGTGGGCGTGGCCTCGACCAAGGCGTTCACCGCCCAGGTGATCGTGCTTTTCATGCTGGCCATGGCGTTGAGCAAGGGGCGAACCATTTCGCATGAGGAGATTCGTCTGAACCTGCGCGAACTGGCCGACGTGCCCGATAAGGTGGCCAGAATTCTGGAGCAGAATGACGCCATCAAAGAGATTGCCGTCAAGCTCAAGGATGCCCGCAACGCGCTTTACCTTGGCCGGGGTTATAACTTTCCCGTCGCACTCGAAGGCGCGCTGAAGCTCAAGGAGATTTCCTACATCCATGCCGAAGGGTATCCGGCCGCCGAGATGAAGCACGGCCCGATCGCCCTGATCGACGAGGATATGCCGGTGATCGTGATCGCCACCCGCGACAATACCTACGCAAAGATTCTGAGCAACATTGAAGAGGTGCGCAGCCGTAAAGGCCGGGTGATCGCCATCGCCAGCGAAGGCGACCGGGAGATCGAGCGGCTGACCAAAGATGTCATCTACATTCCGCAGGCCTCCGCCGCGGTGCTGCCGCTCTTGACAGTCATTCCGCTGCAACTGCTCTCCTACCACGTGGCCACGCTTCGCGGCTGCAACGTCGATCGTCCGCGCAACCTCGCCAAATCGGTGACGGTGGAGTAGCGATTCCTCTCATTTCCGCAGGCCTCTATTTGCCGCATCAGCCGGGCAAATGGAGGCCTGTTTCTTGCTGATTGCCCCCCTCCGAAAAGAGCATTCCGCCAAATTATCAAACACTCTGTTTTGGCAACCAGTCGCCGGAGCGCAACGGCTTTGCCGCAATCCCGGCGGTCGGGAATTATTTCTTTGTTTCTTCCGGTTATCTGTCGAACAGTAACACCCACCCATTCAAACCGCAGATTTCATGGAAGGTCATATCGTTATCACGGGAGCTACCGGAGTGATCGGCAGCGAAGTTGCGCGCCGACTCATCAAATCTGGCCGGAAGGTCGTTGTTTTCGCCCGTTCGCCACAATCGGCAGCGGCGAAGGTTCCCGGCGCGGCGGATTATGTTCGCTGGGATTCGGATATGGCTTCGGGTGAGTGGAGCGCGGCTATCGATGGCGCGTATGCCGTTATCCATCTTGCCGGACGCCCACTGCTCGAAACCCGATGGAGCGAGGAGCACAAGGTGGCCTGCTACGACTCCCGCATCAAGGGCACAAGAGCGCTGGTGGCGGCGATGGCTTCGGCTTCGGTCAAGCCAAAGGTGTTCGTCTCTTCGTCAGCTATCGGTTACTACGGCTCATTCGAGCGGTGCGAGGATACCGTCCCGTTGATGGAAACGGCTGCTCCTGGCAAGGATTTTCTCGCCAAAATCTGTTTCGACTGGGAAAAGGAGGCTCATCCGGCTGAAAAGCTCGGCGTGAGAGTTCTCCTTCTCAGAACGGGCATCGTGCTTTCAACAAAGGGCGGCATGTTGCAGAAGATGATGACCCCGTTCAGTTACTTTGTCGGCGGGCCAGTCGGTTCCGGCAATCAGTGCCTGTCATGGATTCATCTCGATGACGAGGTATCGATCATTCTCGAAGCGCTCGATAATTCGGCCTGGAGTGGGCCGGTTAATGCGGTTGCTCCCGATCCTGTCAGCATGAAGGCGTTTGCCGATGCGCTCGGTTCGGTGATGCATCGCCCCGCCCTGTTTCCGGTGCCAAAGCTGGCGGTTCAGATGCTTTTGGGGGAGGGGGCTGACTATGCCGTGCAGGGACAAAAGGTATCGCCGGAGTTTCTCGAAAAGCACGATTTTCATTTTGCCTGGCCGCTCCTGCACGAAGCGCTTGCCGATCTTGTCTCAAGAGGGATTTGACTGGACGGGAGTGCTTCCGGTCAGGGCAGCTTGCCGCGTTGCCCCGAAGCCGTTTCTGAAACAAAAAAAGCGGGCCAAGCTCTTGTGTGAGCCTGCCCGCCGGAAACATCGATTGGGCGACAAGGCACCCCTGCGCTCAGTACTGCTCTCTTCTGGGCGGACGCTGTTCGCGAGGTCTTGCCTCGTTTACTTTTATGGTACGGCCTTTGAAGTCCTTGTCATTCATGGCGTCGATAGCTTCGCGTGCTTCGCCTTCGTTCGGCATGTCAACAAACCCGAAGCCTTTGGAACGGCCTGAAAATTTGTCAGTGATGATGTTGGCGCTGTGCACCTGCCCGAACTCGGAGAATTTGTCGCGCAAGTCTCCATCGGTAACGCCGTACGGCAGATTGCCAATGTAAATATTCATTGTGGGACGGTAGAAACATGTGCTTCGATAAAAAAGAGACGCTACGAGATAACCAAAGCACCTGTTCTCCCGCAAGCGATCAGCCAACCACTGGCTAAATAATTCCATAATTTACCTCAATAAACAATCGTTTTCAAAAAGAAAAACTTTTTCGCATGATAATTTCACTGCGATAATTCGCAAGCAGGTTATTCTTTTTGTGTTTTTCCTCTCTGTATTCTGGTATTTTTTCCCGCCGGGTCATCGTTGCCTTTCTTCTCAGATAAAATTCAAATATGTCGTTATGACCGCTTGATTCTACCTCTTCGTAAGAAAATGGCCTAATAATTTGTCCAAGCTTAAATATTTAATTATAATTCGCCGTCTCTCATAAAATATTTAGGGTTTTGAAATCGTTAAACAAGATGGTTATGGCGAAAAAAATCAGTGCGGCGCTGTTGCTGTTTTTTGCAGTGATGATGACACACGGTACCGTTTGGGCGGGCGAGCCTGTGCTCACCGATACCGGCACAACTTCGTGGATGCTGACCTCGACGGCGCTGGTGTTGCTCATGGTGCCAGGATTGGCCATGTTCTATGGCGGCCTTGTCAGGACAAAAAATGTTATCGGCACCATGATGCACAGCTTTGGCGCTATGGTGGTCATCGGCGTGCTGTGGCCGCTGGTCGGATACTCGCTCAGCTTTGGCCCCGGCATTCTGGGCGGCCTGGTTGGATGGAATCCAAAATATTTCATGTTGCAGGGCATTGACGATACCATCATGGAGAGCCATATCCCTGAATACGTGTTTGCCATGTTCCAGGGCAAATTCGCCATCATCACCCCGGCGCTGATTGCCGGGGCGTTTGCCGAGCGGGTCAATTTCAAGGGCTATCTGCTCTTTATCGC
This sequence comes from Chlorobaculum sp. 24CR, assembly GCF_004118635.1. Lineage (GTDB taxonomy): Bacteria > Bacteroidota > Chlorobiia > Chlorobiales > Chlorobiaceae > Chlorobaculum. Next base: position 10,671 of record NZ_SDGU01000013.1, on the reverse strand, counting down.
TTTGTGGTGCATTTTCGTGTACAGTCCGATCTGCCACTGGGTCTGGGCTGCCGACGGCTTTCTGTTCAATCTCGGCGCTATGGGCGCGATCGATTTTGCCGGAGGCACGGTCGTTCATATCTCATCAGGCGTGACCGGCCTGGTCGCGGCGCTTTTCCTCGGCTCGCGCCGGGGTTATCCGAGAAACGTGACCTCACCGAACAACCTGGTCATGACCCTCGTGGGGGCTGGTTTGCTCTGGGTGGGATGGTTCGGTTTCAACGCCGGCAGCGCCATCGCCAGTGACCTTGCCACGGCTCGCGCACTGACCGTGACCCAGATTGCCGCCGCATCGGGCGCGTTCACCTGGCTCATTATCGAACTGGTGCATCACAACAAGGCAACCAGCCTTGGCCTGGCGTCGGGCATTCTGGCCGGTCTGGTGGCGATCACTCCCGCGGCAGGCGTTGTGCCGCCCTCCGGCGCGTTCGCGCTTGGCGCCATTGCCGCCTTTGTCTGTTACCTTGGTCTCATGCTGAAGGGCAAGCTCGGTTACGATGACAGCCTCGATGCTTTCGGCGTCCATGGCGTTGGCGGTATCGTCGGCGCTCTTTGCCTGACCTTCTTTATCCGCCCGTCATGGATGGCCGAAGCTGCCGTCAAGGCAGGCGGGAGCTGGAGCGTCTGGCAGCAGCTCGGCGTACAGGCTACCGCCGTCGGCATTACGGTTGCCTATGCGGCGGCAGTGTCGCTCGTCATCCTTTTCATCGTCGAGAAAACCATTGGCCTGCGCGCTACAGAGAATGACGAAATGTCCGGTCTCGATCACAGTATGCACAGTGAGCAGGGATACGGCCTTATCAACGCTAACTAATTACCGAAGCATGAAACTGATAACCGCCATCATACAGCCTGACCGGCTCGATCATGTTCGAGAGGCGCTGATTCAGGCTGATATTACAAGAATTACTGTCAGCAGGGTCACCGGCCACGGACGCCAAGAGGATATCGAATACTACCGCGGTCAGAAAATCGCGCCGAACCTCTTGCCGAAAGTGCGTCTCGATATTGCCGTCAACGACCAGTTCGTCAATATCACCGTCGATACCATCGTCGATGCCGCAAGGCATGATGGTGGCGAAATCGGCGACGGCAAGATTTTCGTAACCCCGATGGAGGAGTGCGTGAGAATCCGGACCAACGAGCGCGGAGGCAGCGCGATCTGACCGCTGCTCTTCTGCCAGTCTGGCCGACGGACGGCACACAAGAAAAAAAGCCGCAGGGATTTCTCCTTTGCGGCTTTTTCTTTTTCATCGAAATCTCGATAGTTCAAATCGCGCAAGATTCCAGCGCCGCCCTGACGCGCGCTGCCAGTTGATCCGAAATGCCAAGCGTCGCAACCCGGCGGGTAAATGGCCGCATCCGATTGTGCTTCGAAGTAGGCCGTGCGCTCGATTTTGATGGCGCAAGACAGCCTGTCGTCCAGGTGTTTTTTTCAGGCGCGCGATACCACATACCGCGTACTATTTCAGCTCTTTCCAGTTGGGGGTAGTGGCGTCGAGCCAGCGGGCGGCATCAGGATCGCCGAGCCGGGCGGCGCGGATGAAATCCTGGAGCGTACCGGTGCTGTCGCCGGTCTTGAGCCGGGCGATGGCGCGATGGAAGAATGCGGCGGCCATTTTCCGGTCGATGCCGATGGCCTCGGTGAAGTCGGGAATGGCTTCGGCGTACTGACCCCTCATATTTTTAACCACGCCGCGATTGAAGTAGCCTGCGGCCCGGAACAAGGGTTCCCCAAGCTGAATGACCATAGAGTAGTCATAGATCGCATACTGGAACTGCCGCATCTTTTGCCAGGCGGCGCCACGCATCTGGTAGGCCATGACGTCGCGCTTGTCGTTTTCAATCGCCTTCGAGTACAGACGCACCGCTTCACTGAGATTGCCCTCGCGGTGCTTCGCTTGCGCTTCGTTGAAATAACTTTCTGATGATTGCGCCGCGCACGGCCTCCCCGGCAAGGCGAGCGCCGCAGCGACGAGCACGAGAGATGTCGTAAGGCGTTTCATGGAGGCGTGAAAAAATTGAATCTGGTTTTGCGCGGTTTTGCAGTGAACAGCAGGCTGTAAGATAAAAATACCGATCATGGTTGAAAAAAATTTCACGGAAAGTCAGTACTTTGACTGGTAAGCGGCCTTCAGGAAGCTTTTCGTTCTGTCTGGCAGGCCCCATTCGTGGCACCCATCAACAGGGTTTGCATGTTTCGCATCAGTCTGGAAGAATTTGAAGGCCCCCTCGACCTTCTGCTGTTTTTTATCAAGCGGGACGAGCTTGACATCTACAATATTCCGGTCTCGAAAATCACCGGCGATTTCATCGCTTACATTCACGCCATGCGGAGGCTCAATCTCGAAGTGGCCGCCGAGTTTATCTACATGGCGTCGATGCTGATGAGCATCAAGGCGCGGATGCTGCTTCCCCGCGCGGAACCCGAGGCTGGCGACGATGACGAGTTCGATCCGCGAACCGAGCTGGTGCAGCGCCTGCTCGAATACAAGCAGCTCAAGGAGGGTGCTTCCGAACTGGAGCTGCTCTGGCTCGACCGGGAGCGGATGTTTTCGCGCGGCTACTTCGAGGAGCTGGAGCCTGCGGTGATCGACGAGCTGGATGAGCCGGTCAACCGTCCGACGCTCTATCATCTGATGCTGGCCTACCAGTCGGTGCTTGACAACATGCCGAAGGAGCGAACGCAGAATGTAACCGACGCGCCGGTGACGATCGAGGAGCAGAGCGCCCTCATCATGGCTCGCCTCCGGGAGCGGGTGCAGGTGTCGTTCAGCTCGCTGTTCGACGAGCTGCGCGAAGCGATCGTGGTGGTCGTGACCTTCCTGGCCGTGCTCGAACTGTGCCGGAACAACAAAATCTCCGTCGTCGTCAAGGAGGGGGTCAACGATTTCTGGATTTCACAGCGAGAGAATGCCGATTAACCTCTAAACGCTAAAAGCCCATGCCTGAAATTGCGCCGTTCAAGGGGATCGTTTACGGCCCCGATCTTGCCGGGGATGCTTCCCGGCTCGTCTGCCCGCCGTACGACGCCATTCCTCCCGCTATGCAGCAAGAGCTGTACGAGAGTTCCGATTGCAACGCTGTCCGGCTTGAACTGCCCGCCGAGGCCGATCCCTACGCCGCCGCCGCATTCCGGCTGCGCGCGTGGCTGGAGTCCGGCATCCTCGCGAAGGACAGTGAACCGGCGCTCTACCCCTGTTTCCAGACCTTCGAGGACGAGCACGGCGTCACCCGCACCCGCAAGGGCCTCTTCGCTGCGCTTCGGCTCTACGACTTCGCCGAAGGCGAGGTGCTGCCGCACGAGCGGACGCTCTCCGGCCCGAAGGCTGACCGCTTGAAGATGTTCCGCGAGACCGGCGCGAACATCAGCAGTATCTTCGGGTTGTACGCCGATCCCTCCCGCCAGGTTGACGAGGCGATCAGCGAGTTTGCCGAAAAGAACGAGCCGCTGATCGACGCCACTTTTCAGGGCGTTCGCAACCGTCTGTGGCGCGTGACCGATCCCGCGCTGATTGGCGCCGCGCAGTCGGTGCTTGCGGGGCTGAAGGTCTATATCGCCGACGGCCACCACCGCTACGAAACCGGCCTGGCCTACCGCAACGAGCGGATGGCGTCGAATTCCGCACATACCGGGCGCGAGCCATATAACTATATCATGACCTATCTGTCGAACATTTACGACGAGGGCCTCCTGATTCTGCCGATTCACCGGCTTGTGCACGGCATCGAAGCGTTCGATCCCGAAACCTTCATCGCCCAGCTCGACCGTTGGTTCACCGTCTGGGCGCTGCCGGGCCGCGCCGCGCTCGACGAGTTTCTCGATACCGCCGAGACAGCAATGGCCTTCGGCATCGTACTGCCTGACATGGTGCTTGGCATCTCGCTCGATCCGAAGCCTTCGGAGGCGCTTTCGGCGCCGGTGCCGGTGGCGTTGCAGAACCTCGACGTCGTGGTGCTGCACGACCTGGTGCTTGGCCAGATGCTTGGCATCTCCGCCGAGGCGATGGCGAGCCAGAGCAACCTCACCTACGCCAGCAAAACCGCCGACGTGTTCGACGCCGTCGCGTCTGGTGCGGCGCAGATCGGCATCGTGCTCCGGCCAGTGCAAGTCGAGCAGGTGATCGAGGTCTCCGTTTCGGGCGAGGCGATGCCGCAGAAGTCCACCTGGTTCTACCCGAAAGTGATGACCGGCATGGTCTTCCACTCACTTGAGCCAAAAGCATGAGGGGCGAGTATCTGTCGGCTTCGGCGGACCAGACCCGCGAGTACGCCCGGCGTTTCGCCACGGGGCTGAGGCCGGGCGACGTGGTCTGCCTCACCGGCAATCTCGGCGCGGGCAAAACCGAGTTCATGCGCGGCATCTCGGAGGCGTTCGGCTGCGACGAGCAGCTCTCCAGCCCCACCTTTTCGCTGATGAATATCTACGAAGGAGCGATGCGGGGTCGTCCGGTCGAGCTGCACCACTTCGACCTCTACCGGCTCGAATCGGAAAAGGAGCTTGACTCCGCCGGGTTCGACGACTATCTTTCGGGGCCTTTCCTCTCGGTGGTGGAGTGGGGTGAGCGCTTCCCGTCGCTGGAGCGGCGCTACACCCGCCGGGTGCAGCTCGACATAGCCGGGGAGAGTCAGCGGAAAATCGTCATAACCTGAAGCGGCTTCATGAAAATTCTTGCCATCGAATGCACTCACGGTTTTGCGAGCGTCGCAGTCAGCAACGGCGGGCGTGTCTTCGAGCGCCGTCTCGCGGAGTGGCAGAAAACCGCCGAATCGCTGGTGCCTCTCGTCATGCAGGCGATGGCGGAGGCTGGGTTGCCGGTGACGGAACTTGACGGCGTCGCGGTCTCCTCCGGCCCCGGCTCCTTTACCGCGCTGCGCATCGGCCTCTCCGTGGCCAAGGGCATCGCCTTCGGCGCGGGTCTGCCGCTCGCGCCGGTTTCGACTTTGCTCGCAATGGCTGCTGTCGCGGCGGAAAAGCACTCGGCAAAGCATATTGCGCCGGTGATTCCGTCGAGGGCGGACGAGTATTTTTATTCGATTTATGCTCAAGAGGACGGCGAGTTAATGGAACTCGAAAGCTCGCGTTGCATGGTCTCCGAACTGCCCGAAAGACTTGCCGGTTTCACCGGCAGCCTCGCCGTTGTCAGCCGCTCGTCAGCCGCTCTTGCCGAAGCGTCCCCGCTGCTTGCGCCGCATCTTGTCGATGCCTCCTTTTTCAGCGCCGCCTCTCTTCTTCGCCATGCGGAAAAAGCGCTTGCGGAAGGCGCTGCCGGAATCGCCGCCGGAGCGGTTCCCGACTATCGCCAGGCGTTTACGCCCGTTCAGCGGCGTACCTGAACCACCTCTTCGCCACCTCTTCCCGCCATCCGGCAATCGCCAATGATCGGTGTGTTGCCATTTCGTTAGAAGCTCATTAATTCAGTCGGTCAATAGAGCATTATTACTATATTGAGTCGCGGGAATGCTTCCCGGCTGAACGATTTTTTATCATTAAAACGGTTATCTATGTCCCGTTCGGAACATGCGGCCCCTTCCGGCCCTGAAGCCCGCGAAGTGGCGATGAGTGAGTTGCTTGCCAGGAGAGTTGCGGAGTTGTCGCTTGAAAAGAAGGGTGAAGAGGTCAAGATTCTCGATCTCCGCGGCCTGACGAGCGTGACCGATTTTTTTGTGATTATCACCGCCGACTCGGAGCGTAAAGCCAGAGCGGTAACTGACCATATCGTCGATGAACTCAAAGAGGAGGATGAGCGCCCGATGCACGTCGAAGGTCTCGATACGCTGCGCTGGGTGCTTGTCGATTACGTCGATGTGGTCGTCCACATTTTCCAGCCCGATGAGCGCAAATTCTATGACCTTGAATCGCTCTGGTCGGATGCGCCGGTCACGACCGTCACCGCTCCGGAGCCAACTGAAACGTCCGATTTGTCTGAAACCTGAAGCTTGTTCCGCGCTCAAGGGGAGCGAGCTTTATGTTTTTCAACCTATTTCATACATTACGCCATTGTTTTTCAGGGTAACTCAAAGTCAGGGTATCGATTATGCAGCGTGAGAAGATATTGCCGATCAGCATTGAAGAGGAGATGCGGGGTTCCTATCTCGATTATTCAATGTCGGTCATTGTCAGTCGAGCGCTTCCCGATGTCCGTGACGGCCTGAAGCCGGTGCATCGCCGCGTACTCTACGGCATGCACGAGCTTGGTCTTCAGTCGGGCAAGCCGCACAAGAAATCGGCCCGTATCGTCGGTGAAGTGCTTGGTAAGTACCATCCGCACGGTGACACCGCCGTCTATGACAGCCTGGTGCGCATGGTGCAGGACTTTTCGCTGCGCTATCCGCTGATTGACGGCCAGGGTAACTTCGGCTCGGTCGATGGCGACTCTCCGGCGGCCATGCGTTATACCGAGGTGCGCATGAAGCCGATCGCGGGCGAGATGCTCAAGGATCTCGACAAGGAGACGGTCGATTTCTCTCTCAACTTCGACGATTCGCTCGAAGAGCCGACGGTACTTCCCTCGGCGATTCCGAACCTTTTGGTCAACGGCGCGTCGGGCATCGCGGTCGGCATGGCGACCAACATCCCGCCGCAAAACATGCGGGAGGTGGTCAGTGGCATTATCGCCCTGATCGACAATCCGGAGATCGAGATCACGGAGCTGATGAAGCACGTTACCGCGCCTGACTTCCCCACCGGCGGCATCATCTATGGCTATGAAGGCGTGCGCCAGGCCTACCTGACCGGTCGCGGCAAGGTGGTGATCCGGGCCAGGGCGCTGGTCGAGGTGACGCAGAAGAACGGTCGCGAGTCGATCATTGTCACCGAACTTCCCTACCAGGTCAACAAGGTGAGGCTGATCGAGAAGATCGTCGAGCTGGTGCACGACAAGAAGGTCGAAGGCATCGCCGACATTCGCGACGAGTCCGACCGCGAGGGAATGCGTCTGGTCATCGAGCTGAAGCGCGACGCGGTGGCCAAGGTGGTGCTGAACAATCTCTACAAGCACACCCCGATGCAGGACACCTTCGGGGTTATCATGCTGGCTCTGGTCGATGGCGTGCCGAGAGTGCTCAATCTCAAGGAGATGATGCAGTACTACATCCGGCACCGCAACGAAATCGTGCTGCGCCGTACGCAGTACGACCTCAACGCCGCCGAAAAGCGCGCGCACATCCTCGAAGGTCTCAAAATCTGCCTCGACAATCTCGACGAGGTGATCTCCACCATCCGCCAGTCGCCCGACGCGCCGACCGCGCAGAGCCGCCTGATCGAGCGCTTCGGCCTCACCGAGGTGCAGTCGAAGGCGATTCTCGAAATGCGCTTGCAGCGTCTGACCGGCATGGAGCGCCAGAAGATCGACGACGAGTACACGCAGACTCTCGCCCTGATCGGCGAACTCAAATCGATTCTCGCCAGTCCGTCGCGGCAGATGGAGATCATCAAAAGCGAATTGCTGAAGGTGAGCGAGGTGTATGGCGACGAGCGCCGCACCGAGCTTCGTCCGCAGGAGGGTGACTTCTCCATCGAGGACATGATCGCCCAGGAGGATGTGGTCATCACCATTACGCACGACGGCTTCATCAAGCGCTTCCCGGTGTCGGGCTACCGCCGCCAGAATCGCGGCGGGCGCGGCGTGGCCGGAGCGCAGGCCAAGAACGAGGATTTTATCGAGCACATGTTCATCGCCTCCACGCATAACTATATCCTCTTCTTCACCACCGCAGGGCGCTGCTACTGGCTCAAGGTCTATGAAATTCCGGAGGCGGGACGCGCTGCACGAGGCCGCTCGCTGGCCAACATCATGGAGCTGCCGCCCGGAGAGAAGATCAGAACCTATATCAATATCAGGAACTTCGACGATCCGCATTTCATCATCATGGCCACGGCCAATGGCATCGTCAAGAAGACCGATCTCATGCAGTACTCCAATCCTCGACGGACGGGCATCAACGCCATCACCATCGAGGAGGGCGACGAGCTGATCGAGGCGCGCCTGACCGACGGCGACCACCAGATCATTCTGGCCAAAAACTCCGGCTACGCCGTCCGCTTCCCGGAGTCGGAGGTTCGCTCGATGGGGCGCACGGCGATGGGCGTCCGGGGTATCACACTCGACGAGGACGAACGCTGCATTTCGATGGTCACCACCAAGCGCAACGACACCACGCTGCTCGCCGTCACCGATAACGGCTACGGCAAACGCAGCAAGGTCGATGATTACCGGATGACCCGGCGCGGCGCGAGGGGCGTCATCACCATCAAGGCGCACGAGAAGATCGGCCATCTGGTCGGCCTGCTCGATGTCAACGACGAAGACGACCTGATTATCATCACGACGGGCGGCATCGTCATCCGCCAGCACGTTTCCGACATCCGGGTGCTGGGCCGGAACACCTCGGGGGTCAGGCTCATCAGGCTCGACGCGGGCGACCGGATTTCCGGCACGGCGCGGGTGCCCAAGAGCGACGACGACTCGGCGACCGAGCCGCTTGGCGACGACGGCCAGATTGATCTGGATTTCTGAGCGCACAGTGGCGTTGCCGGAAGCGGAAGAGGTAAAACGGTATCGACCGGAGGGCCGGGCGTTCTCCGGAAAAGAATTTGAACTGCTATCAATTAATTATCAGAAAGGTTAGAACGGTATGGCGCGCCCGAAGAATGTAAAGCATATTTTCGTCACCGGCGGTGTGATCTCCTCGCTTGGAAAGGGCATCCTCTCCGCCTCGCTGGGCCTGTTGCTCAAGTCCCGCGGCTTGCGCGTGGCGATCCAGAAATACGATCCCTACATCAACGTCGATCCCGGTACCATGTCGCCCTACCAGCACGGCGAGGTCTATGTGACCGACGACGGCGCTGAGACCGACCTCGATCTCGGCCACTACGAGCGCTTCCTCGACGAATCGACCTCGCAGGCCTGCAACCTTACCATGGGTCGCGTCTATAAATCGGTGATCGACAAGGAGCGGCGCGGCGAGTATCTCGGCGGCACGGTGCAGGTCGTTCCCCACGTGATCGACGAAATCAAGGAGAAGATGGGCGACCTGGCCAAGAACGGCAGCCTCGATGTGCTCATCACCGAAATCGGCGGCACCATCGGCGACATCGAATCGCTGCCCTTTCTCGAAGCGATGCGCCAGCTCAAGCTCGAACTCGGTGAGCACAACCTGCTCAACATCCACCTCACCTTCGTGCCGTACATCAAGGCGGCCAGCGAACTCAAAACCAAGCCGACGCAGCACAGCGTCAAGATGCTGCTCGAAACCGGAATCCAGCCAGACATTCTGGTCTGCCGGAGCGAGAAGCCCCTGTCGAGGGAGATCAAAAACAAGGTCGGCCACTTCTGTAACGTGCACGATCAGGATGTGATCGGCCTGAACGACTGCGACACCATCTACGAAGTGCCTCTCATACTGCTCAAGGAGCAGCTCGATCTGCGTGTTATGAAAAAGCTTGGCCTGAAGAAGTTCCGCGAACCCAATATGGAGTACTGGAAGAACTTCTGCGAAAAGGTGAAGCATCCGAAAGATGGTGAGATCACCATCGGTATCTGCGGCAAATACACCGAGTACCCCGACGCCTACAAGTCGATTATCGAATCGTTCGTCCACGCCGGCGCGAGCAATGACGTGAGGGTGTCGGTTAAGATGCTCAGGGCCGAAGACGCCGAAGACCCGAAGTTCGACATTTCGAGCGCCTTCGAGGGGATCAGCGGCCTGCTTGTCGCGCCCGGCTTTGGCGACCGAGGTATCGAGGGCAAGGTGCGCTTCGTGCAGTACGCGCGCGAGCAGAATATCCCGTTCTTCGGCATCTGCCTCGGAATGCAGTGCGCCACCATCGAGTTCGCCCGCAACGTCTGCGACCTGCCCGACGCCAACTCAACCGAGTTCAACAAACGGGCGCGTTTTTCGGTCATCGACCTCATGGAACACCAGAAAAAGGTCAAGGAGAAGGGCGGCACCATGCGCCTCGGTAGCTACCCCTGCATTCTCAAGGAGGGATCGAAAGCTCATGATGTCTATGGCAAATTCCTCATCAATGAGCGACACCGCCATCGTTACGAATTCAACAACCAGTTCCGCCAGCTTTTCGAGGAGAAGGGGATGGTTTTCTCCGGAACCTCGCCGAACGGCGACCTCGTGGAGATTGTCGAGCTGAAGAACCATCGTTGGTTCGTGGCCGTGCAGTTCCATCCGGAGCTGAAATCGCGAGTGCAGAAAGTGCACCCCCTCTTCGACGGTTTCGTCCACGCCGCCAAGGAGTTCGCCCAGGGCAAGCGCCAGCTCTCGCTCGAAGTAGAACTGCCAAGGCTCAGCGAAGAAGAGATGGGCGGATAACCCCCGATCCATAGAGCATTGCGAAAGAGCGCTGAGGCGCTCTTTCGGCGTTTATGGGGCTTTTTTGTGGACTTGGTGGACGTTGGTGGACTGTGTGGACAGAAGAAGGCTTGTGACTGCTGTCCACACAGTTCGCAGTGTCCACAATCTTTTTTCTGAGAAAAAGCAGATTTTTCTGAAAGTTTATTTGGAAGTATGGGGTTGGGATGGTACATTAGGAGCCTTCACTTGAGACGGCGACGTTTCGAGAGGGGAAAAAGGCCCGAAAGGGTTCTGTTATTTGACTTTACTGATCTAAGGGAA
>NZ_SDGU01000098.1 GCF_004118635.1 Chlorobaculum sp. 24CR | reverse complement strand
TGTAGTTTTTTCTGACTTTTCGCATGGTGAATTCCTCCGTTTTTGTACTCTAACTCAAACGGCTGAATTCTCCAATTTACGCTGAACCAAAACAATATTGCGTTCGAGTTCGGCATGTGGATCAGTGCTGAATTTAAAATTTACCTCATAAAGGAGTTCCAGCGGCTCAAGGAGCTTGAACAAAAACAATTCGGTTGGGATATACGCCGGAATCTGACCAAGATCAACTATCGCATACACACGGATGCCATCAAGGAGCATCTCATTCCAGAAGAGTTGAGCCGGGAACAGATCAACTTGATCTATGCCTCAGAGGCCGATTTGCTGAACATGGCGCTTTTCGGAAAAACCGCTGCCCACTGGCGCGAGGAGAATCCTGGAGAAAAAGGCAATATCCGAGATTTCGCCAATGTGTCACAGCTTTTGTGTCTTGCCAATCTCGAAAATCTGAATGCGCATTTCATCCGGGAGGGCATGGCCCAGGCGGAACGTTTGCAGATGCTGAACCGTATCGCTATTCAGCAGATGCGCTTGCTGGTCGAGGATCGAGGGGTGAAGAGGATGGAAAGTGGTGAGTAATAGCTGAAATGACAGATAGTGCACCGTCGAAGAGTGCTTACGCTATTACGAAGCGCTGGATCAAACACATTGCGAGGGCGATTACGAATCATTCATCACGCAGTTAGCTGAAACCGTCGAGGCGGCGTTCGAGCCGTATTGGTATGTTTTGTGGGTGGGGTAGGGTTAACGCAAAGCATCGCAAAAGCCAAACAATCGATCATAAAAAAAGCAGGCGCCAACGACTCCTGCTTTTTTTGAGCAAATGATTGTGCCAAATCAATCACGCTATTATTTTTCTTCGCGCACCTGCAAATAATGCCAAGCCGGTTCCCAATAAGAGAATAGTACTTGGCTCAGGAACACATGTTCCAGAGGCACTTGTAATAGATGACTGAATATATTCATTAAAAGTAATAGTTCCTGTCGTAATCTCGTTTTCCCAATAACCTACATGATCAACCTGGCGTCCTTGATAAAAATCAAAACTTGCCGTTCGATACAGATGCCACCAAGTAACTACAGTGCATTTCGGAATTGTAACACTGTCTGAGATTTCTTGAGTTAGCCCCTCTGTAAATGACTGCGAAACGGAGTCGGTAGCACCGATATTGGACCCTATTGAAGCGACATTTTCTGAGCCTAACGTTGATGTTAAACTAGTGTCACGTCACAGTTATATTGATGGATAAAGATGCTTGAGTTTTATTCTTGAATCCGTCGTGGTAAAGCGCCAGTTAATCGTCGCCTCTTTG
>NZ_SDGU01000097.1 GCF_004118635.1 Chlorobaculum sp. 24CR | reverse complement strand
TGTCCGGGGTCTTGTCTTTCTTTCTGGTCATAGTTTTGCTCCTTGTTACATGATAGGAAACTATGACCGTTTACACACTTTATCTTACAGACTCGGGATGTCCGGTTTTTTGAGCCTTATTGTTTCTTCGATATTTTTTCCCACAACTTCTATGCAGGCGCGAATCCCTGATCTGCAGCACACTTCACCCATTTATCAGATTCCGCGAAGTCCTTTTTTAAACCATCGCCAGAACCATACATCACACCTAAGGCAAATTGTGCCGGGGCATGTCCCTGATCGGCAGCCAAGCGAAACCATTTGACTGCTTCGGTTGGATTACGCTTAACTTCTCGGCCATTTTTATATATCAAACCGAGAATGTGCTGCGCTTCTGCACAGCCCTGTTCTGCGGATAGACGAAGCCATTTCAAGGCTTCTGTATCACTTTTTTCAACCGTATCTCCCTTTAAATAAAGGCCATCTCTAAAAAGTCGGAAAAGATATAAGATATTGAAATATATTGACTTAACTGAAATATAAGTCCAGCAATATTCGTATATTTGCGCAGTA
>NZ_SDGU01000096.1 GCF_004118635.1 Chlorobaculum sp. 24CR | reverse complement strand
TGCGGTCAACCTTGAGCCACGGGCCGCTCGACGCGCTGCCGAGGCAGTCGAGGTCGGTGCCCTGGCCGATGGCCGCCACCACCATGTCCGCTTCGACGTCGAAGCTTTCGCCGTTACTCTTGTAGCGCAGGAACGGAATCGGGGAGTTCCAGCCCTCTTCGCCCTTCTCTTTCTTGGTCATCTTGGTGCAGCGCAGGCCGGTGACGCCACTCGCGCCGCCGAGCACTTCAGCCGTGCCGGTCTGGAAGTACATCGTCGCGCCCTCTTTCTTCGCGTCGTCGTATTCGTTCTCGAAGCAGGCCATCTCTTCGCGCGGCACGCCGGAGATGATCGAGGC
>NZ_SDGU01000095.1 GCF_004118635.1 Chlorobaculum sp. 24CR | reverse complement strand
TCCGGGCGTTCCGTCGAAGCCCGCCACGGGCAGGCCGCGTCCTTTCTGAGCGCCAACGCCGATAAACACCGCGTCGTACTCCGCTTCGAGCTGTTCGAGCGTCACATCCTTGCCGATGGTGACGCCCATTTTCGTCTCGACGCCGAGGTCGATGATTCTGGCGATTTCGGCTTCGAGCACCTTGCGATCCACCCGGTAGCCCATGATGCCGTAGAGCACCATGCCGCCGAGCTTTTCGTTGGCGTCGTAGATCGTGACGGCGTGACCTTTGCGGCGAAGCTGGTAGGCCGCCGACAGGCCCGCCGGGCCGCCGCCGATGATGGCGACTCGCTTGCCGGTGTCAGCACCGGGGCCTTTGAGTTTGAGGTTGTTCTCGATGGCGTAGTTGCCGATCACCTGCTCGACGGCGTTGATGGCCACGCTTTCGTCATGGACGCCGCGGTTGCATTTGCTCTGGCACGGGTGCGGGCAGATGCGCCCCATCACCGCCGGGAACGGGTTGGTGTCGGTGGCTGTCTCCCAGGCAGATTTCAGCGGGTCGTCCGACGGGTCGGTGCCGTTCAGAAAGCGGTTGATGCCGCGAATGTCTTCGCCTGCCGGGCACTCGGCGGTGCAGGGCGGGGTCTGCCTTACATAGACCGGGCATTTGTGGCTCTGATCCCCGAAGGCGACAATTTTATCGGTC
>NZ_SDGU01000094.1 GCF_004118635.1 Chlorobaculum sp. 24CR | reverse complement strand
GGGTCATGGCCGCAGCTTTCAGCCCGGACGGATCGCGCATCATTTCCGGCTCTGACGACAACACGCTCAAGCTCTGGGATGCCGCCTCCGGCAACTGCCTCATGACCCTCTCCGGCCATTCAGGTTCTGTCACTGCGGCCGCGTTCAGCCCGGACGGAGGGCGCATCATTTCCGGCTCTCAAACCCTCGATATCTGGGATGCTCAGTCCGGCAACTGCCTCTTGACCCTTTCCGGCCATGCAGGTTCTGTCACTGCGGCCGCGTTCAGCCCGGACGGAGAGCGCATCATTTTCGGCTCTTACGACAACACTCTCAAGCTCTGGGATGCTCAGTCCGGCAACTGCCTCTTGATCCTTTCCGGCCATGCAGAATCCGTCAACGCCGCCGCGTTCAGCCCCGACGGCAAGCGCATCATTTCCGGCTCATGGGACAACACACTCAAGCTTTGGGACGCCGAATCCGGGCAGTGCCTCATGACGATGGCCAATCTGCCGGACAACGAAACCGCATCGTGGAGCGAAACGGAGCCGAAGCTGCTCTCGGCCTCGCCGAACGCCTGGCGCTGGATCGGCCTCGCCGATGGATGCCTCCGCCTGCCAATCGAGCTGCTCGACAACCCGGCGGAGGCGTAACCGCAGGCAGCCGCGAGGGCTGCCTGTCCCTTGCAATACAATCGAAAAGAGCAGACACGCAGGGTTGCCCCTGCAATCCCTCGCCAATCCATCCGCCCCAAAACCGCGAAACCCCCGACATCGCGGGGGTTTCGTTGCAATTATGTCATCGCCAATCGCTACTGCTTCGGCATCTGCTGCTGCATCTTGCGCGCCCAGTCCTGCATTTTTTTCACATCCTCCTTGCTCATGCCCTGAGGGCCAGCGGGCATCGCAGGAATCTCCATTTTGGTGCAGTTGGCGGGAACCTCAAAGAGGTTAGCGTCCGGAGTGAGGCGCTCGACCTTCACCAGCTCTGTGACCACGCCCTCCGGCGAAATCAGCGTCTTGACCGGGAAGCCGTCGAGACCCGCAGCCTTCAGCTTTTCGGCGAGACGCTCATATTTCCGGTCTTTCGATCCCTGCATCCGCGCATAAGCGAAATAGTCGAGAATATCCTTGCTCACCCAGAGATCGACGGTGCTCTTTTTGTCGGCCCACGAAATCCGGACATGGTTGCAATCGAAGCCGTTGACCCGCTCCTTGCCGAGATTTTCAAACTTCGCATCCTCGTACGGGTCCACCTCTGAATCCTGCTCCTTTACCTTCGACACATCCAGCGCCATGCAGGAACCGGTAGCGTCGTTAATCATGTAGATCGTGTCGGGCTTGTCCGCGAGCGACAGCACGGCCATCGACATCGTGCCCGTCTGTCCAGCGATGGAGGTCTTGCTCTCGGCGCGCATCCCTTTCGGGCCAATGTAGAGTTTCATGCCGCTCGAACCTGCATTCGGCATGGTGGTTTTCATGGTGAGCACGCCGGTGAACGGGCCGGCAATGGCGGGAGCCGACTGTTCGACCCCGGCTGAACCGGGCGCGCCAGGCTCTTTCTTGCCACAAGCCGAGAGCAAAAGCCCCGGCACCAGCACGACAGCAAACAATCGACGGGTAATGGTTTTCATGATAGTTCGCGGTTAAAGGTTTCGATTATACACGCCAGATGTATAAAGCTAATAAATGCACAAACACGCAGCAACAATCCAGCGCCGCGAACTATCGAATCCATCACGAGGTCACTGCCAGAATGGATCGGCCTGCCACCGCTCCGGAAAGCCGAGCGCGTTGCGATCAACGCTCCGGTACGAGTCGAAAAGATGCGTCAACCGCCCCGCGAATTTGTGTCCCGGACTGACGGCATCGAGCAGTAACCGGCAAGCCGGTAATAACCGATGTTCCGCAAATGGTGCTCGGCGGCAGACTCATCGCAAATTTCGAGACCTCGCGATTTCAGTTGCTGAATCTGTTGCCGGAGAGAGGTGGACTGTTTGTTGTAAAGCATGGGCAGGGATATAAAAAAAACCTTACAGGTGAAGGTCACTTGTAAGGCTTACATAAAATGACTTGCCCTGGGACGCTGTTCTGTTGGGTAGCGTGGCAAGTACTGTTGACAAGGAGATAATAAAAAAATGAAACAATCATGAATAAATCGAAAAGAATCGATACTTGAGTTTAAAAGCGGAGACAAGGGCAATCCCGACGAGTCGGGACGCACCCTGCAATTGTCACACCGAGTCTGTAAGATAAAGTGTGTAAACGGTCATAGTTTCCTATCATGTAACAAGGAGCAAAACTATGACCAGAAAGAAAGACAAGACCCCGGACA
>NZ_SDGU01000012.1 GCF_004118635.1 Chlorobaculum sp. 24CR | reverse complement strand
AAGCAGCGAAATCAACAAAAGATGGATCGCCATGCCCCGACAGGTCGGGCCTCGCGATGACGAATCTCCGTCATTTTTCTTCTGACATGACACTAGGGGGAAGCTTAAAATCAATGCCGTCCCCATGCTACTTTACCGTCTTTTGATCATCCGCGTCTTCAACTTTTTTGCCTAATTCAAGCTGAGATATAGCGTTTTCACTTCGAGTAGTATTTTTTGAAACTGCATCATTGAGAAGCTGCAAATTTTTGCTGGTGTTTTGATCTAGTCTTTGAATTTCAGCTTCAATTGCTTCTGAGTTTTTGGCTATTAATTGTGTACTAGCTTGGATATTTGAATAGATTCTCAACATTTCTTGACGATTTTTTTCAGCCTGCGTGCTATCAGATGACTCTTTTGCCAAGGTAACGAAGAGAATAATGAAGCCACTAAGTCCAACAGTGGCGGCGTACTGTACGATTTTGCCGGTAAATTCTGATGCCTTACGCCGTTGAACAGTCCCATTCACAACACACTCTTTGAAATTTCGTATATAAAAAACTCTTATCCTTTGGAAGATACTTGGCTTTCCGTCCAAGCAGGTAACTTGCATATAGGCTAAGAACTTTTTCCAGTGTCGTTTGGACTCGCTCGTAAGTGTGGCTGGGTTTTTGACTACTCCAAGAATGATAAAGTCTTCGGGAGGTCGGAAGTTCTCAGACGCTGCGGGATATAGGCAGCACAACACTTGCCCATCATCTGTTCGTTGATAGGACAGAGTAGCTCCATGCGCTGTTTCCAGTTTTTTTGTTGGTTGTAGGTTTTTGTCAATAGTTGTTACTGAATCAAATGGTCGATTGCCGTAGAAAATTTCTACTTTCCTTTTGTCTAGTCCTCCATGCCTCCCACCAGGACATATGCAAAGGGAGTACAAATCACCCAAATGCTTACATTCTGGTGTGGAATCAGCATAAGACTCAAATAGTTCTTTTGCGTCTCCGTAAAATTTATCGAAGGCAGCGTATCTCTTGGCACGATCTGTCATTCCCTTCTCATAGGCATCTAACATACCTTTGATGTTTGAGCTATTGGGATGCAAGGTGATTGCATTATTCAATTCTTCAAGCCGATTTGCATTTTTTTTGGTCATTTTTTATTTGTTTAAAATTGCTTTGTCGAGCTGGGAACTCACCATGAGTACAGTCGTGCTATGTGCCTTTATTGGCAATAGCGGCAAAGCAGCAAGAGTATACAAAAATTATTTCTCAAATGCAACAAAAAAATCGTTCTTAAGCAGTGTTAAAAAGCATTATTTAAATTCATTTAAAATGAAATAACAAAATCAGGAGAAATTATTTTTTATAGCGTTTTTAATCTCTGAGGGTCTAATTCCCCTAAGCTTGCTATCGGGAAGGTGTAGACAAAAGATGTTTTCATACCCCGCAGCTTGCTGCGGGGTAGTTGATTTCATTTAAAATGTAGCAATATCACCAATTAACGAACCTTATTTTGCTTTCTGTAGGTGACTTATCCTACATCTGATGCTGAACCGGACTCTCAGTTGATAACAAATCAATAACATTTAAGTATAAAAGAATTATGTCGCGGTCTGTTTGAACATTTAAGATGAGATGCGCTTTTGATGATTAGATGTAAAAATATAGTGCTTTACTGTAATCCAGATCATAGATATGATGATTGTAAGTGCCTTCTGAGACAACTTTGCCTCATAATTGCACAGAAAGGAAACCCGTGGTATATTTGAACCACGTCGAAACCATCAAATTGTCGCCATGAGCCTGCATCGATTGTTTGTCTCTCTTTCTCTTCTGCTGCTGTTGGCATGGACTCCCCTTGCTGAGGGCAAGTCCAAAGATAAACCCAACTCGCCTGCTGAAATGGTGCAATCCGGAAAACAGCCGCTGGTTATCAGCCTTGATGATGCCGTGCGGATCGGGGAGCAGCATAATCGGGAGCTGGAGATTGCGCGGCTCGATAAGCGGATGGCGGGGCAGAAGGTTCGGGAGTCTTGGGCGGAGGTGCTGCCGCATCTGTCGTCGAGTTTGACTTACACCCGCACACTGAAGCCGTCGGTGATGTTTTTGCCGGTGGGCGCGTTGACCGGCAATCCGTCGCTTGGCACACAGGCAATCGAGATCAGTTCGGACAACTCGTCCATCGCCTCGCTCAATCTCAGCCAGAATATCTTCAAGCTCTCGGCCTTCGCGGGCATCAAGGCCTCTTCGCTCGTGCGCAAGATCAGCGACGAGTCGTTTCGCCAGACTAACGCCGGGGTGGTCACCTCGATCCGCCGCGCCTATTACGACGTGCTGATCGCCACCGAAAAGCGCAAGCTGGTCGAGCAGAGCATCGCCCGTTGGCAAGAGGCTCGCAAGGATACCAACGCGCTCTTCCGGCAAGGAGTAGCCGCTGACATCGATACGCTCAAGGCGTGGTTGTCGGTCGAGAATCTCAGGCCCGACCTGATTCGCGCACAGAACAACGAGTCCATCACCGCGACCAATCTGAAGCGCGTCATGGGCATCGATCAGGAGACGCCGCTGACCCTCACGAGCACACTTGCCTTCCACGAAATCGAGCTGCCGAAGAGCGTGGCGGCGGCGTACAGCGAGGCGCTCGACAAGCGCCCGGATGTGCAGAGCCTCTCGCTCCAGGCCGAAGCCGAGAACGCGAAAGTGATGGCCGCTCGATCCGAGGGGTTGCCGGTACTGAGCGCCTTCGGGCAGCTCGATGCGCAGACGCAGTTTAATGACGGCGAGTCCGTCAGCGCCACCCGCTGGCCGGTCTCATCGACGGCGGGGCTGCAACTGAGCGTGCCGATCTTCTCCGGCTTCGCCACGAGCGCGAGGATTCAGCAAGCGAAGATCGAACGCTTGCAGACCCGCACCCGCTACGAAGACCTGAAGTCGCAGGTGCGGGCCGACGTCGAGGTGCGCCTCTCCAACGTCGTCGAAGCCCGCAAGCGCATCGACGTGCAGTCGAAAACCATCGCCGTCGCCGAGCGCAGCTACCGCATCACCATGCTCCGCCTGCGCGAAGGCATCGGCTCGCGCCTCGAACTGACCGACGCCGAATTGCAGCTCGACACCGCTAAAACCAACTATCTGCAAGCGGTGTACGACTACCTGGTCGCCACCGCCGAGCTGGAGAAATCGCTGGGCCGCATCGATCCTGCGGTCGAGGCGAAGATGTGAGGGGACGGTTGGGCTGGTTGGTGATGCATGTTTATTACTCCGGCCATTAAAACTCTTAAACAATTGCCCCGGACTTTAGTCCGGGGCACGCGGATAAAGCAATATAAATCAGGGCTTTAGCCCAACCTTTTACAATGGGTGAAATTGCGATTTATTGTTGCCGGAGTAATAACTGTAGGGGCGGCTCTTGTGGCCGCCCTTTTCGTGCGCCGGGGTGTATCGGAAAGACAGGGCAGACACGCAGGTCTGCCCCTACGGTGGGCAAGGATAATGCTGTTTTGATTGATTATAGGGGCGACCCTATGTGTTCTACCTTCGTGTCTCAGGGTATCCCGGAAAAAGAGGACGGCCACAAGAGCCGTCCCTACAGAATCGGCATGAAAATCAGGCGATCACCCCTTCATCCTCATCGCCCGGACGACCATGCTCGACGCACGTCGCGGGTCGCGGCCAGCGGCGAGCGATTGTGCTGCACAAAACGCTGCTCGCACGATCCCGCCGCTGCTGAACGTTTTTCCGCTGATTGTGCGATCCAGCTTTTCGCTGAACCACACGTTGTAGAGCGTGTCGGGGAGCCATGTGCCGAGGTCGAGCACTGAGAAGCCGTGCTTTTCGAGCAGCTTGCCGAGCGTTTCCGGCGTGAAGTGGTAGAGGTGGCGTGGGGCGTCGAGGGCGATCCAGTTCTGGCCGTAGCGCCGGGCGTCGTGGCTCTCAATGTTCGGCACGGCGATGATGAGCTGGCCGCCGGGCGTCAGCAGCTCGCGGGCGCGGTCGAGCGCTTCGCCGAGGCGGTGCAGGTGTTCGAGGGCGTGCCAGAAGATGATGCGGTCGAAGCGGATGTCGAAATCGCTCTCCTCCAGCCCGGCTTCCGAAACGCCGAGTCCTGCATTTCTCGCGGTGTCAGCCGCCTGCCGGTTGGTCTCAACGCCGAAAAGATTCGTCAGCGGCACGCCGTAATCGCGCTGAATCCGAATGAGCAGCCTGCCGGTCGAGCAGCCGACTTCAAGCACCTTTGCCGATCCGTCAGGCTTGCGCATCCCCTTCATCACCATTCTCGCCTTTCCGGCCAGAAGAACATCGCTGATGGCCAGATAGGCTTTGTCGCGCAACGAGCTGGAGTTCGTTCGGGTCAGAAACGGATCGTAGGTTTCGGCAGGGTAGTGCGCCGCCATCTCGTTCGCTTCGGGCCGGGGGTTGAGCATGACGAGGCCGGATGCTGACGATCTGGCGAGTTGCCAGGACGGGCCGTGGAGGTTGAAGCGGTCGGGTGCTTGCAGGAGGGGCTTGAATTCCCTGCTTCCGGTGATTGGGCAGGGGACGGTTTCCATCGTCTGGAACTACGATTTTTTCTGTTCGCTCTGGAGCTTCAGGATCGCCTCGCGGAGCTGGATGTAGGTTTGGCGCAGGTCGTTCGAGAGCACCTTGGTTTCGCCGAGCACCGGCATAAAGTTGGTGTCGCCCTCCCAGCGGGGCACGATGTGGAAGTGGATGTGCTCGTCGATGCTGCCGCCCGCAACCCTGCCGAGGTTCGCGCCGAAGTTGAAGCCGTGCGGCTTGATGGTCATCTTCAGCGCCTCCATGCAGAGGTTAGACATTTTGAAGATTTCGACCATCGTCTTCTCGTCCAGATCGCTGAATTCGGGCGTCTGAAGGTAGGGGATGACCATGAGATGGCCGCAGTTGTAAGGGTAGAGGTTCAGGATGGCGAAGCAAAATTCACCCCGGCAGAGCACGTAGCGCTCCTCGTCCTGTTCGGGCGGAATATCGGCGAACACCGATTTGCCCTCCTCCGGAGTGAAAGGCTTTTCTTCCTTGAACGACTGCATGTAAACGTCGCGCCACGGAGAGTACATTCTTTGCATGGGAAATTTCTGCTGATCTGTTTGTGCGCTATCCAGTTGCTGTGTTTGCCCCGGAAATCCGGGATACTGACGATTATCAGAGTTTTCAGGAGTGCCCTGATGGAGGGGAAAAAAGGAGGCATTCAATAGACTTGAATGCCGTGTACCAAAGGTGGGACTCGAACCCACACGAGCTTGCGCCCACTGGATTTTGAGTCCAGCGCGTCTACCAGTTCCGCCACTTTGGCATGAGTCCAATGAACAAATGAACAGTGCGAGAGAAGGGACTCGAACCCTTACGCCTCACGGCACTAGTTCCTAAGACTAGCGTGTATACCAATTTCACCACTCTCGCGTTGAACAGCGCTTAATATACGTGGTTTCACGAAATTATAAACAATTTGATCGAATTTTCCTGATTCTGACCGGCGGAGAGTTCCGATCATCCGGAAATATCAAGTTCCAAATCGAAATCGCTATCAAAATCGCCAATGAGCACGACCTTAATTCCGATTTGGATTTCGATGAAGAGCGTCACCGGTTAGCGGGAATCTTATCGGCGATGCGTCAGGAACCAGTTTCTGTTTATCGCGGAAAGCGTTATTTTCCCTATCGCCTGTAATGCGTCAATAAATCGCACTTTTTCACTCTTAGTGGTTCTCAATGCAGCTCGATACTCGCCGGTTCGCCTCTCTGGTATCATGGATCATCAGTCCTGTCGTCGTGGCGCCGGCAGTCTATCTGCTTATTGTCCTGTATCGCTATTCAGCCAAATCAAGTCATCTCGACTGGTTTCTGGTGCTGTTTCTTTCGGCCACCATCGTGCCGATGTTTCTGATTTACGGACTCAAGAAGATTGGCCGGGTCTCCGATTACAATATCAGCTTTCGGGAACAGCGCTTCCTGCCGCTGCTGGTGCTGGTGGGCGTGAACCTGGTCGGGTACGAACTGATGAAGCAGCTCGACGCGCCTCGCTTTCTCTCCGCAATTCTGCTTTTCAACGCCGTCAACACGGTCTTTATTCTGCTGGTCACGCTTCAGTGGAAAATCAGCATCCATCTCTTTTCCCTCACCTCCTCGATTGCTCTTCTCGTACTTTCTTTCGGACCGCTTGCGCTCGCGTTGCTCTGCTTCGTGCCGCTCCTGATGTGGTCGCGCATGTATCTCAAAGCGCATAATTTCATGCAGACGCTTGTCGGCAGCCTCATTGGTTTTCTCTTGATGTTCGGCGAATTCAAATGGTGGCTCGCACAGTGAGTAAACGGCGCTACAGCGTGGTGCTGGTGACATACGGGGAGGTCGAAAAGCTTTCGGCGCGCGATCTCTGGCCGAGTTCGCGGAAGATTCTCTTTGTTATTACCCGCAAGATTGTCAAGCTTCCCAGGTTGCTGATCTACATGATTGCCGATTACCGTTCGGCCAGGCACTACCTCGACTGGAAATGGCATCGCTACCGCTCGTGCCTCGTGGAGATCAATCGCAGGCAGGTGCTTGGCGTGGAGGCGGCGCTTCGGCGCGATCCGCGATTTGGCGGACAGGGCGACCAGATCGATGTCGCTGACGCTTACTATTTCGTGCCGCCTTACCTCGAAGAGGTGCTCGATCGTTTCCGGGGTCGTTCGGATGGCATTGTCGTGGTGCCGATGATTCCGGTCGAGTCGGCCTTTTCGTGCGGCCCGGCGTGCCAGATGGCGATCGATCAATTCGGCGAGAATCATCTCGGCGTACTCAGAGTGGCGCGTGGCTTGTGGAAGGACGGGGCGTTGCATCGCCTCTATCTCGATCACCTCTTCGCGTCGATTCCAGCGGCGTGGAGCGGGGCGGGACGGACAAAGAAGCAGGGACTCGTGCTGGTCATTCACGGCACGATTGTCAAAAACCGCAAGGGCGAAAAGCCCTCCGTTTTTACCGGTCTCGATGAGACGATGGCGTTTTTCCGGCTGATGCACGACAAAATTATGGCTGATCCGCGCAACGTGTTCGACGAAGTGAAGCTTGGTTGCCTCAACCACAGCCGGGGAGGGGAGTGGTCGCCCGAAACGGTCGAGCGGGCGCTCGGCGAGTTTGAGGGCGAAGGGTTCGGCTCGGTGGCGATGTTTCCGTTTGGTTATTTCGCCGACAACAGCGAGACCGATTACGAGGCGAAAAAATTGCTCGACCGTTCGTCCGCCGCCCGGAAGCACTATATTCCCTGCGTCAACGATTCGCCGGCCTTCGCCGCGTGGCTGGCGTCGAGGATTGCCGCCGAGATCGAACGGCTCGACGTGCAGCGCGAGGTTTTTGGCAGCGGTGAGTCCGGGAAATGAACAAATTACAAGAGAGCATGAACAACACGATCGTACCCGAAGAGAAGTTGCCCGAAACGCTGCCGGAGCGTGAGCGGGAGTACCGGCAGGCGCTCGATTGCATCGAGCAGCAGGAGTTTGGCCAGGCGATTTCGATACTCGACGAGCTTGCCGGCGCGGCGTCACGCGACGCGAAGCTGCGCTATGCGCGCGCCGTGGCGCTGCTCTCCAACGGCGAGTACCGCCGCGCGGGCACTGACCTTGCGTTCACGGTTGCGCTCGACCGCTCGAACCTTGAGGCGTACCGGCATCTCGGCTTCGTGTTGCTGACGATGGGCAAGGAGGAGGCGGCCATCAAGGTGCTCGAAGAGGCGCTGCGCCGCGACCCCTGTTTCGTGGAGGCGTGGTGCGTGCTGGCCGATGTCCACATGGATCTCGGCGAGCACGAAAAGGCGCTTGACGCGCTCGACAAGGCGCACGAGCTTCAGCCCCGCAACGTCGAGGTGCACTGCAAGCTGGCCATGTATTATATGTCGCGCGGCGACATGCGCGGCCTGCGGGCCGAGTACGAGGTGCTCCGGGAGATCGAACCAGACGTTGCCGCCCAGATTGCCGAACTGCTGCCGTGAGGAATAATACTATGGTGGCCAGTCGGGACGTGGTGGGATGTGGCAATTCATCTTTATGATACACGTGTTGTTTTGCTGTAGGGGCGGGCACAAGACCCGCCCCTACAGCGGATATGTGTCCCGACAAATCGAGATTCGCAATGTCGGGGATTAATGGTTAAAACAAAGAGCAATACAGCCTTCTTTTTTACCGATAAGTCCGACAGGCTGCAATGGCAGCGGGTTCAAATCACTCAAAACAATCAGATTGCGATGAAACTGTTCCCGGACAAGGACAAGGAGAAGAGGAAGAACTTCATGAAAGGGGGGCTGCCGGTTGTGCTGGCGGTTGTCTGGGCGCCCATAATCTGGATGGCGCTGGCGGCTTTTCTCGGCCCCGTTATGGAGCGGGTGATTGGCGTCTGGCAGCTCAATGTCGCCATTCTTGCTGTCGCCACGCTGCTGGCTATGGTCGGGCTGATCCGGCTGTTCAAATTGGCCGGTTTAAAAATTTTTGACAAGGCCGGTTGAGTTGTAATAAAATCATGGCGTTTTGTCGCTTCTGCATAAATAATTCTGACTGAACGGTTTTTGCGGTACTCTTTCTGACCTGAAAAAATCAGCTTTTTGTCTGAAGATTGAGAAGATTTTTTTATATTGGCGGCACCTGATTCAGAGGCCCTTCAGGCCCGTCAGGGAAAAGGGAGATTGTCACTTCCTTTACCAATAAAGTCAAACAACAGAACATGGATCAGACGTTAAGCGGTTTCGGTGCCGTATTCGTGTTTCTCGTACTCGGTATCGTCTTCGTCGCGGGTGGCTACCTGACGGCGAGAATGCTCAGGCCGAGCAGGCCCAACCCCGAAAAGAATTCCACCTACGAGTGCGGTGAAGCGGCGGTCGGCAGTGCCTGGGTCAAGTTCAATATCCGCTTTTATGTCGTCGCCCTTATCTTTATCATCTTCGACGTTGAAGTCGTCTTTCTCTATCCCTGGGCTACCGTTTTCAAGCAGCTTGGCAACTTTGCGCTTGTCGAGGTGCTGATCTTCGCCGGTATCCTTGTCGTCGGTCTGGTTTACGCCTGGGTCAAGGGCGACCTCGACTGGGTTCGTCCGACTCCGACCATTCCGAAAATGCCGGAGCTGCCGAAACGTCACTCCGGAAAGGCAAACGGATAATCTTTCAATCATCATCGATTTTACGCTATGGGTTTGCTTGACGCCAGAGTATCGAACCGCAACGTGCTGGTGACTTCGGTTGACAATGTGATGAACTGGGCTCGCCTCTCTTCCCTTTGGCCGATGGGTTTCGGTCTGGCCTGCTGCGCTATCGAGATGATGGCCACCAACGCCTCGAACTACGATCTCGAACGCTTCGGTATTTTTCCGCGCTCGTCGCCCCGCCAGTCCGACCTCATGATCGTGGCCGGTACGGTCACCATGAAGATGGCCGAGAGGGTGGTGACGCTTTACGAGCAGATGCCCGAACCGCGCTACGTGCTTTCGATGGGAAGCTGCTCGAACTGCGGCGGTCCCTACTGGCATCACGGCTACCATGTGCTCAAGGGCGTTGATCGCGTCATTCCGGTCGATGTCTATGTGCCCGGCTGCCCGCCGCGCCCCGAGGCGCTGATCGGCGGCCTGATGAAGGTTCAGGAGCTGATCCGCATGGAGGGTCTCGGTATTTCTCGCCAGGACGCGCTGAAGAAGCTTGCCGAAAAGAGCGTCGATCCGCAGCAGGTGATCGACCAGGTGCGCAAGGCGGCTACGGCATAACCACTATTATCTATCAAGAGTCAAGGGAATGGAAGAAGCAGCAAACCAGATGTCACCGGCGGTGCGAGAGAGCAAGACCGCTTACGATAATATCAGGGAGCGGTTCGGAGATGCGATATCGGAGTTCGACGCTAACCCGACCATGCCGTTCTTCGAGGTGCTCGACGCGAGCCGGTGGGTGGACATCGCGCTCTACATGCGCGACAACTCGCTCTTGCAGTTCAACTACCTTGCCTGCCTGTCGGGCGTGGACTATCCCGAAGAACAGAAGGTCGGCATTGTCTGCAACTTCGAGTGCATCGGAAAATATACCCACAGGATCGCCGTCAAGGTGAAGTGCCAGCGCGACGGAGGCTCGATTCCGTCCGTCTCGTGCGTGTGGCACACGGCCAACTGGCACGAGCGCGAGGCCTACGATATGTATGGCATGGTCTTCGAGGGCCATCCCGACCTGCGAAGGATTCTCTGTCCGGAAGACTGGACCGGCTATCCGCTCCGCAAGGATTACCAGGTTCAGGAGACCTATCACGGCATCAAGGTTCCTTACTGACGCCATAACCCGTAAACAAGCATTCCCGACTCATGCAGGAATTAGGTAAAGTCGAATCGAACTCCACCAGGATCATCCGTCAGGACGACAAGCGCGTCACTATCGAAAAGGATCTCGATACCGAACATATGGTGCTCAGCATGGGGCCGCAGCATCCGTCAACGCACGGCGTGCTCCGTCTCGAATGCATCACTGACGGTGAAGTGGTCGTCGAGGCCGAGCCGTACCTCGGCTACCTCCACCGCTGTTTCGAGAAGCATTGCGAAAAGATTGACTATCCGGCTATCGTGCCCTACACCGACAGGATGGACTATCTTGCCGGCATGAACAGCGAGCTGGCCTACTGCATTACCGTCGAGAAGCTGCTCGACATCGAGATTCCCCGCCGCGTCGAATTCATTCGCGTTATCGTCTCCGAGCTGAACCGGATCGCTTCGCACCTGGTGGCCATCGGCACCTATGCCATCGACCTCGGCGCTTTCACGCCGTTTCTGTTCTGCTTCCGCGACCGTGAGCACATCATGAATCTGCTCGAATGGATCTCCGGCGCGAGGATGCTCTATAACTATATCTGGATCGGCGGCCTGGCCTACGATGTTCCGGCTGACTTCAAGAAGCGCGTTGACGAGTTCGTCACCTACTTCAGGCCGAAGGCGGTCGAGCTCTACAAACTGCTGACCGAGAACGAAATTTTCGTCAAGCGCACCTACGACATCGGCATCATGCCCGCCGACGTGGCGATCAACTACGGCTGGAGCGGCCCGATGCTTCGCGGTTCCGGCGTCAAGTGGGATTTGCGCCGCAACGATCCCTATTCGATCTATCCCGAACTCGACTTCGAGGTTCCGGTGCCGGACGGAAAGTTCTCTGTCGTCGGCGATTGCCTGTCGCGCCATCTGGTTCGCGCGCTCGAAATGGAGGAGAGCCTCAGGATCATCGAGCAGTGCCTCGCCAAAATGCCGGAAGAGCCGAACTTCAACTCGCGGGCGCTGATCCCGAAGAAGATCAGGCCCAAAGCTGGCGAAGTCTATGGCCGCGCCGAGAACCCGCGCGGAGAGCTTGGCTACTATATCGTGAGCGATGGAAAATCGACCAGCCCGATCCGCTGCAAGGCCCGTTCGTCGTGCTTCGTCAACCTTTCGGCGATGAAGGATCTCTCGAAGGGGCAATTGATTCCCGATCTGGTGGCCATCATCGGCAGCATCGATATTGTGCTGGGTGAAGTTGACCGCTGAGCGTTTTCAAGACAACACATTTATTTCAAGAAGGTTCGCCTGTTGATATGAGTTCATCACCATCTCTCAATACCTGGTCCGACGCCCTCTCAGGCTTCTCCATCGGCTGGTTTCCTCTCGGGCTGGTTATCGTTGCGGCTATTCCGCTCGTGTTCATCGCCCTGTACGCGCTGACCTACGGTGTGTATGGCGAGCGCAAGATTTCGGCCTTCATGCAGGACAGGCTCGGCCCGATGGAGGTTGGCTTCTGGGGTATCCTCCAGACGCTGGCCGACATCCTGAAGCTTCTCCAGAAAGAGGATATCGTGCCGACCGCGGCAGACAAGTTCCTCTTTGTCGTCGGCCCCGGCATTCTGTTCGTCGGTTCGTTCCTGGCCTTCGCGGTGCTGCCCTTCGGCCCGGCTTTCATCGGCGCCGACCTGAACGTGGGTCTGTTCTACGCGGTTGGTATCGTGGCTCTCGAAGTGGTGGGTATTCTTGCCGCCGGATGGGGTTCCAATAACAAATGGGCGCTCTACGGAGCGGTTCGCAGCGTCGCCCAGATCGTGAGCTACGAAATTCCGGCTTCCATCGCACTCCTTTGCGCCGCAATGCTTGCAGGCACCCTGAGCATGCAGCAGATTACCTTGATGCAGGCCGGCCCCGGCGGCTTCATGCACTGGTTCCTGTTCACCAACCCGATCGCCTGGCTGCCGTTTCTGATCTACTTTATCTCCTCGCTTGCCGAGACCAACCGCGCGCCGTTCGACATTCCCGAAGCTGAATCCGAACTGGTTGCCGGTTACTTCACCGAGTACAGCGGCATGAAGTTCGCCGTGATCTTTCTTGCCGAGTATGGCAGCATGTTCATGGTGTCGGCGATCATCTCCATCGCCTTCCTTGGCGGCTGGACTTCGCCGCTGCCGAACATCGGCGGCCTGGAACTCAATACCATGACCAGTGGCCCGGTCTGGGGCGCGTTCTGGATCATCATGAAAGGATTCTTCTTCATCTTCGTGCAGATGTGGCTTCGCTGGACGCTGCCCAGGCTCAGGGTTGACCAGCTTATGTATTTGTGCTGGAAGGTTTTGACGCCATTCTCCCTGATTGCCTTCGTGCTGACGGCTGTTTGGGTCATCAACCATTGATCGTGAGGTCGCTTCAACAGAGAAGACAAGAGGCAAGCAAGACGAACAACAAACTATGAGTGAGTACTTCAGCAATATAAAGACCAGTGCGACCACCATCGCGACCGGCATGACCATCACCCTCAAGCATTTCTTCAATGCGGTCAAGCGCAAGGGAGATGCGGGTATCGACGATGCCGACTATTTTCGCCAGGTTGACGGTCTGTGCACCTTGCAGTATCCGAAGGAAGCAATTCCGACCCCGCCGCATGGCCGCTACCGCCTGTACTGCAATATCGATGACTGCATCGGCTGCCGCCAGTGCGAGCGCGCATGCCCGGTGGAGTGCATCGCCATCGAAACCATCAAGACGACCAGCGACGATCTGGAAGCTTGCGGCAAGACCTCCGGCGGACAGCAGAAACGGATGTGGGTGCCGGTGTTCGACATCGATGTGGCCAAGTGCATGACCTGCGGCATCTGCGTGAGCGTCTGCCCGACCGACTGCCTCTACCACACGCCGGTGGCTGACTTCTCCGAGTTCAACGTGAAGAATATGCTTTACCACTTCGGCAATCTCTCGAAGATCGAGGCTGAGGCAAAGAAGAAAAAACTTGCCGAGCAGCAGGCGCAGGCGGCCAAAGAGAAGGCCGCGGCGGGAGGCGCTCCGGCGGCAAAACCGGCGCCGAAGTCAGCTCCGCAGCAAAAGCCGGGCGACGCCCAATAAGCTTCCGGAAGGAATTGATTACCAACAAGTGCAGATAACCATGAATCAACTGACTATCGCCATTATCTTCTACATCTTCGCGGCCGTCACGGTGCTGTCGGCGGCGTTCGTGGTTTTTTCCAAAAATGTCATCTACTCGGCCTTCTCGCTGCTCTTCACCTTTTTCGGCGTGGCGGCGCTCTATGTCTTTCTGAGCGCGGACTTCATCGCCGTGACCCAGGTGGTGGTCTATGTCGGCGGTATTCTGGTGCTTCTGCTCTTCGGCGTCATGTTCACCAATACCATCATGCAGACCGAGCTGAAGGCTGACGTGCTGCACATGGCGCCGGGAATTCTTGTAACGCTGCTTCTGATCGGCGGCATGTTGTTCACCTTCTATACAACCGGAAGCTGGATGCCGGGCGAGATGCAGCTCAATGGCAGCGTGGTCGAGAGCATCGGTCTTGAAACCATGTCGCGCTACATGCTGCCGTTTGAAATGGTCTCGATCGTGCTGCTGGTCGCCCTGATCGGCGCGGCGTTTCTGGCCCGCTACGACAAGGCAAACAAAAAATGAACACTCAAGGAGTCTCAATGCTAACGGAACAGTTACTGTCGATTGGCGTCAACCATTTCCTGACGATTTCAGTCATCCTTTTCGGTCTGGGCATGTTTGCCGTTATGACCCGCAAGAACGCCATCGTCATTCTGATGGGGGTCGAGCTGATCCTGAACGCGGCCAACATCAACTTCCTGACCTTCTCGAAATATAATGGCGGCATGGAAGGGGTGATGTTCAGCCTCTTCGTGATTGTGCTGGCCGCTGCCGAAGCCGCCGTCGCGCTTGCGATCGTCATCAATATATTCAAGACCTTCAAGACGGTCGATGTTTCCAGCGTGGACACCATGAAAGAGTGATCCGCAACGGTAAAAGACTTATAGCTGAAAATTCTTTGTAAAACGAAACATGATGCACAGTTTAATCCAGTTATCGATCGCTGTCCTGCTTCTGCCGCTGCTCTCGTTTGTGGTACTGATCTTTTTCAACCGCAGGCTTCCGCGCGGTGGCGATTTCGTTGGCGTCGGTCTGCTCGGCACGACGCTGGCCATAGCGCTGTATATTTTCTGGACTGTGATCGTTCAGCACTACGATCCGGCGTTCAGAGTTGCGTGGGATTTCACCTGGCTTGATTTTGGCGATGTTCCCGGTGTCGGCCCGCTGCAGATCAAAATGGGTATCGTGGTCGATAACCTCACGGCGATCATGCTGGCGATGGTGTCGCTCATCAGCTTCCTCGTGCATCTTTACTCGACCGGTTACATGCACGGCGAGCCGCTCTATGGACGCTTCTTCGCCTACCTCGGCATCTTTACCTTCTCGATGTTCGGTATCGTGCTCTCCGACAACCTGTTCTCGATCTACATGTTCTGGGAGCTTGTCGGCTTGTCGTCGTACCTTCTGATAGGATTCTATTTTCACAAGGACAGCGCCGCCGATGCGCAGAAAAAGGCGTTTCTCACCAACCGTATTGGTGATATCGGCATGTGGCTCGGCATTCTGATACTCTATTCGCAGTTCCACACCTTCGGCTATCAGGAGATTTTCGAGCATATCAAGAATGGCGATTTCCACATGTCGCAGACCTGGCTGACCGCGGCGGGCGTACTGCTCTTCATGGGCTGCGTCGGCAAATCGGCCCAGTTCCCGCTGCACGTCTGGCTGCCTGACGCCATGGAGGGTCCGACTCCGGTCTCCGCGCTCATCCACGCGGCGACGATGGTTGCGGCAGGCGTCTATTTCGTGGCCCGCATTTTTGTGATGCTGACTCCGGATGCGCTGCACGTGATCGCGTTTATCGGCGCCTTCACCGCCTTCATGGCGGCGACCATCGCCATTACGCAGCATGACATCAAGCGCGTGCTCGCCTACTCGACCGTTTCGCAGCTTGGCTACATGGTGCTCGGCCTCGGCGTTGGCGCCTACTCCGCCGCGCTGTTCCACCTCCTGACCCACGCTTTCTTCAAGGCCTGCCTCTTCCTCGGTTCGGGCGCGATCATTCACGCCATGCACCACGAGCAGGATATGCGCTGGATGGGTGGTTTGTATAAAAAGATGCCCTGGACCTTCGCGACCTTCATGATTGCAACGCTGGCTCTTGCCGGTCTTCCGCTGACCAGCGGCTTCCTCTCGAAGGACGCCATTCTGGCTGGCGCACTCGGTTTCGCCTCGGTCGAAGGCGGCGGCGTTTTCTACCTTATTCCGGTGCTCGGCTTCGGCGCCGCGGTGCTCACCGCGTTCTACATGGGCCGCCAGATATGGCTGGTCTTCTTCGGCGAGAGCCGCACCCATCTCAAGCCCAATGCGGCTCACAGTCTCGACGACCACTCCGATGGCGATGTCGATCACATTCATGACGCCCACCACGGTGGTCACGATCATCATCCGGTTCACGAGGTCGCCTGGAACATGCGGCTTCCGCTGGTCGTTCTGGCCACGCTTTCCGTCTTCATCGTCTTTTCGCCCGATCCGCTCGATGGCGGCAAGGGCTGGTTCATGCACCTGGTGCAGACCCCGGCAACAGTGGTCAGCGTCACCGGGACGTCGCACGAAAGCGCCGGACTTGGCGCTCCGGAAGCCGGCAAGCTGCTGGCCACGGCTCACACCGATACCGAGCATGTAGAGGCCGCGCCGGCTCAAGGTCACGGTGCGGAAGCTGCCCACGAGGCGGGGGAACACCACGGCCCGGTTTTCACCGATCCCCGTCAGGCCGAGATCGCGCACATGACGCACGAAAATCACTACACGGCGATCAAACTCTCGTCGATCATGATTGTGATAGGTATCGGCATGGCGCTCATTTTCTATGTATTCAGGATCATCGATCCCGACAAGACCGCGCAGACGATTCGCCCGCTCTACCTCTACTCGTTCAACAAGTGGTACTGGGACGAAATTTACGACGCGACCGTCATCAAGGGTTCCATGCTGATCTCGAAGATTTTGGCCTGGTTTGACGCCAATATCGTCGATGGCATCGTCAACGGCGTGGCGACGGTATTCAGAAAGTTCGCCTTCTTCAATGGCGGCGTTGACAAATATGTGGTGGACGGACTGGTCAACTTCACGGCCTTCACCGTACAGACGACCGGCGCTGTTTTCAGGAAGATCCAGACGGGTAAGGTGCAGACCTATCTGCTCATGGTGGCTGTGGCGGTTCTGGGCTGGTTCGCCTTTTACTTTGCGCACCTGGTGAAATAACCGAACGATTTAATTTACTCTCCGAACATAACAGGTACTGAACATGCTGAGTTTAATTGTATTTCTGCCGATCATTGCCGGACTCATCATTTTGGCCGTGCCCTCGTCGCAGAAACAGATCATCAGGATCGTCTCGCTCCTCGGCGCTATCGGCCAGGGCGTGATCGCCGTTCTCATCTGGCGCCAATATGACCCGACCATGGCGGGCATCGTGGCCGCGCCTGGCGGATCGCTTGCCGGTTCATTCCAGATGATCGAACGGGTTCCGTGGATTTCGCTCGACCTCGGCTCGTTCGGCCCCCTGAACATCGAGTACTTGCTCGGCGTTGATGGCCTTTCGATCACAATGGTGCTTCTGACCGCCCTGATTTCGATCATCGGCGTACTGTCGAGCTGGACGATCCAGAAGCAGGTCAAGGGCTACTTCATTCTCTACAATCTGCTGGCTACGGCCATGATGGGCTGCTTCGTGGCGCTCGACTTCTTCCTCTTCTACGTGTTCTGGGAGCTGATGTTGCTGCCGATGTACTTCCTGATCGGTATCTGGGGCGGCCCGAACCGTGAGTACGCTGCCATCAAGTTCTTCCTCTACACGCTGTTCGGTTCGGTCTTCATGCTGCTGGTCATGATCGGCCTCTACTTCAGCGTCATCGATCCGCTTACCGGTCACCACACCTTCAGCCTCGTGGCGATGGCCGACCAGGCAAACTACATCAAGGGTGCGATTCTCGGCCCTGACAATGTGACCTGGAGATATGTCGCCTTTATCGTGCTCTTCGTCGGCTTCGCCATCAAGGTTCCGATGTTCCCGTTCCACACCTGGCTGCCCGACGCGCACGTCGAGGCTCCGACCCCGATTTCGGTCATCCTGGCCGGCGTGTTGCTGAAGCTCGGCACCTACGGCATGATGAGGATCAACTTCCCGCTCTTTCCTGAAGTCTATCAGGCGGGCCTCTATGTGATCGCTGTGTTCGGCGCAATCAACATCATCTACGGTGCGTTCTGCGCTCTGGCCCAGCAGGATCTGAAGAAGATGGTCGCCTACTCCTCGATCAGCCACATGGGCTACGTGCTGCTCGGCCTGGCCGCCGCCAACAGCGAAGGCATGGTCGGTGCGCTCTACCAGATGTTTAACCACGGCACCATCACCGCGATGCTCTTCCTTCTGGTTGGCGTGATCTACGACCGCGCGCACTCCCGCCAGATCGACAAGTTCGGCGGCCTGGCTTCTTACATGCCGGTCTATACCGGTCTGGTTATCGTTGCATGGTTCGCCTCGCTTGGTCTGCCCGGCCTCAGCGGCTTCATCTCCGAGGCGTTCGTGTTTGTCGGCGCCTTCAGCGCTCCGGTCACTCGCCCGATCGCGATGGTTTCGGTGCTTGGCATCGTCTTTGGCGCGGCCTACCTGCTCTGGTCGTTGCAGCGGATGTTCCTCGGCAAGCGCAAGCCGGATGCCCTGTACGATCTCGAAGTCGATGCGCATGGCCACGAGCACATCCACTTCCACGACTGGAAGGGCAAGCTCGATCTCGACGCACGTGAGCTGACCATGCTCGTGCCGCTTGCCGTCATCATCATCGCGCTCGGTATCTATCCGATGCCGGTTATGGGTCTTATTACGACCAGTGTCAACAAACTTGTTCAGGTTCTCGCTCCGGTTGCCATGTCGGCCGTGCATTGATCCCGTGTTCCGTTTAAAAGCATAAACGTTGGAGAAATATGTTCGAAATGCCATCAGGCGCTGAAATACAGAGCATCATCTCGATCCTCAAGGGTGGCGCCGGATATTTTGTCCCTGAAATCTATCTTTCAGCGCTGTTCATGGTGCTGATACTGCTTGATCTCATCACGGGTAAAAAGAATCGCGGATTACTTGCCACGGTTTCCATAGCCGGTCTCGTCGGCAGTCTCTTCTTTATTTTCAAGCAGCAGGCGATGCCGGATACACAGTTCTTTTTCGGCATGTACTCGCTTGACCGGTTTGGCATCTTTTTCAAATACTTTTTCGTGGCATCGGGCATTCTCGCCGTGCTGACCACCGTGATCGACGACCAGCTCAAAAAGCACGAGTCGGGCATGGGCGAGTACTATGCGCTGCTTGTGGCGATGGTGGTGGGTATGATGATGATGGCCTCCTCGACCGATCTGTTGATGATGTTCCTCTCGATGGAGCTGGTCAGTCTGTCGGCCTATGCGCTGACCGGCTACCTCAAGCGCGAACCCCGCTCGTCGGAAGCCGCCCTGAAGTATCTTGTGTACGGCGCGGTGTCGTCGGGCATGCTCCTGTACGGCTTCTCCCTGATCTACGGCATGACCGCCGAAACCAACATTACCCGCATCAGCATGGCGCTGGCCGCGCACGGTTACGATCAGCTCGTGATGATTCTTGCCGTGCTGCTCATCATGGCGGGTCTTGGCTACAAGATGGGCGCGGTGCCGTTCCACTTCTGGAGTCCTGATGTTTATGAAGGCGCTCCCACTCCCGTGACCGCCTATCTCTCGGTTGCCTCCAAGGCTGCCGGTTTCGCCATGCTCATGCGCTTCTTCTTTGTCGCGGTGCCGCAAGGCTTCGATGTGTCCGCGAGTGCGCTGCACATCGACTGGCTCTCGATCCTGATGCTCGTCTCCGCGGCGTCGATGATCTACGGCAACGTTGTCGCCATCTGGCAGAAAAATGTCAAGCGTCTGCTTGCTTACTCATCGATAGCTCACGCCGGCTACTTGCTGCTCGGCGTCATCACCATGGATCAGCTCGGTACGCAGGCGGTTCTGGTCTATCTGAGCGCCTACCTGTTGATGAACTATGGTGCGTTCTATGTGGTGATTCTGATCGCCAACCGCACCGGTAGCGAGAACCTCGACGATTATCGTGGCCTCGGCAAGAGAATGCCGCTGCTTGGCGCGGCCTTGACCGTGTTCCTTATCTCGCTGGTAGGTCTGCCTCCGACCTTCGGATTTATTGGCAAGCTGATGATCTTCTCGGCGCTGATCGCCAAGGGTAGCCTCTTCATGTGGCTCGCCCTCATCGGCATTCTGACCAGCGTCATTTCGCTCTACTACTACATGCTGATTCCGCTCAACATGTATCTGAGGGATTCGGAAAATGCAGAACAGGGCGTGATGGAGACCGGCATGGGCGCAAAGCTTGTCACCGCCTCGCTGATGATCCTGACGCTCTGGTTCGGCCTCTTCTTCCAGCCAATCGCCAACTATGCGAAATATTCATCGGTTCTTTTCGGAGCCTTTCTGAACTGAAAGGTTTGACATAAGCGGTCGCCAAAAACCTTAAAAAACCCGGTAAATCTGATAGATTGCCGGGTTTTTTTATTTGATGATAAAGGGTTGATTAATAAATTTCTTTCATGGCTGAGGTTTTATCGATAACAATTGTTAATTATATTTGCCTGTAATCAGTTGACGTTCAGCCACGTTCAGCCGGTACAAGAGGAAATGCGCGAGCCAAACCCTCCTTTTTCTCCGGATACCGTGAGCCATCATTAACATTCACGGAGGTGTACATGCCCGACAAGCAAACTTATGCTGAGGTGTTTCAGTCCCGTGGCCTTTCCCGGAGGGATTTTCTGAAGTTCTGCTCTCTCACTTCGGTCTCCCTCGGTCTTGCGCCATCACTGCTTCCAAAGGTCGTTCACGCCATGGAGACCAAGCCCCGCACCCCGGTTATCTGGCTGCACGGTCTCGAATGTACCTGCTGCACCGAATCCTTCATCCGCTCCTCCCACCCAATCGTCGCCGATGTCATCATGAACATGATCTCACTCGACTACGACGACACGCTCAGCGCTGCGGCGGGTCATCAGCTCGAAGAGGTGAGGCGGAAGATCATGAAGGAGTATAAAGGCCAGTACATTCTCGCTGTCGAGGGGAACGTGCCTACGAAGGATGACGGCGTTTACTGCATGGTCGGTGGCGACTCGTTCCTGAACGTCGTAAAAGAGACCGCCGCCGATGCCGCCGCGGTGATCGCCTGGGGCGCGTGCGCCTCGTTCGGCTGTGTGCAGAATGCCGATCCCAATCCCACCGGAGCGCAGCCCATCGACAAGATCATCAGCGGCAAGCCGATCGTCAAGGTGCCGGGCTGCCCGCCCATCGCCGAGGTGATGACCGGCGTGATTACCTACGTGCACACCTTCGGCAAGCTGCCGGAGCTCGACCGGCTGGGCCGCCCGAAAGCGTTCTACTCCACGCGGATTCACGACAAGTGCTACCGCCGCGCCTTTTACGACGCCGGGATGTTCGTTCGCGGTTTCGACGAAGAGTCCGCCAAAAAAGGGTGGTGCCTCTACAAAATGGGATGCAAGGGGCCGACCACCTACAACTCCTGCTCGAAAATCCAGTGGAACGCGGGTACGAGCTTCCCCATTGGATCCGGCCACCCCTGCATCGGCTGCTCCGAGCCGAATTTCTGGGACAAGGGGCCATTCTACACGCGCCTTGCCGATGTGTCGTTCCTCGGCACGGATACCAATGCCGACAAGATCGGCGTCGTGGCGGTCGGCGCGGCGGCTGCCGGAGCGGCGGCCCACGCGGCGGTCACCGCCATGAAGAAGAAGCATCACGACGAGGCATCAGAAAAGTAAATCAAGGGAGTCTATCGCATGTCGAAAAAAATAGTGGTCGATCCGATTCCCCGCATCGAGGGGCATCTGAGAATAGAGGCGACGATCAACGACGCCAACGTTATCGAGGAGGCCTACAGTACCGGCACCATGTGGCGCGGGATCGAGGTGATTCTCAAGGGGCGTGACCCGCGCGACGCCTGGGCCTTCGCCGAGCGTATCTGCGGCGTCTGCACCACCGTGCACGCGCTCGCCTCGGTGCGCTGCGTCGAGGATGCGCTCAGCATCGAGATTCCGCCCAACGCGCGCATCATCCGGAACCTGATGAACGCCACGCAGCAGACGCAGGATCACCTCGTGCACTTTTACCACCTCCACGCCCTCGACTGGGTCGATGTGGTGAGCGCACTCAAGGCCGATCCTAACCAGGCCTCGCAGATCGCCCAGAGTATTTCGCCGTGGCCGAAGTCGTCGCCCGGCTATTTCAAGGAGTTGCAGCAGCGGCTCGTGGCGTTCGTCGAGAGCGGTCAGCTCGGCATCTTTTCGAACGGCTACTGGGGCCATCCAGCCTACAAACTGCCGCCGGAGGTGAACCTCATCGCCGTGGCGCACTACCTCGAAGCGCTCGATTTCCAGAAGGAGATCGTCAAGATTCACACCATTTTCGGCGGCAAGAACCCGCATCCGAACTACGTCGTCGGCGGCATGGCCTGCGCCATCGATCTCGACAGCGACACGGCGATCAACATCGAGCGGCTCAACATGGTCAAGAAGATCATTGATGAAACGCAGGTCTTCATCGACCAGGTTTACATTCCCGACCTCATCGCCATCGCCGGTTTTTACAAGGAGTGGCTCTACGGCGGCGGACTCGGTAACTTCATGAGTTACGGTGACTTCCCGGAGACGAACCTCGATGATTTCAAATCGCTGCTCTGGCCGCGAGGCGTCATCCTCAACAAGGACTTGACGACCGTCATCGACGTCGATCCGCGTGACCTGTCGCAGATCAAGGAGGAGATCGGCCACAGTTGGTACACCTACAGCAACGGCAGTGACAAGGGACTCCATCCGTGGGAAGGGGAGACCAACCCGAAATACACCGGCCCGAAGCCGCCGTTCGAGTATCTCGACACCGACAAGCAGTACAGTTGGCTCAAGACGCCGCGCTGGAAAGAGCATCCGGTCGAGGTCGGCCCGCTGGCCCGCGTGCTGGTGGCCTACGCGAAGGGCGACCCGATGATCAAGGAGACGGTCGGCATGGTGCTCGGCAAGCTTCAGGTCGGCCCCGAAGCGCTCTTCTCGACGCTCGGACGCACCGCCGCGCGCGGCATCGAGTGCAAGCAGACCGCCGGGTTCATGGGCCACTTCTACGACCAGCTCATCGCCAACGTCAAGGCGGGGGACTACCGAACCTTCAACA
The DNA here is from genome assembly GCF_004118635.1 of Chlorobaculum sp. 24CR. GTDB lineage: Bacteria > Bacteroidota > Chlorobiia > Chlorobiales > Chlorobiaceae > Chlorobaculum. The sequence continues at coordinate 70,809 of NZ_SDGU01000012.1, read as the reverse complement.
GCGAGCGCTGGGAGCCATCGACCTGGCCAAAGGAGTGCAAGGGTTTCGGCTACACCGAAGCGCCGCGCGGCTCGCTCGGCCACTGGATCAAGATCGACAACGAAAAAATCGACGAGTACCAGATTGTGGTGCCCTCGACCTGGAACGCCTCGCCGAGGGATAATCGCGGCAACTCCGGCGCCTACGAAGCGGCCCTGAAAGGCACGCCGATGGTCGATCCGTCCAAGCCGCTCGAAATCCTGCGGACGGTGCACTCGTTCGATCCCTGCCTTGCCTGCGCGTCGCATCTGTACGACATGAACGGCAATGAAATCACCAGGGTAACTATCGTTTAAACGGAGAACGACATGGGCAGATTAATCGAGGAAATCTACGTCTGGCGTCTGCCGGTCCGGTTGTACCACTGGATCAATGCCTTCAGCATCGCCGCGCTGATGATCACCGGTCTGTACATCGCCTCGCCGGTGCTCAATCCGCCACATGGCGAAGCGGTGTGGCGCCACAACTTCGCGATGTGGCGCTACGTGCATTTCGGCGTGGCATTCATCTTCACCGGCAACTTCCTGTACCGCCTCTACTACGCGCTCTTTTCGGACGACCGGTACGCGCGGTTCGGCGGGTTCAGGCCGTGGTCGCCGAAGTGGTGGGGCAAGCCGTTCAAGGAGCAGGTGGCCTCCTACCTCTTTCTGCGCAAGGACGAGCCGAACTATGTCGGCCACAACCCGGTCGCCGCGCTGGCGCACTTCATTTTCATCTTCTGCGGCTCGACCTTCATGATCGTCACCGGCCTGGCGATGTTCGCCGAAAACCGTCCCGGCGGCTTTCTCGACGCCGCGTTTGGCTGGGTGCTGCCACTCTTTGGCAGCAGCTACAACCTGCACTACGCGCACCACATCGTCGCCTGGATATTTCCGTTCTACCTCATCGTGCACCTTTACGCTGTCTTCCGCCACGACATCGTCGACCGCACCAGCGTGACCTCGTCGATCATCACCGGCTACAAGCACAAGGTGGAAGACGAAGCCGCAGCGTGAAGAGAATGATGAATTATGAATGATGAATTATGAATTGAAAGAGTGAAGATTTTGTAGGGGCGGTTCCGATTTGTCGGAGCCGCCCTCGGCTTTGTTCCATGCAATTGTGGACTTTGTGGACGAAGTGGACTCGGCAGGCAAAAACCGGAAGCTCGCGGTGTTTGCCTATTCGTCCTATGCGACCTATTCGTCTTATCAGACCTATAATCTTTAGCATTTCGCAGCATTGAAAACAATCAACGTCGTCGGTCTCGGCAATATTCTCTTTGGCGACGAGGGGTTCGGCGTGGAGGCAGTTCGGGCGCTGGAGGCTTCGGGCAAGTGGCCGGAAGCGGTGCAGTTCGTGGATGGCGGTACGCAGGGGCTGTACCTGCTCGACTACTTCGAGTCGTGCGATGCGTTGATGGTGTTCGATTCAATCATACCGGCGGAATTCGAGCCGAAGGTCTATTGCTACCGCAATGGCGAGCTGCCAGCGTTCATCCACCGCAAAATGTCGGCCCACCAGATGGGACTGAGCGAACTGCTCGCCGTTGCCCGGCTGCATGGCCGCGAACCATCGGAGATCGTGCTCATCGGCGCTCCGCCGCACGACCTCGGCCTCGGCAACGGCCTGAGCGAACCGATGCTCCGGCATCTGGCGAAGGCGGTCGAAACGGGGCGAGAGGTGTTACGGAAGTGGCTCGAAAAGTGAAGGCTTGCCGTTCTCCGCCGATTGCCGGGGAGAATGGCAAGCCTTGCCGATTTGTGCAGTGAAGATTGTCCGGTGCGCTCTCAGCGATTGCCGATCAGGCGCAGGAACTCGCTTCGGGTGGACTGGCTGGTCATGAAATCCCCGGACATGGCTGAAGTTGTCGTCACCGAGTTCTGCTTCTCCACGCCGCGCATCACCATGCACATGTGGGTTGCCTCGATCACCACGGCCACGCCGCGAGGGCTGAGCACGTTCTGAATAGCGTCCCGAATCTGTTGAGTCAGCCGCTCCTGAACCTGCAAGCGCCGGGCGAACACCTCCACGACTCTCGGAATTTTTGACAACCCCACGATCTTGCCGTCGGGAATGTAGGCCACGTGCGCTTTGCCGAAGAAGGGGAGCATGTGGTGCTCGCACATCGAGTAGAGGTCGATGTCCTTCACCAGCACCATTTCGTCGTACGACTCGGTGAACAGCGCTTTCATCAGCAACTCTTCCGGATCCTGCTCATATCCTTTGGTCAGGAATCGCAACGATTTTGCCACCCGCTCGGGTGTCATGAGCAAGCCTTCGCGTTCCGGATCCTCGCCGATGCCTTTCAGCAGGGTTTGAACCGCACTCGACATCGAGCCGATTCGCTCCTCTTCGTGCCGGTCGCGAGCCTCTTCAAAACATTCATCGAGGTCGCACTGCGAAAGCGCGGAGTGGGTGTGATGGCTATTCTCCAAGGTAGGTAACGCTGTTTTTTCCTGTTTCATGTATTTTAACTTCATGGAGGCTAACCTCCTGTTTGGTAATGGTTTGTAGTCGCAATTCGAGGATGTCCCAAACAACGACGGCAAGAATTTCCGTCGTCGGCACATGGCCCGCCAGCTCACTGACCTCATGGTTCAGATGCCGGTGGTCGAAGCGCGCCACAATCTCCTCTTCGAGAATTTTTTTCAGCTCCTTGAGATCGAACAGGTAGCCTGTTTTCCGGTCGATGAGGCCCGACAGGGTGATTTCAAGCAGATAGTTATGACCATGTCCATACGCGCCCGAGCATTTACCGTAAAGCCGCAAATTCTCCTCGTCCGATAGTTCCGGATTGAACAGGCGGTGGGCGGCATTGAACTCGATTTGGCGTGTAACGTAAATTTTTCTCGGCTTTTCGAGGATGTCGTTCATCGACAGTATCGCTGATTTTTCATTGACCGCCAGCCAGCGCTTGCCGAATGGCGGGGATTCGATGTGATTTTCCTGATTAACCCGGCCTGCCGGTTATAAGTTTCAGCGTTCGGCAGCGATACGGCATCGGCGAGCTGGAACGGAAACGGTCAGCGGGCGATGCCTGTTTTCAAAACAGAAAATGGTGGCGCAGGCCCTCTGTCGATCTTTTTGGCATTTCGATTTTTATTCGCCACCATACTGCTGAAATGAAGATTGTACAATAAAAAAACAATGCAAACCCCCATGGCTAACACACTTGACGATCTTATCAGGACAAGCGAACTTCCCGTTTTCATCGATTTCTGGGCCGACTGGTGCAGCCCGTGCAAAATGGTAGCCCCATCGGTCAAACAGCTCGCCAGCGAGTTCAGGGGACGGCTGACCGTGGTCAAGGTCAACGTTGACCAGCAGCCCAACGCGGCGGCAAAATTTCAGGTTCAGGGCATACCGGCGCTGATGCTTTTTGCTGGAGGCGAACTCAAATGGCGCACCGCCGGAGCGATTCCCTACCAGCAAATGCGCCAGGAGGTGCTGAAGGTGATCAGGTAGCGCGATGGCTTGCCGTGGACGTTGAGGACGAAGTGGACAGAGGAAAAAAGAGGGCGGCCCACTGTAGCCGCCCTCTTTTTTAGTATCAATTGTTACGCCGGTTCATGACCATCACGTAGTAGAGTAGTTGCATAATCGCTTGCGCGGCGGCGGCTACGTAGGTCAGGGCGGCAGCGTCAAGCACGGCGTTCACGCCCTCCATCTCGCGCTGCGAAACGATTCCCTGCGAAACCAGCAGCTCTTTTGCGCGGCGGCTGGCGTCAAACTCCACCGGAAGCGTCACCAGAGCGAACAGCGCCGTGCCGCCGAACAGAATGATGCCCACCCAGGCCAGCGAGCTGCCCAGCGTACCGGACAGGAAAAAGCCGACCATGAAAAGAATCGGCCCGAGCCAACTGCCGAGCGAAACCGCCGGAACCATCGCCGAGCGGATGGTGAGCGGGAAATAATCTTTCTTGTCCTGCAAGGCGTGTCCGGCCTCGTGGGCGGCAACGCCAACCGAAGCGATACTCGCCAGGCCATAAACCTCCTCGCTGAGCCGAAGCACCTTGTGGCGCGGGTCGTAGTGGTCTGAAAGCATTCCGCGGGTCATCTCGACGTTCACGTTGCCCAAGCCGCTTTGCTGGAGAATGCGCAGCGCAGCCTGCGCGCCGGTCATGCCATTCCGGGTCGCTACCTGCGAATATTTTTTGAAAGCCGATTTCACCTTGAACTGCGCCCAAATACCGAGCAGCAGTGGCGGAAGAGCAAAAAGAAAATATGCCGGATCGAAATAAAACATGGTTTTATCGAAATATTGTTCAATGATTTTACGGTGTTAATCTGCCAAAAAAACAACAGAGAGACAAGAAACGTTTCGATGAACAGCAGCCGTCATCGCAGCCGCAGATTGCACCACATTTTGATGATAAAACCGCAACGGATCTTGCAGGCGGGCGAGGCTAATAAAAAAAGCCGCCCTATACTCTTGGACGGCTTTTTTAGTGGTGGGGACAGGACTTGAACCTGCAACCTTCGGGTTATGAGCCCGACGAGCTACCAATTGCTCCACCCCACGATGTTATGGCTTTAAATCTAAGAGAATAATCGGATTATGCAAATAAAAAGCAGGGAAAATTCAAATCATCCCCTGCGCACTCCTTCCGGCATCGATGTTTCCGGATGCCGGAAGGCCTTGGCGGGCTGTATCGCTTTTTTGTGATTTGAAAGTATTCAAGATATATTTCTGTATATATGCCGAACAGGTTAAACGATCAAACGGGAGACAATATGAGCAGTCAGCAGGGCGCAGCCGCGCGCGAGAATGAGTGGCTCGGCTATTATGACCGCTTCGGCTATTTCTCGCCGGAAGCGGTGCGCGACGGCTGCCAGCCGCGAATCATGGAGCATCCGGAACCGCCGAAAAAAGCGATTGTGCTGGTGCACGGGCTTTCCGACTCTCCCTGGTTCATGACGGCGATTGGCGACTATTTTTTCAAGCGTCTCGGCTACAACGTCTATATGCCGTTGCTGCACTGCCACGGCCTGAAAGAGCCGAACGGCATGGAGGGGGTCGAGCTCGAAGAGTGGAAGTCGAACGTCAGCTTTGCCGTCAACACGGCGGCCTCGAAAGCGGGCGAGGTCTCCATCGGCGGCCTCTCCACCGGCGGCGCGCTGGGGTTGTACATGGCGGCGATCAACCCGAAAATCCGGGGAGCGCTCTACCTCTTTTCGGCGGCGCTCGATCTTGCGGGCGGCCCGTTCGGCCTCTTCGGCGAGCTGAAAGAGAAGCTGCTGCTCACCTTTCTGGCCGACCTGCTCGATTTCAACAGCCCGCTGATCGGCGACAATCCCTACCGTTACAGCTTTGTGGATATGGATGGCGCGGCGCAGCTCGCGCGGCTCATCAAGGAGACCGACACCATCATCGACCTGTTCGACCAGCGCTTTCCTTTTCCCGGAAAGGTGTTTGCGGCTCACTCAAAATGCGACACCACAGCCGATATTGCCGGTATCGAGGCGTTGCAAAAGGTCTCTGTTCCGGAACGATTCAAGCGTTTCGACATCGACGAAGACCCAGGCGTGCCCCATGCGAGCGTCGTACTCGAACAGCCGATTGTCGGCAATGATGGCAAAGAGCTGGAACCCCGAAATCCCGTCTTCCCGGAGATGATGCAGGCAATAGCGGCATTTGAAACCATCGGGTGACGTGCTTTTGCAGTTTCGTCGATAATAATCCGGAAAGACTTTTCGATGCATTCTGACATTACCATACGTCCGGGCCGCACCGGGGACGGACGGGCTATCGCCGCGATTTTGCTGAAGAGCGGATGGTTTCCGCACTTCACGGACGATTCAGCCAGCGCCGATACCGCGCGGATCGAGGCGCTGCTTGACAGCGCATACTCCGGCTCCGGTTGCCGTTCGGTCTGGATCGCCGAAACGGGAGGCAAGGTCGTGGGTTACCTGACGGTGCAGTGGCTGCCGTACCTGTTTCTGCCCGCGCCGGAAGGGTACGTTTCGGAGCTGTTCGTCGATGAGAAGTGGCGCGGGCGCGGCATCGGCAAGCGCCTGCTCGAAGCCGCCGGGAAGGAGGCTCGCGAGCGCGGTTGCTCCCGCCTGATGCTCTGCAACGGGCGCAACCGCGACTCCTACAAGCGCGGCTTTTACCAGCAGCTCGGCTGGCAGGAGCGGGAATCGGTGGCCAATTTCATTTTCAAGCTTTAGAATGAGGCTGTTGCGGTGGCGTCCAAGACTGTTTATGCGGCAATTCATGAGGCTGCTGCGCAGAAAAATTTTATTGCTCCGGCCATTAAAACTCTTAAACAATTGCCCCGGACTTTAGTCCGGGGTATGTAGATAAAACAAAATAAATCAGGGCTTTAGCCCAATATCTTTCAGGGGCGGCAATTGCAATTTTTTGTTGCCGGAGTAATAACAGGGTTTACGCTGGTTTTTTTATTTTAAAACCATGATACCCCGAATCTTGCTACGCTGGCTCTACGCTGTATCGCTTGCCATCATGCTTATTGGCATAGCGCGCGAGTTTTTAAGTCTGATCTTCTATTTTGCGCCGGGCCGGTTTCAGGTGCGGTATCCGGCGGACGTCAACGCGTACATCATGTTCGCCTACGGTGTGCTGGGCGCTCTCATGCAAGGCTGGGGCGTGGGCATGTTCATGATCGTCAGGGGGCCGTTTCGCCGCCGCGAGTCAGGCGGCTGGGCGTTGCTTGCCGTGCCGATGCTCATCTGGTTTGTCGCCGATACCGGTTTTTCCCTTTGCACAGGCTTTTGGCAGAACGGGATTCTCAATGCAGTTCTGCTGCTGCTGCTGGCCATCCCGCTGGCGGCGACCCGGAAGTATTTCAACGGGAAGGGGTGAGGTGGCATTGGTTTGAACATTCATGATTTTCGGTTATCAACCAAGAGCCGGTGATGTCGGCTCAGGGGAACCAACTCGTTTCCATTGTTATTGTTAGTCATTGTGACGGCGTATCGGGAAATTCAAGATTACACCATGATGCGGGAAACGATTTGCAGGTTCCTGAAACTCGGCGTGATTTCAATCATCGCCATGATCCAGTGTATTGTCGGAGGCCCGGTTCGCGCTGAATCAGCCGAAATCCGCAGCATGTCGCTGACGGGGAGTGTCAATCCCGGCAGCGCGGCGTGGTTTTTGCGTGAGCTTGACGAGGCGAACCGGAAGGGCGACACGTTGCTGCTCGTCGAACTCGATACGCCGGGCGGGCTGGTCGCCTCTCTGCGCCAGATGGTGCAGGGCGTGATGGCCTCGCGCGTGCCGGTCGTCGTTTATGTCGCGCCGTCCGGAGCGCAGGCGGCTTCGGCGGGGGCGCTGCTCTTGCTCTCCGCGCATGTGGCGGCGATGGCTCCCGGCACCGAGACCGGCGCGGCGCACCCGGTCGATATTAGCGGCGGCGGCGGTGAGAAGGGGAGCGTGATGGGCAAGAAAATCGAGAACGATCTTGCCGCATTCGCCCGCAGCCTCGCGCAGAAGCGGGGCCGCAATCCTGTGTGGGCCGAACGGGCCGTGCGCGAGAGTATCGCTTCGAGTGCGTCGGAAGCGCTCGCGGCGGGCGTCATCGACACCGTGGCGGCGAATCGCAAAGCGCTGCTCGCCTTTCTCGACGGGCGCAGGGTGGAGACGGCAGCCGGTGACGTGACGATTCACACGAAAAATGTGCCGGTCAAAGAGGTTTCTCCAACCTTTGGCGAAAAGGTGATGATGACCATCGCCGATCCCAACATCGCCTATTTCCTTTTGCTTCTCGGTCTTGCCGGACTCTGGTTTGAACTCTCGACGCCCGGCGCGGTTTTTCCCGGCGTGGCCGGAGTGATTGCCCTCGTGCTCGGCGCGTGGGCCATGCAGCTCCTGTCGGTCAACGGGACCGGCCTTCTGCTTATTTTGCTCGCCATCCTCTTTTTCGGCCTTGAAATCTTTGTCGTCAGCAGTGGCGTGCTCGCCATCGCCGGACTGGTCGCGCTCTTCATCGGCTCGGTGATGGTGTTCAATCAGCCGGAGATTGGCATGGTCATCGACTGGTGGGTTTTTCTGCCGCTTTTTCTTTCATTTTCGGCGACAGTCCTGTTACTTGTCTTTGTGGTGCTTCGTTCGACCCGCCGCAAGGTGATCTCCGGCATGGAGGGACTCGTCGGCGAAACCGGCACGGTCGAACGCGCGATCGGAGATGGCAAGAGCGGCAAGGTATTCGTGCATGGTGAGCTATGGGACGCAACGGCAAATGGTTCGATTCCCGCCGGATCACGGGTGACGATTACCGGCATCGACGGAATGAAGCTTATGGTAAAACAAAACAGCAGGGAGGCGTAAGATGCTTTCGGTAAATTTCTTGTTGATCGTGGTGCTCGCGGTGGCGTTTTTTGTCTCCGCCGTCAAGATTCTGTCGGAATACGAACGCGGGGTGATTTTCCGGCTTGGCCGGATTATCGGAGCCAAGGGGCCGGGGCTGATTATTCTGATTCCCTACATCGACCGGATGGTGCGGGTTGACTTGCGGACGGTGACGCTTGACGTGCCTTCGCAGGACATCATCACGCGCGACAACGTGTCGGTCAAGGTGAGCGCCGTGGTCTATTTCCGGGTGCTCGACCCGATCAAGGCGATTATCGATGTGGCCGACTTCCATTTCGCCACCTCGCAGCTCGCCCAGACCACACTGCGCAGCGTCTGCGGACAGGGTGAGATGGACAGTCTTCTCTCCGAGCGCGACGAGATTAACGCGCGCATCCAGACGATTCTCGACAAGGACACCGAGCCGTGGGGCGTCAAGGTGAGCAAGGTCGAGGTCAAAGATATCGACCTGCCCGAAGAGATGCGCCGCGCAATGGCCAAGCAGGCCGAGGCGGAGCGCGAGCGGCGCTCGAAGATCATCAACGCCGAGGGTGAGTTCCAGGCGGCCCAACGCCTCTCCGAAGCGGCGGCCATCATCGCGCAGAATCCGATCGCCCTTCAATTGCGTTACCTGCAAACTTTGCAGGACATCGCCACCGAGAACAATTCGACCACGATCTTCCCGGTTCCGATCGATCTGTTCAAGTCGTTTTTCGATAAAAAAGCGTGAGTCGGTTTTTCATTTAACCAATCATCAAACGATACGGCCATGATTACCATCAAGTCGATTCTCTGCCCGATCGATTTTTCCGACGCATCGAAGAGTGCGTTCCGGTATTCCTGTGAGTTTGCCAAGTCGATGGGATCGAAGGTGATACTGCTCAATGTGATCGAGCCCCGGCCGATAGCCGCGGAGATGAGTTTGACCTATATCCCGCTGGAAGAAGATCTGGCTGCCGCAGCAAATGAAGATTTCGTTCCTCTGGTCGATGAGGCCAAAGCGATGGGGATCGATGTGAGCGCCGATGTGATCATCGGTATGCCTGCCGAAGTGATTCTTCAGCAAATTGTCGATTTCGATGTAAGCCTCGTTATCATGGGTTCGCATGGCAAAACCGGCCTCAGCCGCCTCTTGATGGGCAGTGTCGCCGAAGCGGTGATACGAAAATCCACCGTTCCCGTGCTGATCGTCAAGGCCAACGAGAAGGAGTTTATCGGGGAAGGGTAGCTGAAATGCTTGGACTCTTCCGGTTGCATTGTGTTTCCTATAAGTCCTATAGGTCGTATAAGACCTATAGGACTTATAGGATTAAGAGCCTGGTTGCTGGCTCTTAACGCAAAAAAAAGCCTCCAGCAACTTCAGCGCTCCGGTGAAAGGGCTGAGTGAACCGGCGAGCACTTTCTGCTCGATCTCTGCTTTTGCGGTTTTGACTGCCGGGGCGTTGTAGAATTCGCGCTTCAGGCGCTCTTCGGCGATAGCGTGGAAGAGGTGGCGCAACTGCTCGCGGCGCTGCTCGCGCCACTCGCCGCTTTGCCGCATCGCGGCGGAGAACGCCTCGATGTTTTCCCACACTTCGCCGATGCCCGCGCCTTCGAGCGCGGAGGTGAGCAGCACTTTCCGCTCCCATCCCGGATGCTTCTCCGGCAACAGCCGGAGCGCTGACTCGCAGTCGGCCTTCGAGAGTTCGGCAATCCTGCGGCGGTCGCTGTCCGCCTTGTTGACGGCGATGGCGTCGGCGATCTCCATGATGCCGCGCTTGATGCCTTGCAGTTCGTCGCCCGATCCGGGGAGGATGAGCAGGAGGATGAAATCGACCATCGAGTTCACGACGATCTCCGACTGGCCGACGCCGACCGTTTCGACGATGATGACCTCGTAGCCGGCGGCTTCGCAAAGCAAAATCGTTTCGTGCGTTCGCGGCGCGGCGCCGCCGAGGTAGCCCGACGACGGAGTCGGGCGGATGAAGGCTCCCGGGCGGGCGGCGAGCTGCTCCATGCGGGACTTGTCGCCGAGGATGCTGCCCTTCGAGCGGGAGCTGCTTGGGTCGATGGCGAGTACGGCGACGCGCTTGCCCGCGTCGGTGAGATGAAGCCCCAGCGCCTCGATGAAGGTGCTCTTGCCCGCCCCCGGCGCTCCGGTGATGCCGACGCGAATCGAAGAGCCGCCACTGCCGAGGCAGCGGTCGAGAATTTCGTGCGCCAGCCGCTCGTGCTCCGGGCGGCTCGATTCGACCAGCGTGATGGCGCGGCTCAACAGGTGGCGGTCGCCCTTCCTGATGCCCTCGACGAACTCCTCGACCGTGGGTTCATGCCGTTGCCTGCCGCTCATCGCTTCGTCCGGTTCGCTCACTGGTGATGTTCGAGGAGCAGCGCGAGCAGCTTGATGGCCGCCTCGGCGATCACTGTGCCGGGGCCGAAGACCCCCGCCACGCCGCGCTCGCAGAGGTAGTCGTAGTCGCGCTCCGGAATGACGCCGCCCGCGATCACGAGAATATCGCTGCGCCGCGCCTCCTGCAATCCCTCGACCACCTGCGGCACCAGCGTCTTGTGGCCGCCCGCGAGGCTCGAAATGCCGACGATGTGCACGTCGTTGTCGAGCGCCTGCCGGACGATCTCCTCCGGCGTCTGGAAGAGCGGCGAAATATCGACGTCGAAGCCGATGTCGGCGAAGGCGGCGGCGATCACCTTCGCGCCGCGGTCGTGGCCGTCCTGGCCGACTTTGGCCACGAGGATGCGCGGGCGGCGGCCTTCGTATTCGGCGAAGGAGTCGGCAAGCTCACGGGCCTGCAAAAAGAGGCTGTTGTCCTGCATCTGCGACTGATAGATGGTGGTGTTGAGCCGCGTCGTGGCGCGGTAGCGCCCGTACACCGTCTCGAGCGCCGAGGAGATTTCGCCGAGCGTGGCGCGCTCTCGGGCGGCATCGACCGAGAGCGCGAGCAGATTGCCCTCGCCGGTTTCGGCGCACCGCACGATAGCGTCGAGCGCCTCACGAACCGCCTCGCCGTCGCGCTTCCGCTTCACCTCGTCGAGACGCGCGAGCTGCTGGTTGAGCACGGCGGTGTTATCGACTTCGAGCAGCTCGATCTCCGTCCGATGCTCCGTGCGGAAAGCGTTGACGCCGACGATGGTCTCCTTGCCGCTGTCGATGCGGGCCTGCTTGCGCGTGGCCGCCTGCTCGATCTGCATTTTCGGCAGTCCCGCTTCGATGGCCTTCACCATGCCGCCTGCCGCCTCGATCTCTTCGATCAGCGCCCACGCCTTTGTGGCAAGCTGGCGCGTCAGCTCCTCCACATAATACGAGCCGCTCCAGGGATCGATGGCGCGGCAGATGTCGGTCTCCTCCTGAAGGTAAATCTGGGTGTTGCGGGCGATTCGCGCCGAGAAGACCGAGGGCAAGGCGATGGCCTCGTCGAGCGCGTTGGTGTGCAGCGACTGCGTGTGGCCGAGCGCCGCCGACATCGCCTCGACGGTCGTCCGGGCGACGTTGTTGAACGGATCCTGCTCGGTCAGGCTCCAGCCCGAGGTCTGGCAGTGGGAGCGGAGCATGAGCGATTTGGGATTCTTCGGCCCAAACTGCGAAACGATCTTCGCCCAGAGCACACGCGCCGCACGGAGTTTGGCAATCTCCATGAAGTAGTTCATGCCGATGCCCCAGAAGAACGACAGGCGCGGCGCGAAGGCGTCGATGTCGAGTCCGGTGTCGAGGCCCGTGCGGATATATTCGAGGCCGTCGGCGAGCGTGAAGGCGAGTTCAAGGTCGGCGGTCGCGCCCGCCTCCTGCATGTGGTAGCCCGAAATGCTGATCGAGTTGAACTTCGGCATCCGCTCGCTGGTGTAGCGGAAGATGTCGGCGATGATCTTCATCGACGGCTCCGGCGGGTAGATGTAGGTGTTGCGCACCATGAACTCCTTGAGGATGTCGTTCTGGATGGTGCCGCCAAGCCGCTCCGGCGCGACGCCTTGCTCCTCCGCCGCCACGATGTAGAAGGCCATCACCGGCAGCACCGCGCCGTTCATGGTCATCGAAACCGAGATGTCGCCGAGCGGAATGCCGTCGAAGAGAATCTTCATATCCTCGACCGTGTCGATGGCCACGCCCGCTTTGCCGACGTCGCCGACGACGCGCGGATGGTCGGAGTCGTAACCGCGATGGGTCGGCAGGTCGAAGGCGACCGACAGCCCCTTCTGGCCGGCGGCGAGGTTCTGGCGGTAGAAGCGGTTCGACTCCTCGGCGGTCGAGAAGCCCGCGTACTGCCGGATCGTCCAGGGCCTCGATGTAAACATGCTGGCGTACGGCCCGGCCAGGAATGGCGGAAATCCCGGCGCGAAGTCGGGCGTCGGCTCCGTCGGTTCTCCGTAGCTGGCGTGAACCGGAATGCCTTCGAGGGTGGCCCAGCTTTCGCCGCCGGTTTGGCGCGTTGCCGGATCAACCGGCGCGAAAGGCTCGATGCTGGAAAAGTCGGGTCTCATAACACTCCGGTTTTGTGTTGCAGCGAAAGCAGGTCGGCGTAAGCGTCGCTGCCGAGGTGGATGAAGCGGTCGAGCCCCGCCCGCAAAAGTTCGGCGGCGTTTTCGGGCGGTTTGGCCGCCATGACGATCACCGTCTCCTTGCGCAGCTCCTGGATCACTTCGCAGATTTTCGCGACGTTTGCAAGATCGCTCTCGCCGCTCCAGCAGAAGACGACGATCTCCGGCTCTGCGCGCAAGAGCGTCCGGCAGTTGCAGGTTTCCGGATCGAGCGTCACGGCAGGCAACACCTCGAAGCCGCCGCTCCGCAGGAAGTCGTCGGCAAAGGCCGCCACGCGCTGGTTTTTCGACGGATCGCCGTGCAGCCACAACGCGGCGCGGGGCGTCACGCCTCCGGCGGCGACGTGCGCGATCATGCGCCGCCGGAGCTGCTCGTAGCCGCTGCTCTTCGTTGCATCGGGGTGTCGCTGAATTGCGGCCACGACTTCGGCGACGGGCGGCACGGTGTAGCGGTTGATGCCGACCAGCGTCCGGCGGCGCGTGTTGATCGCCCTGCGCCGCGCATCAGCCGCCGGAGCGATCATCGACGCGATGGTTCCGTTCGCTTCGGCAATGCCGAGGCCGCCCTCCGCTTCGATCTGCTGAAAGAGCGCCCACGCCTCGCGGCAGAGCGCGGCGGTCATGGTTTCGATGTGGAACGAACCGGCTGCCGGATCGACGACGTGGCCGAGGTTCGACTCCTCGCGCAACAGGAGTTGGATGTTGCGGGTGATCCGCTCCGCAAATTCAGCCGACACCGAACCGGCGCTCTCGAACGGCGCGAGTTGCAGCGTGTCGCACCCGCCGAGAATTGCCGAGAGCGCTTCGGTCGAGAGGCGCAGGAGGTTGGTGTACGGGTCGAGCGTTGAGATCGAGCGCATCGAGGAGCGGACGAAAATTCGCGGCTCCGCCGTCGCATCCGCCGCAACCCCGTACGCGGAAAGCAGTTGCGGCCACATGGCCCGCATCGCCCGCAGTTTGGCGAGTTCGGGGAAGTGGCTGGTTCCGGCGGCGAAGACAATTTCGATGGCGGCGGCGGCCTCGCTTGCATCCACGTCCGCCTTGGTCAGGCGGCTGAGGCAGTCGCTCGCGCCTGAGAGCGCGAAGGCCAGCTCCTGCGTGATGGTCGCGCCCGCCTCGTGGAAGCGCGTGGTATCGACGGCAATCGTGCGGAATCCTGAATGCGGCGGAATCGGCAGCGCGGCGTCCGCTCCTGCCGAGAGCGCGTCGAAGAGCAGCGCGCCGGAGTTCGCGGCGAAGCCGGGCAGCGCCGAGAGCGCGTCGAGCAGCGAGGCCGGATCGCCGATGGCTCCCGAAAAGTAGAGCGCGGTTTTCGCCAGATCGAGGCTCCGCAGCGCTTCGAGCAGTCGCACCACTTCGGCGCTCTCCGGTACGCCCTCGAAGCAGAGCTCGAGGGCCTCCGCGCCTTCCGTCAGCGCCTCGCCCGTCAGCGCCGGATCGTCGATGAGCCGGTCAACGGCAATCTGCTGGCAGATGCGCCAGTGGTTCGTCGAGCGCCGGAATGGCACCTCCGGCGCGGGTCGGACGGCGGTGTGGCGGTTATGCCACGGCTCCATCTCGAAGCCCTCCGGCGTTTTCCAGACGACTTTCGAGAAGTCCGCGCCTTTCAGCTCTGCGGTCACTTTCAACTTCCATTGTTCGTGATCGACGGCGGGAAATCCGGAAAACAGTGATTCAGTATCGTTCATCGTTCGTGGTGTTCAGGTGTCTCGGCGTTGCGAGTGGTTGCGAATGATTTCGGCGATGCGGCTTTTCAGTTCAAGCGGATGGGCCACCAGATCGACGAAGCCTTTTTGCTGGAGCCAGCCGGTGGTCTGGAACTCCTTCGAGGTTTTTTTGCCAGTGTATTGTTCGATGACGCGCTTGCCCGAAAAGCCGATGTTGGCTGCGTTGTGCTCGAAAATTCTGATGCCGCGCGAGCCGAAGCCGATGGCCACGCCGCCAAGCGTCGGGTCGGTGACGATGGTGATGAGTGGCAGCCCGGCCTGTTCGACGAGCGACAAGGCGAGGTGAATCTTCGGGATGCTCACCATCGAGGAGCACCCCTCGTGCATTCGTGCCCCGCCGCCCGCCGCCTGGATGATGAGCGGGAGGCGGCGCTCGATGGCGATTCGCGAAGCTCGCCATATCTTTTCGCCGGTGGACATGCAGAACGAGCCGCCGAGGAATCCGAAACTCGTGGCGCAAACCACCACGTCGCGCCCGCCGACCGTGCCGTCGCCGGTGATGAGCGCCGTTGCCATGCCGTTCTTTTCGCGAGCCTCGCAGAGCTTTGCGGCGTAGTCGGGGAAGCCGAGAATGTCGCGGTCAACGATGTAGCGCGTCTCGGTGTGTTCGGCGAACGAACCGGCGTCGAGAACCAGGTCGATGTAGTCGTGCGCGGTCAACCGGGTGTAACGGAATCCGCAGACGCAGCACACAAAGTTGTTCGAGAGCAGTTTGCTGTAGAGCACCGGATCGGCGATTTGCCGTTTTTCGTCGTTCCGGCAGCCTTTGTGGCGGGGGATGAAAAGGTTCCGTTCGGGTTTCGGGATGAAATTCGAGACCCGCTTTTCGTAGCCCGCGATCTCTTTTTCAGTGGTCGTGTTCCACTGGCCGATCCTGGCCCAGCGTTCAACGCGCCGCTCCTGAAGCGATTCGACGGGCGCTTTGCCGAACGCTTCGATCCGGCGACCGAGCACCTCGCGGAACGATTCGAGCGCCTCGCCGGGGAAGCGGTGCGCCGGGCCTGCCGGTTCGTCGATCAGTTCATCGACGATGCCGTTTTTCAGCCCCTCCTTTGAGGTGATCTGCGAGATTTCGGCGGCGAGGTTCGCCTTGTCCCTCGTGTGGAACAGAATCGACGAGCACGCTTCGGGCGAAATGACCAGATAGGTCGAGTACTCCATGGCGAGTACCGCGTCGCAGCCGGTGAGCGCGATGGCTCCGCCGCTGCATCCGCGATTGATGATGACCGAAATGGTCGGCACGGTCGCCTCGGCGAGCGCCTGCATGCATCGCCCGATCTTCCAGGCGATGCCTCCGGCTTCAGACTCCTCGGTCGGGTCGGCTCCCGCCGTGTCGATCACCGTAATAACGGTGCGGTTCTCGCGCTCCGCGATGGCTATCGCCTCGATCGCCTTCCCGAAGGCGGCGGGGGTGGGCATGCCGTGGTTCCACTTTTTGACCTCGGCCTCGTCCTGCATGATTCTGGTCAGTTCGCCAAAATCGGAGGTCGGCGCGGATTGTTGGCCGATGAGCATCACCGGCCACGCAACGCCGTTGCGGCGGAGTTCGGCGCGGTGGGTCTGGATCAGGCAACTGCCGTGCAGGTCGCTGGACAGGCACTCCTCCACGTTGTCGAAAACCGCGAGGTAGTCGAGGTATTTCGGGCGTTCGGGGTGGAAGGAGAGCTGGTATTTTTCGTATTCCGAAAGTCGTTCAATTGACTTCGCGCTGTAGCTGAACCCCTTTGTTTTCTCGAAAGGCAGGAAGAAGTGTTTCACGGTCACGGGATGAATGAATGATCGGGTTTGGGTTCAACGAATTCGACAAGCACACGGTTGGTCTGGCGGGGATGGAGAAAGACGATCTTCTTGCCGCCCGCGCCCGTCGAAGGCTCGCCAAGAGGCGTGATGCCGAGGGCGGCAGCCCGTTCGGCCTCCGCCGCTGCGTCGTCGGTCGCGAGCGCGATGTGGTGCATTCCTTCGCCATTTTTCGAAAGGAATTTAGCAATCGGGCCGTCATCGCCAAGCGGTTCGAGCAGTTCGATTTTTGTCTGGCCCACGGCAATGAAGGCCGCGCGCACCTTTTCTGATGGAACCTCGTGGATCGTGACCGCCGAGCGGCTGCATCCGAGGAGCTTGGTCCAGGTGTCGATGGCGTTGTCGAGGTTCTCTACCGCGATGGCGATATGGTCGATTCTGTCGATCATGGTGACGGTTTATCTGTTTTACGAAGTTTTGGCATAGCCGATGGTTTGCAGAGCCTCTTTGATTTCGTCGAGGATCGCCGGGTCGTCGATGGTCGGCGGTATGGCGTAGGCCTCCGAGTTGGCGATCTTGCGCATCGTGGAGCGCAGGATTTTGCCCGACCGGGTCTTCGGCAGGCGCTTGACGATGATCGCCTGCTTGAACGAGGCGACCGGGCCGATGTTCTCGCGCACGTACTCGACGACGTGTTTGACGATCATCTCCGGCGGCGTATCGACGCCCGATTTGAGCACGAGGAATCCCAGCGGCACTTCGCCCTTGAGGTCGTCGTGTACGCCGATCACCGCGCTTTCGGCAACGTCCGGGTGCTCGCACAGCTCCGCCTCAATGGCGCCGGTCGAAAGGCGATGGCCCGCGACGTTGATGATGTCATCCGTGCGCGACATAATATAGATATAGCCATCCTCGTCGATGTAGCCCGCGTCGCTGGTCTGGTAGTAGCCGGGGAAATGCTTCATGTAGCTCTCGACGAAGCGGATATCGGCCCGCCAGAGCGTCGTCATGGTGCCGGGGGGCAGCGGCAGCTTGACGACGATGTCGCCCATCGTGCCGTGGGGAAGCTCTTCGAGCGCCTCGTTGACCACCTTCACGTCGTAGCCCGGAACCGCTTTGGAGGCCGAGCCGTACTTGACCGGGCCGGGTTCGATGCCCTGGCAGTTGGCCGCGATGGCCCAGCCGGTCTCGGTCTGCCACCAGTGGTCGATCACCGGAACCTTGAGCTGCTTTTCGGCCCAGCGCACCGTGTCGGGATCGGCGCGCTCGCCCGCCAGGAAGAGCGTCCGGAATTTCGAGAAGTTGTAGCGACGGATGTAGTTGCCTTCGGGATCCTCTTTCTTGATCGCCCGGAACGCGGTCGGCGCGGTAAACATTACCGAAACGTCGTGCTCGCTGATGATGCGCCAGAAGGTGCCGGGATCGGGGGTGCCGACCGGCTTGCCCTCGAAGACGATCGTCGTGCAGCCGTGCAGGAGCGGGGCATAGACGATGTAGGAGTGGCCCACCACCCAGCCGACGTCGCTGGCCGCCCAGAACACCTCGCCCGGCTTGACGTTATAGACGCTCTCCATCGTCCACTGCATCGCCACCATGTGCCCGCCGTTGTCGCGCACGATGCCCTTCGGCTGGCCGGTGGTGCCGGAGGTATAAAGAATATAGAGCGGATCGGTCGATTCGACCGGTGTGCATTGCGCCGGAGCGACGCCGAGCAGCGCCTGCTTCCAGGTCAGGTCGCGCTCCTCGTTCAGCTCGGCTTTCAGTTGCTCGCGCTGGTGGATGATGCAGATTTCGGGCTTGAAGTGGGCCAGCTCGATGGCGAAGTCGAGCAGCCGCTTGTAGTCGATGATTTTGCCATGCTCGATGCCGCACGACGCCGAAACGATCACCTTGGGCTTGCAGTCGTCGATGCGCACGGCCAGTTCGTGCGAGGCGAAGCCGCCGAAGACCACCGAGTGAATCGCGCCGAGCCGGGCGCAGGCGAGCATCGCCACAAGCGCTTCGGGGATCATCGGCATGTAGATGATGATGCGGTCGCCCTTGCGAACGCCGCGAGCCTGGAGCGCACCGGCGAAGAGCGCCACCTTGTCGCGGAACTCGCGGAAGGTGAACTTTTCGATGGTGCCGGTGACGGGGCTGTCGTAGATCACCGCCATCTGGTTGCCGCGTCCCTCATCGACGTGCCGGTCGAGGGCGTTGTAGCAGGTGTTGGTGACGCCGCCTGCGAACCACCGGTAGAACGGCGGATTCGAGTCGTCGAGCACCTTGTTCCACGGCTTGTACCAGTGGAGCTTTTCAGCAAGCGCGCCCCAGAACTCTTCCGGGTTTTCAATCGACTGACGGTGAACGTCGCTGTAGAGTGGTGACATACTGCAAGCCCCCTTGAACTATGAGGTTAATGATGGTAAGGGAGAGGCGGACTGCCGGACGCCGGAGCTGCGCAAGAAGTGATGCTGCTGAGAATCCCGCATGTCCACGAATGGCTGGTTGGCGAATTTACCCCAAAGGTAAGCACGAAATCCTAAACATACACAACACAACATGTACTATCATCACGTTTTGCGATACCTTCCGGCAGGATTTCCCGATGGCCTGATGGGGTTGTTACGCCAAAAATCGCGCCAGCCATCAGCCGTCACGACAACGGCAAGCTTTATGGATGAGGTAAGAAAGTGCGGGGAGCGAAGCCGCGAGTCAATCCGGATTCTCGTGAAAGCGATGCGATTCACGATTTTGCCCGCGCGGAGATTTCATCTTTTCATCACGGTGATGACAGATGAAATGCTATGACAGGATGTTGGCTATCTTCTTTTTGTGAAATGATATAATATTTTCATGATGGCGTGATGATGTTGTTAGTATATGAAAATTGATTTCTATTTAATCGTTTATTTATGAGTTTTATATGTCATTTTGTAAGTCTTGAATTTTTATTGCATTACAGGGGAGGATAGATGGCGGGATAAAAAATAAGTTGTGAAGTTTTTGAAAATTTATTAACTAATCATCGTAGTCAAATAAACAAGTTCAGTTGTTTTCAGGTTACGCCCCCAGATGCACGGGCACCCATCAGTACTTCACTTGTGCCCAACTCAAACATCTCTTGTGCGAGCCCGTTATGGTACGGTTGTACAAAGCAGTGCTCTTAATAGCGGTTTGGTTATTAAAATTTTGAATCTCTTTATTCGTGAGTGAAATGAATTCGCATTCCATGCTTTTTTGTTATTCTTTTTTCCTGTATATGGGGATTTTTTATAATTTCTTGTAATACTGATCATTTTCTGTAATGATTCGCTTGATAAATGAAGCTGTTGTTAAAGCGACTAAGCTTATTTCTTCGGATGACAAGGGAGCATATCTTAAGGCGTTTATTAAAGGGCGTTTTAATTATTTTGTTAATTTGGTGTTGATAAAGGTTGTTAATAGAAATAATATAAAATCAGTATTAATTGAAATTAACTCGGCATGCAATAGGCGATGTGCTTGGTGTCCAAACAGTACTTTTCGTAGGCCTAATAATGGATTTCTTGAAGAGTCGCTTTTTTATGATATTGTAAATCAGTTGGTTGAAATGAGATTTAAGGGTTCGATTGCCTTCAATTTATATAACGAGCCATTGCTTGATAAAAGACTTCCTGATTTTATTAAGTATATCAGAGAGCAACTTCCTTCGTGTTATATCTATTTGAATACAAATGGTGATGTACTAAGTCTTGAGCTGTGGAAGTTATTGAGGAGAAATGGTTTGGATTATGCAAATATATCTCAATATGATGGCAAGCTTAGCAAAAATATTGAAGGTATAATGCAGTCTCTTGATAAAAGAGAGATGAAGCATTTTTATGCTCATGTTTTCGATTTGTTGAGTATTCAGAATAGAGCGGGTCTTGTAACTACTAACACTCAGCTTCCATTAAAAAAAGTATGTACCAATCCTTTTTTTCAGTTATGTATAGATTACAGGGGAAAGGTTGTGCTATGTTGTAATGATTTTTTTGGTAAAATAGAAATGGGCGATGTGAGGACGCAGTCAATAAAAGAAATTTGGGAAAGCACGCCTTTTGTCAAATACAGAAAAGAGCTGAGGAAAGGGAATAGGGCGAATTTAGAATTGTGTAAAATATGCGACATATAGTGACGTCTTTTTTTTGTTCATAATGTTTCATCTCCATCAATCACCCGCGCCATCCCGAACAGCTCGATCAACTCTCCCACTGTCAGCGCTTCCGCTCGTAGCTTGAGCGTTGCTTCCGGTACTTCGGAGGTGTCGTAATATTTCTTCAAATTGTTCCAGAGCGTTTTGCGGCGCTGGTGGAAAGCTCTTCGTACAAAGAGCCGGAAGCCTTCGCTGTCCTCCACCGGTTCATCTGCTTTCGGCACCAGGCGGATGACGGCGCTGTCAACTTCCGGGCGGGGTTTGAAGACGGCGCGGCCTACCTTGAAGAGATATTTCACGTCGCAGAACACCTGCATCTGCACGGCGAGGATGCCGTACTCCTTCGTGCCGGGCACGGCGGCGATGCGCTGGGCGACTTCGTGCTGCATCATCAGCGTTGCCGAGGCGATGAGGTGCCGGTTGTCGAGCAGCCGGAAGAGAATCGGGCTGGTGATGGAGTAGGGGATGTTGCCGAGCACGTGGAGTTTGCCGCCTGCGGCGAGCGGTTCGAGCGGCGCCTTGAGGAAGTCGCCCTCGATGAGTTCGATCTGCGGGTGCTCCTCACGAATGAACCTCGCCAGCTCGCGGTCTTTCTCGATGGCGGTGAACGATGGCACTGTTTCGAGAATCGCCGTCGTGAGCGCGCCGAAGCCGGGGCCGATTTCAAGCACCCGGTCGCCTTCCCTGATTCCCGACTCACGGACGATCTTCTTCGGGATGTTCTTGTCGAGCAGGAAGTTTTGGCCCAAATTTTTTTTTGCCGCTATATGCGTATGCTTATATTCAACTTTCATCGTCGGCCTTTGCTCTGTGATCGCAACGTGATAAGTGGGCAGAGGTTAACCCGGAAGTCCGGGGCCCGCGCAATTTTTTCCAATCTAAGGTATTCTGTCATTAATGGGAGAGAAAAATATCGTCGAGGAACCGGTGAAGTACGCTTCACGGGCCAACAAGGCTACCCGCACGGGGTTCGGTGAAGCGCTGCTCGAAGCCGGACGCGAAAACCCTTCGGTTGTCGCGCTCTGCGCCGACCTGACCGGGTCGCTGAATATGAACCTCTTCCGTAAAGAGTTTCCGGAGCGCTTCATCCAGACCGGCATTGCCGAAGCGAACATGATTTCGATGGCTGCCGGCCTGGCCACCACCGGCAAGACGCCCGTGGCTTCGACCTTCGCGGTGTTCGCCACCGGTCGCGTCTTCGACCAGATTCGCCAGTCGGTCTGCTACTCCAATCTCAATGTGAAAATCTGCGCTTCGCACGCCGGTCTGACGCTCGGCGAGGATGGCGCGACCCACCAGATTCTCGAAGATATCGGCATCATGCGCAGCCTGCCTCGCATGACCGTTGTCGTGCCGTGCGACTACAGCGAAACCAGACGCGCCACCAAAGCGATCCTCGAACATGTTGGCCCGGTCTATCTGCGCTTTGGACGCCCGAACGTTCCTGATTTCACCACCGACGAGGATGGCTTCGAGATCGGCAAATCCATCGAGCTGCATCCCGGCAAGGACGTGACGGTCATCGCCTGCGGCATCATGGTCTGGAAAGCCCTCGAAGCGGCAAGAATTCTTGAAAAAGAGGGGGTGACGGTGCGTGTCATCAACATGCACACCATCAAGCCGATCGACACGCTCGCCATCGTGCGCGCGGCCAACGACACCGGCGCGATCGTGACCGCCGAGGAGCACCAGATGTACACCGGTCTCGGCGAAGCGGTGTCGAGCGTCTGCGCCCGCAACATTCCGGTGCCCATCGAGATGGTCGCCGTCGAGGATACCTTCGGCGAATCGGGCAAGCCCGACGACCTGCTGAAAAAGTACAAGCTCACCACCGAGGACATTCTTGAGAAGATTTACCTGGCGCTGCGCAGGAAGAGCTGATTGGAAGAATCGGTCGTATAAGTCGTATAGGACTTATACGACCGATGAGCACGATTTTCCGGCCTTGAGCCAAAACCACAGGAGAACGAACCATGGCGATGCCCAATTTTGGCGATATGATGAAGCAGCTTCAGGAGGCTGGCTCGAAGATGCAGGATGTGCAGAAGCAGCTCGAAAAGCTCGTCTCCGAAGGCGAGGCTGGCGGCGGCATGGTCAAGGCGAAGGTCAACGGGCGGCAGAAACTGCTCGAACTCACCATCGATCCGGAGATCATGGATGATGTCGATATGGTGCAGGATCTGGTCGTGGCCGCCGTGAACAAGGCGCTCGAAGCTTCGGCCCGACTCGCGCAGAGCGAGATTCAAAAAGCCGCTGGCGGCATGATCAATCCCGCCGATCTGATGAAGCAGTTCGGCGGTCAGGGATAGGCTCTCCGGTTCATGCGTTACAGCTCAGGAGCCGTCGAGGCGCTTATCGAAGAGTTCGCGAAGTTGCCCGGCATTGGTCGCAAGACCGCCCAGCGCCTGACGATGCATGTGCTGCATGAGAGGCGCTCCGAGGTCGAAAAGCTCGCGTCGGCCCTTATCGACGTCAAGGAGAAGGTGATCCGCTGCTCGGTCTGCCAGAACATCACCGATCTCGGCGTTGACCCCTGCCACCTCTGCACCTCCACCGGGCGTGACCGTACGGTTATCTGCGTTGTCGAATCTCCCACCGAGGTGCTCGCCTTCGAGAAAACCGGCCACTACAAAGGATTGTACCACGTGCTGCACGGCGTGATTTCGCCGCTCGACGGCGTCGGCCCCGACGACATCAAGGTGCGCGAGCTGCTGGTGCGCATCGGCCCCAGTGTATCGGACGAGGTGCGCGAGGTGGTGCTTGCGCTCAACCCCACGGTCGAGGGCGAAACAACATCGCTCTATATCAGCAAACTGCTCAAGCCGCTCGGCATCAACGTCACCCGGATCGCCCGTGGCATTCCGGTCGGCGCGGAGCTTGAATTCATCGACGAAGCGACGCTCTCACGGGCGATGGAGGGGCGCTCGGCTATCTGAGCTACAGCGTTCGCATTAACAGTTACTCAGTAATTACTTTCAAGGAATGAACGGAGAGAAAAAAAGGGTTCTGATCATCGGCGGCGGCCTGGCCGGTCTCGCCGCCGCAAAGCGGCTCGTCGATCGCGGATTCCAGGTCAAGGTGCTCGAAAAGCGCTCCATTTACGGCGGCAAGGTTTCGGCGTGGAAGGACGAGGAGGGGGACTGGATCGAATCCGGCACCCACTGCTTTTTTGGTGCGTACGGTGTACTCTACGATCTCATGAAGGAGATCAAGAGCTACCACGCCGTGCTCTGGAAGGAGCACCAGCTCACCTACACGCTCGAAGGCGGCAACAGCTTCACCTTCAACACCTGGTACCTGCCGAGTCCGCTGCACCTGCTTCCGGCGATCATCAAAAACGGATACTTCACCTTTGGCGAAATGGCCTCCTTCTCGAAGTCGCTCGTGCCGCTGGCGCTCCAGAAGGCAAACTATCCACCGACGCAGGATCACCTGACCTTCGCCGAGTGGGCCGAAGAGAAGAAGTTCGGACGCCGCCTGATGGACAAGATGTTCCGCCCGATGGCGCTCGCGCTCAAGTTCATTCCGCCGGAGGAGATTTCGGCCAAGATCATTCTCGACGTCACCGAGACCTTCTACCGCATTCCCGATTCATCGTGCATGGGCTTCCTGAAAGGCTCGCCGCAGGAGTACCTGCACCAGCCGCTCATCGATTACTCCACGCAGAAAGGCGCACTGTTCCAGAACAACATCACGGTGGATGAGCTGCTCTTCGACGGCTCGCGGATTCGCGGCGTGCAGTTGCGCAACGGCGAAATTCTCGACGCAGACTACTACGTTGCGGCGCTGCCGATCCACAATCTCTGCAAGGTGCTGCCCTCGTCGCTCAAGCAGCACGACCGCTTTTTCGGCAATCTCGACCACCTCGAAGGGGTGCCGGTCATCTCGGTGCAGCTCTGGTACGACCGGGAGATCACGCCGATCGACAACGTGCTCTTCAGCCCGGACGGCGTCATTCCGGTTTACGCGAACCTGACCCGCACCACGCCCGATTACCGCACCCTGCGCGGCGAGCGCTTCGACGGCAAGACGCGCTTCGAGTTCTGCGTCGCCCCGGCCAGGGAGCTGATGGGGCTGAGCAAGGAGGAGATCATCGCGCGGGTTGACCGGAGCGTTCGCGCCAATTTCCCGAAGGAGTCGCAGGGGGCGAAAATCCTCAAGTCAACGCTCGTCAAGATTCCGCGCTCGGTCTATGCGCCGCTGCCCGGCATGGAGCAGTACCGCCCGACGCAAAAGACGCCGGTTGGCAACCTGTTCCTCGCGGGCGGTTTTTCGCAGCAGCTCTACTACGACTCGATGGGCGGCGCGGTGATGAGCGCCAACCTCGCCGTCGATGCGCTTGTGAAGGCGGCCTCCGGGAACGGGCATTGAGGCTCGAAAAATTTCCGGAAACTTTTCGAGACCGCGCGAAAGTTGTTCTTTTTTTCGATTTAAATATTATCTTTGCATTCCTGTTTGAATGACCCTTGGGTCACGAGGCCCTTGTAGCTCAGTGGATAGAGCAGCAGTTTCCGGAACTGAAGGTCGGCAGTTCGAATCTGTCCAAGGGCACAAGGTTCAACACAGGGCACCATCGGGGTGTGGCTCAGCTGGTAGAGTGCTGCGTTCGGGACGCAGAGGTCGTGGGTTCGAGTCCCGCCACCCCGACACCAAAGGCGGTTACAGCAAGTACTGTAGCCGCCTTTTTCTTTTTATCCCCTTTCGCCTCCTCCTTTCTCATTATTTGAAACGCAATACCAGCTCCTTGCAGCAACGCCTGTGCGTATGTTGGCGAACTGTTTTTCCCCGAACAAAACCCTTTGTCAGAAGTGCGTCATTTTCAGTATGACCCGCATACTGAATTGCAGGTCGTCTGTGGCGAGCCGTTGTGCTTTTCGGTGGATTTTTTTTGTAAAGCAGTGTAAATAGTAAAGTATTTGAGCGAGTTGCGTATTTCTTTGATATTAAAAAATAAGTGATATATTCTCAGAGTTACGTCTGAATTTTGGCATTCACACTGAGTCTGTTCTCAGCCGTTTGTTCAAAAACGTTCCGCTCAACCAATGGTTTGCCCCTTGCCATTATGTCTCACAGATCTGTTTCCGTCTGCTTTTTTGCACGTTCTCCATCATGCGCTCAGGATCGACGCTCAAGGACTGATGTTTCCTGAGTGACAAGGAGCCTTGCGTTTGTACGGTTTTTGATTGACAGAATTTTATCAGGAGTTCGATGGCTAAAACAAGAGGGTTCCATGTTTCCGGAACGGAGTCGTCAGGAAGAAGAACGATCATTTTTTTGTTTCTGCTTGGCTGCTTCGTCATGTTTCCGGCAGTGCTTCGGGCCGACGATGCGAGGCCTGGTATAGATAGCGACAGGTATCGCTGGCGCGTGAAAGCCGGGTTGCAGGTTGCGCGCCAGTCTCCTGACTTTACCTACGATCCTGTTAACACGTCGGATGTATCGGCCTGGAACACAACCCCTGATCGGGCGTTGACCGATTTTTCCTTTATTTCGCTGCAACGCGACCTGACCGATGTGTCGAGTCTCGAATTGTCGTACCGAACCGATAGTGTTGGCGGTAAAGTCCATGGGAGCAAGCAGGTGTATTTCCTCTTCTTTTATGTTCCCGTTACGTTCACCGAGCCGCTGGAAATGGAGTTGAGGCGTCTGAAACTTCAGTATAACCGTGTGCTGTGGACGCCGGGGCAGTTCAGCGTTGGCGCTCGACGAGCGCGGCCTCTATTTCGACCCCTCCGGGCCGTCTGACCTCGAACACCTGCTGCTGACCGCGATCTTCGAACCTGAGGGGCTGCAACGCGCCCGCGACGTGCGGGAGTTCATCGTGCGGCACGGCATCACCAGGTACAACCACGAGCCGCGCGCGAAAGCTGCCCCGATGCGTGGATCGTCTATAAACCGCATCCCGACGTGATGAGCGGCAACCGGGCAGGCCGGGTCGCGCTGACGGCGGCGATGCAGTGGGCCGACCAGATCGAGAGCAAGCTCTCGGTGGTGAGCTGCATCGAGGCGTGCGACGAGCTGCACACGATGACCTCGCTCTCCGGCTTCGACGCGCTCTTGCGCGGCAAGCGGGTCGTCACGTATGGTCAGCCGTTCTACGCCGGATGGGGGCTGACCGCCGACCGTATGAGCGGCGGCGCAGCGTTCGAGCGGCGCACGCGACGCCTGTCGCTCGACGAGCTGGTCGCCGGAGCGCTCCTGCGCTACCCGCTTTATTGGGACTGGGAGCTGAAAGGCTACACCACCTGCGAAGCGGTGCTGCGCCGGATCGTCGAGCAGCGCGACGAGCTTGAGCGCCGGGGCGGGCTGGAGAAGCTGCGAGCCGGATATCTCCGCCGCCAGTGCCGCAAAGCCCGCATTCTGGCGCGGGCGTTGTTTGCAGGTACGTAGTGGCGTGTCAAGAAAAAAATGGCGGATATTCGTCATCGCGAGGCCCGACTTGTCGGGACGTGGCGATCCATCTTTTGTTGGTTTCGCTGGTTCCCGACAAGTCGGGATTGCCGCGTCGCTATGCTCCTCGCAATGACGGGGAATACAACAGACTGTTTGGTGTTGAGTTGACAGTAGTCATTAAGAAGATTTTGCCGACGGCATCAGGTCGGCTCGTTTCAGCTTGAATCCCTGATTTCACGGGGTCAAGCTTTGTCATTGTATCATTCCGCGACCAAGGCGGCTACGGCAGATGCTGTGGCCGCCTTTTTTTGTTTGAACTAAGGCGCCTTTGTGTGTGGTGCTCATTTTTTGAACCCTATGGGTCAAATTTCATCTGTGAAAACTTATCGAGTACACAGATTATGATGTTGAGCGGTGCTCAAAATTTTCGTGTTCTCGTGTACTTTATGAGTGTTCTGGTTTCTGCGCCACCTCCCCCTTGCTCTTAAGTTGTTCGTGACGCTTTTTGGTATTCCCTTCAATAAGGTATGTTACTCTACGTTTGTTTAAGTTTATACATATAAGTGTATGTGTGTAAAAGAGTGTATCATTTTTCTTGCGAAATGATACAAATATTTTGTACTATGAATTCATTAATATCTGAAGCAGTACCCCCTTCACATTTCTTATTTTCAG
The DNA here is from genome assembly GCF_004118635.1 of Chlorobaculum sp. 24CR. Classification (GTDB taxonomy): domain Bacteria; phylum Bacteroidota; class Chlorobiia; order Chlorobiales; family Chlorobiaceae; genus Chlorobaculum. The sequence goes on along the minus strand of NZ_SDGU01000012.1, from coordinate 43,259 downwards.
ATATAATAAATATAGAGAATTTGTGCGGATAATCAGGTTTTTATGCCGTTTTTCTTGTTTTGCTTTCTATATGTATTGGTTTTTTGTGGACTATTTTTGGTAGAGTTCTTTGTTAATAAAAATTAATTTAAAGGAGGCTATTTATGAATTCTGTTAACTTTAATGATGGCTCAGTGCCTGCTAATATATTTATCGCTGTTGATGTTGCGAATGACCGTATACAAAAAGCTATATCAGAGCGAGCATCTCAAATACAAGATATTTTTTCATCAAGTACTTTGCTGAACAATATACTGGATCACTGGGATGCTTCTGGATTTGATGCTTCTTTGATAGAAGTAGTCAGCGCAGAGTCTCTTGCTGGTGCGCGGGCAGCCTATTCTTCTTCGCTGGATAAGATATTTTTGTCTGATGAATTGACTGCGGAGAACTATCCCATGGAGTCGCTGATTGACGCGCTGGTTGAGGAGTTTGGCCATCGTATCGACGCCTTGGCTAACAACAGCGATACGCCTGGTGATGAAGGGCGCGCATTTGCCGCTGTGGTTCGCGGTGAGTCCCCTGTGGTTATTTCTGACAACGATCACGGAAGCGTCACACTTGGTGATGGGAGTACGGTTGAAATCGAGACGTCCGTTTCGGTCACTGACAGCGGCGGTTACGAGGGGTCTAACCAGACGCTGACGTTGGAGTCCACGAATGGTGGTACGATAAGTTATTACTATGAGCACTACGGGATTCCTGATCGCTTTATTATTCGTTACGAAGGCAGAACACTTCTTGATACTGGATTTGTTAGCTATTATAATTCAGGTACACTTACCTTACCTTCTGGTAATTCTGATACCCTAAATATTGTTGTTGCAACGAACGATTCTGGTACTGCTTGGTATTATGGTGTTACCGTCGATGCAAACGAGTGCAAAGATATTTCGCCGTGGAGTATGCTGGGCGTTACGAAAGCGTTTGAACCCAATGATGACGGCACTAAGTGCGAAACCACGGGGACGGTTGAAGTTGGACGTACCGATGGCGCTTCCACACTTATCAGAGCGACGGGAACAAGCGAGAGCAGTTATGACAAGAACCAGGCAGAGTTGAAGGGTGGTACGTTCTATGCTGGAATCGGCGGTATCTCGGACAGTTTGTTCAGAGGGGATGCTACCATCAACTTTACCACGGGCCTGGCTTCCCTCGGTAACGTTCTGCCGGGTGATTTCAAGCTGGCCTCGCTTGATGTTGAGTTTAAGTCAATGGCTTTACTGAAAAATACGTTGGCCTTCGACGTTCATTTTGTCATGCCCGATGCCGTTTCCGGGCTTATCGTTGAAACGTCTGACTTTTACAAGCAGGCTCTTCGGATTACCAGCAGCGGGGCTACTCCTGTTTTAGGTTTCAAAATTAAAATTCCACAGCCAGAGAGCTTCAAGTTTCTCGACAAATTCGAGGTTGAAGCGAGCGACATGTCGATTGAGTATCGTGGCGGGGAAGATGCTTTACGATTTCAGGCAAAGATCAAGCTTGAGAATGAGAGTTTTGCCAAGTTGCCAGCCGGCAGCAGTGGCTTTGGGTCTATCGAGGCTGACCTCAGTGGCGATAACTATGTTCAGATAAATAGCGACGGTGAAATTTCGCTGGTCGGTGCATTAAAAGTTGAAGGTCGGCTTAACCTGATCAAAGGTTGGTCGCTCCAAGATCTCGAACTCACACTCAATACGACGACCAAAGAGATTGGCGGCAGCGCAACGCTGGGTACGCCGTTTGGTTTGAAGTTTGGTGAAGGTGCTGAAGCCAAGGCTTCGGTTGAGTTTGTTTATGATCCATTCCAGCTTGATATGGTTGGTCTTGTTCTGGATAACCTGAACAAGCCCATCCCGGGGTATCCGGCATTTTTCTTCCAGAGAATCGGTGGGTCTGTCGATAATTTTGCTCCATCTAACCCCAAAGACCTTGAGGCTTCGTTTACTATCGGAGCTACACTTGGCCCGCAGATAGGAGGAACAAGGCTTGCCAGGGCGCAGGGTGATATCAAAGTTGATAAGAATTCGATTGAAGGTACTTTGACCACGGATATTCTTACTGCCGATTTCGAGTTTTTGGGCGTGGACCTTGGTACATATACACTTGTGGAAGATAAGAGTACGGCGACACTCAACTGGAATGAAGGCTCTTTTAAATTCGTTGGAACGTCGAATGTTTTGGATGGCTTTTTCGTTACCAGCGGCGCGTTTACAGCGAATACTAACTTTGACTTCGGTTTCTCTCGTACTGGACAAATATCCATTCCAAATTTTGTCCCGAAATGGTTGGGAGGTGGTTATAAAATTTCCAATGCAAATCTGGCATTGAGCTTTACAAATGATGGTGATTACTCTAACGACTATGCGGCCGGTTGGGGAAAGTATCACATCAGTACATTGTGGGCGGATTATAACTTGACGCTTGGCTTGCGGATTGCTTTTGATGGTACTATAAGCAGGATTGGGTCTGCCAATATTCCGAAAATTGGTAGCTGGATGATCGAAGACGGTACGGAATACGTACTGATAAGCGCCATATGGGAAAATCCCGATCCTGATGCAAAGGTCTATGTAGAGATGCCTGATGGCACGATTATCAATGAGGATGATTTTGCCGTTCATCATATTCAGGTGGTTGCTGAGATGTCGAGCGATACTGTCCGCACAGTGATTATTGGTTCCCCAGTTTCCGGTATATGGGATCTCGAACTTGTGGACGAAACAGGGCTTGGCAAAGTTACCTATGAAGCCAATGGTGCTACCGAGGTATCGACGTTTGACTTTACCAATGATCCGGTGGTGAATGCTGATGACAGCGTAGAATACTCCTATTCGGTTGATGTCACAGGGACTACGGCTAATGTCAGTTTCTATTATGATGATGATCTGGCTGACTTTGATGGAATCTTTGCGGGGTCTGCGGTGGTCAGTGATGGAGACGGTACATTTACCTGGGATACTATGGGGGTTGTTCCCGGTAGCTATTATATGTATGCGATGCTGGACGACGGCACTGGACCGATCATCATTGCCGAAGAGGATACTCCTGTAAATGCGGGTTCAGAGGCCGATGTTTCGGTAGCCGTCACTCAGGATGCCGTGACTATTCTGCCTGGTGATACCGTTCGTTACACCTTTACTGTTACCAACGAGTCAACCACGACGACGGCAACGGGGGTGACAGCGTTGGTCAATCTTTCCGATACAGTAACGTATCAGTCGAGTTCAATCGCAGCCGGTAATTCCGATTTTGCCGATTATGCCTTTGATGTAGGTGATGTTGTTCCCGGAGATTCGGTGAACTTTACGGTGGATGTAAAGGTGGACTCAACTGCCGAGCCAGGTGACCAGGTTGGTACTGATATTTACGTGTTGAGTGATACCTATGATCCGGAAGCGCTTAACGATTCGGCTGGCATTGAAAGCCTTGTTAGTGAACTAACAGCCGCCCCGGCAGGCTCGGTTGATCTTCAGGTCAGCTCTACTCTTGATACGCTGCCTGAGCCTACGGTCAATGATACCATCCAGTATGATGTGACTATCGAGAACATTGGCACATCAGATGCCTCCAACGTGCTCCTTGCCGAATCGTTCAGCAATCTGAACAACATGTCGTGCACGACTCATGCCTTTTCTCAATCGGGGGATGAGTTGAATGTGGTTCTCGGCAGTATCGCTGCCGGAGGTTCTGTAACGGTAACTTTTAGAGGTACCGTCCCTTATGCCGGTACGATTCGTACGACAAGCAGTGTTGCCTCTGATGATATTGATGGTGAGATTATTAACAACGAAGAGATTGTTGCTCTTACAGCTCTCGGTGCTCCTCCGGATCCTGCTGATCTCTCATTGGCGATAACCTCCAGTACACGTGGCGGCTCTGTTTATGTTACAGTTACGTTAACAAATTCGGGTCCTTCTATAGCATCGGGTATAGAGGTCGCGATTAATACCGAACATGACATTACGCCTGATAGCTGGAACGCACTCCAGGGTACGTATGATTCATCAACAGACATCTGGGATGTCGGTAATGTCCGTGATAATCTCAGTCGCTCGATAACGCTTGTTTACGATGAACAGAAGTGTCTCGATACGATTCAGGCCGAGGTGGTTTCGGTATTCGAATCCGATCCTGATTCTGTTCCGAACGATGGAACAGGCGATGATTACGCATCGATTTCACTTCAGGTGCCAGGAGTGACCATTGAGGGCAGTGATGCTGCTGATCTTATCGATGCCGCCAATACGGTGAATCTTCAGGCGCTTCCCACAGATAATGCGGATTCGATCAATGGGAATGAAGGCAATGATACTATTGAAGCTCTTGGCGGCAACGATACAATAACCGGAGGTGCTGGAGATGACAGTATCGATGGAGGTGCATGCGATGACACCGCCGTGTTTAGTGGTGAATACAGCAATTACATTATCAGCTACGATGCCGGTACCGACACTTACCAGGTGATAGATACCTCTGGTGCGGATGGTACTGATAGTGTGACTGATGTCGAGAACTTCGCATTCGCCAACGAAACTTTCTCGACGGATAACACGGTCAATACGACACTTCCGGAGCTCGATCCGAACGAAGCGCCTGTCCCGCAGGCTATTGATGACGATATTGTCATTTCGTTCGATGATATGGTTATGGCAGGCACAGGAGAGATCACGTTATACAAAGGCTCAATCGCTGCGGGAAACGAGGTTGACACATTCGGTGTAACGGACCCAGAGGTATCGTTTGTGGGCAAAACCCTTGTCATCAATCCTGATGGGAACCTGGAGTATGCTACGGACTATTACGTCACCTTCGCTGACGGCAGCGTCCTCGATATTGCCCGCAATCCTTATGAGTACGAAGATGAAGATGAAGATGACGCCTTCCACTTCTCGACCCTCGATGCCGCCGTAGCGGCTACCGGGGGTTCGTCGGATGGACTCAGTGCCGGAGCTGTAGTCGCGGGCTTGGCCGGGATTGGCTTGCTTGCGTTTGTTATCTTTTAAATCAACGTACGTTCGCAGTTTTGTTTTGGCGGGGTTCTCAAAGATCCCGCCAAACATTTACTGTCGTTACGGGGGTGAATGCGTGCCGGTTTCTTGTACTTTGCAATCTTCGCGAACATCTCAGCCTCCATCCCTGACGGAAATTCCCAATCGGTTCGTTTTTCCCACGTGCCAATCGGGTCACTGCCGTAATCGTAATGCCGACAATTCGGCAGCTTCCGTCACGGCGCGTCCCGATACCTCCTCCCGCCCGTTGCCATCCTGTCCTGCCACGCCTTTATGAAAGCCACCCACCAACGTCATGTCCCGCTGACGGATTCGCGGCGATGGCTTTGTCAGGAACGAAAATATTCTCAGGTCACCAGTGTGTGAGATTACTGAATGATTTCTTAAAATATGCTCTGCGGTGCCCCCAACCCATTCACCATTTTTCGGAGACTCGGTATGTCTGGAAATCAGCTTGTTTTCGACAGTCAGGATGAGCGCGAAAAAGTTTTCGTCGCAGACGGAAGTCTGTTTGCCGGAACCGGCCTCTTCATGTCGAGCCGGTACGACTTTGCCTCTTTTGCCGCCACGGTCAGCGATGAGGGCCAGAATCCTGAAACGGCAGGCGGTTACGATATGGCCGGCTATTTCGGTCAAGATGTGCGGAGTTATCCCTCTATGAAGGCCATCGGTTTGTGGAGAGGCGACGGCGGCGACAATTACTATTATGGCACCAGCGGCCCGGATGATCTCGCGGGAGATGGCGGTAACGATACGATCTACGGATACGACGGCGACGACACGATCTCCGGTGGCGAGGGGCATGACTACCTCGGCGGCATGGAGGGCGATGACGTCATTCGGGGTGATGCCGGAGACGATCTGCTCGACGGGGGGATGGGCAACAACAGCCTGTACGGCGGCGAGGGCGACGACTACCTTACGGCTTATGGCGGCAATGATCTGCTCGACGGCGGCCAGGGGGCCGATAGCCTGTACGGCAACGGCGGCGACGATATCTACGTTATCGACGACCGCAACGATGTGATTTTCGAGGCCAATGCAGGCGATACGGCAGTGGTGTCGGTCAACGGCTACAGCGTTCCGCAAGGGTTGACCGAAGTCGTTTATGAGGAAAATGTCGAGCCGCTGCCATACTTCATCGCCGCCCTTAAAAGCGTCAACAATCCGTACTGGGGACGATACGGCGAGGCGCAAACGCTGACCTACAGCTTCGCTCTCGCTGCCACCAACGAGCAGAATTTTCAGCTCTACACCGCCGAGCAGCAGGCGGCGGTAGCCGGGGCGCTGGGCAAATACAGCGCCTTTTCGGGCCTGTCGTTTACCGAAGTGGCCGACAGCCCGGATGTTCAGATTCGCTTCTTCCGCGACGACCTCTCATCGGCAGGCATGTCGGCTGCGGCGGGGTACGCCAGCCTCAGCCAGTCAACCTCGACCTCGCTCAACAGCGTCAGTATTCCCTACTTCGTGATGACGACCACCTCTCACGAATCGATCCATATCGACGTCAACGATTTCAGCTCCAGCGACAGCATGAATCCGGGAACCTACGGATTCCAGGTGCTGCTCCATGAAATCGGCCACGCCCTCGGCCTCAAGCACCCCTTTGAAGATGGCGCGGTTCTGCCGGAGGATCAGGACAACACCGACTATTCGGTCATGTCCTATACGATGCGGGACTATGACCTGACCGAACCGGCCATTCTCGACATCGCGGCGATGCACTACTTTTTCGGCGTGAACGGCTCGGCCCTCTCCGGCGACGACGCCTACGATTTCAGCGACCACTACCTCTGGGACGGCTCCGGTATCGACAGCTTTTCGGCCGCCGCTGAAACCGGCGATGTCTATCTCAATCTCAACGCCGGTAGCTGGCTGTACGCCGGGCTGAAAGACGCCACCGATCTGTTCGCCGCGGGCCAGGCGTTCGTCGGTTTCGGCACCACGCTCGAAAATGGCGAGGGGGGTTCCGGCAACGACCGGCTGATCGGCAACGGCGTCAACAACCAGCTTTCCGGCATTGGCGGCAATGACGTGCTGAGCGGCGGCTCTGGTGACGACACGCTCGACGGCGGCGCGGGCGACGACACGGCGCTCTTTAGCGGAGCAGTCGGCGAGTACGCTGTCGTCTATGATCCGGCGACCGGCAGCTACAGCGTAACGGACGGCGTGGCCGGGCGTGACGGCGTCGATACCGTGCTCGGCGTCGAGCACTTCAGCTTTGACGGGGTCGAGGAGCTTTTCCCGGAAATCGTGCTCTTCAGCCCGGCAAACGGGGCTGGGGGCGTTGCGGTTGACGCCGATATCGTCATCACCTTCAGCGAAGCGGTCACCGGCGGCAGCGGCTTCATCGAGCTGCGCGATTCCGGCGGAGGACTCGCCGAGAGCTATGATGCCGTCGCAAGCACCCGGCTCGCCTTCACCGGCGACACGCTCACCATCGATCCCGGCACCGATCTCGAAGCCGGAACGGCCTACAGCCTCGTCATTCCCGACGGAGGCATCCTCGACCTGCACGGCTTTGCATACACTTCGTCGGGCGACCTCTACCAGTTCACCACCGAGGAGTCGGGCTCTCTCGTCGAGGGCGCGGTGAGCTTCTGGCAAAGCGGTGCGGCGCTGGCGGGAGTGGAGCTGAATCTTGTCTCGAAACCGGAGGAAACCGTCGAAGCGACCGCGAGCAGCAACGCGGATGGCGTGTTCAGCTTCGGTCGAGTCGATGAAGGGGAGTACGGGCTGAATGCCGGGAAGCCGGTCGATGACGGGGCCAGTCGCGCCGTCGGGGTAAGCGACGCCCTGGCGGCCTTCAAACTCGCATTCGGCAGGAATCCGAATGGCGACGGGGAACCTGAGCCGACCGCCTGCCAGTACCTCGCCGCCGACATCGACCGGAACGGCAGCGTCGAGGCAGCCGACGGCCTCGGCATCCTGAAAATGGCTCTCGGTCTCTCGTCAGCCCCGGAGCCGGATTGGATCATCGCGCCGGAGAGCGTCGCCGATGCGGAAATGTCGGGCGACAACGTCGATTGGCGCGAAGCCGAAATCCCCGGCGTGGCGCTCGCCGAAGACGTTGATCTGCAACTTGTCGGCGTGCTCATGGGCGACGTTGACGGGAGCTGGGCGGCCTGATTCCTTCGATGAAATAGCCGTCAGCCTGTCATCGGTATTGAATGGACGAGCCGGGGGCAACGCAAAAGTTTATGCCTGAAAAAAACGCTGAAAATCGGGGTGTATCGGCGTAAATGTGGTGTTTTTTACAAGAATTATAAATACATTGATACCTTCTAATTACTCGTATCCATAGTGATGCCTGTTTGCCCGGAAAGGGTGTTTGTGAATTTTCTCCCCCAGAATATCCATGAGTACATCATCACCCCACTTTCGTGATCTACTGATCGCCGACGCTTCCGTAACCGACATCGAACAACTGCTTGTCGCCGCCGCGCCCGGCACCGAGGTGTGGCGCGTCGATGCGGGTTCCGATGTCCGGCAGATGCTCCGGTCGGCCTTGCGCTCCGGCGTCGAGCGCCTGCATTTGCTCGGCCACGGAGCTGCCGGTTCGATAAATTTCGGTTCGCGGTCGCTCGGCCTCGACGAGTTCACCGCGCTCGCTCGCGGACGCGACGGCGGAGCGCCATCGATGCACTTCTGGTCGTGCATGACCGGCGCGGGGACAGAGGGACGCCGCTTCGTCGATGGAATCGCAAAACTGTTCAGCACGGCGGTGACGGCGTTCTCCGGGCTGGTCGGAGCGAAACAGCTCGGCGGAAGCTGGACGCCGGATGTGCTTGTCGCCTCTGATGGCGTTACGGCTCCGTTTGTCGGTACGCCAGCTTACGCGCATACGCTCGCCGAATACGAAGAGCCGTCAGGATATTTTTCGGTCGAGCTGGTTGAGGATACCAATCCCGATGACACTATAGTTGCTACTTTTTCCGTCGATTCCGACTCTGGATATGTATCCGATCTCGATGGTGACGGCGAGATCGATTTTCTCAGGGTTTTTGAAGATGGCGATGATGATCCGGACGACTATTACATCACCTGGAGTGACGACACTAACTGGACGGCGCATCGTATCGAGTACCTGCAATTTGGCGATCATGATGCAGATCACAAGCCTCACACACTCATCGTCGATGGCGGTTCCATCTCTATAGAATGGGCCGAGACCGTCGTCGATAGCGTTGTCGCCACGGCATCTTTTTCTGTCGATGGCGATGAAGCGCAACTGAGCTTTATCGACAACAACGGCGACGGGATTCCCGATCAGGTCAGGTATGAAGGCAGTGACGGTTCGGAGCTGTTCGATATTCCGGGCGCGAGCTGGCAATTCGATTCGGATAATCCGGTTTCAGCATGGGCGGTGGTCGTCGAGACCGAAGATTCGGATCGACTTTTCAGCGGTATGATGGAGTTCGATGGCGACGGCAATCCGGTCACCCTGCTGGTTCCGAAATCGGGCGAAGATGGTGATAACGTCTATTTCGATAACGACCAACTGTTTTTTGACTCCGGCGTGGACGGCGTGACGATTCCCGACACGGGTGATGCCACGATAACCCACATCACTCCCGACGGCGTGCGTGAAACTGTTGTGATACCGGTCTCGTCGCTTTCGGCAGAGGGTTCGATGCTTTCGCTTCCCCTTTCAGGCGATGATGTTGATGACGCTCATTATGAACTGAACCTCGAATGGTTCTCGATGCTCCGGATCGAAGTGCCTGACGGCCTTCTCGATGAGGGGAATATGCGGGGATGGAAGCTCGATGGGGAGAGTGGCGATAACCTCCATTTTTCAAGCTTCCATGTGAGTTCCTTCGATGGCTCGGGCGACCGTGACTGGCTTTTCGGTACGCCGGGCGAAGATTCAATGGATGCCGGAAATGATTCCGACTTCATCGAGTGGTCGGGCGGAGACGATACGGTCGATGGCGGCGAGGGGCACGATACGCTTTACCTGCCCTGGAACGAATCGGATGGCTACGTGTCAACAAGTGTCAATGGCGGCATCTATTATCTCTCTTCCTCGGTTGACGGGAAGGATCGTTACTCGGTGACAAGGCTTGATGGCGAGAACGTTCTCCTTGTCGAGCAGCTTGATGATGACGGGAATCCGGTCTCTTCCGTCCAATTCACGAATGGCGAGGTGTTGCGCGTCGCTTACAACTGGGAGCTTTCCGTCAGCAATCAGGAGATGAACGACAGCGGATATATTAACGCCTCGCCCTGGGATGACGAAATTGTGGTTTCAGTCGATGACGATGAGTTCGATGACCTGTTCCAGGTTTGGGGCAACTACGGTGACGATACCCTTCAGCTCGATTTTGGAACTGAGTATTCCGGCTTTAGCCTTCAGGACAATGGCTCGGCGTATGAGCTTTACGGAACGCCTGTTGAGGGGGGCGGCGACGCACGGATCGGTGAATTTGTCAGAACTTCACCAAATGAAATAACCGTAAGTATCGACGGCCATTCTTTCCATATCCAGGATGTTGAACATTTCCGTTTTGTTGGCGATCAGGTCTCTCTGGATTCTGATATCGATAACTTCTGGCATCTGACAACCGACACCGCCCCACCATCGCTGACCAGAGCGGTGGCCAGCGGCAACACGGTGACGCTGCACTATGACGAGACGCTCGATTCGGCATACAAGGCGGGCGCGAACTGGTTTACCGTGCAGGTCAACGGTTCCGATGTCGATGTCAATTCAATCGAGGTGAGCGGCAGCGATGTCGTGCTTTCTCTCGATTCTTCCATTCAAACGGGCGATTCGGTAAGCGTCTCCTACGCCGATCCGAGCGCCAGCAACGATGCCGATGCCATTCAGGATCTGGCCGGTAATGATGCCGGATCATTCACCGATTACGTGGCGAGTGTGGAAGATGCGGATCACCCCGCCCGGTACTACCCGATGTACTACGGCTATTATTGGAAAGGTCTGGTTTACTGGGGTGGTGACGACCATTTCCAGTTCGAGCTGTACGAAGATTACGATGATGACTTCAATACCATGTATGGCGAACTGACCTGGATCGATCAGGAGGATGGCCATGAGCGCGTCGAGACCGGAACCTTTACGGCTATTGACACGAACGATGACTGGAGTCCGGATGCATGGCAAGCGGAAATTCGCAGCGCCGATGACGTGCCGCTGATGGGCGATGACAATGATGATGGCAAGCCGGACGGCTTTTACATCGAGGAAGGCGTTGGCGTCAATCTGGTCTGGCAGTTGCGCGGTGCCGATGGCGTTGTAGCGACCTTCGAGTTCGCGGCTGATGACGTTTCCCTGAGCGGCTCGCTGCTCGATCTCGATGGCGACGGTTCGCCCGATTACGCCAGAGTGACCGAAAACGGGTTGTCAACCATGCAGCAAATAGCTTTGCTCGACACCAATGATGATGACCAGCCCGACACGCTTCAGGTCGTTGGCGCTTCGTTCTATACCGGAGCTTTAGAGTTTGATCCATATTATTACGAGCCTACCGGTATCTGGTTCGACGGCGTTGACCATGTTGAAAATGGTAACAATGCCGCGCCGGAGCTTTCGCTCGACAACGCGGAACTCACGATCTACAACCACAAGCTTGCCGGAATGGTCGCCGGAGCCGATGCGGACGCCACCGACGCCGACGGCAACCTGCTGGTATTTACGCTCGACAATCCGCCGACGGACGATTCGGACAATCCGCTCTTCGCCATCGACGCCGAAACGGGCCAGATCAGCCTGACCGAAGCGGGTGCGACCTATATCCAGTCCGCAGACTTGTCAGATACCTTCGACCTCACTGTTCGAGTCACCGACGGCGATACGACTCACGACCAGACGGCAGACCTTGTGATCAGCCTGAAAGATGAACCGGACAGCTATGATTTCGCAGTGAATGTTTACTATTGGCCATTTGCTTGGGGAATCCCGGACGTGACGGTCATGATGACCGGTGAGTCATCGAATGAAACTCCCGGTCAGTCCCTGGGTGGAGGCGAGTACGATTTCGGCGCTCTCGAAGAGGGAGAGTACACGCTGACGGCGACAAGAGCTGCCGATGCGGATGAAAACGATTTTCTGATCACGGAAGATGATGCCGAAGCCGCGTTCGAACTCGCTCTGGGCGGAACAGCGGAATCGCCGTACCAGTATCTGGCCGCCGACATCGACCGCGACGGCACGGTCGGCTTCCGCGATACGCTTGGCATTCTCAAAATGGCGCTGGGTCGAGAAGATGCTCCGGAGCCGGAGTGGGTTTTCGTACCGGAGAGCGTTAGCTACGAAGAGATGTCGAGCGATAAGACAAGCTGGCCGGTGACGCTCGGCGAGGATACGGTGATCGATATGGTGGGCGTGCTGCTGGGCAACGTTGAGCTGACCTGGTGGTGACGAACTGCTCGCACGGTACGCTTCTGTTCGGATTATGTCAATAAAAATTCAATGAAGATCACGATCCGTACAGAAGCAATGTGTGCGTTGCAGCCGGTCAGTCACTCGATGGTCTATAATGTTTACAGGTGCGGTTTGCTCTTATTGTCAAGAGCATGAAAAAAGATATTGCGTCTGTTTTTTTTAACGCAATAGAGTCGTATATTTTGCTCTTCAAAAGAAAATATTCGTAAAAAATATTACATATAATTTGTTTATTTCGTTGCGTTTCATTCTGAATTCATGGCAAAATACTTTTTCATGCTCTGCTTGCCCGTTGCCGTCAAATCTGCGCTAACAGGTTTTTTCTCCAGGTTTTTACCATTCGTCGTCGCTTCAATAGCTCTGAGTTTTTCTGACGCAGCTTTCAGCGCTTCAGGCAGACTCTTGCCTGTATGATGTATGGCTTGGATGACAAGGCTGCATGAACAAAGCATGGTTGTTCTCAGGAGGGTTCAGGTTTCCGGAATGAAGCGCAGTCTCGGCATAGCTCTTGTTCTTTGGATTTTTTGCGTAAGCCTGCTCTGCTTTCACGTCACGGCTTTGGCCGACGAGGCGCTGGCGGCGCGAAAAAGCGACCGGTATCGCTGGCATCTGCGGGCCGGAATGCAGGTGGCGCACCAGAATCCGGATTTCCTGTACACGCCGGTCGATCCTGACGAGGTGAAGGGCTGGAACAGCAATCGCGACAGACCGCTGACAGCGTTTTCGTTTGTTTCGCTGCAACGGGAGCTGACCGATGATTCGAACATCGAGCTGGCGTACATCACCGACGGTACCGATGGAAAAGTGCATGGTACCGGGCGGGTAAAATTAGGCTTTTTTTATCTCTACCCGTCTCCCCGCGATCCTCTGGAGATCGATGTAAGAACGCTGAAGCTGACCTACTCGCGTGCGCTCTGGCAGCCGGAACCATTCAGCCTGGGCGCATCGGTTTCGGTGCAGGCGATGCAGGTATCAATGAATGCCGATCTGTCGAAGTTGCTCATGTCGATGGTGGGGTACGATCATTTCGATTATCTGGTCGTGGCTCCTTCGGTCGGGGTGTTTGCCGAGTACCGGACGAAAGGCCCGCTCACGTATCGATTTTCGTCCGAGTGGATGAGCGTTCCACTCGGCGATGTCGAGGGCAAGCTGATCGAGTTTAGCGCCGTGGCCGAGTATCAATTGACCGAGCGGTTCTTTTTGGGTGCGGGGTATCGCTTTAGCGACCGGAATGTCCGTATCCACGAGGACGACCATGAAATAAAAGGCTCCTACGAGATTCACGGCTACCAGTTGTACGCCGGACTCGATTTTTAGTTCTCTTTCGATTGTGCGTCAAGAGCGCGGAAGGAGAGGCAAGTTGCTTCGACTTCCTGTGATTTCCCCAATATAAAATCCATTGATAATGAGCGTTGAGAGCACGATAGGGTTGTACGAGCTGGCCGAGACCGTTGGCAACGGGTTGGTCGATTATATCGATTACGATCTGGCTCCCGATTTCAGGGATGCATCCTGGGCCATGGCCGAAAATCTTGCGGAACTGTTCGACGAAATCAAGGCGGCCACCTCCGTCGCGCCGAGAGTGGTGACCAACATCTCATCACAGTACACCGGAGTGTATTCCCATGCCGGGGGCGATATGACTTTGTCGCTTTACGGCACGGGGGTCGATAAGCTCTTCGGCGGCAGTGACGCCGTCGGAACGGTCTATATCAACCGTATCAACTTTTCCAGAACCAGTTCCGCTTCCGACTTCGAGCTTGATCTTCAGGCCTCCGGTAATGGCGGTACTGGTGTCAAAATCGATTTCGATGCCAGTATCGATGATCCGGTAAACTTCTTTGGCGGCACCTTCGATTCGTTTGCCTTAACGACCTCTGACCTGAGCATAACTGCTGAGGGGCCGATTGATTTCTCCTACGATGGCGGCGCTCTCGTAAACGGAACGCTGTCCCATTTGACGATAGAATATCTGACAGCTCCAGCAAAGTACACCCTCTCGTTGGGCGGCGATATTCATTTCAGTCAGAATGCCGACGGCGACATTTCAATCGACGGGAGCAGCTTTACCCACTTCAGTGTTTCGGAATCGGACAATTTCTTCACCTATACCGGTGACTTCACCTATCACGGCGATCTCGATACCGGGTATGTGGCCGGTTCGCTCTACTCGCTTACCGCGCAGCTTGCCGGAGCTTCGTTTGCATATCAAGGTGACGTGCAGATTGGTCAGAACGGGCTTATCGTCGGCGGCTATGTCACCGAATTGACCATTCATGCCGAGGGTACCGACGAAGAGGAGCAGCCGTACAACGCCACCTACTCGTTCACCGGGCAGCATGTCGATATTCTCGATCTGTTCGAGGCTGATGGCAATATTCAAGACATCAACGATGATGGCGAGAAGGATGAGCTTGATCTGTATGATTTTCTGCTCAATATCGACGGCGCGACCCTGACCGGCCTGAACCTGCCGCCTGTTGCTTCTGACGATTTCGGCGCTACCGATAACAAGACGCCGCTGCATGTCGATGCGGCAGATGGCGTTCTGGCCAACGATACCGATCCGGATGGTGGTGATACGCTGGTCGTCAGCGAAGTCTGGGGATGGGACGGCGGAGTCGGATATACTTTTGCGTGGAACTATGTCTATGACCCGGAGACTCAGGATTATGTGCCTGACGGAACCATTACGATATCTGCCGATGGCTCGTATGTTTTCGATCCGGGAACGGCATTCGACTATCTGGCATCCGGCGAAACCACGACGCTCAGTATCGATTACACCATCAGCGATGGTCACGGCAACTCTTCGGAAGCGGAACTGATGATTACCGTGACCGGATCGAACCATGCGCCCACCCCCGGTGCTCCGGTGGAGTTTGAGGCAACCGAAGGCGACGGTGCTACTCCTCTGAATCTTCTCAACTGCGCGACCGATCCCGATGGTGATTTGCTCAGCGTCACCGATGCGACATACTCGGTTGATAGCGGAACGGCGAGTTCCACCGTTCCGGCAGGGCTGACGCTCAGTGGCGCGACGCTCACGGTCGATCCGGCAAACTCCGGATTCAACGATCTCGATGACGGCGACTCGAGAACCATCGAGGTCAACTACACGATTTCGGACGGCAATGGCGGCGAGGTGGCGCAGACAGCTACCATCACCATCGATGGCGTCGATGATGCGCCGACCAGCTCGAACGACAGCGTGACGATTCCCGATAACGCCGACAAGGAGCTCAGGCTCACCGATTTCGGACGCTATCGCGATGCCGAGGGCGACCCGCTGAGTTCCGTGACGATCACCGCACTGCCTGCAACCGGCACGCTGAAACTCGATGGCGTCGATCTTATCGTGGATCAGGTTATCAGCCGTTCGGATATCGAGGCAGACAAGCTGACCTACACTCCGGTTATCGGCGTGGCTTCGACAACGTTCCAGTTCAAGGTGAGCGGCGGGGGGTTGACCAGCGCTTCGGCCTATACGCTCACGGTTTATGTGGAGCAGGTCGAAGAGTTGACAGATGGTGATACCGAGGTTGGTGGCTCTACGGTCACTCTGAACGGTACGACCGTAACCGGCCAGAGTCGGTCACTTGATGCAGGTACCACCACTGGAGAGCAGTTGGCCGCTTTTGTTGAAAGCAGTGATAACGAGGAGGTCATTGAAAGTCAGGAGCTGATTCAGGAACAGATCAACCAGTATGTAAACGATCATCCCGATGCTCCGGCAGCTCACGCGCTCACGCTGACCGGCGGTGATGAAGGTGATGTGATTTCGATTGATGGTGGAGATGACGGCGATGGCGTGCTGGTGATCGACGCGAGCCAGTTGCCGCGCGGCACGGCAATCAATCTGAACAACGTCGGCTTTGCCATCATTATCGGTCCCGGCTATTATTCCGGCGGCGAGGGCAGCAACATTACCGTGGCCGATGGCGGCTCGCAGTTCATCATTCTTGGCGATGACGACGACACTACTCATGGTGGTGCAGGTAATGATAGCGTTGGCTCCCTTGGTGGGGACGATGTGCTCTATGGAGATGACGGTAACGATCTTGTTTTTGGTGGTGATGGAAATGACAGCCTGTATGGTGGTACGGGTGACGACACCATTGCTGGCGGCAGTGTGACGGTTGATTCCGGCGATGGATCGCATACAGTCGATGACGATGCGGGGAGCGACACCATCGACGGCGGTGATGGCACCGATGTTGTCGAGTTCAGTGGCAGCTATTCCGATTACCTCTACTTTTACGATCACGATACAGGGGACTGGACGGTGACAGAAAAGGTCGATGGGGAGTTTGTCGCATCATTCATCGGCGAGGTCGATACCATCAGGAATTCGGAATTTTTCCTCTTTGCCGGAGGTGACCAACATGCAGCCGAAAACCACGACTGCACGGTGGCGGTGACTTACTGGAACGGAGGAGCTGCAATCAACGGAGTGACCAGCACGATGACCGACACCGGCAACGATCAGGAATCGGCAGGCGAAGAGCTCGGTGGTGGAGAGGCAAGGTTCGACGATCTCATCGAAGGCGACTACAGCCTTGAAGCGAGCAAAGATGCAACTGCTGACGGTTCGGCAGTAAAAGTAGCCGATGCTTTGGCGGCACTGAAAATGTCTTTTGGTATTAATCCGAATGGTGGAGGGGCCATATCGTCGTACCAATACCTTGCGGCGGATGTGGATCAGAACGGCGCAGTGCAGGTCGTTGATGCTCTTACTATTCTGAAGATGTCATTTGGCATCATTCGGGAAGACGAGTGGAATTTCGTTTCGGATAGTGTTGGTGAGCAAGCGATGTCACGAAGCTCGGTTTTATGGCCGGAGGCTGAGGTTGATGTAACGCTTGATCAGGATCAGAATGTTCAGTTGGTTGGCATTCTTATGGGCGACGTTGATGGAAGCTGGGTTGCACCGGCGCTTTCGGCTTGACACTCGAAACTGTTGAGATTGGCCTGTTGCTAGAAATACATATCTGAAATATCAATTTTTATATCGGAGAATCTTTATGAATAGAAGGGCTTCAGCTTCCACGTGCGACATCATGGTAGATGAAAGGGCTTTTTCAGTTGCTTTTGAATCACGGAATCAAAAAAGGCGTGAACTTGTCATTGCCGATCCAGATATTGCCGATTCCGGTATGCTTCTTGACGACTTGAGGTCGGGAGTTGAGGTTTGGACAGCAGATTCAGCAAAAAATGTCATTGCCGTTCTCGCTGAAGCCGTCAGTGAAGGATTTGATGCTATTCATCTGCTCGCTCACGGTGCTCCGGGATCAATTTGCTTTGGATCGAGAAATTTGCGAATCGAGGATTTTCGCACTCTTGCTATCATTACAGGAGCTGGAGGAAACGCGATGCCTTCATTGCATTTCTGGTCATGCAAGACCGCGCAGGGAGAAGCTGGACGTCAGTTTGTGCAAGAGGTTTCGGAGTTGTTCGGTGTACAGGTGACGGCTTTCAGTGGTCTTGTCGGCGCTCGGAAACTTGGTGGCAACTGGGTCCCGGATGTTTGTTCGCATGAAATGCTAACGGTACCGGTTCCTTTTACGGAAGCGCTTGCCTATGCACACACTCTTGTTGCTGAAATCACCGATCCGGTTCTTGAACTTCACCCGGAGATTGTTGCTGGTAAACTGAACGTTGAAGTATGGATCAAAGGTGGAACGACGGTCAATGTCTTGAATACATCATTCCTTTACGATACCGCGGATGCAACGATCAGCAAAATTGTTCTTGCGCCTATAGCATGGAGTGCATCAGTTGCAGGTATCGTATCCGGCACAACCAATAACCTTTATTTTCTTGCAACAGCTCCGCAAAACGTTTTTTCCGGAGAGTCGGAGCCGGTCTATTTTGAAAGCGACGGTTTGTTGGTGACGCTTCAATTTACGATAGCTGCGGGAGCATCTGGAGTTTTAGTGCTTTTCGATACGGAAACTTCAGTCACAGAAACCTATACGGCAATATGGTCAAGTGATGATACTTCCGATGAAGCTGCACTTGACCTCGGTCATCTCACAGGCATCTATTACGGCCTGAACGATCCCAATCTCACGATCAACCTTGACGGAACCCCCGTCGAAGAGTCGAACGATCGTCAGACTGTTCTTGACCTGTACGATGACGGCGCTTTGCACGATGAGGCGACCTATGCCGGTTCGGTCACGGTCGATGATGGCGAAGGCGGCCAGTTCCAGGTCAACCTGTATGACGATGACGGCGGCGGAATGCCCAACAGGTATGAATTTTCCAACGGCAGCCAGTGGGGTATTATTGTCTATAACGATGACAACACCTTCACTCGCTATCAGCTTTCTGATTCTGGTGACGTGACCGATGAGCAGGAAGGGCGTCTGGCGCTTGATGGCGACGACCGGGTTGTCGGTCTCATCATGACCGAAAACTACGCCCCCAGTGGTGACGTGACCATCACCGGAGATGCGGAACAGTATGAAACGTTAACGGCTCACAACACGCTTGACGATCCGGATGGCAATGGCGAAGTCACCTATCAGTGGCAAGCTGACGGCGAAAATATTCCCGATGCGACAGGCGACACATTAGAGCTTGCTGATGAAGCGCTTGTCGGCAAAACGATCACGGTCGTTGCCAGTTATCAGGATGGCGAGGGGCTGGACGAAAGCGTTTCGAGCGACCCGACCGATCCGGTTGAAAACACCAACGACGCGCCGACCATCACCTCCGACTTGACCGCAGCTGTTGACGAAAACGCCGATCCATCGACGCTCATCTACACCGCCATCGCTACCGATCCCGATGCTGGCGACCATGTGAGCTACAGCCTCCAAGGCACCGATGCCGCATCGTTCACCATCGATCCGGATTCCGGTGACGTTACCCTGAACCAGTCGCCTGACTTCGAGGTCAAAAACGAATACGCCATCGAGGTTGTCGCGACTGATGATGGCAGTCTGACCGATACCAAAGAAGTGACGGTGAGCGTCAATGACGTTGCCGAAGCACCGACCGGCATCGGGTTGTCATCGAATACGATAGCCGAAAACACGGTGGTCGGTGGCGGCGTGCTGATCGGCACGTTGACCGTGACCGATCCGGATGCGACCGGCAACAACAACGTACTGAGCCTCGAAGGCGACGATGCAGGTGATTTCGAAATCAGGAACGGAGGTGAGTTGTACTTTGTCGGAGCCAGCCCGGATTTCGAGACAAAGGATCACTACGATGTGACGGTGAAGTCAATCGACGGCGATCTGGAGTACAGCGAAGCGTTCACGGTTAACGTGACCGACGTGAACGAAACGCCGACCGGCATCGGGTTGTCATCGAACACGATAGCCGAGAACACGGAAGTCGGAACCGGCGTTCTGATCGGCACGCTGGCAGTGACCGACCCCGATGCGACGGGCAACGACAACGTACTGAGCCTCGAAGGCGACGATGCAGGAGATTTCGAGATCAGGAACGGAGATGAGTTGTACTTTGTCGGAGCCAGCCCGGATTACGAGACAAAGGATCACTACGACGTGACGGTGAAGTCAACCGACGGCGATCTGGAGTACAGCGAAGCGTTCACAGTCAACGTGACCGACGTTGCCGAAGCGCCGACCGACATTGCACTCTCGTCGAACACGATAGCCGAGAATATTGAGGTTGGAACCGGCGTGCTGATCGGCACGCTGGCAGTGACCGATCCGGATGCGAGCGACAACAACAACGTACTGAGCCTCGAAGGCACGGATTCCGGTGATTTCGAAATCAGGAACGGCAATGAGTTGTACTATGTCGGAGCCAGTCCGGATTACGAGACCAAGGATCACTACGACGTGACGGTGAAATCGACTGACGGCGATCTGGAGTACAGCGAAGACTTCACGGTGAATGTCACGAATGTGAACGAAGCGCCGACCGGCATCGAGCTCTCCTCGAACACGATAGCCGAGAACACGGAAGTCGGAACCGGCGTTCTGATCGGCACGCTGGCAGTGACCGATTCGGATGCGAGCGACAACGACAACGAGTTGAGCCTCGAAGGTACGGATTCCGGTGATTTCGAGATCAGGAACGACAACGAGCTTTTCTTTATCGGCGACAGCCCGGATTACGAGACAAAGGATCACTACGACGTGTCGGTTAAATCGACCGACGGCGATCTGACCTACTGCGAAGACTTTACCGTAAATGTCACGGATGTGAATGAAGCGCCTTCTGCAAGCAACAGCACGGTGAACGTGACCGTCGGACGTGAAAAAACTCTCAGTGTCGCTGACTTCAACTTCAACGATCCGGATGTGGGCGACAGCCTCTTGAGCGTAAAGATTGCGATCCTGCCTGACCGGGGCGAGTTGATGCTCAATGGAGTTGACGTTAATGCGGACGAGGAAATCGACAAAGCCCGGATTGACGCGGGCGATCTGAAATATACTCCGGCGGCTGGTCAGAATGCGGATGACAATGCTGAACTGACCTTCTCTGTTTTCGATCAGGCTGGTCTTGAGAGCGGGACAGCTACTCTGACGCTCGATCTGGTTGACAACAATCCACCAACACTCACCGGTTTCGACGGAGTGGTTGCCGAAACACAGGAGGATACCCAACAGGAGATCACTTTTGCTGACCTCGCCGCGAAAGGCGATGAGGCTGATGAAGATGAGGGTGGTTCTGTTACTGCATTTGTTGTCAAGGCCGTCACTTCAGGAACCCTGCTCATTGGCGCAAATGCCGGAACGGCGACAGCGTTTGTCGCTGGCATGAACGATACCGTCGATGCCGCGCACAACGCCTACTGGACTCCTGCCGCCAATGACAACGGAGAACGGGAGGCGTTTACGGTGACGGCTCTGGATAATTACGGCGATCAGTCGACTGACCCTGTGGCGGTAACGGTCGATGTCGTTGCGGTCAACGACGCGCCGACCGGTATCGAACTCTCATCGAACACGATAGCCGAAAACACTGAGATCGGTGATGGCGTCCTGATCGGCACATTGACGGTAACCGACCCCGATGCGACAGGCAACAACAACGCGCTGAGCCTCGAAGGCACGGATTCGGGTGATTTCGAGATCAGGAACGGAGATGAGCTGTACTATATCGGAGCCAGTCCGGATTACGAGACCAAGGATCACTACGACGTGACGGTGAAATCTACTGACGGCGATCTGGAGTACAGCGAAGAGTTCACGGTGAATGTCACGAATGTCAACGAAGCGCCGACCGGTATCGGGTTGTCATCGAACACGATAGACGAGAACACGGTGGTCGGAACCGGCGTTCTGATCGGCACGCTGACAGTGACCGATCCAGATGCGAGCGGCAATGACAACGTGCTGAGCTTGGACGGCACTGATGCCGGAAATTTTGAGATCAGGGGCAACGATCTGTACTATATCGGAGCCAGTCCGAACTACGAAGCGAAAGATCACTACGATGTGACCGTGAAATCGACCGATGGCAGTCTGACATACAGCGAAGCGTTCACGGTGAATGTCACGAATGTCAACGAAGCGCCGACCGGCATCGAGCTGTCGTCGAACACGATAGACGAGAATACTGAGGTTGGTGCTGGCGTGCTGATCGGCACCTTGACGGTGACCGATTCCGATGCAACGGGCAACGACAACGAGTTGAGCCTCGAAGGCGACGATGCGGCGAGCTTCGAGATCAGGAACAGCAATGAGTTGTACTATGTCGGAGCCAGTCAGGATTTTGAAACGAAGGATCACTACGACGTGACGGTGAAGTCAACCGATGGCGACCTTGAGTACAGCGAAGACTTCACGGTGAACGTCACGGATGTGAACGAAGCGCCGACTGACCTTACGTTGTCGTTGAACACGATAGCCGAGAACACGGTGGTCAGCGATGGCGTGCTGATCGGCACGCTGACGGTGACCGATACCGACGCAACGGGCAACAACAACGTGCTGAGCCTCGAAGGTACGGATGCGGCCAGTTTCGAGATCAGGGGCAGCGACCTGTACTTTATCGGGGCCAGCCCGGATTTTGAAACGAAGGATCACTACGACGTGTCGGTTAAATCGACCGACGGTGTGCTGGAGTACAGCGAAGCGTTCACGGTGAATGTGACCGATGTTGCCGAAGCGCCGACCGACATCGATCTTTCGCATAGCACGATCACGGAAGGTACTGTGTTTGGTGGCGGCGTAAAGATCGGCACGTTGACGGTGACCGATCCCGACGCAACGAGCAACAACAACGTGCTGAGCCTCGAAGGCACTGATGTCCTCAGCTTCGAGATCAGGAACGGCAACGAGCTGTACTTTATCGGCGCGACCCCGGACTATGAAAATAAGGATCACTACGACGTGACGGTGAAATCGACCGACGGTGATCTGATCTACAGCGAATCGTTCACGGTCAATGTGAATCAGGTCTTTACCGGCGGTGACTACGATGACTCCTTTGTCGGCGGAGGCGGAGACGATACTCTGAGCGGTGGCGCTGGCAATGATACCCTCTACGGCGGTGACGGTGACGACAGCGTCGATGGCGGCGATGGTGATGATGAGATTATTGGAGGAAGCGGCAATGGTAACGATCACTATATCGGAGGTACGGACTCTGATACAATTGTCTATGGCAGCGCAAAGGCAGGGATTTATGTCAATCTTGATGCTGGTGAAGCAGGATCACTTGAATGGTTTGATACTGTTACTGATTCACTGGTGCCTGATTATTCGGATGATCCTGCTGAAATAGGTTATGATACGTTGACCGGTATCGAGAATGTCGAGGCAGGCGACTACGCTGACCGGATTATCGGTAGCAGCGATGACAACTGGCTTCAAGGAGGAGACGGTAATGACACCATTGAGGGCCTCGGTGGAAACGATAAGATCATCGGCGGTGGTGGTGACGGCGATACCGTGGTGTTCTCCGGCAGCCTGAGCGATTACGATGTCAGTTACAACAGCACTACCCAGACTTTTACCATTCAGGATATGAAGGCAGGGCGTGACGGTACCGATACCGTAAGCGAAGTTGAGCATTTTCTGTTTGGTACTGATGAATACGACGCCTATCACCTGATGAATCTCGATGCCGCCGTGGCGGCTACCGGCGGTTCGTCGGGTGGAATCAGTGCGGGCGAGATGCTGGCTGGTGTCGCCGGACTCGGGTTGCTTGCATTTATTATTTTTTAAGCATCAGCAATTATACGGTATCGTTTTTGCGGGGTCAGGAAAGGCTCCGCATAACGTTTATCGCCTTTTTATTTCGGTCAATGTTTTATGGTTTTGTGACATTGTCTCAGTATATATTGTGATCGTCTTTGATTATACGTGCATCTGTAGAGGAACTGAAATGCGCAGCAATATTCGGGTCAGGCGATCCTGTGGATTGATCGATGTACCACATGGCTGACAAGTACAAGCCTTGTGTTCATTTTTTCAAGTGTTTTTTCCCGCTCAATGGTTCAATCCGAAAAGAAATCCGAAGTTCGAGAGGCTCTTTACTCCCTCACTCCGTGGGTTATCCGGGTGTTGCTTTTCAGTATCGTTACCAACATTCTCGTTCTCACGCCGAGCGGCTATATGCTCGAAGTCTATGACCGGGTGGTCAACAGCCGCAATCACCAGACGCTGCTTATGCTGACCGTGCTGGTCGTCGGCCTCTACATCATCCTCGAAGCGCTCGAATGGGTGCGTTCGGGCATCATGCACGAAGCGGCGCGCGCTTTCGACAAGCGTTTGCGTCGGCGCGTGTTCGACACCGCGTTCGCCGCCCGCCTGAAGAATTTGCCGGTCGGCAGCGCCGCGCAGGTGGTCGCCGACCTCAAAACCATCCGCGAAACCATCGCCGCACAGGTCACGCTCTCCTTCATGGATGCGCCGCTCGCCCTGCTGGTGCTGATTATTCTTTTCCTCATGCATCCGTTGCTTGGCTGGTTCTCGGTGATCGGCGCACTGATTCAGGTGGTCATCGGCGTGTTCAACGAGCGCCGCATCAAGGAGCCGATGACGATGGCCAGCCGCGGCTCGACCGCCTCGCAGATGTACGCGGGCAGCGTCTTGCGCAACGCGCAGGTGATCCGCTCGATGGGGATGCTCGGCAACATGCGCAAGCGGTGGCTCGCAAAGCAGCGCGAGTTCATCGCCAGCCAGGCCGATGCGTCGGACACGGCGAGCGCCAACGCATCGCTCTCCAAGCTGGTGCAGTCGCTGCTCAGCTCGTCGCTGCTCGGCATCGGCTGCTGGCTGACGCTGGAAGGAAATCTGGGCGGATCGGGCATGATTGTCGGCTCGATTCTCGGCGGCAAGGTGCTCGCGCCGCTGGTGCAGATCATTGCCAACTGGCGGCAGGTCGAGGGGGCGCGTGAAGCCTTCGCGCGCCTCGACGGAATGCTGAAGGCCTTTCCCGCCGAAGAGGAGCGGATGCCATTGCCGCCGCCGAAGGGACAGCTTTCGGTTGAAGGGGTGATTGCCGGAGCGCCGGGCAGCCAGGCGCAGATTCTCAAGGGTATCGGCTTTCGCGTCGCGCCGGGCGATTCGCTGGCCGTGGTCGGCCCGTCGGCGTCGGGCAAAACCACGCTGGCCCGGCTCCTGACCGGCATCTGGTCGCCGGTGAGCGGCAAGGTGCGGCTCGACGGCAGCGACATCGCTACCTGGAACAAGGAGGAGCTGGGGCCGCACGTCGGCTACCTGCCGCAGGCGGTCGAGCTGTTCGACGGCTCCATCGCCGAAAATGTCGCCCGCTTCGGCGAGCCGGACGCCGACAAGGTGCGGGCCGCCTGTCGGATGGTGGGTCTCGAAGCGTTCATCGCCACCCTGCCGAAGGGCTACGATACGCCGGTTGGCGACGACGGGGCGTTCCTCTCCGGCGGCCAGCGGCAGCGCGTCGCGCTCGCCCGCGCAGTCTATGGAATGCCGCGCTTCGTGGTGCTCGACGAGCCGAACTCCAACCTCGACACCGACGGCGACGCAGCGCTCATCGACACGCTCCGGCAGCTCAAAGCCGCCGGAACGACGGTGATCGCCATGACGCACCGCATGAACATTCTCCAGTCCGTGGGCTACATGCTGGTGCTCATTGACGGGCAGATCAAGCAGTTCGGCCCCCGGGACCAGGTGCTCTCGGCGCTCAAAGGCGAACAGCCGCCAAAGCAGCAGACCTCGCCAAAACCGCAGCCGCAGCAACCCAGAGGTATTTCGCTCAACCCCGCGCCGGGAGGTCAGCCGTGAAGCCGAGGCCGTTTTTCGACCGGAGCGAACTGACCCGCCATTTGTGGTCGTTCCGCAAGGAGTTTCTCTGGGTGGGCTTTTTCAGCATGATCGCCAATCTGCTCATGCTGACCCCGACGCTCTACATGCTGCAACTCTACGACCGAGTGCTCAAGGGGCAGAGCGAGCTGACGCTCATCGTCGTCACGCTGCTCATGGTGTTTCTGTACGCCATCATGGTGGTGGCCGAGTGGCTGCGCTCGCGGCTGCTGGTGCGTGGCGGCGTCCGGCTGGACGAGGCGATGAACGCCATCGTCTTCAACGCCAGCTTCGAGAAAAATCTGAAGCGGGCGAACGCGAATCCCTCCGAAGCGATCGGCGACCTGACGGTGATCCGCCAGTTCCTGACCGGCAACGGCATCTTCGCCTTTTTCGACACGCCGTGGACGCCCATCTACATCGCGGTCATCTTTCTGCTCAATCCGTTCCTCGGCTGGGTCTCGGTGTTCTTCAGCATCATTCAGCTCGTTCTGGCCTGGTACAATCACAAGGCCACCGTCGATGACATCGAGCGCTCCAGCAAGGCGGGCAGCGAGAGCAACGCCTACTTTTTCAGCAAGCTGCGCAACATTGAGCCGGTACACGCCATGGGGATGACCGGCAGTTTGCGCCAGCGCTGGCTCGATCTGCACCAAGACGCTCTCGGCCAGCACGGCCACGCGCAGCACAAGCAGCACCGGCAGCAAGCCTTCTCGAAATTCGTGCGCTACACCATGCAGTCGCTCACGCTCGGCGCGGGCGCGCTGATGGTGATCGACGGCCAGATGAGCGTCGGCGGCATGATTGCGGCCAACGTGCTCATGTCCCGCGCGTTGCAGCCGCTCGACCTCTTGATCGTCGTCTGGAAGCCCTTCATCCAGGCGCGCGACGCCTTTTTCCGGCTGGAGAAGCTCTTCGACGATTTTCCGGAATCGCCGGACAAACCGTCGCGCCCCGCGCCGCAGGGCGACGTGCGCATCGACGGCCTTGTCGCCACCGCGCCGGGCAGGCCGGAGCCGATTCTCGACGGCATCGAGGCTTCGTTCGCCGCCGGAACCGTGACGGCGATTGTCGGTCCGTCGGGGTCGGGCAAATCGACGCTGGCGCGCTGCCTGGTCGGCGCGTGGCCGGAGGTATCGGGCGACGTGCTCTACGATGAGGAGCCGATACGGAGCTGGAATGGCGAGGAGTTGGGGCCGCACATCGGCTACCTGCCGCAGGACATCGAGCTGTTCGACGGCACCATTGCCGAAAACATCTCGCGCTTCGGCGACACCGATCCGGCCCGTGTGATCGAAGCCGCGCAGCGCACCGGCATTCACGAAGCGATTCTGCGCTTTCCGAACGGCTACAACTCGCCCATCGGCGAGTCGGGAGCGCTGCTCTCCGGCGGCCAGCGCCAGCGCATCGGTCTGGCGCGCGCGATGTACGGCAACCCTTCGGTGCTGGTGCTCGACGAGCCGAACTCCAATCTCGACGACGCTGGCGAAAAAGCACTCGCCCAGGCGGTCGGCCAGCTCAAGCAGTCGGGAAAAACGGTCTTTCTCATCACTCATCGCCTGAACATTCTCGGTGCGGCGGACAGGGTGCTGGCGCTCAGGGATGGCAAAATCGAACATTTCGGCCCACGCGAGGGCGTACTCGAAGTGCTCAACGCGCAGCAGGTCAAAAGGAGCGGTGGCGAGCAAGCACCGCAAAATCAGAACGGACAAGGTAAACAGAACGCATAATGAATCTTGGAGCACTCTTTCGTCGGAAAAAATCTGAACCCGAACCGGCGTCGCGCGACGGTCTGAAGCCCAGACATACCGACACGCGCAGCCCGGTGAAGATCGGCATCTGGATTCTCGTGATCGGTTTCGGCGGCTTTATGCTGTGGGCCTCGCTGGCCCCACTCGACGAGGGGGTGCCGTGCCAGGGGGTGGTGAGCATCGCCACCAAACGCAAGGTGGTGCAGCACCGCTTTGGCGGAACCGTGACCGAAGTGCTCGTGCAGGAGGGGCAGAAGGTCGGCAAGGGCGACCTCTTGATGGTGCTCGACGACCAGACCGCCAAAGCCCGCTACGCCGAGGTGCACCAGCACTATCTCGGCCTTCGCGCCACCGAGGCCCGGTTGCTCGCCGAGGAGAGCGGATCGGCGAAAATGGAGCTGCACTCCGACCTCACCTCCGATCCCGATTCGGTGCTGGTGCGGCGGCTGGTCAAAACGCAGCGGGAGCTGCTCAAATCTCGTTTGCAGATCATGAGCCTGCTTCGCCAGCAGCTCTCCGGCATGAAGCAGCTCGCCAGCGAGGGATTCGCGCCCTTGAGCCAGCAGCGAGATCTCGAAATCAAGGTCGTGCAGTTCCGCGCCGACAGCGAGGCGCAGCTCGCGCAGGTGCAGGACGAGGTCAAAGCCGACGCGGAGAAGTCGAAAGCGCTCGCGCAGGAGCTTGCCGACACCCGCGTCACCTCTCCGTCGGACGGGCAGGTGGTCGGCCTTCAGGTGCAGACCGTGGGCGCGGTGATCCAGCCGGGCCAGAAGCTGATGGACATTGTGCCTTTCGGCGAGCCGCTGCTTATTGAGGCCAAAATCGCGCCGCATCTCATCGACCGGGTGCGCTCCGGCCTGACGGTCGATCTGCATTTCACCGCCTTCGCGCACGCGCCGCAACTGGTCATTCCCGGCACCCTCGAATCGGTGTCTGGCGATTTGCTGACAGAATCGCCTTCCGGAGCGCAGCCCGCCATATCGTACTACCTCGCCCGCATCGCGGTCACGCCAGAAGGCATGAAGGAGCTTGGCCGCCGCCGGATTCAGGCCGGAATGCCGGTGCTGGCGGTGATCAAAACCGGCGAGCGCTCCATGCTGACCTACATCCTGCACCCGCTCATGCAGCGCATGGCCGCATCCATGAAGGAGGAGTGACAGGAGTGAACGGAATAATTGGTAAACAAATGCGTAACAAATCCGGATGGCGATGCCGGTTCAGCTCGGCTCTTCCGGTTCTGGTCTCGCTCATTCTGCCGGTCGCCGCATCGGGCGCGGAACCGCTCAGCCTGAAAGAGGCTTACGATCATGCGCTGGAATACGACGCGCAGTACCTCGCCTCCGAAGCCGACACGCAGATCGCAAAAGAGGAGGTGGCCAAAGCCTGGTCGGGGTTCCTGCCCAACATCAAGGCTTCGACCTCGCGCGGGCGGAACCAGACAGACCAGACAACAGCTCTCGGAGAGAGTCCGACCGTCTGGTACAACACGCTGAGCCACAGCCTCTCGCTCCGCCAGCCGCTCTTCAATCTCGCCACCGTCGCCAGCTACAAGCAGTCGCGGGCGGTCAGGGCCAAGAGCGAAGCGCTGTTCCGGAGCGAGCACGCCTCCTTGATCGTGCGCACCGCCGAGCAGTTCTGCAATGTGCTCTTTTCCGAGGAGAACATCGCTTTCGCCAAGGCGCAGGTCGAAGCAACCAGAGAGCAGTTCGAGCAGTCGAAAAAGCGCTACGAGAACGGATACGGCACCATTACGGAGATCAACGAGGCGCAGGCCAGCTACGATCTTGCGGTCGCCGACCAGGCTGATGCCATCGCCGGGCTGGAGCAGAGCCGCCGCGAACTCGAACGCATCACCGGCGTCTATACCGAACGCCTCTCTCGTCTCGATCCGGAGAAGCTCGTGCTCCAGAGGCCGGAGCCGCGCGACGTCGAGGCGTGGGTCGAAATGGCCAGGGAAGAGAGCGGCAGAATCAGTGCAGCGCGTCAGGAGGTCGAAATCGCCCGCAAGGAGATCGACAAGAACAAAGCAGCCAAATATCCGCAACTTGACCTCTGGGCCGGGCGGAGCTACTCGGTGAGCGAGAACAACTACACCATCGGCTCGATCTACGACACCTGGTCGGTCAGCCTGCAATTGAGCGTACCGGTCTATACCGGTGGCTTCACGAGCGCCTCGATCCGGCAGGCTTACGCGAGGCGCGTCAAGGCCCGCGAGCAGCTTAACCTTCAGGAGCGAAGCTCCCTGACCGATGTGCGGAAATATTACAACGCGCAGCTCAACAGCATCGTGCAGGTGCGCGCCTACGAGCAGGCGGCGAAATCGGGAGAAATCGCGCTCGAAGGTACGCAAAAAGGGTTTATTGCCGGATTCCGCACCAACGCCGAGGTGCTCGACGCCACCCGCAAATTGTACGAGACCCGCCGCAGCCTGGCGCGGGCGCGATACCAGTACATCCTGAACCGCCTCATGCTCCGTGACGCCGCCGGCGTGCTGGGCGAGGCCGATCTGGACGAGATCGACCGCTTCTTCGTTCTCGCCGGATCGTGATTGCTGCGCCATGCGTATCCTTTTCATCCATCAGAATTTTCCCGGCCAGTTCAAGCATCTCGCTCCGGCCCTCGTCGCGCGGGGCCACGAAGTGAGTGCCATGACCATGCGGAAGGACTCCCCGGCTCGCTGGCAAGGTGTGCGGCTCGTCCGCTACCGGGTCGCGCGGGGCAGCACGCCTGGCATTCACCCCTGGGTGGCCGACATCGAGTCCAAGACGATTCGCGGCGAAGCCTGCTTCCGCGCCTGCCTGAAGATGAAGGGTGAAGGATTCAATCCCGACGTGATCGTCGCCCACCCCGGTTGGGGCGAAAGCTTGTTCGTCAAACAGGTCTGGCCGAACGCGAGGCTTGGTAGCTACTGCGAATTTTTTTACCGGCCCGACGGCGCGGACATCGACTTCGATCCGGAATTTCCGGTGAACGATCCGGAGGGAAACGCCTGCCGCATCCGGATGAAAAACCTCAACAACGAGCTGCACTTTGGCATCGCCGACGCCGGGCTTTCGCCGACCCGGTGGCAGGCGAGCACCTTCCCGGAGCCATTCCGCCAAAAGATCACCGTGACGCACGACGGCATCGACACCGATCTCGTCAGGCCCGACCCGTCCGTCACCTTCCCGCTTCACGGCGGCGCGGCGCTGACCCGCAACGACGAAGTCATCACCTTCGTGAACCGCAACCTCGAACCCTATCGCGGCTTTCACATCTTCATGCGCGCCCTGCCCGAACTGCTCCGGCAGCGCCCTGAAGCCCGCGTGCTCATCGTCGGCGGCGACGAGGTGAGCTACGGCGCGCGTCCGGCGGACGGCAAAAGCTGGAAGCAGCGCTTCAGCGACGAAGTGCGCCCCCGGATGAGTGACGAGGCGTGGCGTCGCATCCACTTTCTCGGCAAGATTCCCTATCCCCGCTTCATCCAGCTCCTGCAACTCTCGACCGTGCACGTTTATCTCACCTACCCTTTCGTACTTTCGTGGAGCCTGCTCGAGGCGATGAGCGCCGGATGCGCCGTCGTCGGCAGCGACACCGCGCCGGTACGCGAGGCAATCCTCCACGATGAAACCGGATGGCTCGTCGATTTTTTCGACGCCAGCCGTCTGGCGAGCCAAGTAGCCGCACTCCTCGGCGATCCGGAAAAGCGCCAAGCCCTCGGCCAGCGCGCCAGCCAGTTCGTCCGGCAGCACTACGACCTCAAGCGCGCCTGCCTGCCCGCGCAGCTCGAATGGGTCGAGCGGCTGGGAGCGAAATAAAGGCTTTGCGGATCGTTTTGCCAGCCATCGTCGTTAATCTTGCATCGTATTTTTTGCTGAGTAGCCGTCACGAGTTACTCGTCACTTGTCACGACAACCATGAACGACCAGTTATTCAGAAAAGTATTGGGATACCTCGAATCGGAGAGCTACATGATGGCTTACAAAGTGCTTCACAGGATCGCCGACGAGTACATGCCGCTTGAAACGCGGATGGATTACGACGCCCTGCACTCCTCACTGAGCATCATTGTCGGCGAGCGCTCCGGCTATCCCGAAATTGCCGAAGAGCTTGCCGACTCCGCAAAGGTTTACGAACGCCTCGCCTGGTTGCTGACCAAAAAGCTTCTCGGCGATACCGAGGCAGGCGAACAGGCCGATACCCTCATGCTCTGCGTGGCGGCGTTTGGAATGCACCAGCGGAACTGAGGGTGGGGGTTTGCGCATGGGACTTATGGGGCGGACAGGACGAATGGGTCAGCAGCGCGAATATTTTTCCTCATCATGACAAATGAGCGTAAGTTGTTTTCTTCAAACAACTTAACACTCTTTCATTATCAATTATACATTCTCCATTATCAATTCTGTCTCTTCCCCACGGGAGCGAGGTAGATGGTGAACTCATCCTCGCCGTCAACGCCGATGAGCTGATCCATTCCGGGCTGGTCGTAGGCGGCGATGGCGCAGGTACCCGCGCCGATGGCCTGGCAGGCGAGGTAGAGGTTCTGGCAGACGTGGCCCGCGTCGAGCGCGATCACCTTGTGCGCGGCCAGGCCGTAACGCCACTCCATGCGGCAGGGGAGCGCCGTCCAGATGAAGGTGACCGCCGCGTCGCCGGTGAAGCGCTGGCCGAGCGTGGCCCTGACGATCAGGCTTTCGAGCTGCTCCGGCGCGTGCGAAAAGAGCAACGCATGTTCGAGCGGCAGGTAGCGGTAGATGCCTTTTTCCAACCCGTCAACGTTCAGCACGCAGAGGTACGTCTCGAAAGCGTGGCGGCACCCCGCCGACGGCACCGTCCGCAAAGCGTGGCCTTCGTCGAGCTTCAGCCGGACGCCCTGCGTGGCCCAGAGCAAAAGCGACAGCTCGTCGAAGGTGAGCGGCTCGCCGGAGTAGAACCGGCAGCTTTCGCGTTGAGCGATGGCCGACCAGAGATCGATGTCGCCCGCCAGCGTCGCCTTTTCGAGCGGCGGCAGGGGGATCGTCTTCGCGCCTTTCGGTATCGGCTTTTCAATCGGCGGCGGCGGAATGCGACGGTTCTGGTCGGTCTGCGAGAAGTCCACTTGTTGGCGGATGTTGTCTCTGAGGAACTCGCGGTAGTGGTTGAGTTCGTGGTTCATGGCTGTTTATGTAATGCTTGCTTATGGGACTTATAAGACAAATAAGACAAATGGGACGAATGGGTCGAATAAAGGATTGACAACATCTTTCGGACTCGTCGCCTGTCACGATCTGTTAATTTTAGCCGCCCTGAGTCTGAGCGAATTGGTGACGACCGAGATGCTGCTGCCAGCCATGGCGATGCCAGAGAAGGCCGGGTTCAGGAAGATGCCGTAGAGCGGGAAGAGCGCTCCGGCGGCGAGGGGGATGCCGATGAGGTTGTAGATGAAGGCCCAGAAGAGGTTCTGGCGGATGACGCGCATCGTTTTCTTCGAGAGCGTGATGGCCTGGGCGACCTTGCCGATCTCGCCGCCGAGCAGCGTGATGCCCGCCGATTCGATGGCGATCTCCGTGCCGCTGGCGAGCGCGATGCCGACGTCGGCTTGCGTGAGCGCCGGGGCGTCGTTGATGCCGTCGCCGGTCATGGCGACCGTGCGACCTTCGGACTGCAACTTCTTGATGGCATTGGCTTTATCGCCGGGCAGCACCTCGGCGATGACCTCCTCGATGCCCGCCTGCCGGGCGATGAACGCTGCGGCGTGGCGGTTGTCGCCGGTGAGCATCACCACCCGCTTGCCCATCCGTCGCAGGTCAGCGACCGTTTCGGCGGCTTCGGGCTTCAGCGTGTCGGAGAGGGCAATGAGTCCGAGCGTCTTGCCGTTCCGCTCGACGACGACCACCGTTTTGCCCTCCTCCTGGAGCCGTTCGACTTCCGGGCGGGCGCTCTCGCTGTCGCCTGGCTTACGCACCCGCACCGGCTCATCGCCGAGCAGTGCATCGACGCCAACCCCTTCGAGCGCCTTGAACTCCGTCACCTGCACCGGTTCGACGTTCCGCACCCTGGCGGCGTTGACGATAGCCTGCGCGAGCGGGTGCTCCGAGTGCTGTTCGATGCCCGCGGCCAGCGCGAGCAGTTCGCCGTCCGTCATCTTGTCACCGAACGGTTCGATGCCCGTGACCGACGGCGTGCCGCGCGTGATGGTGCCGGTTTTGTCGAACACCACTGTATCGACCCTGCTCAGCGTTTCGAGGCTCTCGGCGTTGCGGACGAGAATGCCATGCCGCGCGCCGAGGCCGGCGCCGACGATGATCGCCGTTGGCGTGGCCAGGCCGAGCGCGCACGGGCAGGCGATGACCAGAATACCGACCATCGCCATGATGCCGTAGGCGAGGGCGCTTTTAAAGCCGAGCGCGGGCGTGCCGACGGCGAGCCAGAGCAGGAACACCAGCACGGCGACGACGAGCACCGACGGGACGAACACGGCGGCCACCTTGTCGGCCAGGTTCTGCACCGGTGCTTTCGAGCCTTGCGCCTCCTCGACCATCGAAATGATGCGGGCGAGCATCGTCTCCGCGCCGACGCCGGTGGCCGTGAAGGTGAACGCGCCTTGCTTGTTGATGGTGCCGCCGATCACCGTGTCGCCTTCGCGCTTGTCCACCGGCACCGGTTCGCCGGTAATCATCGACTCGTCGATTGACGAACTGCCGGAAAAAATCACGCCATCGACCGGCACCCGTCCACCCGGCTTGACGGCGAGCATCGTGCCCTCGACGACCTCTTCGACCGGTACTTCGATCTCCTGGCCGTTGTCATAAACGATGGCTGACTTCGACTGCAAGCCGATGAGCTTTTCGATCGCCTCGCCGGTTTTGAGCTTCGAGCGGGCTTCGAGGTATTTGCCGAAGAGCACGAAGCCGATCACCACGATGGCCGCGTCGGCAAAGCTTTCGTGCGGCAGGCCGAGCCGGTCTCGCAGCGTCGGGAAGAGAATCGAAAAGGCGCTGTAGCCCCACGCGACCAGCGCGCCCATGCCGACCAGCGTATCCATGCTCGCCGCGCCGGTTCGCGCGAAGCTCGCGACGCCCCGCAGGAACGGCAGGCCGAGGTGGAACAGCACCCACGCCGCGACCAGCAGCGTGACGGAGCGCCAGGTTTCCCTGTCGATGGGGAAGTGGGGGATCGATGGAACGAGCGCGAAGGCGGTGTGCCAGAGCATCACCGCGAAAAAGAGCAGCGCAAGGGGCAGGGCGAGCTGCACCTGCCGCTTCTGCCGACGCAGTTCGTCGAGCTTCTCCTGCTTTTTTGAGGCGCGGCGGTCGGCGGCGGGTTCCGGCGCGGCGGCTTTCGCGGGAGCCTCTTCGACCAGCGAAAAGCCGTACCTGCCGAGCAACTCGTTCAGCGCCTCGACGCTCACCGGCTCGCCGCTGAACTCGATGCGAGCCGTTTCGGTCGCCAGGTTGACCTCGGCTTTGGCGACGGGGTCGAGCGCCGAAAGCTTTTTGGTGATGATCGCCACGCAACTCGCGCAGTGCATCCCCTTGACCGAGTAGGTGCGGGTGGTCATTGCTGTTTTCTGTGGATGGTAACAATTATAAAGTACTACCCACAGCCAACCTCAATGGTTCCTTTGCCTTTTCCGTCCACGAAGTCCACAACGTCCACCATAGGGGCGGGTTTCATGCCCGCCCTGTTGTTGGCTGCAAGGCGAATGATTCATCGTGGCGTTGAGGCGGTTCGTGGCAGGGCAACCGCGAGGGTTGCCCCTACGAGGGGTGGGGTGTTTTGAAATATTTCGTAGGGGCGGGTTTTACGCCCGCCCTCTCGGTTCATCCTTCAGGCCTCTTCGCCTTCGGTTTTGAACTCCGAGGTTGTGTGGAATTCGATTTCGGGGAAATCCTCTTTGGCGATTTTGAGCATCCACTCGGTTTCGGCGAAAAAGACCGGGTGCTCCTCCTTGTCGCGGGCGATGACGTTGGCCCGGCGGCGCATGAATTCGTCGAGCTGTTCCTGGTTGTCGCTGGTGAACCAGAACGCCTTGTGGAAGCGCAAGGGCGTGAAGGAGCACTGCGCGCCGTACTCGTGTTCGAGCCGGAACTGGATGACGTCGAACTGGAGTTCGCCGACCGTGCCGACGATCTTCTTCGTGCCGTACTGCACGAAGAGCTGCGCTACGCCTTCGTCGGTGAGCTGGCGGATGCCCTTTTCGAGCTGCTTGGTTTTGAGCGGATCGCGGTTTTCGAGCACCTTGAAAATCTCCGGCGAGAAGCTCGGAATGCCCCGGAAGTGCAGCGCTTCGCCCTCGGTGAGCGTGTCGCCGATCTTGAGCGAGCCGTTGTCGTACAGGCCGATCACGTCGCCCGCCCACGCTTCGTCGATGACGCTTTTCTCCTGTGCCATGAACTGCGTCGGGTTGGAGAAGCGGAGCTTTTTGCCGAGGCGCGTGTGCTGGTAGAACTTGTTGCGCTCGAAGCGCCCTGAGCAGATTTTGAAGAAGGCCGTGCGGTCGCGGTGGTTCGGGTCGAGGTTGGCATGAATCTTGAAGACGAAGCCACTCAGCGTCGGTTCGGAGGCGCTCACGATGCGCTCGGTCGCCTCGCGCTCGTGCGGGCAGGGGGCGACCTCGATGAAGGTGTCGAGCAGTTCGTGGACGCCGAAGTTGTTGACCGCGCTGCCGAAAAAGACTGGCGCCTGCAACCCTTCGCGGTACATCTCCAGCTCGTAGGGTTCATAGACCCCCTCGATCAGCTCCACATCCTCGCGCAGTTTTTTGGCGTTGGCCGTGCCGATCCAGTCGGCGAGTTTCGGATCGTCGATCCCTTCGATGTCGGTCAGCTTCTGGCCGATCTGCGACGAGTTGGCCTCGAACAGGTTCAGCGATTTGTCGAACAGATTGTAAACGCCCTTGAAGTTCTGGCCCTGGCTGATCGGCCAGGTCATCGGGCAGGTCTGGATGTCGAGCTTCTCCTCCAGCTCGTCGAGCAGCTCGAACGGGTCGCGCCCCTCGCGGTCCATCTTGTTGATAAAGATAATCACCGGCGTATGGCGCATCCGGCACACCTCCATCAGCCGCTCGGTCTGCTCCTCGACGCCCTTCATACTATCGACGACGAGAATGACGCTATCGACCGCCGTCAGCGTACGGTAGGTGTCTTCGGCGAAATCCTTGTGGCCCGGCGTGTCGAGAATGTTGATGCGCTTGCCGCGATACTCGAAGCCCATCACCGAAGTCGCCACCGAAATGCCGCGCTGCTTCTCGATCTCCATGAAGTCGCTCGTCGCCGACTTGCGGATCTTGTTGCTTTTGACCGCCCCCGCCGTGTGAATCGCGCCGCCGAACAGCAGCAGTTTTTCGGTGAGGGTGGTTTTACCCGCATCCGGGTGGCTGATAATAGCGAACGTCCGTCGCCGCGCGATCTCCTGTGCTAACTCCATGGGTTTCTTCTCTCTGTCTGATGTGTCAAGTCCGGTTCTCTGTGATGAGGGCGGAAAATATGAAATTATTGAGAATATCGGGCATGGGGAAGGATGATGGTAAAGCTGGGCGTCCTTGTTTTATCGGGGCGGAGAGTGTACTTTTGGGGAAGTCAGGCAAGAATCATGAATTTGATAGTGTCGATGCCCCTATGGAACTTCATCCGCAAATTATAGGAAAAGAGGGTAAAAAAGAGTTCGTCGTTTTGCCCTATGAAGAGTTTATGGTTTTGGAAGAAGCTATGAGTGATTATCAGGATTTAAGGGATTTGAGGGAAGAGAAAGAAACGTCGCAGAATCAGCCAGGTGTTCCGTTAGATAAAGTTATTTCTGGCTTAAGTCTGTGACTCTTGATGTTGGTGGGGAATTTTTTTTGTCAAAATAATTAGCATTTGATTAAATCACTGTGAGTATAATTCATGATATCTTTTGCAGAAATTAGTTGTCTTTCTAAAACTTGTTAAATCGTTCTTGAGGGGATATTCGAGTTTCTCGTTTTTGCGCGATTACGATATTTGAATTAATATCTCGCGGTTTTTCTGGTTGATTTATTTCTTCTTTTTTTGTCTTTGTGGTTCTTGCGTGACATAGTAGGCATATGAAAATGAATGTGATTATGATTATGATGAATGCAAGACTCCAGTATGATATGGTTTGGTCGGTTTGTTGAATGTTTGTGGTGAAAGTAAGGAGTGATACTGTGGCGTTTGGTTCGCTGAGATTGTATAAGACTGTATGCGATATAGTAATGTCGCTCGGCGAGAACAGGCTCATTAAGCTATATGCTACTAATAAGAGCCAAATGATTGTTGTAAAGAGGCTTGTTATGTGATTTATTTTTGTGACAGAAAAAGAGTGGGATTTGATTGGGATAGTGAAAAAATGTTTTATTGTCGAAGGCTCTTTAATCTTTGATAGCGTTGTCTTGTATAATGGCCCGATAAAATCATCCTCCAACAGTTCAATCTGATATTCCCAATTTTCTTGCCAAAATTTACTCCCCAAATTTGCGAGATGCCATGCTATTGAGAATACAAGGCCAACGCAACTGATTATGAGAGCATAAAAATCTTTATTCTCTATTTTATCTGATCCTAAAACCACAAAATATCCAGCAAATATTGCGCCTATTAATGTCCAGAAATGTGTTGACCTTTTCCAGTATAGATCGATTTCAAATTTGCGAATATCCCAAGCGTACTTAAGTGCTTTTTCCGCTTTTTTCTGATCAGGTTTTTTTTCGTCTAATCCGAAGTGCTTCGTGTATTCTGTTTCGTTTATTTGTTCTGACATGGTGATGATGAGAAAAAATAGAGGATGTTAATTATACCAATATCCTGACCTTCAGGAGTTCGCTTTCTTTTGTTTGTTCCTTTCCAGCCCGTACTCGCTATCGATGCGTTCTCTGAGGTACATTTTCATCAAAGACTGATACGGCACGTCACGTTCGTTGGCAAGAGTCTTGATGCGATTGAGCAGCGTTTCCGGCAAACGGAGCGAAATGGTTTTCATTGTTGGTTTCAAATCCGGGAAGATGGCCGGTTTCGCTTTTTTCCAGTCGATATATTCAGACGAATCATGGGTAGCCCAGAACTCGCGTTCTTCCTGCTCACTGCTGAATTCAGGAACGGTCTTTGTCTGCTTTTTCATAGGTACTCTTCTCCTTTCTGTTCATGTCTCTCGACGAGATAATTCTGATTTTGTCTTTCCTGACGGTGAAAACCACAAAGAGTTTTCTGCCTTCATTCGTTTGACCCAGCGCGTACCATCTTGATTCTATCTCCGAATGTTTCGGGTCGTCGGCAACGATCAACGGCTGGTTGAAGAAGATCGATTCCGACTCGGAGTTCGATACGCCATGTTTTTCCGGATTTTTGGCGAGATTACCCTCATCCCATTGAAACCCGGTTATGCCTGTAAAAAGATTCATGATGCTTTGTATATTATTGAAATATACACGATGTGTGTGGAACTGTCAAGCTGGCAGTTCCAGAGCTTCGGGAATTTCCGTACTTTTTCCTGACGATTTTAAAAGATGCGGAGCTGGGGTTCCGCGCGCCCAGGTTTCCATCCACATTCATCCTAACTAAAAATCATGCAATCACTTGACAGCTTTCTTGCGCAATTTGAGCCTCTTCGGTTGCAAATTGAAGCTCTTCTCTCGCAAATCGCCGATGTCGTTTGGGGTATTCCGCTTCTGGTGGCGCTGTTCGGGACGCATCTGTTTTTGACGTTCAGGCTGGGTATTATCCAGAAGCATTTGCCTCATGCGATCCGTATTTCGTTTACCCGCTCGCATGAGGGCACCGGTGAAATCAGCCATTTCGGGGCGCTAGTGACGGCGCTGGCGGCCACCATCGGCACGGGCAACATCGTCGGCGTATCGACTGCCGTGGCTCTCGGCGGGCCGGGGGCGGTGCTCTGGATGTGGCTTACCGGCGTCTTTGGCATCGCCACCAAGTATGGCGAGGCGGTGCTGTCGGTCAAGTATCGCGTGGTCAACGAGGATGGCACGATTTCGGGTGGGCCGATGTACGTGCTCGAAAAGGGGCTGGGGATGAAGTGGCTCGGCGTCATTTTCGCGATTTTCACTGTCGTGGCCTCGTTCGGCATTGGCAACATGGTGCAGGCCAACTCCATCGCCACGCTGTTGCAGACCAGGTATCAGGTCTCGCCGTGGCTGACCGGCGCGGTGCTGACCGCGTTCACCGGCGTGGTGATTATCGGCGGCATCAAGTCAATCGCTCGCGTGTGCGAGTACCTCGTCCCCTTCATGGCTGCGCTCTATCTCGTCGGCTGCGTCGCGCTGCTGGTGATAGGGCACCACTCTATCGGCGACACCATCGGCCTCATCGTCAGTTCGGCCTTTTCCGGCCAGGCCGCGCTCGGCGGCTTCGCAGGCGCGGGGGCGCGCGAGGCGGTGCGGTACGGCATTGCGCGCGGCCTCTTTTCTAACGAGTCGGGCCTCGGCAGCGCGCCCATCGTGGCGGCGGCGGCGCAGACCTCGCATCCGGTACGCCAGGCGCTGATCTCCTCGACCGGCACTTTCTGGGACACGGTGGTGGTTTGCGCCGCCACAGGGATCGTGGTGGTCAACTCAGGCGCGTGGACGAGCGGCCTGAAAGGGGCGGAGCTGACCAACGCCGCTTTCTCGGACATACCCCACATTGGCCCGATGGTGCTCTCGTTCGGCCTGTTGACCTTCGTTTTTTCGACCATCATCGGATGGTCATATTACGGGGAAAAGGCGCTCGAATATCTCGCGGGCCGCGGGGCGATCAAGCCTTATCGCTGGCTCTGGGTCGCGGCGGTGATGGTCGGCTCGGTCGCCTCGCTGCAAGTGGTCTGGACCTTCGCCGACATCGCCAATGGCCTCATGGCGGTGCCGAACCTGGTGGCGTTGCTGCTGCTCAGCCCGGTGATCGCCAGTGAGACGAAGGAGTATTTCTCGCGGCGAGAGTGATGGGTAAAAAGGCCGGATCAGTCGGATACGGCCGATCTGGCTGATCTTGTTCTTAACGCTCTTTTTTCTGGATGGTTTGAAAAAAAATTCTATCTTGAAAAACGTTTTCATTTACACCATCCAGAGATAAACCAGACAGCCAACCATGAATTTCAACCCCTGGCACCACGTCGAGATCGGTGAAGATTGCCCGAACGTCGTTAATGCGATTGTCGAGATTTCCAAAGACAGCAAAACCAAGTACGAGCTGGACAAGAAGACCGGCATGTTGCTGCTTGACCGTGTGCTTTTCTCGTCGGTGCTGTATCCGGAAAACTACGGATTCATCCCCAAGACTCTCGGTGAAGACCACGATCCGCTTGACATCGTCGTCATTTCACAGTGCTCCATTGTGCCGATGTGCGTCGTGAAGTCCAGGGTGATCGGCGTCATGCGCATGATCGACCACGGCGAGGGCGACGACAAGATCATCGCCGTAGCTGAAGGCGATATGAGCGTCAGTGGCATCCACGACATTGGCGATCTCGGTAAGCACTTCAAGATGGAGCTTCAGCACTTCTTCGAAGAGTACAAGGCGCTCGAAAACAAAACCGTTCTGGTCGAAGATTTTCAGGACGCGGCCACGGCCAGGCAGATTCTGCTCGACTCGATCAACCGCTACAACGAAACGTATGCCTGATTCCGGCAGGCACGATTTTTGATCCAGCGAATCCGATGGGGCGTCATGGAAGCAATGCCATGTCGCCCTTTTTGATCTGTATCGGCAAGGTGCCGGTTGGCGCAGCATATAATGTTGAAAAGTTGATATATACGATTTGGTACAATAAAGAGCCGGAGTTGGCTGCTGGATGACAAACCCGCGAACAATCTTTTCCTCTTTTAATTTAAGTTGTTTTATATCATTGCGATAGCGCTGTTCTTCGCTTGTTGCTCTCCGCGTCCGCTTTTTCTGTGAGAAGTTCGTAATAGCCCATCGGCAAAGGGGTTGGCAATGTGTGGGTGGAATGTGGATAACTTGTTGAGTTGTCTGTTCCCGAAGGTTGATAACTGCGTTTGTCGTGGTTTGTCGGGGTCGAAATTCTCATTCCGTTCCGACAGTGATCGGCATCGCGACTCCGGTTTTTTCGCTCCATTCGCCTTGTTCCCGGCTATTGCGTGGCGAGAAGTGGAGATGCTTTAAGGCTGAATTCTTCGCCGCGAAGGCGGGGCGTCGAGGATATTACAGAAAAGTGATATATTGGCCGGTGTTTTGCACTGAAGCGATATTCCACCAAATCCCGTGACTCCATGATTCTTCTCTCTCCGCAGGAGCAGAAAGCGAGAGCTTCGCGCATCCGGGTTGTTCTTTCGGACAACGACGGCGTGTTCACCGATAACGGCGTTTACTACTCGGAACGGGGGGAAGAGTTCAAGCGGTACTCCATCCGCGACGGCATGGGCGTTGAACGGCTACGCGCTTATGGCATCGAAACCGGCATCATCACCGGCGAGGTTTCGCCAAGTCTTGTCAGGCGGGCGCAGAAGCTTCACATCGAAAGATTGTACCTCGGCGTCAAGGACAAGCTCTCGAAGCTCAATGAGGTGCTCTCGGATACCGGCCTCGACGTGTCGGAAATCGCCTATATCGGCGATGACGTGAACGACATCGAAATCATGAATGCCATCGCGCCATCCGGTCTGGTGGCCTGTCCGGGTGACGGTATGCATCTGGTTGAACCGTGCGTTCACTACCGGTGCGCCGCGCATGGCGGGCGGGGCGCGTTCCGCGAGTATGCCGAGTGGCTCATCGCCCAGAGAGCGTTGTAAGCATTCCAGACTCTTTTCCCTTTATCAATACTATCAATCAGAGGCTTGCAGCGCAGGCTTTAACAATATCTGTCGGGTCTAATCTATGGCTGAAGTGAAAATCGGAAATGGCATGGTCGGCGACGGCCATCCGGTGTATGTGATT
The DNA here is from genome assembly GCF_004118635.1 of Chlorobaculum sp. 24CR. Classification (GTDB taxonomy): domain Bacteria; phylum Bacteroidota; class Chlorobiia; order Chlorobiales; family Chlorobiaceae; genus Chlorobaculum. The sequence goes on along the minus strand of NZ_SDGU01000012.1, from coordinate 1,013 downwards.
GCGGAGATCGGGATCAACCATAACGGCTCGCTCGAAGTGGCCAGAAAGCTGATCGAAGGCGCGGCGCAGGCAGGTTGCGACGCCGTCAAGTTCCAGAAGCGGACGCCGGAGCTGTGCGTGCCGATGGATCAGCGTCAGATCGAGCGCGATACGCCGTGGGGGCGCATGACCTATATGGACTACCGTTACAAGGTGGAGTTCGGTTTCGACGACTATTCCGAAATCGACGCCTACTGCCGCCAGATGGGGATTGCGTGGTTCGCGTCGTGCTGGGACGAGGAGGCGGTCGATTTCATGGAGCAGTTCAACCCGCCGTGCTACAAGGCGGCGTCGGCTTCGCTGACCGACCTCGCGTTGCTGAAAAAGACCAAGGCGACCGGTCGTCCGCTGATGATTTCGACCGGCATGTCCACGATGGAGGAGGTCGATGCCGCCGTCAACGAGCTTGGCCGGGAGAATCTGCTGATCGCCCACACCAACTCCACCTATCCCTGCCCGGTCGAGGAGCTGAACCTGCGCATGATCCACACGCTTCAGCAGCGCTACCCCGACAACCCCATCGGCTATTCGGGCCACGAGGTGGGGCTGGCCACCACCTGGGCGGCGGTGGCGCTCGGCGCGACCTTCGTGGAGCGCCACGTGACGCTCGACCGCGCCATGTGGGGTTCCGACCAGGCGGCGTCGGTGGAGATTTCCGGCATGTCGCGGCTGGTCTCGAACATTCGCGACATCGAAAAAGCGCTTGGCGACGGCGTCAAGCGGGTCTATGATGGTGAGGCCGCCGCGCGCAAAAAGCTGCGCCGGGTGTAGCAGGCCGGGATCGACGAAAGACATACAATGTGAAGCTGCAGGGGAGCCGAGTCCTCTGCGGCTTTTTTCTTGTCTGCGCGGCGGATTCTGTCAGCTCCCCGTCAATCGGCTGGCGGCTTCAGAGACGGCAAAGCTCTCGCGGGAGCTGATAATCCGGCGGTTTAGCTTTTGCGGTCTTGCCTTGCGCGGTGAACTGAAGGCGG
>NZ_SDGU01000093.1 GCF_004118635.1 Chlorobaculum sp. 24CR | reverse complement strand
AGATACATTATGACTTTTATGAATATATGTGCTCAATTATTACACTTTTATCTTTAACGAAGCAGAGCTTCGGGGAATATATCCCATAGAGATTCATTACAAAAAACAACAAAGTTTTGCGCCTTATCCGAGTAAAGAGACTCTCGCTTTACGACGCTAACTTCTATACCATTATCAATAAAGGATCCTCGAAGCAGAGCTTCGAGGATCCTTTATTAAAAAAAAGTATTTTTATTATTTTCCATCTTCTCCATCCTCTTCATTTCATTAATATCATACTCAAGAGCACGCCCTCGCCTAACATGAACCCACCCACCAAAAGCAACATGCTCAATATATTCGGTATCATCAATGATTCGGCGGAATGAGTTTTCAACATTTTGCATCTCTCTCTTCTGACGCTCAATCAGTTCATCTACCTTTTTATTCAACTCACGAAAGCCTTTATCCACTACATGCTGAAATGGCAACAACAACACAGAAAATAAAGCCACAAAAATAGAAATAATAAGGCCATAGTCAAGATAACGCTCTCTTAACCCACCGGCGCCATGATAAACAAATGCTGCTGCCGCGAACAACGACACAACAATTGATAATATTTGAATCCAATATTTCATCTTAGATTCATACAGGTACTGTAAATTTTTCTTTCCCAACGCCCATCACAGCTCATCTCCCCGCCCCTTTTCCAGATGATTGTTCGTCCGCCACGGCTGGGCGGCGAGGATGAAGGCGACCAGGAAAGAGATGACGATCCAGCTCCAGCCGATGCCGATGAGGCTGGCCCAGGTGTAGCCGCCGTAGGGGGTACTGAGTTCGCGCACGAGCTGGTTGAGCAGAATGACCGAGAGCGAGAGCGGCAGAAAGAGCTTGATGATCCAGCTCCACCACGGGCCGAGCTGAATTTTTGAGACCTTGTTGAGATGTTTGCGGATCTGGTCGAGGTTGAAGAACCAGCCGACGACGATGCATTCGAGGATTCCGGCGAGCACCAGACCGTAGTTGTTGATGAAGTGATCGACGATGTCGAGCCAGAACAGGCCGCCGTTGGTGGTAAAAATCACGCCGCCGGTGAAGCCGAAAAAGCAGAGCACCGTGGCGAGCATCTTGCGGTTGATCGAAAACTTGTCCTCGACGCCGGAGACGAAGGCCTCGACAATCGAGATGGCCGACGAAACGCCCGCCACCGTGAGGCTGAGGAAGAAGAGCATCCCGAACATCGGGCCGAAATCGCCGATCATCGAGATCGCTTTGGGATAGACGATGAAGGCCAGGCCGATGCTCTCCTTGACCACCTCATCGACCGGCACCTGCTGGGTCGTGGCCATGAAGCCGAGAATGGAGAAGACGCCGAAGCCGGAGACGAGCGAAAAACCGCTGTTCACCAGCGCCGTAATCAGGGCGCTGCCGGTCATGTTCGACTTCTCAGGCATGTAGCTGGCGTAGGTAATCATGATGCCGAAGCCGAGGCTCAGGGTAAAAAAGATCTGGCCGTAGGCGCTCACCCACACATTGGGGTCGGTCAGCTTCGTGAAATCGGGCTTGAGATAGGCCGCAATGCCGGTCATGGCGCCTTCGAGGCTGAGCGACCAGAACACCAGCGCCAGCGTCAGGACAAACAGCAGCGGCATGAAAATCATGTTCGCCAGCTCGACCCCCTTGCTCACGCCCCGCATGATGATGACCCAGGTCAGCGACCAGACTCCGAGCAGGCCGAACAGGATCGGGGTGCGGATGGTACTGATCTCGGTCGGGCCGCTGCTGAGTTGCAGGAACTGCTTGAAAAAGAAGGCCTCGGCGTCAGCTCCCCAGGAGAGCTTGACCGAGTAAAAGAGAAAATCGATGCACCAGGCGATCACCACCGAGTAGTAGAGCACGATGCCGAACATGGTGAACAAGAGCGGCCACCAGCCGAGCCACTCCCACTTTTTGTCGATCTTGCGGAACGCCAGCGGGGCGCTGCCGATGCGCTCGTGGCCGACGCCGAATTCGAGGATCAGCAACGGAATTCCGGCGGTGAACAGCGCGATGAGGTAGGGGATGAGAAACGCGCCGCCGCCGTTTTCGTAGCAGAGATAGGGAAAGCGCCAGATATTGCCGAGGCCGATGGCCGAACCGATGGCGGCGAGAACGAATCCCAGCCGGGAACCCCACATGTTGCGTTTCATAGACGAATGAAATGCTCTTGTTGCAATGAAAAAATCCTCAAAGCGGCGCTTCGGGGATACAAAATTTCCGAATGGCATGCCAAAAAACTACGATGCTGATGCCGATGGCGATAACCAACACGTACCCGCATGGCATTGCGTACGGGCGATTCGCCAAGCGCCCCTGCAGAAACACCGAGCGACGAGCACGTTCGATGCCGACCCTGATATTGACCGCATTGAAATCCTCTGACATGCGCCCTGTCCCGCCACGCTTGCCTTCATCGGGGTTTCAACCCTGCGGACATCCATTCTCGCACGCTCTTCCTTTGCCCCGGCTTTCAAGCCGGGGGTTACGGAGAACACCAACGCTATCAGGGCTTCAACCCTATTTCTTTCAATAGCCGAGGTCAAGCACGGGGGCTTGCCCCTGCATGATCACTGAGTGATGACGCAAACCGGTGGCGACACTCCCCGGCGTCATGCCGGAGGCGCCGTTCCGTCTTAAAAAAGATCAGAGAATCTCGACCAGTTCGAGCTCGAAGTTGAGGTCGAGACCAGCCATCGGATGGTTGGCGTCGAGCGTGACGGTGGTGTCGGTCAGATCGACGATCAGCACAATGGCTTCGCCGCCGTCGGCGAGGCTGAGCTGGAGCTGCTGACCAACTTCGAGCGGAATGTCAGCTGGAACCTGCTCGCGCTTGATTTCCGCGATAAGCTCCTCGGCTCTCGGGCCATACGCCTCGTCCACGGGAATGTTGACCGTCTTTTTCTGGCCCGGCTCCATATCGACCAGCGCGCGGTCGAAGCCCTGAATCACCATCCCGCTGCCGACGGTGACCTCCAGCGGATCGCGCTCCGCCGAACTGTCGAACACCGTGCCGTCTTCATACGTGCCGGTATAGTGAACCAGAACCTTGTCGCCTTTCTTTACCTGTGCCATAACTCGTTCTCCTTGAATCATTTATAATCGGGCCGTCCGCCATAAAAACCATCAACTCTTCTCGGAACCGAAAGCCAACGACTGCCCATGAAAAAAAATCAAGCCGCAAGATAACACTTTTTGCCGGAGGAGCCTGAAATGACGAGAGGGATGGGGGGATGTCGAGCCTGTTCAGATAAGTGTGTAAACGGTCGTTTTCATAGAGGCATCCTTCCCTCGAATTTAATGGAAAACTGATTGATAACCGCCCCCCAGTTT
>NZ_SDGU01000092.1 GCF_004118635.1 Chlorobaculum sp. 24CR | reverse complement strand
GGTCACTCTGTACTTCTTCATCTTCAAGATGGTTGGGTTGATCGTTGAAGATGAAGGTAATATTTATGCGGCTATTTTATCGTGATGTTGCACTAGTTTGAATCGATTGTGAGCTTGTCTCAGTATAAGTCTTTTCATAAGAACTTTTGAGTGTGATTGTGCGGCTGATATCGCAAGTATCGTTCGCCTGAGAGGTACCTTTGTCCCAAGTGTAAGTAATGATTCCAGAGCCGATACGAAGGTAATAATTGAAAGAATCATCTCCATAACTTGGATCCGTTAGGCTTGGATTAAAATCATAAGGATCCCCAAAAAGAACCGTAAAAGGAATACTTTCGCTCGCTGGAGTCTGTGGAGATGGGGCATAAACCGGTCGGTCAACGCATACAAGATCAGCATTAGCTTGGCTCGCACCGAAATGCATAAACATGAGCATAGCTAGTGTCAAGTCAATTCCAAAGTGTCTTGTACTTTCCCCGTCATTGCGAGGCGCATAGCGACGCGGCAATCCATGCTGAAGCAGCGAAATCAAC
>NZ_SDGU01000091.1 GCF_004118635.1 Chlorobaculum sp. 24CR | reverse complement strand
GTCAAGGTCGAGAAATTGAGTATAAAAAGTTGCATTCACAGCAGCTCCAACTCTTCTAAATACCTCGAAGCTCTGCTTCGAGGATCCTTTATTTGATACGACAGCGTATTCTCCGTGCATCAAAGCCAGTAAAAATGGGTAGTTTTCGTACTCTTGAGCCGGTCTCACGTAAATTTGGTTTTGATCGTGGAACCCCAGTTGACAGAATGTATATGGATCATTTCCTGCAAATGCATAAAACGGATATTACTGGTCATGTGCTGGAAGTTGGAGATAATCAGTACACGAAAAAATATGGCCACAATATAAAGAGGTCTGTAATTCTAAGAGGTAACGCTAAAGGATCGGAATGCTATGATGGGGATCTTACAGATCAAGAAACACTGAAAACGTTAGGTCAATACGACTGCTTAATTGCTACTCAAGTATTCAATTTTATTTTTGATGTTCCCGCGGCTATTAAAGGTTTGGATATGCTTCTTCGCAAAGGAGGCACAGGACTTATTACTGTTGCAGGTCTTAGTCAGATATCAAGATACGACTTTGATCGATGGGGCGACTATTGGCGATTTACAACGTTATCTGCAAAAAAATTGTTTGATGCTCATTTTGGAGCAGGAAAAACAGAGATAAAGTCTTATGGTAACGTTCTCGTTGCTACAGGATTTATTCAAGGTATGGCTGGCGAAGAATTTTCACATGAAGAGTTGTTTTACATAGATCCAGATTATCAAATTATGATTGCAATTAAGATCAAAAAATGACATGAAATAAAAGTAATATTATGATTGATCCTCTGATCCATGCGTTAAAAGGTAATTATAGTAGCATACTTATGCTACATAGGATATCCTCAATAAAGCCTGATGCCTTACCTGCTAATCAAAATATGAATGTTTCGCCAGATGAACTTGCTGATTTTATTACAAATGTAAAAAGACGAGGATGGGTATTTTTATCCCTTGATGAAATGTATGAACGTTTGGTCAATAAAAAAAAACTCTCAAAAACACTGGTATTAACCGCTGACGATGGATATCGTGATAATCTTACAGAAGGTCTTGAAGTAATATCTGCCTATAAAGTGCCATTATGTGTATATGTAACAACATCTTTTCCCGATAAAACAGCCAAGCTGTGGTGGTATGCACTTGAAGATGCGGTATGTTATGATGCAAAAAAAAATGATAAAGATTATGATATTGGGCTGATGAATGAAAGATTTATAAAACTACGAAGCAAGTATCTTGAATCATATACAAATCCAGAAAAGTATTTTAGTGATTATTTTCCAACTTTTGAGCCAGATTGGAATTCATATTGTGAAAAATATTGTCTTAAGTGGGACGAGATTGTATTTTTGAGCAAAAATCCGCAAATTACTATAGGAGCGCATACAGTGAACCATGCCTGTTTGCAAGCTCTTACATATCATGATGCATGGAAAGAGATAGAAAATTCCAAAACAAAAATTCAGGATAAAATATCACTAAGAGTCGAACATTTTTGTTATCCTTTCGGCGGTAGCGATGAAGCATCAAGTCGCGAGTATAATATGGCTACAGAGATGGGTTTTAAAACAGCGACAACAACAGTCGGAGGAAATGTATTTCCTGAACATAAAGATCGTCTTACTTCACTCCCTCGGTATATCTACAAACAATCTTATAAAATAGGCTATCTTTCTGGACTTAAGCAGAATGCAAAATATGTCCTGAAGAGTTTATATGTGTAAGTGTATTTAGTTTATAATGCGGATTATTCATGTAAGTTATTCTGATACCGGTGGAGCAGGAAGGGCAGCATATCGAATTCACTGCTCATTACTTGATAGCGGAATCGAATCTAAAATGCAGGTCATGTACTCTGTATCAGGAGACTATACCGTTGACAGTTTAACAAGAAATATAAAAGATAAAATTCTTCAAAAATCCAGAGAGTTACCGGCAAAATTATTATCGAAGAGTGGTTCAGTAGAAAATTCAATTATTCATTCAATAGCTATATTGCCATCAGGCCTTCCGGCGATACTCAATAATTCTGATGCTGATGTCATACATTTGCACTGGGTAGGAAGAGAACTGTTGTCTGTCAAAGATATATCAAAAATAAACAAGCCAATCGTCTGGACATTTCACGATATGTGGCCTTTTTGTGGCGCAGAACATGTTAGCTATGATAATCGGTACAAGGATGGGTATAGCGCTATAAAAAAATCTTCATACTCTACAGGTTTTGATCTTAATAAGTGGACTTGGGAAAGGAAAAAAAAGCATTGGAATAAACCAATAGAAATAGTAACGCCAAGTCGATGGATGGCAGAGTGTGTACAAGAAAGCGCACTTATGTCTGATTGGCCTGTCACTGTTATTCCAAATCCTATCGATGCAAGAAAATGGGAGCCAATAGAGAAAAATGTTGCGCGTAAAATTCTTGGATATCAGAGTGATTGTTTATTGGTTGCTTTTGGCTCATACGGAGAAAATCAACAATATCATAAAGGTGCAGACTTGTTGAAATTAGCACTGGCTCATATTAAAGAGAGTAATAAACAAGATGTTAAACTTGTTGTTATTGGACAAAATCCTCCAATTGTGCCTGATGGATATGGTTTTCCAGCTATATATGAAGGTTTTTTACATGATGACATAAGTCTTCGTTTGCTCTACAGTGCAGTAGATGCCATAATTATTCCTTCCAGGATTGAGTCATTTAGCCAAATGGCTTCTGAGGCGCATGTTTGCGGGACTCCAGTAATTGCTTTTAATGTATGCGGCTTACGGGATATTGTAGATAATCGTATTACGGGTTATCTGGCAAATGCTTTTGATGCAGAAGATTTTGCTGAAGGTATTCGATGGGTGTTATCTGATAAAGGTCGCCTGACAGCTCTTGGTCAGCAAGCCAGAATAAAAGCATTGAATAAATTTGATAAAGCAGTTGTATCTCAACAGTATCAAAGTATATACCGAAAGGTAATCGAACATTAAAATAAATCAAGAAAGTAAAATAGAAAAAAGAAAAACGGATTGAGAGCAGTAGAAAAAAAATCAAAAATAGGGGAGCCGCTTATAAGTGTTATTACGATAGTATATAATGGCGTTATGGATATTGAAAGGACGTTGAATAGTGTGGCATCACAAAGCTACAAAAATATAGAGTATATTGTGGTTGATGGTTGCTCTACTGATGGCACGGTAGATGTTATTAAGAAATATAAGAATAGTATTGATGTGTGGGTTAGTGAAAAAGATCAAGGCATCAGCGATGCTTTTAACAAGGGTATAAAAATGACGTCAGGCGAGTACTTGATATTTATGAACTGCGGGGATATTTTTCATTCTGATGACGTAGTAAATAATGTTATTCCCTGTCTTTTATCAAATCCGTGTGCTGTTGTATATGGAAACGCTCTTGTTGGAGGTAAATGTATAAATACAGATCATAGCAGGATATTATTAAAGCGTTTTCTGAGTAATCCAATATGTCATCAAGCTGTGTTTGTGCCTGCAATTATTCATCAGTCTATATTATACGATACGAAGTATCGTTATAGTATGGATTTCGATCTATGGCACAGATTAATTTGCATTGAACATATACCATTTGTTAAGATAAATATGATAGTGAGCGACTATATGGTTGGTGGAATAACATCTTCTATTCAAAATCTCGAAAAAGTGATATATGAACATTGGCTCGTAAAGCAACAGTATCTTCGTTCAGAAAATAACATATTAGAGCTGTGTGTTATTGCAGGAAAGATATTAGGTGCAAAAATAAAGACAGTTTTTAGGTTGGTTTTAGGGGATTCGTTGTATGAAGTTATGAAAAGAAAAATGTGTGCAACATGAGGATTTTATAATAAAGTCAATTAACAATATTGTTGTGCAAATTCATTGCTGTTTTGGTGATTATATCGCCAATTTATTTTTTATAGTATAAAAGCAAAAAAGCGTTGAGATTAAAATATCAAAACTCTGGTTCGTGGTTAAAGAAAGTAGTATCATAAACATAATAGTGTAATATAACGAGATGTCTAATAATGTTGATGAGAAGCAGTTGAAAAATCATTCGATTTTTGAGGCGCCGTACAGAAATGATGATGAGATTAACCTCCTCGATATTGCGGTAATACTTGCAAAACATAAAAAAGCTATTATTGGTGTTCCCGTAATAGTGGCCATGATAACAGCTTTAATTATAGGAATTAATACTCGAACATCCTTAAAAAACTATAAAGCATCAATCCAGATATATTTAACAGAAAGTTCAATTCCAAAAGAGGCTGTGTTATCATTAATAAACAGCAAATCTATGGGAGATAGCCTTATGAAGCGACTTGAACTTGGAAAGCTATACAATATAGCTTCTGATAAAAAAGCGCTAAACCAGCTTCTTAACTCTGTAAATAGTTCTATTCAGAATGATTATATCACCGTAACTATTAATGACTCGGATTCATCTCGTGCGGTTAAGCTAACTAACGCATATCCAAAAATTCTTGGTAGTCTTGTTGAAAAGTTTGCTATTACCGAGACTTCAAAACGGAGATTGATATTCGAAAAGAGCCTTCTCGGGATTAAAAAAACTTTTGAGCAGTCAGAAGAACGACTTATAGATACGCAACATTCTCCTGATTATAATCCTCCGGAAACAATGGTTGTTGAAATGGTCAAAAAAACAGCAGCTCTCAAAGCTCGCATTGCTATGAAAGAGCTTGAATTGTTTACCATGGCATCTCAGGATATGGCTAAATATCCATCTTATCTAAGATTAGAGAGTGAGCTAAATGATCTATGGTCGGAATTTTCGAGAATTGACTTAAGCAAAGGCATAATAACTAAAGTCTCTTTAAAACAGTTGGAATATCTTCGTTTGATAAGAGATTATCAGTACAATGAAACGCGTTATGAACAACTTGTAAAAGTTATTGAGAAATCTAAAATTGATGAACTTGATGAACTTCCTGTAATTAGAACCATAAGTTCTATAGAACAACCCGAAGAGACGGCATCCTCAAAGCCACTGATATATATAGTATTCAGTTCTGCACTGTCATTTATAATTATTGTTTTGTGGGCGTTATTTGTTGAAGCATTTCGTAATGCTAAAAATGACCCTAAAAACAAAGTGCAGATTGAGTCATTCAGAAGAGCTATGAAGTGGAGATAGTATTATTCTGTGGTATGGAGTATGTTTTGGTGATGTTTACGATGTTGTGTTTTCAGAAAAGCTCTTCTTCTATTTCGGCGGGATAAAATTATTGCATCATTATTATGGCTGGTGAGTGTAGATTAAGAAATCTGTATTATCTCTCTAAGTCATAAATAAGATGCTTCTTTGATGTAGATATTTATAATAGGGAAAAAGTTTTTTATGATTTATATGATAGCGTTTTTAAAAGATATTGCAATAATCGCTGTTGAATGTGTCAACATGTATTGAGTAAGGTGTAATTATAAAAACAATAAATCAATGTTAGAGATAAGGCAATATCGTTCGCAATTCATATTGGTAAAGCGTATCGTGGACGCGGTTATGCCTATCTGTGTGTTGTATGCGGTGACTAATATTTATGGTATAGCATGGAGCGATAGGTATATACTACTCGGTTTCGTTGAAGGATTTATATTTATGTTATCATGTCAGTTTTTTGGCGCATATGAAAACTGGCGTGCTCGATCCATTCAAGAAAGTTTTCAAATAACACTTAAGTCATGGATTGTAAGCGTAATATTTCTTATTGTTGTAGGCTTTATTTTAAAGCGATCATATGAATATTCAAGATTTGTTATTGGATTGTGGTCTATTGCATCACTTGTTTTATTGTCGGTATTTAGAGTTCTTAGCTGGATGTTTATGCATTATGCGTTTAGAACTGGAATGTATACAAAAAAAGTGGCAATTGCCGGTATTGGAAAGGTCGGTAAATACTTAATCGAACTTTTTAACGAAAATCCAAGTCTTGGATATAAAGTAGTAGGGGTTTATGACGATGATCTTGATCGTAAAATAACGATGAATAAAATGTATGAGGCGCATGGTAATCTCGATGATTTATGCGTAGATGCTTGTGAACCGATATTTGATGAATTATATCTTTGTCTTCCAATCGGTGCAGAAAGCAGGATTGTATCGATTATGAATAAATTATCACAGACAACAGTAGTTGTGAAATATGTGCCTGATTTATTTGCTTTCGAGCTGCTTCACGCAAAGTGGCATGATTTGAAAGGACTTCCAATAATAAGCGTCTATGATACCCCAATGAGTTCATTCTCGGCGAGGATGCTAAAGCGAATAGAAGATTTAATGGTTTCAATTCTTATAATGTTGCTTATATGGCCTATAATGTTGCTTATCGCGTTGGGGGTAAAACTAAGTTCTCCAGGACCCATATTTTATCGGCAAAATCGAATCGGTTGGAATGGAAAATCGTTCAGCATATTAAAATTTAGGTCTATGCCTGTTGATATTGAGAATAAAAAAGTTGAATGGGGTAATGCTTCTCGCAAAACGACAACAAAATTTGGTCAGTTTATCAGGGCTACCAGTTTAGATGAGTTGCCACAGTTTTTTAATGTTCTCAAAGGAGATATGTCAATTGTTGGGCCGAGACCGGAACGAGATATATTTATAAAAAAAATAAGCAAAGAGGTCCCTCGTTATATGCAACGTCATATGGTTAAGGCTGGAATTACCGGATGGGCTCAGGTTCACGGATTAAGAGGTGATACATGCCTTAATAAGCGTGTAAAATATGATTTATATTATATTAATAACTGGACATTGTTACTAGATATAAAGATAATATTATCAACTCTTTTTAAGATGAGTGCAAAGGATTAAGTTGCTTTTATTTTTAAATGCTTCTCGCAAAGCGTATTTAAAAAGATGGGGCTTCTTGATAAGAAGAAAATACTCTTATGAATAATATGAGGTGTGAGTTGATCTTGTTTAGAAGATGAAAATTCTATATATTAATTCACTTTATGCTCCATATATAGGAGGTGGAGCTGAGATTATGTTAAAGTCTCTTGTTGAGGGTATGCAGAGACGAGGACATGAAGTTGCAGTTTTAACAACTGGGGCAGAGCCAGGGTTACAGAAGGATGAAATAGATGGGGTAAGAATATGGCGTGCCGGGATAAAAAATCTTTATTGGCAGCATAGCGCGAGCCGTCCGAATCCCATGGTTAGGCTTTTATGGCATTGGAATGATCGTTATAATTCATCAATGCGTGGCTATATTAAAGAGATTATCAGACTGGAAAAGCCAGATTTAGTAAATTGTCATAATCTTGCAGGCTGGTCAATAGCTGCTTGGGATGAAATAAAAGAATTAACTTTGCCCATTGTTCAAACATTGCACGACTATTATCTTTTATGTTTGAGAAGTACTATGTTCAATGATGGAAAGATTTGTGAGGATCAGTGTGTACTATGCGAACAGTTAAGGAGGAGTCATTCAAGTAAATCAAGTTCAGTTGATTATGTCGTCGGTGTGAGTAGTTATGTCCTTGAACGTATTTGTGACGAAGGATATTTTGAGCAATCAAAAAAAGCAGTTATCTATAATGCTTGCAATATTCCAAAGTCAAATAATAACGAAAGAAATAAATTGTTGCCTATAAGATTTGGATATATAGGAACTCTATCTGAATCAAAAGGTCTTGAGTGGCTTATAAGACAATATCAAAAAAATAATCTTCAGGGTACATTAACGATAGCTGGTAGTGGACAAAAAAAATATGAAGATTATTTGAAGACATTAGTTAATTCTGATAGTATTAAGTTTGTCGGTTATGTTCCATCAGAAGAATTCTATTCGCAAATTGATGTTTGTATCGTACCGTCCCTATGGGCAGAGCCATTTGGTATGGTGACAATAGAGGCAAATGCTTCTCATTTGCCTGTTATTACATCCGGTATAGGAGGGCAGGCTGAAATAGTCACTCATGAAGAAAATGGTTTAATAGTAGACCCAAGCGTTCCTGATACACTCGGAAGTGCTCTTTGTCGTATTGCGAATGACCGAGATATTTATCAATACATGGTGAGTCATGCAAGAAAGTCTGTTGAAAAATATTTAGATATCGATGGAATGTTAGATGCCTATGAAAATTTATACAGAGTTTGCGTGAAATGAGAGTAAGCAGTGAGAAGCTCATATTTGGTTTCTTTTACTTATTTATAGTGTTTCTTGTTTTTGAAGGGCCGATTAGATATATATTTGCGGCTTTAAATGCAAATATGATTGTGTACCTTCCAAAGGCATTTCTTGCTTTTGTTCTATTCATATACTTATACATGTATGGAAGAGCAAAGAAAGGGGTCTGGTATTTGTTGATATCCCTGATGATTTTTATTGTTATAGGCGTTTTTAATTTGGGTCTAAGGCAGTCATTTTTTGAAGTATGGGTTATTCTGCCTTTTATATATGGGTTAGTTTTTTCGCAATATATATATAATGAGAAATATTATTATTGGTATTTGGGGTTATATTGGCTGTGTGTAGCTGGTGTGTTAATGGGATTGTTTATTCATTATCCGTGGTCAGGATTGCAGGTTGACGTTCTCGGTAAAGCTGTAACAGCAAATATTGAATGGGATGCGATGGGAATAAACCGTGATTCTGGTTTTTCTCGAGCATCTTACAGCGCAGCATCACAATTGCTGTGTCTTGCTGTTTTAATTATATATATAAATAAATCATTTCTTATCAATATAGCGGTATGGTTTTTCTCTGGAATAGGTATTATTTTGACCACAACAAAAGGCGCATTTGTTGCATGGGGCGTATTGTCGGTTTATTATATTATGTATTTTCTGTTTAAAAGTTGCTCGGTGGCGTATATTTATCGATCGATAGTAATTATCTTTTTTGGCTTATTATGTGTTATTCTGCCAGTAACAACATTGTTTCACAGTTATTCTGGAGGGTTTCAAGGTATAATAATGAAATTCTTTTTATCAAGTTTTATGGATCGTCTTGTTTGGATGTGGCCAGATTCTTTTCATTTGCTTGAAATAGGAAGAATTAGTTCAATATATTTCGGGAGGGGTTTGGGAGGTATCGGTGCTTCCCAAAGTTATTATGAGCCTCAATATTATCGGGCAGCAGATAATGTATTTGTTTACATGGTTGTTAATTTCGGAATTTTTGTATCTGTATTATTTATGGCTTATCTTACTATAAGGGCTTTTTCGAAAGGAGATAAACACCAATATCTTTTTGTTGTGCCTGTTATTATGATTGTATTTTCTTATGGGCTCGTTGTAAATATTTTTGAAGAGCCATTGCTAAGTGCGTTAGTTGGATGTATTTTATTTCCGTATAAAAAATATTATGAAGAGTCTGGTGGTTTATTGTTGAAGGCAAGGTAATTATGATTTATGTAATGTGTTAGAATAGAGATAATAGATAAATGATAGCATTTGACGCCCGTTGGATTGGGCAGCATGGTATAGGAAGATTTGCAGAAGAAATTCATAAGAGAATATTATTCGGATTTAATTATGATGACGCTAACAATCCGGCGGGAATGTTTTCGGCATTTCAGCTCGCTAGTTGGCTAAAGCATTCTGGCGCTAAAGCGCTTTATAGTCCTGGATATATTCCTCCTTTTTATGCTAATATTCCATATATATTTACGATCCATGATCTTAATCATTTAGAGATACCATATAATAGTTCTAAATCAAAGAGGGCATATTATCGTGCTGTTATTCTTCCCGGTTTACATAGGTCTTATCGTATTGTCACTGTTTCGGAGTATGCGAAAAATCGAATTGTTGCTTGGTCTGGATGCTCTCCAGAAAAGATAATGGTGTCTTGCAATGGGGTGAGTGACACATTTAATAATTATACTAAGCCTGCCGTGCCTGGATATAGCTATCTTTTTTGTTGTAGTAACAGAAAAAGACATAAAAATGAAGCGAGACTACTCGAAGCTTATAGCTTAAGTGGAGTATATAATCAAATGAAGTTAGTATTTACTGGGGATGCTGATCGAAATGTTAAAAAAATAATAAAATCGCTAAGACTTGATAGTTCTGTTGTGTTTACCGGAAGAGTTAGTGAAAACGAGTTGGCAGGGTGGTACCGTGGCGCAGTTGCAACGGTATTCCCTTCTTTGTACGAAGGTTTTGGATTACCTGTAATTGAAAGCATGGCTTGCGGAACACCGGTCGTTACATCAAATACTACCTCAATACCCGAGGTGGGCGGAGACGCTGCATTCTATGTTAATCCATTGTCAGTTGAGGATATATCTTCAGGAATTAAGCGGGTTGTTAATGATAACAGCTTACGAAAACAAATGGAGGAAAAGGGATTAGAACGAGCATCTCTATTTACATGGGATCGTGCGTCAAAAATTGTTCAGAACGCAATACAAGGAATGCTCAATTAAAATAGATTAATCAATAATATGATAGCATGATGGTTATAGTATGAAAATAGCCATAATACATGAATGGTTGATTACGCGTGCTGGTTCTGAAAAAGTATTAGAAGAGATACTTGCATGTTATCCGGATGCAGATTTGTTTTCAATCGTCGATTTTCTACCAAAGACTGACAGAGAATTAATAGGCAAGCGGTCGATTCAAACCTCATTTATTCAGCAACTGCCCAAAGCCTCTACGCATTTTCGACAATACCTTCCGTTGTTACCCTTAGCTGTCGAGCAGTTTGATCTCTCATCGTATGATTTGATTATATCAAGTTCACATGCCGTTGCGAAAGGCGTTCTGACAGGTCCCGATCAGGTTCATATCAGCTATGTACATTCACCGATTCGTTATGCTTGGGATATGCAGCATCAGTATCTTGCAGAGGCTGGGCTGACAAAGGGCATAAAGTCATGGATTGCTCGCGGAATATTGCATTACATCAGGTTGTGGGACTATCGAACCGCTCAGGGCGTTGATACGTTTCTCGCTAATTCGAAATTTATTTCACGACGGATACGGAAAGTATATGGTCGTGAATCAACGGTAATCTATCCGCCGGTTGATGTCTCTGCATTTTCAATGCACGAACAGAAAGAAAATTTCTACCTGACGGCTTCGCGTATGGTTCCATACAAGAAAATGCCTATGATCGTAGAAGCGTTTGCTTCTATGCCAGACAGGCATCTTGTTGTTATTGGTGAAGGCCCGGAAATGGAAAAGTGTCGTGCTGTTGCTGGAAGGAATGTAGAACTTCTCGGATGGCAGCCCTTTGAGGTTTTACGTGATTATATGCAGCGAGCAAAAGCATTTGTATTTGCCGCCGAGGAGGATTTCGGTATAACACCTGTTGAAGCACAGGCCTGTGGCACACCGGTTATTGCTTATGGCAAGGGAGGCGCACTGGAAACGGTCAGGGGATTGGATGATGAATCTCCTACAGGAGTGTTTTATGGAAATCAGTGCCCAGAATCGATCAGAGATGCAGTTCTACTTTTTGACAAGGTTTGTGGCAACATTACTGCCGAAGCGTGCCGTAGCAATGCGTTGCGCTTTTCACCAGACAGGTTTAGGGCGGAGTTCAAGGCATGTGTAGTTGAAGTTCTGGAGATGAATGATATAAGAAAAAAGTGAAGAATTTATTGAGTCTCATTGAGTACACTCTTCATGAGAGTACGCTCATTATGTTCCGTATGAATGTTTACCGGAAAATGAGGTAAATCAATCGATCTTCCTCTCCTCATGGTGCTTATCGTTTTATGAGCAGACCGGGGGATTGGTTTTTTCGATGCCGGGAACGTATCGCTATTTTACCGCTGATGCAATTGTTTCCCAAGGATTCAAGTGTGCCTGAACTTGAAAATTATCGTTCTCTGGCAAATGCGGTTACTTCTGGCAGTAAGGTAAAGCTGCTCGGTCTTGTCGGGCTGGATGCCGCTCCAGCTGTCCGGCGGCGGCAATTGGAAGAGCATGGTGTTTCCTGCTGTTTTCAGCGGATAGCAGGGAGCAAAACCATTACGAAATTGCGGATTCTTTCCCGTCATCAGCAACTGCTTCGCGTTGATTTTGAGGATCATTTTCCAGCTTGGAACGTCGAGATATTGCATTCGGTATATCTCGAACAGCTCATGGTGCTCGATGCGGTCATCCTGTCCGATTTTGCCAAAGTCATCCTGCGGCGCATCGATATGCTGATCAACGCTGCTCGCCAGGCAGGCAAACCAGTTATTATCGACCCGAAAGGTACGGATTTTGAGCGTTACCGGGGGGGCGACGATGATTACGCCGAATCTTTCGGAATTTGAGTCCGTGGCTGGCCGGTGAGAAAACGAAGCCGAGCTGGAATGCAAGGGATGCCGTCTTCGTGAGGCGCTCGATCTCGATTCCTTGCTGGTTACCCGAAGCGAAAAGGGGATGAGCTTGTTTGTCGAGGGTCGGAACCAGCTGTATTTTCCGACTCATGCTCAGAATGTGTTCGACGTCACCGGTGCCGGTGATACGGTGGTGGCGACCACCGGCGCGGTCCTTGGGGCTGGAATGCCGATGTACGAAGCGGTGCCAATTTAGAATGTGGCTGCTGGCAGTGTTGTCGCCAAGCTGGGCACGGGGGGAGCGGATCGTCATGACCAACGGCTGTTTCGATCTGCTGCATCCCGGCCATCTGGACTATCTGGAGAAAGCCAAGGCCTTGGGGGATCGATTGGTTGTCGCCGTCAATGATGACGAATCGGTTCGTCGGCTTAATAAGGGATCGAAACGGCCGGTCAATACCTTGCCTTGCAGAACCGAATGCGGATGCTTGCAGCGCTCTCCTGCGTTGACTGGGCGGTGCCTTTTTCAGAAGATACTCCGGAGCGCTTCTATTGCTGTGCATTACCCGATATTCTGGTCAACGGCGGTGATTATATTGAAGAAAGGGTTTCCAGAGCGGGGTGCGTGAAGCGCGCAGACGGAGAGGTTCAAATCATCGAATTTCTCGATAGTTTATCCACAACAGTGCTGATCAGCAAAATCAAGGAATCAGGAGGGGCAGGGCACTGAGCAGAAATAACATCCTGATTTTTTAGATCGCACTGTCTTTAAAATTCTTTGTTAAATCTCTATGGGATATATTCCCCGAAGCTCTGCTTCGTTAAAGATAAAAGTGTAATAATTGAGCACATATATTCATAAAAGTCATAATGTAT
>NZ_SDGU01000090.1 GCF_004118635.1 Chlorobaculum sp. 24CR | reverse complement strand
GCAGCACTTTTTTCAGGACACTGTGTCTCACGGCATGTGAATAACCCATAATTCGCCTCCTCTACTTGAGGCGACATCTATGTTAACACTTAGGGGGTAGGGCAGTCTTATGAAGGGCCGGGCGTGATTTATACTTCACAAGATGGCAAATATGGCGTCGATAACACTGATGGTGTCCACAACTTCTGGAATTACTCCGAAGGATCATCCAGTGGACAAGCGTATGACGCTCTGCAACTTTCATCAGGATATTTCACCGTTGACGCACCACTTCATTATAATGAGAGTGCTGATAATTTTAGTGGCTATATCAGTTCGGATGTGGGGGATCCCATAGAAATATCAATGAGGGTTTATGGTTTTGAATCTCTATGGGATATATTCCCCGAAGCTCTGCTTCGTTAAAGATAAAAGTGTAATAATTGAGCACATATATTCATAAAAGTCATAATGTA
>NZ_SDGU01000089.1 GCF_004118635.1 Chlorobaculum sp. 24CR | reverse complement strand
CCACCCCAATCGCTAGCTCCCCACGTCACGACGGAGCCATCTTCTCGCAACGCAGCAAACGCCCCCCCATCCGAAAAGATATCCACAACATCCACATCGCCATCAAGCTCATCGGCTACACTGCTGCTGTCGCCGCCACTAACGCTATGCCCCCATGTCACCACCGAGCCATCTTCTCGCAACGCCGCAAAGGCATAAGCCGTCGAGAATACTTGCACAACATCTCTGCTGTCGTCACTTCCATCAAGCTTAGACGCAACACTGCTACTGTTGCCACCCCGACTGACATTTCCCCACGTCACCACCGACCCATCTTCGCGCAACGCCGCAAAGGCATAAGCCGTCGAGAATACTTGCACCACGTCTCTGCTATCGTCACTTCCATCAAGCTTAGACGCAACACTGCTACTGTTGCCACCCCAACTGACATTTCCCCACGTCACCACCGATCCATCTTCCCGCAATGCTGCAAACGCACCGTATGTCGAAAAAACCTGTACCACATTGGTTGTACCATCCAGCGCCGTTAACCCATTACCTCCCCCACCGTAAGTGGAATCACCCCACGTCACCACCGAGCCGTCTTCTCGCAATGCTGCAAAAGCCTCATAGGTCGAGAACACCTCAACAACATCAATATCGCCATTCAACTTACTGGCAACAGGGAAGGTATCTGCTCCACAGCAACTACCCTTCGACCATGCCACTACCGAGCCATCCTCACGCAATGCAGCAAAGGCATAATGTGTCGAGAACACTTCCACGACCTTGGTAAGGTCAGTATCGACGCTATTGCCCCCAGCCGAGTCAAGTCCCCAAGTAATCACTTTACCATCTTCACGTAATGCAGCGAAGGCATAATTAGTGGAATACACCTTTATAACATCGTAATAACCATTCAGTTGTGTAGCCACGCCGGTACTGTCGCCGCCATAGCGGGAATCACCCCAAGTCACCACGGAACCGTCTTCCCGTATTGCCGCAAAAGCGTATGCGTTGCTCCATTGTCCCATGGAATGGCCTGGAAACAGCAGGGTTGATGAGGTTACCGGGTCGGCAGTTGATGACAGAACAAATGGATACTGAGACGGAAGAACTGAAAATGCTTGAGCTATATCCCCCGCCTGCACCTCCAGCTCCCAATCCCCGCCAACAGCACTTCCGCTGGTCGCATCATCCGAAGCCGCCACATCTGCCCCCGTCGCGGCGGCAAGCGCATCAACAAACGCACGCCCTACATCACCCGCACCAACGCCGCAGCCATATAGTAGGAGGTCTCCAGTAGCATTCAGAGATGAACCGAGCGTGTACAGTTGCGAAGAGTAACCACCGATGCTGGAGTTGTCAAGTACCGTACTGCCCAAGGTGAGGGAACCCGGTGAGCCGTGAGAGATGATCTGGATGGAGTCGAAGCCAGAACGACCAGCCAGAACCTCAAGCATCTGGCTGATCCCGTCAACATTCTGATCGAGAACGTGGTATTCGATGTCTGAGGAAAACTGCGAGACAAGATAATCCTTGTCATAGACAAGGCCATCAATGAAGACAATAGTTCGCGGCATAAGGGGTAGCATCCGTGAAAGACAGGCGCTTACACTGTCATAATTTTGGGTAAATCACAATGTGATAATATAAAAACGCCAGCACGACAATGCTACAGTAAAAATATTTTAACATTCCCTGTGTCACCTCAATACTGTCAATAGAGTCGATAAATCTGTCGGCTCGGTTTGGACTGTCTTCGGCGATATAACTCCATATTTCGGAAAGATCGTCAATGGCAAGCGGGCGTATTCTGATTTTCGGCATGGTATCCTCCGGTTTACACCTCACGCTTTTCCCGCCCGGCCTTTTTTATCTCATCAGGATTCCAGTCTGTTGCTGCTCCGCTCTCAAGTCCTGCACGAATCTCCTGCCGCAAGAGATCGATCCTGGCCTTCTTCATCGAATCCTGTTCGTCCATGAGCCGCAATGCTTCGCGGATGACTTCGCTCGCCGATGTATAAAAGCCCGAACTGACTTTATCACGCACCATTTTTTCCAGATACGGGGTCAGATTGACATTCATTGGCATAGCGTTCTCCTTGATGTTCATGAATTGAGGCATTGTCAATTTATGACAATAATTGTCAGCAAGAAAACGCTTTTGTATCTCATAAGCCAGCATCATTTCTGCTCCCCCGCCCTCAAATCCCCCACAAACAAAAAAAGCAGGCCCGACAAGCCGGGACTGCTTTTTTGATCTTTGTAGAACCTTACGCTTACTTCTTCTCAGGAACCTCTTGTTCTGGTTTCACTGCGTAGTTGATCAGGTAGTCGTAGAGCCTGATGAGGCGCGAGTTCTGGTTGTTCTGGTCGATCCAGTGGCCGATCATGCCAATGGTGCGGGCCAAAACGAAGAAGCCGTTCAGCGAATGCTCCGGGAACTCCAGATCCATCAGAATGCAGCCGATGGTGCCATCAACGTTCAGGATCAGGTTGCCCTTCTTGGCCGTGGTGATCTTCTCCACTTCGAGCGCGTAGTCCAGGCACGGGGTGTGCAGCGACGTTTCGTTCTTGATGTAGCTGACAAGGTACTTCACGCGCTGGTCGGGATTCTTGACGCTCTTGACCCTGTGACCGATGCCGGGAACCGGGCCAACGTTCTTCTTCATCCAGGTGAGGAAGCCGGGAATGTCGTTCGGGAAGTCGTTCACAGCCATCTTGAAATACTTGCCAGCGTTGGTGACCGCACCGCCGAAACGGGGGCCGATCATGGTCATGCCAGCCGAAACGGCCTGCGGCATGTCGATGCCGGCGCAGGCGGCGATGATCGAGCCGAACGCACCGGAGACTGCCGGACCGTGATCCGCCGAAATCATGATGATGCGTTTGATGATCTCGGACTCCTCGCGGGTCGGGAGCTTCTTGCTCCAGAGCAGGCTGACCACATCCTCGATGCCGTAGCCTTTCGAGCACAGCTCCGAAGCGGCGTAACCGGCGTAGCGCGGCTCTTCGCCACGGTCGTCGGAGATGGTGGTGCGGATAAGCGGCTCGACAACCACTTCACCCTGCTTCATGACCTCCTGAACGCTCGGCGGCAGCTCAGGCAGGATGGCCTCGTCGATCTCGCTCTTGATTTCGCCAGCGGCGATCAGCTCGTCATAGACCTGCTTGATGGCCTTGCTGAGACCGCCAAAAGTGTCGGGCACGAGCGCGCCTGCATCGCGCAAGGCGTTCATTTTGGAGCGGGCCGAGCCAGCGCCTTTTTTGCCCTCTTTCGCACCTGCATGGCCGAACTTCATGCCCTGCGGCAGAACCTCCTGGCAGGTGCCGCCGATAGCCGCGACCAGCTTGATGCGGCGCGGCTGGGCTGCCAGCCACTCGGCTGCTTCCTCTTCGAGGTTGCCGCCAACCTCGCCAATCAGCACGACCGCCTTGGTTGCGGGATCATTCTCGAACATTTCGAGGTAGGTGACAAAGTCGGTGCCAGGATAGGCGTCACCGCCGATAGCCACCGCCGAGGTGATGCCGTCGCCGTTCTGGGCGCAGAGCCACATCGCTTCGTTGGACAGGCCGCCAGACTTGGTCAGCACACCAAACGAACCCTGGCGGTAGAGGTTACAGAGCTTCAGGTTGCGGTACTCGCCGCCGATCACGCCGAGGCGGCACTCACCCGCCGACATGACGCCGATAGACGACGGGCCGTTCAGCATCTTGCCATGCTTCTGGGCAAGTTTTTTCAGGCGCTTGGCATCCTTTTCCGGAACACCTTCGGTGATCATGGAGACCAGTTGGATGTTCGGAGATTCGAGCGCCTCAATGGCTGCCTGGGTCGCCCTCGATGCGCCGAGGTAGATAAGCGCGGTGTTGATCTCCGGATGCTCTGCGAGAGCAGGAGAAAGGGAGTTATAAACGGTGACGTTCTTGAGTTCGCCGCCGCGGAAAATCTCTTTCTGCTGGCCGGCTTCGGGCGGATAGACGAAAGCCTGCACAGTCAGCGGACGGTTGATCAGGTAGTCGAACTGGGCCATGCGTTTTGCCGCATTGACGCCCGCCACGCCTCCGATGATGACTGCCCGAGTATCTTTATTTGCGAGAATGCTCACGGTTCAATCAGATTTAATGAGTTTCTATATGCTTTAATTTCAAGGTCTTGCAACGGCATCCATCAAGACTTCAACGCCATATCGACAATGTCGGTCATCGGCATGGAACGGTCGTAAACATGGATGTCGAAACCTTCCTCCTGAAGTTTTCTGATAGCGGCAAGACCCTGCGCCTCGTTCGGTCCGCCACGGCGCACCCAGATTTTGACGCCTTCGAGGTAGCCTTTCGACTTGCTCTCGCGGAAACCGTTGATGATACCGCTGAAGGTTGCCTTGACGTCGGTGAAGTTGGCGATAGCGCCGCCGACGATGATGTGCTTGATGTTGGGCAAGCGGCAGAGCGTTTCGGTGAGCGCTTCCACAGCCCAGTCAGCCGGGTCGCCCGAATACTCTGCGTAGTTGGCGATGGTGCCGCCGCGAGCCACGACCGCGTCGGCATAGAACACCGATGCGCCGCCGCCTGCGGTCAACAGGGCGATTTCACCGCCGGGCACTTCAACAAACTTGACCGAACCCTTGATCCGGGAATCGATGTCCATAATCTGCTGCTCGGCTTCGGTGAACGGACGGCCGATTTCGGAAACCGGTTTGAAGTCCCAGTCAGCATGGCGGAACCGGGCATCCCAGTCGATGTTCATCACGGCGTCGAGCGCGGCAAAGCGCATGTCGCTCTTGCGGATGACCAGCGGGTTGATTTCGATGGATTGAGCGTCCTCGTTGTCGAAGCAAAGGACAAGGCGGGAGCAGATTTTGCCGACGCGCTCGGCGATTTCGCCTTCGAAACCGGCATCTTTGGCGAGCACGGTCAACTGCTCGATGGTCGGATTTTCGTCGAGAGGAATCTGGAGGCGGCGGACGCTGTCCCAGTTATCCTCGATATCGACGCCGCCATGTTTGGAGATCAGCAACTCGGCGCCATCACTGTTCCCGATGATGGAGACATAGAATTCTGCGTCATGATCGAGCATTTCTGCCACGATGACCTGGCGGACTTCAGCGGTGCCAATCTTGGCGCCGATCATCTCTCTGGAGGCTTGGATCGCCTCGTCGAGATTGAGTCCGATTTTGACAAGACCGAGTTTAAACCGGCCTCCGATAGCTTCGTGAGCCTTAACGACAAGTTTCGATTCACGCAGCCATTTATTAGCTTCACCAAGCTGTTCAAGACGCTCAGGGTCCATGATGACAACATAGTTCGGCACAGGAATGCCCCACTTGTTGAACAACTTCATGGCTGGCCCTTCAAGAATTTTAGCCATGCTCTATCTGTTTATGATTATAGGGTATTAGTACGAAAAGAAGAGTGCAAAGTTTGAATATAACTATATTCACATTGGTTACAAGGCTGTTAAGCGTGTTAATCCTCAGTAAACGATAATTTTTTTCTTATGAACGACTTCACCTTCTGGTGGCAACATCTCCCTTCCCAGATGAATCCCGTCATTTTTTCGGTGGGGAGCATCGCCATTCGCTGGTACGGCACCATGTACATCGTGGCATTCGGCATTGTTTATCTGCTTTCCCGGTACCGGATTGCCACCGAAAAGCTTCCGTTCGACAAGACCTTCCCCGGCGACGCCCTGACCTGGGCGATGGGCGGTGTGCTCATCGGCGGCAGGGTCGGCTACATACTATTCTATGGATTTGACTGGTTTCTGCAGGATCCCATCGGCACGTTGATTCCGATCCGCTTCGGCAGCGGAACCTGCGCCTTCTCCGGTATCAACGGCATGTCGTTCCACGGCGGCCTGATCGGCGTGGCCATCGCCATGTGGATTTTTGCCCGCAAGCAGAAGGTCGATTTTCTCCGCACCGTCGATCTCTTCATCCCCGCCTTGCCGCTCGGCTACACCTTTGGCCGCCTCGGCAACTTCATCAACGGCGAACTGTACGGCCGCGTCACCACCTCGGCCATCGGCATGTACTTCCCCGACGCCCCGACCGTGGAACTTCGTCATCCGTCACAGCTCTACGAAGCGTTCTTCGAAGGCATCGTGCTCTTCGTCATTCTCTGGTCAATCCGCAAAAAAGCGCCTTGGCCAGGTTTCCTCTCTGGCCTCTACCTCATCGGCTACGGCACGGTACGCTTCTTCATCGAATTCTTCCGCGAACCCGACGCCCAACTCGGCTTCGTGTTCCTGAACTTCTCGATGGGCCAGGTGCTGTGCTTTATTATGATAGCCGTAGGTGTGGGGATTATGGCGTGGTCGAAGGCGAGGGCGGCGAAGGCGGAAGTTGTGGGAGGTGGGAAGAAATAAGTTTTAATATTGAAAAAGGACGGGCGGTTTGCAAAAACCGCTCTCTTTTAAAAAGTTACAGTGCAGTCATAACAGATATTCAGCCAGATTTACAGATGGTTTTCATCTTGCATCCAGTTTTTTGGATTGTCGATAATATATCTTCTGCTACGATCCAATTCATCCTGACTTCGAATTATATGATCATGAAATCGCAATTGCCACAATCGCTTTCTGAATGGCGCTTTATGTCAACAGAGATGTCGCTTTTTTTTGAAAAAAATTGTTCACTTTTCGTCCGGGTTCAGAACCACCTCCCGGTTCATTTCCCATGCTCTTGCCGGTCTTGATCCCCAACGCTCCGGATATGCCGCTCTGGCCTGTTGCAGCGTCGCGTTTCGCTGCTCATAAATGGCGTTTGCCTGACCGTATC
>NZ_SDGU01000011.1 GCF_004118635.1 Chlorobaculum sp. 24CR | reverse complement strand
AGTCAAGGTCGAGAAATTGAGTATAAAAAGTTGCATTCACAGCAGCTCCAACTCTTCTAAATACCTCGAAGCTCTGCTTCGAGGATCCTTTATTTAGATGGCTATAACAATCGCGCAAAATGAAATGACACCGCTTATCCCTTTTCAGTTTTGAAGGGTAAAAAATAACTCTTTTAATACGATAAGCAATAAAAATAGCACTCCGATCAAATATAGAAAATATATGCAGCAAAACGAATTGCGATATAAAAAAAGCATCAAAACGTAAAATCAAACGAACTATTCTATTTTTTTTATATCATTCATTTCATATCAAAAACCTCTTCTGAAACCTGTTTCGCATCGCGATTTCAGTGTTGATTCCGACATCTGGATCATGACGCTTTTTCGCGATGACTGTTCACCGCTCCGCCGAAAGGTTGATGCGACGGAAGGTTTCGAAGCAGGTTCCGCTTGGCTGAAGGGTGCGCTCGACCATGCGACGGGCGACGGAGTCGCGGAATGAGCCGCGCTGGCTTTCAGGCAGGCAGGGCAGCAGCGGCACGATGCTCGGCTGATCGATCCAGCGGATCATCGCCTCCTTGTCGGGGAAGTAGCGGTCGGCGTTGCCGCCTCAGACCCTGACGTTGCGCAAGCCGCTCTCTTCGGCGAGCGCCGTGTAATCGGCGACGGAGGGCATGTACCACGGCCACTCGAAGCCGTCGAACGCCTCCGCGAAGGGGTCGAGCGCCATCGCTTCCCGGATCGTCGCGAAGAAATTGATGCAGTTGCCGTCGCCCGCGAAGTCGAAGCGCACCCGCCCGCCGGGCCGCAATGCGCGCCGGACGTTGCGCAAAAGGCGGCGGTGATCCTTCACCCAGTGCAGCGTGGCGTTCGAGAAGATAACGTCGAACTCATCGTCGAAATCGAGATCGTCGATGTCCATCACCCGGAACTCCAGCCCCGGCTTCGCCTTCGGCGTGGTGGCCTCGATCATGCCCCGCGAAGCGTCGATGCCAGGCACGCGGCCCGCCGGAAGCTGGTCGGCGATCATGCGGGTCAGCGCGCCGTCGCCGCAGCCGAGATCGAGCACGCTTTCGTTGCCCCGGAGATCGAGTTCCGCGATCACCTTCGCGCCCCACTCCTTCTGGTGAGCCGAGGCCTGCTCGTACTTTTTTCCGTCGAATTCGTGCGCCATGGTTCAGGGGTTGATAATTGAGGAAATGCGGATTGCCAAACGGCTACTCGCTGTTGTCGCCATTATCATCTATGTCGAGCGTGCCCTGGGCGGCGATCGCGCCGGAGGTGGTGGGCGGGCCTTTGAGAATCCATTCGAAGACGACACCGATCAGCGCTCCCGAGAGCGGCCCGGCGACGTAAATCCAGGCAAGCGCGGTGTCGCCGCACACCAGCGCGGGAGCGAGGGAGCGCACGGGATTCATCGAGGCTCCGCTGACCGGCCCGGCCCACATTCCCGCCAGCGCGATGTAGCCGCCGACGGCAATGGCGCCGTTGGTGCCGATGTTCCGCGCGCCCGACGAGGTGCCGAGAATCGTGTTCACCAGCGCGGCGGTCAGCACGGCCTCCATGGCGAGCGCTTTCGGCGGCGTGATCCCGTGGCCCGGCAGCGTCATGCCTGCCGCGACAGCTCCGTCGCCGAACATGAAGCCGAGAAAGAGCGCCGCCAGCCAGCCTCCAGTGATCTGGGCAATGATGTAACCGGGTACGCGAATCCAGGGAAAGTTGCGGCGGATGGCGAAGGCGATCGTCACGGCGGGATTGAGATGCGCGCCGCTGACCGTACCCATGAAGTAGATGATGGCCATCACCATGAGGCCCGGGGCAACCGGCAAGAGCGCATCGCCCGAATGATTCCCGGAACCGGCAACCGCGACCGGGCCGCCAGCCGCCACAAGCACCAGCAGAAAGGCGCCCCACAGCTCGGCGAAAATCCGTTGCCATTCGTGTTTCGGATCGAGAAAGTTCGGCGCAAGCTGCGTCAGCAGCATCCGGTCGCGTTCCGCTTCCGGGCAGTTGAAATTGTTGGCCGTCATCACGCCTCCTTTTCAGATACTCTGTTTAGCGAACTCCCGCGAAAGCCGGGCAAACCCGGTTAGCGTAAAGGTAATCAATGAAAGAGATGCAGCTCCATTCCTGCTGGCAGACAATTGCGCGGGTTGCCGAAGAATCGCTATCTTTCCTGCACTTCAGAATTCCGACAAATCCCTTTCAAGGAGCCAGCGTCCATGACCGAACACGAAGCTATCGTCCAGCACTTTCAGGCCGTCCAGAACGCCAGCCGCAAGATCGTCACGCTCGACGAACAGACCATCAACGCCCTGCTCGTCGATCTGGCCGACCGCATTCCCGCCGCCGCCGAATCGATCCTCAAAGCCAACCGCAAGGATCTCGAACGGATGGACGCCGCCGATCCGCGCTACGACCGGCTGCTGTTGAACGAGGCGCGTCTCGACTCGATCGCCTCCGACCTGCGCAACGTGGCCGCGCTCCCCTCGCCGCTCGACCGGGTGCTCGAAGAGCGCACGCTGCCCAACGGGCTGGAGCTGAAGAAGGTCTCGGTGCCGCTCGGCGTCATCGGCATTATTTATGAATCGCGCCCGAACGTCACCTTCGACGTCTTCGCGCTCTGCCTGAAATCGGGCAACGCCACCGTGCTCAAAGGCGGCAGCGACGCGGCGTTCTCGAACATCGCCATCGTCGAGCTGATCCAGACCGTGATCCGAGACCGCGGCCTCGATCCGGAGATGATCTACCTCCTGCCCGCCGAGCGAGAGGCGGCGCACATCCTGCTCAACGCGGTGGGCTACATCGACGTCATCATTCCGCGCGGCAGCCAGCAGTTGATCGACTTCGCCCGCAAGCACTCCACGGTGCCGGTGATCGAAACCGGCGCGGGCATTGTGCACACTTACTTCGACGAGAGCGGCGACCTGGCGATAGGCCGCGACATCGTCTTCAACGCCAAGACGCGCCGCCCGAGCGTCTGCAACGCGCTTGACACGCTCATCGTGCACGAAAGCCGCATCGACGACCTGCCGGTGCTGGTGGAGCTGCTCGAAGAGAAGATGGTGCAGCTTTACGCCGACGAAGCGTCGTATTACAAACTGCTGAACCGCTATCCGGACGAGCTGTTGCAGCTCGCCACGCCGGAGAATTTCGGCACGGAGTACTTGTCGCTGAAGATGTCGATCAAAACCGTCGCAAGCTTCGAGGAGGCGCTCGACCACATCGCCCGCCACAGCTCGAAGCACAGCGAAGCGATCATCGCCTCCGACCAGGCGCAGATCGACGCCTTCATGAAGCGGGTCGATGCGGCGGCGGTCTATGCCAACACCTCGACCGCCTTTACCGACGGGGCGCAGTTCGGCCTCGGCGCGGAGATCGGCATCAGCACGCAAAAGCTGCACGCGCGCGGCCCGATGGCGCTCCGGGAGCTGTGCACCTACAAATGGCTGATCGAAGGCCAGGGGCAGGTGAGGCCCGCCTGATGCTCGAAGCACGCAAGCTCGTCAAATCCTACGCCCTGCCCGGCCAGCCGCCGCTGCGCATTCTCGACGGCATCGACCTCTCGGTGGGGCCTGGTGAAATGGTGACCGTCATCGGCGCGTCAGGCAGCGGCAAGACCACGCTGCTCAACCTGCTCGGCACGCTCGACGCGCCCGACGAGGGCGAATTGCGCTTCGACGGCTCGCCGATCTTTGAGGGAAGCCGCTGTATGCTGTCGAAAAAGGAGCTGGCCGCTTTCCGGAACCGCAAGATCGGCTTCGTCTTTCAGTTCCACCACCTGCTCTCGGATTTTACGGCGCTCGAAAATGTCGCGATGGCGGAGTTCATCGGCACCGGCAAGCTCAAGCCCGCCAAGGAGCGAGCCGCCGTGCTGCTGGAAAAGCTCGGCCTCAAGGCGCGGCTCGACCACCTCCCCTCGGAGCTGTCGGGCGGCGAACAGCAGCGCGTCGCCATCGCCCGCGCGCTGATGAACGAGCCGAAGCTCGTGCTCGCCGACGAGCCGAGCGGCAACCTCGACAGCCGCAACAGCCGGATGCTCTACGAACTGATGGCCACGCTCAGCAAAGAACGCCAGACCTCGTTCGTCATCGTCACCCACAACGAAGAGTTCGCCGCCACCGCCGACCGCTGCCTCCACATGCAGGACGGCCGCCTGCGGGTGTGCGGGGGGTGAGGCATTCTGACGACTCACAATCCAAATCGAAATCGGCATCGCTGACATCATTGAGCATTACATTGCCTTGCAGGGGCATTTCAACGAATCGCGACACACACGAAACCACCTGACCAACGCACGGCATGAACGAACAAATACCCGAGGCACAGATGCTGCTGGAGGTGGCCAATAAATCCTCGGAGCGGCTTGCGGTTTTGCACGCCGGGTTCATGGCGACCTGCGTGTATGTGCTGGTGATCGTGTTCGGCACCACCGACCTCGACCTGTTGATCGGCAAGGGGGTGCAGTTGCCGTTGGTAAATGTCGAGGTGCCGATAGTCGGTTTTTACGTCTTCGCGCCGTTCATCCTGACGCTGGTGCATTTCAACCTGCGGCTCCAGCTTCAGTTGCTCTCCCGCAAGCTCCACGCCTTCGATGCAGCGGCAGCGCCGGAGGACGGCGAAATTGGCGGCCTGCGCGACCGGCTGCACATCTTCCCCTTCACCTACTACATCGCCGGCAGACCCGGCCCCCGCGTGCAGCCATTCGTGGCGCTGATCGTTTCAATCACCGTCATCATGCTGCCGCTCGTTACCCTGCTCGTGCTCCAGATGGTGTTTCTCGCCTATCAGGAAGAGCTGTTGACGTGGATGCAACGCATCGCCATCTGGATGGACATGTTGTCGGTCGCCTACTTCTGGCCACTCATCATCAACCCCTCCGGCTCACTGGGCAACTACTATCGCGACCTCTACCGCGCTCACCTGCCGAGGAAAAGAGACTGGATACCGGTCGGGCTTTTTGCGAGCGGGCTGATACTGTTTTTGTTTGGAACGACTTTCGATGTTGAGAAACCAACGCCATTCACCGACAAAATCGTCGAGATATTACCACCACTGACGGGAATGCTCCTGATTCCCCTTTCCGCCATTACAGCACTTTTTCTGCGCAAATCGAAGCTGCTTGCGCGACCCGGCAGCCTGCTGCTTGCACTGCTCGGTACTGGAACCTGTTTCTTCCTGATCTCCTCGCTCGCTCCCTATCTCGTGATCAGAACAGGCGTTGTTGCGTCCGTAACCTTGATCGTACTGTACGCTATCCTGCTTTTCCGGCAACCCGACGCACCTCGCGGCAGCCTTGCCTTGCTGCTCTCGCTCTTCCTGGGCTTGCCTCTGACGCTTGCCATGCTGGTGGATGGAGAAATACTCGAACGCAGCATCACAACCATGCAAGGCTCACATGACCGCCAAACGCCGTTTTGCTACTTTTTTTTGAAGGGCAAGCGAACGCTGGAACTTCGAGAACAAGTGTTGTTCGCCAAACAGCCACAACCGGAAACGCTTGCGCTGATTCGTTCTGATGAGTGGGAAAAAGGTATTCGGCAGATCGAGCCACTCAATCTAAAAGGCAGGAAGTTACGACATGCTGACCTTTCTGGGTGTATTCTTGTTCGGGCTGATTTAAGGGGGGCTGATCTTAAAGGTGCTAATCTCACCAGCACTCAGCTTCAGGGCGCTGATCTCGGAATGGCTCAGTTCCAGGGTGCTTATCTCGAAAGTGCTCAGCTTCAGGGCGCTCATCTCAGAGGCGCTCAGCTTCAGGGCGCTCATCTCGTAGGTGCTGAGCTTCAGGGCGCTGATCTCGGACGTGCTCAGCTTCAGGGCGCTGATCTCGAAATTGCTGCACTTCAGGGCGCTGATCTCGGAATGGCTCAGCTTCAGGGCGCTGATCTCAGAAGTGCTGAGCTTCAGGGCGCTGATCTCGAACGTGCTCAACTTCAGGGCGCTTATCTCGGAGGTGCTCAGCTTCAGGGCGCTGATCTCGAACGTGCTCAGCTTCAGGGCGCTGATCTACGTGAGTCTGACATGTACGGCGCTTCATTTGGCGAGACAGAAACAGCCCTTGTCGATGCAAGAGGTATCGTTTTCTCCCCTATGCCGGATTCAGTATATGAAGAGCGACGCAACGAGTTACAGGCGATCTACATGGATAAAAAAACAAAGGATGCCGCTCTGGAACGTTTGAAAAAAGCTACCCAACCTGGACTCCCTGCCCCGACTCTTGACTCCTGCCTCATCTCGGAAAATTCGCCGATCAAGTGCACGAATCGACTCGTTGAACCAGAGTACACCGCGCAGCTGCACACCTATCTTGCCGACCTTGCCTGTAAATCTCCAGACATCGCTCGCGGAATCATTCAACAAATAACCAATGCTGAGTCTTACAATTCTACATCATCCCGTATTGGCCTGAAACCCATCCTGCGCAAACGCCTTCAAGCCGGAAATTGCAACGAGCTGAATGGGTTGACGGATGAGGAAAAACGTAAGTTATTGGACACCAGCGAATGAGCATCGGATTCTTCGGAGGCCAAAAGATGCCGAGCAGGCGCTCGGCGCTCCCAGAGAACCCAAAACACCGCAACCCTTTGGAACCAAAGCGCAATAATTTCATTTATACAACAACACCTTATTCAACCCTATCCACCGCACATCTATCCCGATGACCGATAACTCCTCCTCCAACGCCAAATTAGGCCCCATCGAACTGGCTCCGTCGGTACTGCCCCGCCATGCGTGGAGCTTCCTTTTCGCGTCGTTCTTTTCGATCGGTATGGTCACGTTCGTGTCGATTGGCCAGGCCTACATCATGAACGAGCATCTGCACATTCCGGTGTCGGAGCAGGGCACCCTCAGCGGCGACCTGGTCTTCTGGACGGAGATCGTCACGCTCCTGCTCTTCGGCCCGGCCGGGGCGATCATGGATCGCATCGGCAGAAAGCCGGTCTATGCCACGGGCTTTCTCGTGCTGGCCATCGCCTACCTCGTTTACCCGCTCGTGACCGACGTGTTCCAGCTCACCATCGCCCGCATGATCTACGCGGTCGGCGTGGTGGCCGTCACCAGCGGCCTGGCGACGGTGCTGGTCGATTACCCGAAGGAGCGGTCGCGGGGCAAGCTCATCGCCATCGTGGGATTCCTCAACGGCCTCGGCATCGTCATCCTGAACCAGTTTTTCGGCGGTCTGCCCAAGACGCTCGTGGCGAGAGGATTCAGCGGCACGGAGGCCGGATTCTGGGCGCACGCGGCCATCGCGGGCACGGCGGTGCTCGCGGCCATTGTGCTCTTTTTCGGCCTCAAGGGCGGCACGCCGGTGCGCCACGAGGAGCGGCTACCGTTGAAAGAGCTGCTCACCAGCGGCTTCCGCCACGCCCGCAATCCGCGAATTCTGCTCTCCTACGCGGCGGCCTTCGTGGCTCGCGGCGACCAGTCGATCATCGGCACCTTCGTGCCGCTCTGGGGCATGACCACCGGCATCGCCATGGGCATGGAGCCAGCCGAGGCGGTCAAGAAGGGCACTTTCATCTTCATCGTCTCGCAGGCCGCCGCGCTCCTCTGGGCGCCGGTCATCGGCATTTTCATCGACCGCTGGAACCGCGTCACGGCGCTCACCTTCTGCATGGGGCTGGCGGCCATCGGCTACCTCTCGCTGGCGATGATCGGCAACCCGCTCGAAACGTACTCGCTCATCTTCTTCGTCTTGCTCGGCATTGGCCAGATCAGCGCTTTCCTCGGCTCGCAATCGCTCATCGGCCAGGAAGCCCCGAAGGAGGCGCGCGGTTCGGTGATCGGCGCATTCAACATCAGCGGAGCCATCGGCATCCTCTTCATCACCACCACCGGAGGCCGCCTCTTCGACGGCATGAGTCCCAAAGCCCCCTTCATCATCGTCGGCGCGGTGAATTTGCTGGTGATGGCGGGCGGCATGTGGCTGCGGGCGCGGGAGGCAAAGGATGGGTGACCTGTAGGGACGGGTCTTGTGCCCGTCCTGAATGACGTGCAGGGGCGGGTCTCGCGTCCGTCCCTCTTGAAATGCAAAATTATCCGGCAATGATCCAGCAACGCTCCGTCAAACCGTATCGGCACAGCCGCCAGAGAGAGCGGCTTCTGGCGATCCTTCGCTCCACCGAAAGCCATCCGACGGCGGCGTGGCTCTACGACCGGCTGAAAGCGGAGTTTCCCAGCCTGAGCCTCGGCACGGTCTATCGAAACCTCGCCATCCTGATTGAGCAGGGGCTGGTACGTAAAATCGACGCGGGCAGCACCTTCGACCGGTTCGAGGCCAAAACGAAGCCGCACTACCACCTGATCTGCAACAAATGCGGCAAGATCATCGATTTCGAGGAGTGCTTCTTTCCGGAAATCAACGATACCATCGGCACATCGGCAGACTTCGATATCGAGTCACACCGCATCGACTTTTTCGGAATCTGCTCCGATTGCCGGACAAAAAGCTGAAATCCTCTGGGAATATGGGGATATTTTTTTAATCTCTTATTAGTAATCGTTCCGATTTGCAGTTATGACGAAAAGGCGCGCCGTTTCACGTCAAGAACCAATGCGAGCGAATAAGACTTATAAAAAGGAGTAACTGAACGTTCCCATCAAGAAAACAGGAGAAACATCATGAGCGAACAGAGTAAATGCCCGGTTACGGGCCGAACAGCCGCTCATCCGGCCACGGGCGGCGGGCGGTCGATCCGCGACTGGTGGCCGAACCAGCTCGATCTCGACATGCTGCATCAGCACTCCTCGCTGAGCAATCCGCTCGACGAGGAGTTCGATTACGCTGAAGCCTTCAAAACGCTCGACCTGGCAGCCGTCAAGCGCGACCTCCACGCGCTGATGACCGATTCGCAGGAGTGGTGGCCCGCCGATTACGGCCACTACGGCGGCCTCTTCATCCGCATGGCGTGGCACAGCGCGGGCACCTACCGCATCAGCGACGGGCGCGGCGGCGGCGGCACGGGCAACCAGCGCTTCGCGCCGCTCAACAGTTGGCCCGACAACGCGAACCTCGACAAGGCGCGCCGGCTGCTCTGGCCAATCAAGCAGAAGTATGGCAAGAAACTCTCCTGGGCTGACCTCATGATTCTGGCGGGCAACTGCGCGCTGGAGTCGATGGGTTTCAAGACCTTCGGTTTCGGCGGTGGACGCGAGGACATCTGGGAGCCGGAGGAGGATATTTACTGGGGCAAGGAGGTCGAGTGGCTCGGCAACAATCGCTACACCGGCGAGCGCGATCTCGAAAACCCGCTGGCCGCCGTGCAGATGGGGCTGATCTACGTCAATCCCGAAGGGCCGGATGGCAACCCCGATCCGGTTCTGGCGGGCAGGGACATCCGCGAAACCTTCGCCCGCATGGCGATGAACGACGAGGAGACCGTGGCGCTGGTCGCGGGTGGGCACACCTTCGGCAAATGCCACGGCGTCGGCGATCCGGCGCTGCTCGGCCCGGAGCCGGAAGCCGCGCCTATCGAGGAGCAGGGTCTCGGCTGGAAGAGCGGCTACGGCAGCGGCAAGGGGGACGAAACGATGACGAGCGGACTGGAAGGCGCGTGGACGCCCGACCCGATTCACTGGGACATGGGCTACCTCGGAATGCTCTACCGGTACGAGTGGGAGCTGACCAAAAGCCCCGCTGGAGCCTGGCAGTGGCAGCCGAAAGATGTGGCCGAGGAGGATTTGGCTCCGGCGGCGCACGATCCATCGAAGCGCGTGCCCACCATGATGACCACCGCCGACCTGGCGATGCGCATGGATCCGCTCTACGGGCCGATCTCGAAGCGCTTCTACGAGCATCCCGACCAGTTCGCCGACGCTTTCGCACGGGCGTGGTTCAAGCTGACGCACCGCGACATGGGGCCGCGCTCGCGCTACCTCGGCGCTGAAGTGCCGGATGAAGACCTGATCTGGCAAGACCCGGTGCCGCCGGTCGATCACGAATTGGTCGGCGACGAGGAGATCGCGGAACTCAAGAAGCGGCTGCTCGCCTCCGGCCTGTCGATCCCGGAGCTGGTCTCGACCGCCTGGGCCTCGGCCTCGACCTTCCGAGGCTCCGACAAGCGCGGCGGCGCGAACGGCGCTCGCATCCGGCTCACCCCGCAGAGGGAGTGGGAGGTCAACCAGCCGGAGCAACTGCAACGGGTGCTGGGCAAGCTTGAGGAAATCCGCGCCGCGTTCAATGGCGAGCGGACGGACGGAAAGCGGGTGTCGTTCGCCGACCTGATCGTGCTCGCCGGATGCGCCGGAATTGAAGAGGCCGCAAGACGCGCAGGCAGCGAGGTCGCCGTCCCCTTCACGCCGGGCCGCACGGACGCCACGCAGGAGCAAACCGACGCGGAGTCGTTCGCCGTACTCGAACCGAGAGCCGACGGATTCCGCAACTACGCCAAACAAAAATATAGCGTATCGGCGGAGGAGATGCTGGTTGACCGCGCGCAACTGCTCACTCTCACTGCCCCGGAAATGACCGTGCTCATCGGCGGCCTGCGCGTGCTGAACGTGAACTACGGCCAGTCGCAACACGGCGTCTTCACCAAACGACCGGAAACGCTCAACAACGACTTCTTCGTGAACCTGCTCGACATGGGCACGGAGTGGAAGCCGCTCTCCAGAGAGCACGACACCTTCGAGGGCCACGACCGCAAAACCGGCGAAGCGAAATGGACGGCCACCCGCGTCGATCTCATCTTCGGCTCAAACGCAAGGCTACGCGCCGTCGCAGAAGTTTACGGAAGCGATGACGCGCAGGAGAAGTTCGTGCACGACTTTGTCGCCGCATGGAACAAGGTCATGAACCTTGATCGGTTCGATATTGGGTGAGGTTTAGTGGGGAAAAGCCCGGTAGGCTGAGGGATAGCTGTTATCCTGAGGCCTGCCGGGCGTTTTTGTGTCGTAAGGCAAGCGCTTCTCAATTTTCTGAGAGAGGCAGAAGGAATAAATGCCTTGTCATGCTGAGCGAAGAGATGCATCCAGCTTAGACTCGATCCCAGAAAAACGCCGTAAACCAGAACGCTCAGCGCGGGTGCCGCTGACCGTCATGGCCCGTGAACACGATGGCGTCACCCAGGCGATGTCGGTGTGATTAGGAAGATTGAGATTTTTGGCTACATCTGTGAGGTTTTGACAGGAACGATCATCAGATTATTCCTACTTTAGTAGAATAAGAAAGCCAAGCCAAGCGCACTGTTTTTATGAAGATTGACTTTGATTGAGAGGAGCACCATGTCAACACCTGCCATCAGTACAGAATATTTGAAGCTTTCCGTGTCCGAGCGGATTCAGCTTGTCGAAGACATTTGGGACAGCATTGCCGCTGAGGCATCTGAGACGATTGAACTGTCACAGGCGCAAAAGGATGAACTGCATCGTCGCGTCGCCGAACATCGCGCTGATCCTTCAACAGCCGTTCCGTGGGAACAGGTCAGATCGCGATTGTTTTCAGGGAAGTCGTGATGAGAATTGTTGTTCGACCAGAGGCGGAAAAAGAGCTTCTGGAGGCTCAGGCATGGTATGAATCAAAAGCCCAAGGCCTTGGCTTTGAGTTTGCCCGAGCTGCCGATGCTGCAGTCGCCTCCGCACTTCGGACTCCTTTGGGGTATGGACGTATCGAAGCAGAGTTTCGCCGTGTACTCCTTCGCAAGTTTCCTTATTCGCTTATCTATCTACCGAGTGATGACGAGTTGCTCGTGGTGTCGTTCTTTCATCAGCATCGTGAGCCGGGCGTTTGGCTTGAGAGGCTTTGACAGCTATTATAACTGATTTTATTATGGCAAACCCTTAATTGCTACCTTTATGAAGTCGGAAATAAAAAATTATCATATCTGGCTCATTGGTTTAGCTATTATTTTTATAACTGGAATTATAGCTGGCAAATATGGCAGCAATGATACCAGTATTTTTTTCAGCAATAATAAGTCGGCTGACAAGTGTAAATGTAAAAAAGAGAAGTCGGGCGACGGATATAAATATAAAAAATCCTACTGCCAATACGACATTGATTCGACTACAACTGCAAAACGAGAACAATATCGTTTAAGACTTAAAACCGCATCTTATTCGCTTAATATCCCTTCAAGTGTAAAAGTTGACACTCCATTCACAATTTATTTTGTATTGAACCCTGTTGAAAATCCAAAAATACTGGCTAAGAAGCTCGAAAAAATCATAAGCCAAGACCCTGCAAAAACACAAAGAATAGAAGCAGATACGACGAAGTTGAGTTCCAAAATGCGTGTAAAATTGACAGGTGAAGATTTTGAGATTACGCCAGTCGAGGGGAAAGAGTTTGATGGATTAAAATCAACACAACCATCTGGTGATACTCGTTGGGGATGGCATATACAGGCAAAACATGCTGGTGAAAGTTTGCCGTTATACCTCAATGTGTGGTGTGAATTGCCTGTCGCGCTTGGAGGCCCTATAGATATGCTACCTACTTTAACCAGGTATATCAATGTTGAAGTGACACCAATTTGGCTAATAAATACTTATTGGGAAAGGTGGCAATGGTTTATTGGAGGTATTGGGGCTGTTCTTGTAACTGCTATCGGATGGTGGCTGAAAAATAGATACGAGAAAAACAATACGCCCTCAGAACAAAATAACGAAACTTAAAGGAGGTATCTGAAAACATTACATTGCATAGCTATTCTTTTCCAACAAAGCATTGGCGAAACCGGAAGCGCCGACAGCTTCGGTTACTACACCGTCGAGCGCTCCCGGCAATTTCTCACGCCCTCGTAATCACCCCGCAAATCTGATCGATCTCCTCTTCCTTCAAGTACGGATGCATCGGCAGGGCGAAAACCCTTGCGCTGAACTCTTCCGAAACCGGGAAGTCGCCCGGTTTGTAGCCGAGATTTTCGTAGGCTTTCTGGAGGTGCAGCGGAATCGGGTAGTAGATCGCCGAGGGAATACCCGCGTCTTTCAGCGCGCCCATGAGCTTCGTGCGGTCGTCGGTGGTGTCGGCAGGCATCGCGAGGAAAGTCGCAAGGCTGGTGCCGGTGGGGGTGATGAAAGGGTAAGGCGAATTATGAATTATGAATGCTGAATTATGAATTGAAAGAGAAGATCACCCGCGCTTTCCTGTCCACCAAGTCCACAACGTCCACCAGCAGCTACCCTCTCGGGTGAAAGCTCCGGTGCACCTCTTTTATGAACGAGCGGTCGATGTGGGTGTAGATTTGGGTGGCGATGATGGAGCTGTGGCCGAGCATCTCCTGCACGACGCGCAGGTCAGCGCCGCCTTCGAGCAGGTGGGTGGCGAAGGAGTGGCGGAAGGTGTGCGGGCTGATCGGTTTTTCGATGCCCGCGATGATGGCGTACTGCCGCACGATGTTCCACGTACCCATTCGCGAGAGCTTGCCACCGCGCGAGTTCAGGAAGATCGTGTCGTACGACGCCGCGCTCGTCATGGCGGGGCGCAGCTCGTCGAGGTAGCGTTTCATCCACGAAATGGCCGTCTGGCCGATAGGGACGAGTCGCTCTTTCGAGCCTTTGCCGAAGACCCGCACGAAGCCGTCATCCATGTGCAGATTCAGCCGGCTGAGGTCGATCAGCTCGCTGACGCGGACTCCCGTGGCGTAGAAAAATTCGAGCATCGCCTTGTCGCGCAGCATGAATTTACCGGTCGGGTGACGCCTGAGCGGGGCGTCGAGCAGCAGCGTCATCTCTTCGACGGTCAGCACGGCGGGCAGGTAGCGGGCCAGTTTTGGCTGGTGGATGTTCTCGGCGGGGTTCATCGCCGCGAGCCGCTCGGTGAGCAGGAACTTGTGGAACGAGCGGATCGCCGAAATGTTCCGGGCCACCGAACTTGCTTCGAGGCCAATGTCGTGCAGCTCCTGTATGAATTTGCGGATGTCGCCCGGCGCGGCCTCGCCTGGCTTGACGCCGCCCTCGTGCAGCCAGGCGAGGTAGCGGCCAAGATCGTTCAGGTACGAGGCCCGCGTGTTGGCAGAAAAGTTGCGTTCGAGGGTCAGGTAGTTCAGGAAGGTTTCGAGCGCGTCGCGCCACGGCGCATCGGGTTCGGCCATCCTCACGCCTCCAGTTTGCGGAACCGCGCGGCGTAGCCGCCGTCGAATCCCTCGCTCGATCCCGGCAGGGTGAGCCGCGACGCTTCCGTCACAAAATCGGGATGGCGTTGCAGAAACGCTTCGGCCTGTTGCTCGTTCTCCTCCGGTTCGACCGAGCAGGTCGCGTAGATGAGCACGCCGCCGGGCCGGAGCAGCGAGGCGGCGCGGTCGAGCATCGCTTTCTGGAGACCCGCAAGTTCCCGGAGCTTTTCGGGCGTCGTGCGCCAGCGCAGTTCGGCGCGGCGACCGAGAACGCCCGTGCCGGTGCAGGGGGCGTCGAGCAGGAGGGTGTCCACCGCGCACTCCGGATCGAAGGTGAGCGCGTCGCCTTCGCGCGGCTCGATGATAGTGATGCCGAGCGCCTCGGCGTTCGAGGCGATGCGCGCGACTTTGGCCGGGGTGCGGTCGAGCGCGATGACGCGGCCCCGGTTCTCCATCAGCTCGGCCATGAAGGTCGCCTTGCCGCCCGGCGCGGCGCACATGTCCAGCACGGCGCCGCCCGGCTGCGGCGCGGCCAAGAGGCAGGCGAACCCCTGCGCCGGATTCTGCACACTGACGAGG
Organism: Chlorobaculum sp. 24CR; assembly: GCF_004118635.1. Taxonomy (GTDB): domain Bacteria; phylum Bacteroidota; class Chlorobiia; order Chlorobiales; family Chlorobiaceae; genus Chlorobaculum. The sequence continues at coordinate 37,044 of NZ_SDGU01000011.1, read as the reverse complement.
CCCTCCTTGAGCAGCGGTTCCATCCTGTCGAACGACTTCGAGAAGAAGAATCGGTCGAGTCCTTCCGCGTCCGCAACTCGTTTTGCGTCCGAAAGTTCAGGCCTCGCCAGCAGCGTTTCGGGATCGGCCTTGAGCCGGTTGATCCGGTAGCCGGTGGCTGGCGGCAGGTTGCCGTGCGCGAGCATCGCGAGCGTTGCGTCGGGGCCGTAGCGCGCGAGCCAGCGGGCGGCGAGCCACTCCGGGAAGGAGTAGAGAATCGAGAGGCGCTGTGCCTCCGGCATATCAGCCGTCCATGCGTCGAGATCGATGGTCGCTTTCGAGATGTTGCGCAACAGACCGTTGACCAGCTTCGCCAGATGGTCGCCCTTGAACTTGCGGGCCAGCTTGACCGATTCGTTGACCGCCGCCGATTTTGGCACACGGTCGAGGCGCAGAAGCTGATAGACGCCGAGGCGCAGGATGTTTTTCAGCACTTCGGCGGCTTTGGCGTAGTCGTGGCGATAGAATCGCTCGATGACGTAATCGCACTGCCGCCGGTACTTCAGGGTTCCGGCCACCAGCTCTTTTGCCAGCGCCCGGTCGCTGCGTTCGAGGTGGGAGGTTTCGAGCATCCGGTTGAGCAGCTCGTCGGATTTCTTCATTCCGTCGAGTTCGACGAGGACGCGGAGGGCGATTTCACGTGCGGTCATAGGCGGAGCAGATGGCGGGCAATATTTCGGAAAGCAGATGGCAACGTCTTGTAAAATAGTATCATCTGTCGTAGATTCATGAAATTTGAACGTTCTTTTCAAGATTTCGAGCTATCATCCAGAAAGGCGGAGGGACTGGCCCTGCGAAGCCTTGGCAACCTTCATTCCACATGAGCGGTGCCAAATCCATCCCGGAGGAGATTCGGGAAAGATGATGTATGCATGACCTTTGACTTCATACCTCACCTGAGCGCTTACCGCACCTATATCCTGACCACGATTCCCCTGCATGGAGCGTAAGCTTCAACTATCCATTTTTTTGCCATGACCCAGGACAATTCCTACCGGTTCGAGACCTTGCAGGTTCACGCCGGGCAGGAGCCTGATCCGGTGACCGGATCGCGCGCCGTGCCGATTTACCAGACCACCTCCTACGTGTTCGAAAACGCCGGGCACGGCGCCGATCTGTTCGCGCTTCGCAAGGCGGGAAATATCTACACGCGCCTGATGAACCCGACCACCGACGTGCTCGAAAAGCGCATGGCGGCGCTCGAAGGGGGCAAGGCGGCGCTTGCCGTGGCGAGCGGCCACTCGGCGCAGTTCATCGCCATCGCCACCATTTGCCAGGCGGGCGACAACATCGTTTCGTCGAGCTACCTGTACGGCGGCACCTACAACCAGTTCAAGGTCGCCTTCAAGCGCATCGGCATCGAGGTTCGCTTCGTTGACGGCAACGATCCCGAAGCGTTCCGCCAGGCCATCGACGGTAACACCAAGGCGCTCTACACCGAGTCGATCGGCAATCCGGCGTTCCACGTGCCGGACTTCGAGGCGCTGGCGGCCGTCGCTCGCGAGAACGGCATTCCGCTGATTGTCGATAACACCTTCGGTTGCGCGGGCTACCTCTGCCGCCCGATCGATCATGGCGCTTCGATTGTGGTCGAGTCGGCCACCAAGTGGATCGGCGGGCACGGCACCTCGATGGGCGGCATCATCGTCGATTCGGGCGCGTTCGACTGGTCGAACGGCAAGTTTCCGCTCTGCGCGGAGCCTTCGGAGGGGTACCACGGCCTGAAGTTCCACGAGACTTTCGGCGACGTTGCTTTCATCGTCAAGGCGCGGGTCGAGGGGTTGCGGGATTTCGGCCCGGCCATCAGCCCGTTCAACTCCTTCATGCTGTTGCAGGGTCTCGAAACGCTCTCGCTCCGGGTGCAGCGCCACCTCGACAACACGCTCGAACTGGCCCGCTGGCTCGACGGTCACGAGTCGGTCGAGTGGGTGAACTATCCCGGCCTCGAAAATCATCCGACGCACGAGCTGGCAAAGAAATATCTGACGCACGGCTTCGGCTGCGTGCTCACTTTCGGTGTCAAGGGCGGCTACGAAAAGGCGATCAGGTTCATCGACAGCGTCAAACTGGCCAGCCACCTGGCCAACGTTGGCGACGCCAAGACGCTGGTGATCCATCCGGCCTCGACCACGCACCAGCAGCTCAGCGCAGAGGAGCAGCAGTCGGCGGGCGTCACCGCGGATATGGTGCGCGTGTCGGTGGGCATCGAGCACATCGACGACATCGAGGCTGACTTCAGCCAGGCTTTCGAGAATTTAGCATGACCCGAATGGAGCATATACCGATCATTTCCGACAGTACCCTCTTCTTCAAATCGCACGAACCGTTGCCGCTCGAACTGGGCGGAACGTTGCCGGAACTGACCATCGCCTACCGCACCTGGGGCAAGCTGAACGCCGAGAAAAGCAATGTCATTCTCGTCTGCCATGCGCTCACCGGCAACGCCGATGTCGATAGCTGGTGGTGCGGCATGTTCGGCGAGGGGCGGGCGTTCGACGAGACCCGCGAGTTCATCATTTGCAGCAACGTCGTCGGAAGCTGCTACGGCTCGACCGGGCCGCTGTCGCTCAATGCCGAGACCGGCAAACGCTACGGCCCCGATTTTCCGCGCATCACCATCCGCGACATGGTTGCCGCGCAACGCCTTCTCTTGCAATCACTTGGCATCGACAAAATCCGCCTCGTCATCGGCGCGTCGCTTGGTGGAATGCAGGTGCTCGAATGGGGCGCGATGTATCCCGACATGGCCGGAGCGCTGATGCCGATGGGCATTTCGGGCCGTCACTCGGCGTGGTGCATCGCGCAGAGCGAGGCGCAGCGGCAGGCCATCGCCGCCGACGCGGAGTGGCTCGGCGGCTGGTACGATCCGGCGACCCAGCCGCGCAAAGGACTTTCCGCCGCCCGGATGATGGCCATGTGCACCTACCGCTGCTTCGAGAACTATCAGGAGCGGTTCGGGCGCAAGCAGCGCGAGGACGGCCTGTTCGAGGCGGAGAGCTACCTGCGCCACCAGGGCGACAAGCTGGTCGGGCGTTTCGACGCCAACACCTACATCACCCTCACCAGAGCGATGGACATGCACGATCTCGGACGCGGACGCGAGTCATACGAAGCGGCGCTCGGAGCGCTGAAGATGCCGGTGGAGATTCTCTCCATCGACTCGGACGTGCTCTATCCCAAAGAGGAGCAGGAGGAACTCGCCCGCCTCATCCCCGGCTCGCGCCTGCTTTTTCTCGACGAACCCTACGGCCACGACGCCTTTCTCATCGACACCGACACGGTCAGCCGCATGGTCTGCGAGTTCAAGGATAAAATCGGCTGAAAATGAAAGAGGCGCGGTGTTTTTCCGCGCCTCGCTTTCCTGTCCACATCGTCCACTTTTCACCATCACCCGATCACCTAAACCCGCGTAAGGCCGCAGCGCCTCCGTGCGGTGGCGTGCTTGTGAAAATGCCCCGTTTTCTGTACCTATAAAGAGTTTACGCTTGGCCGCTTTTCCCCGTTTTCCCGCCTTTTCGCGCGGCCTTCGATACGATTGGCAGTCAGTACGTAACCGGTGTGCTTCGCGTGATCCGATTTCAGTTCATCGTTTGTTCCTGAAACGTTTTCTCTTTTCATCAAAACGACGAGGAGGAACTCATGACCGGGAAATTCAGGGCTGTTTTCGCGCTGCTGTATCTGTTTGCAGCGGCCTGTACGCAGGTGCATTACGTCACCGTCGAAAAAATCAGGGCGACGCTTCCGCCTCAGCCGATTGTCGCCGGATTCGACATCGACGACACCGTGCTCTTCTCCAGTCCCGGATTTTATTACGGCGTGAACAATCACGATGGTCCCGGCGGCAGGAACCGGTATCCCGTCGGCGACAGCTTGTGGACGTCAAAAGCGTTCTGGAACGACATGAACGGAACGTTCGACAAGTTCAGCATTCCGAAAGCCTCCGGCACGGCGCTGATCCAGATGCACAAGCAGCGCGGCGACACGATTGTTTTCATCACCGCTCGCGACAGCTCGCAAGTGAACATTGTGCCGCAGATTCTCAGGCAATGTTTCGATTTGAAGAAAGCCGAGGTGATTTTTACCTGCAACCAGTCCAAAACGCCCTCGATAACCGCCAAGGAGGTGAAGATTTATTACGGCGACTCCGACACCGACATCACCGCCGCGCAATCCGCCAAAGCCCGCCCGATCCGCGTCCTCCGCTCGCCGCTCTCGACGAATAAAACTTCGTACGAGCAGGTCGGCAAAAAGGGCGAGGAGGTGTTGAGGGATTCGGAGAATTGAGGAGGTTGGGGGAGTCGCGATCTTTTTGGTTTGAAGACGGTTCGATACGTGCTGCGGGGCATGTCACAACAGGATAACGCCAAGGCCGGAAGTGAGTGGAGCTTCCGGCCTTGTTGAGGAATGCGGAAAAATCAGACAAACATTTCGGCGGTCAACTCTCCCGGAGCAACTCCGGTCAGGGTCACGGTATCCGTGCCGCAGGTAAGCACCGTACCTCCATGACCGTCGGAAACTGCCGAGGCAAGCAACGCGGTGATATCACAGCCATCCGGGACATCGATCAGATCACCAGGCTCACCATAAGCAAGGATGATGTCATCCATGGCGACATGTTCTCCGCCACCATCAAGTCCGGCATTGGTTCCACCCACTCCATCAATTTCAACGGTGTCGATGCTGGTGAATCGATTGGTTGCATTTTCATAAGCACTGAAATCAATCAATTCCTTGGTTGGATCGAGGAGCAGATTTGCTGTTCCGACAAGGACACCATCATCATATGCCTTAACAGTCACTTCAAGGTCATTATTCCATGCTGCCGCCATATTCGCACTGACAAGGTCAAAATCTTCAGCACTGTTAGAGAACGACAGGCCCAATGCAGCATTATCGAACCCAACATAATTGCCTGAGTTGAGGACATTATCATATCCGCTTCCTGAGTGATAATCGTGACGTAAAGCCGCCGCATTATTCCAGTCAAGACCCATATATCCGTCTGGAACCCAATCAGCAAAAGGAGAAGTAGTTATTCCCTCAAAATCGATGGTGTCGTAGATCTTTACGGTTGCTTCAAAATCCTGGATCACATCCTGCCCACGGGAGAGCGCAAAAGTATCGATGCCGCCATTTCCCATCATGATGTCGTTGCCGGCTCCGCCATCGATGTAGTCAGCACCGGAGCCTCCCGTGATGTTATCATTGCCGAAGCCACCCCGGAAGATGTTGTTCTCCGTGCTGGCGGCAGCGTTGATGACATCGTTGCCCCATCCGGCATCGATTTCCCAGTGATCGGTGTGATAGGGGCTACCTCCAAGGCTGAAGGTCATCCCGAATAATTGACCCATGGTAAAGGTGCTTTGAGCGGGATCGTCTGAGAGGGTAAAGGTGTTGCTGAGAGCAAATGCCATGGATGGCCCGTTGGGCACTTTTTCAAGAAAAGTATAAGGAATAGGCATGGTAGATCTCCATTTCAATTGTTAAAAACACAAATGTTTGTTAAAACAACCAAACAGGTACTACATAAAATAAATACGAAAAGAACTTGTGAAATCAAAGTATAACAATTGTAAAATCGTGTTGATTTTGTAAATTGTTACCTGATAAGTCGTTGTCGTATCTATACGTGATGCGGGCGTGCCGGCGTGAACCGGTCGAGTTGCTACGCAGGCAACAGCAACAGCAACTGCCGATGCCGAGCGAGGTTGCGGCGAGCAACCTCGCTCGGCATCGCGAGCGTACAGTCGTATTGCGCGGCCAGGGCTTCGGGATCGTCGGAGATGATGACGAGCATCGGCGCATATGGTAGAACGCGGCATCCCTGCTGTCGTGCGATTTCCCGCAGGGCTTCGTTATTTGATTCGAGGAACGCCTTCTTGTAGTGTCCTTTGAGCTTGCCGAGCAGTTCGCGGTTGCCGATGAGCGTAAAGCGCCACAACTACCAGTTACGGTTTATGCTTATTCTTGCTATTGATGAGCGCTGGTTGGTAGAGTTCGAAATTCTCCAGAATCTTGCACAGGCCTTTGATGACTGCGGTTTGCGGTTCGTCGCAGATTGTTACCGGCAAGCCGGTTTCTGAGTGGATTATTTTGTCGATTCCCGCCAGCAGCGCACCGCCTCCCGTCAAAAAAATTCCGCGTTCGAGAATATCGACGGCGACATCGGGCTTGTCGGCCAGCACTTCGATGCACTTCTTGATTGCCTTCACGATCTCCTGTAACGACGCGGCGATGACTTCGCCGAGAGCAGTGGTGCTGATCTCCTGCGTTTCGGGAAAACCCGAACGAAGATTGAAGCCCTTGACCGGCAACCGGCTATCACGGTCGAGCCTGTCGGCTGCCGCGATTTGCAGCTTGATCTGTTCAGCGGCGTACTCACTGATTGCCAGATTGTTTTTTTCTCGCAGGTGCTGGATGATTGCGTTGTTGATCTGATTGCCCGAAACCGAAAGCGATTCTCCGGAAACAATGCCGCCAAGCGACAGTACGGCAATTTGCGTGGTTCCGGCTCCGAGATTGACGATCAGGGTTGCAACCGTGTCGAGCGGGTTGATTCCAGCTCCTATCGCCGCGGCTATCGGCTCAAAAACCAGCCAGGCCTCCTTTGCGCCCAGATGTTCAGCCATATCGAAGAATGCGCGCTTTCCGACTTCAGTCAAACCGATCGGAACGCTTGTTCCCATCCTGTGAATGCCGAAGAGGATTCTCGGCTTGACATGGTGCAGCAGCTCCCTGAACAGCTTCTGGGCATTGTCGTAATCGCCGATGAGTCCGTTGTTTACAGGAAAAATAGTCTGGATGCCCGGATGCATTTTCTGGTGCATGTTGAGGGCATCGTGCCCAAAGGCAAGCAATTTGCCGGAATCGCTTTCAACAGCGACAATCGTGGGTTCATTGACAACGATGCCCTGATCCTTTATGCACATCAGCGTATTTGCCGAGCCGGGATCCAGACCGAGGTCGATGAAGGTTTCGATGTTTAATACGTTTCCTAAAATCATGGTTCAGGATTGTTAACTATTGCGAAAGCGCTGTCTCCTGATGGTATCGTATAGTCATCTGATGCCGGTGAGCCGCTTGAGTTTAAAAAACAAAATATAGTACTTTTGTTGTATTCGAGCATCCGGTATCCCAAGCGGCGCGGAGCGCTTCTCCCAGAGGTTTTTCGGCGTTGTCGGTAGAACAACAACCGGAAAGTACAATCTGTTTATTTGTCCGCGAAGCGAGCGCTTGGCGGAAGTGGGCGAAGTGGATGTTGTGAATGGCGTGGACGTTCGGGCGATCTTTTGTTGGTTATTGCTTTTTGCTTAAAGCATGACCTCGCTTTGCGATAACCCGGCGCACCACAAGAATCACAACCATCACCGCGGCTGCCAGGAGCGTGGCGGCGGTGGCGGTGAGCCAGTTGCCTCCGGCGACCAGCGCGATTGGGTTCCATGTGGCTACGGCGACGATGCGCCCTTCGGGTTTGGCGTAGCGTTCGGGCACCGTCGGAATGCCGTTCTTTTCCGGGAACGACGCGAGGTATTCGGCCAGGGCGACCCATTCGCGCAGCGGCTCGCCGTTGTTCCGCATCACCGTAAGCCTGCTTTCGTCTTTGGCGCTCACCGGATTGCCCGCCTGGTCTCGCGGCGTGATGGCGAGGATGCCGTGCGATTTCTTGCTGATGAGGCCGATCAGGTTGGCCAGGTAGGAGTTGATCGCCACGCTGTAAAGTCGCCCGTTTTCGACTGTCCGGTAGCGGTGGTCGGCTCCTTCGATTTCGACTGAGGTGACGCGGTCGAACGGTACGCGGTTGGGGTTAAAGCGGAACCGGATGCCGGAGACGCTGAGCGAGGCGTCCTTTTTCGACGGGGCGATGCTGGTGTGGACTTCGAGCAGGTTTTTCAGGTCGCGGCCTGTGAGATAGACGACCACGATGGTGTTGCCGCAATAGCCGTACTGCACCGGGCCGAGCGAGGCGGTCTGGAAGGCGTCCGCCACGCGCAGGTCGCCCCGGTAGAGCGACGAGCGGATGCAGCCGAGCACATCGATGGCGGCGTCGATGTGGCGTCGGCGGCCCTCCGCCTCTTCGACGGCGTAGCGGCAGGCGTCGGTGACGAGGTTGCCGAGCCCTGTTTCGCCGGGGCGGGCGTAGGTCTGTTCGGTGGTCTCGACGTCGAACGTCTGGCGGGCGAGCACCTGGTTGAAGCGGTAGCCGAAGTGCGAGAGGTATCGCCGCTCGACGAGGCTCTGGAAGCCGTCGATCATACGGGCGATTTTCGGCTCTTCCGGCACACTCGCGTCCATTTTCCGCAAGCGGTATTCCGTCACCGAAACGCGGCGGTCTTTCTCGACCTTCAGGTCGAGCACACCGAGCCACGTGCCGTACGATCCGGCGGAGACGATAGCCGTCTTTCCGACCATGATCGGCGAGTGCCGTACGGTGTGGGTGTGGCCACTGACGATCACGTCGATGCCGGGCGCGATGGCGGCGAGCTTTTCATCCTCGGAGCGCCGCGAGTCGGGATTGGTGCCGCTGTGCGACAGGCAGACGATGAGGTCAACTTTCTCGCGCTCCCTGAGAATTCTGACCGTTTTTCTCGCCGCCTCGACGGGATCGGAGAAGGTGAGCGGCGCCGCGAAGGTAGCGTCTTCGGCGGCATCCCTGCCGACGAGGCCGAAGATGCCGATGCGCACTCCGTTGCGCTCGATGACCGTGTAATCGCGCACCGGGTAGTCGCGGAAAGCCTTTTGCAGCGCGTCGTCGCGGGAGTCGCTCTGGCTGAAGCGGAGGTTCGAGATGAGCAGTTGCGGCAGTACGCTGGTTCTGGTTCGCGCGGCGCGAAGCATTGCGGCAGTGCCGGAGGGTCGAAAGTCGAAGTCGTGATTGCCGAAGGCGACGGCGTCGTAGCCCATTGCGCCCATGAGGCGCAGTTCGAGCGCCTCCTCCCGTAAGACGGTGTGGTAGAGCGTGCCTTGGGTGAAGTCGCCCGCATCGACGACGAGCACACCGCCGTTCGCCCGACGGCGCTCCGTTTCAATCGCCGTGGCCAGCCGGGCGTAACCGCCCGCGTCGCGGACGTTTCCGTCGCTCGCGAGTTCGTGATGCGGCGAAAAGTGCGAGTGCAGGTCGCCGGTGAAGAGCACGGTGAGCCTCGCCGGTTTCGCCAACGCTGCCGCCGCCGGGAAGAGGTGCAGCGCGGCCAGGAGCGAAACGACCGCCAGCAGCAATCCGAACCGTCGCGGGATTGCGGCGAAGTGCGGCGGCGCTATCCGGTTGCCGGAATCGGTGTGACAAAAAAGGATGAGGCTGTCGGGGGCGATCATGCGTGGAAGCTGATGATGTTGGCGGGGCGATTTGTGTGGCGTCCAGCTTGAGGGCCGAGCGCTGCGGGATCGCATCTCGTTCCAATATAAAGATTAAACCCCCGGCCTCGATGCGCTGAAGCCGGGGGTTTTGATCGTGCAGTGCCTGTGCTTGTTACTTTCTCAGGTACTTGAAGCTTGGGTTGGGACGGCCAACGAAGCACGAGCGCGAGAAGCCATATTTTTTGATGATGGCAAAGGCTTTTCTGGCCTCGCTTTCTTTGCTGCCGAAATTGAAGAGCCAGTGGCTGCCATCGACGATCTTCCAGCTTCCGCCGATGTTCCTGACCTCGATGGTGTTGGGGTTGAAGCTCACGCAATCCTCACCCGGCATGTTTCCCTGGGGCGCGTTGCCGTTGACCAGCAGGTACTGGAAGCTCGGGTCGGGACGTCCCACGAAGCAGGAGCTGTTCATCCGGTAGAATTTGATGATTTTCAGCGCCTTCAGCGCTTCCGCTTTTTTATCGCCGAAGTTGAACATCAGGTGGTTGCCATCGACAATCGTCCAGTTTCCGTTGATATTCGTGACGGTCGCAGTTGCCGGGTTGAACGACACGCAATCCTCTTTGACTATTGGCATGGGCAGTGGCATCGGCCTCACCGGGGCGAGCTGTAACTGCCGTTTGAAGGTGTAAACCGCCGTGTAGTTGTTGCGATTGCTGTAACCGGTGAAGCGGGTGAAGACCTCGGCGCGGAGCGTATTGTTTCCGGCGGGCCTGACGATGACGAGCGTCTGGCTGAAGCTCGTGGTGAACATTGCCGAGGCCGCCTTGGCCGTCATTTCGAGCGGAGCGGAGACGTCGGGAGCGTAAGGGTAAGCCGCGACTTCGCCCCAGTCGCAATCATTCGGATGGCATTTGCCCCAGGCGTGCATCGTCAGGTTGCGGGCGTTGCCGTCGATGACGAGGGTCGTGATGCCTCTGGCGCCTGAATCGGTGTTTTCCCACTTGCCGGTCATCTGGCTGAGGGCTGCGAAGCTGATCGAATAAGAGAGCAGGCAGAGGATCACCAGCGAGGTTGAAACGATGGTTTTTTTCATGTTTTCTCCGGTTGGGGGGTTGCAACGGGTTGTGAAAAGAGCAGTATGAAGTACTGCTTCAACAAGTTAGAGATTAATGTCCGTAATAAAAAAGAGCGCGGCGGCGCTTTTCGGGCGCGGCTTTTTTGTGTTGGCGCGGCGGAGCAGGCGGGAAGTCGGCCGCATCTTTTTTGTAAACAGATGCGGCCGGGGGATTTACAACTGTGGTTGAGAGGCTGTTTTGGTGGTGTTGCCGAGACAGCCTCTCAAATCGAGCGAAGGGTTTGCGACCATCAATCCATCAAGGTCACGCACTCCGATTTTTTGGGCGGTGTTTCGGGCCACTCAGCGGCAGGGTAGCCAAAGGCTGCGGCGGCGTAGGGCCGGTAGCCTTCCGGGAAGGTGACGCCGAGTTCCCTGAACTTCGCCTTGCCTTTTTCGGTGGCGTAGTACATCATGACGGCGTTCGTCCAGCAACTGCCCAGGCCGAGCGAGGTGGCGGCGAGCAGCATGTTCTCCATGGCGAGGGTACAGTCGTACTGCGCGGCCAGCGCATTCGGATCGCCGGAGATGATGACGAGCATCGGCGCATGGTAGAAAACGCTGAACTCCTCTTGTTTGGCGATCTCCCTCAGTGCTTCGTTGGTCGATTCGAGGAACGCGCTCTTGCAGTGCTCTTCGAGCTTTCGGAGCAGTTCAGGGTTGCCGATGACCGTGAAGTGCCACGGTTGCTGGTTCATTGCCGTGGGGGCGTGACGGGCGGCCCGGAGCATCAGGTCGAGTTCCGGCTGGGCGACCGGGTCGGGACGGTAGGCGCGCACGCTTCGCCGTTTGAGGATGGTGGCTATGGTTTCGTTCATGGCTCTGAATCAAGGTTGACGGCGAAATTGCATCCGCCGGAAGCGCATCGCTTCAGGGCGACCGTTTCACATGGATGCCTTGTTTTGAAGCGGGATCGACCACCTGATAGTTCCGGTCCACATGCAGATCGGCCAGGTGCATCAGCGACCGGACGTGATGGTGCTCGCGTTCGAGTACACTCCAGCGGTAGCCGTCGGTCGGCTCCTTGCAGCGCAGGAGCTGGCTGAGCTTGGTTTCGTGGTAGGTGAGGTCGATGAAAACCCGCAGGTCAACTCTCTCGGTACGAATGGCGTAGAGGCCATCGATGACGAGCACCCGGATCTTGTTGAAATCGGTGACCAGCTCATCGACCTCTTCGGTGATGATGTCGATGCAGGGCACGGAAACCTTGCGGTTCTGGTGGAAGTCGTCGATGTTTCGATGCAGCGTATCCCAGTCATATTCGTCAACGCCGACCAGTTCGTAGTTGTTGCTGATCCGGTGTTCCCGGCGGTCGAGAGGGTGGACGCGGTAATAGTTGTCGGTATGCAGGATTTTGACGCGGATATTCTGCGCCTTGAGCAACAGCGCCAGCGAGTGGGAGATTTCCGATTTTCCGGCTCCCGATTCGCCCGATATGGCCACGGTGAACTTTCCGCCCTCGCCCCGCTCTTCGAGCAGCTTCAGGTCATAAAGTACGCGGTCAAAAATGGCTTTGGCCGCTGATTTGTGCTGATCGTTGATCAGCAGAACGTCTCCCAGCATAGATGGCTGTTCCCTGGTAATGAACTATGAATGGTAAAAATTAAAACTTTTCTATGGGAATTTGCCAATAGAAAGTGAACGCTGATAAGAATTGAGTAAAAATGACGGATAACGAGGAGGGGCGACGGCTTTTCGCGAAGGCGGGGTGAAGGGGATGTTGATGCTGCTCCGGGTGTCATCGCTTTGCCCGTTATCGGGGCCTCGATGCTTTTCGTCAGCTTTTTTGCGAATTCTGATCGCTTTGCCGGATTTGATCCGCTTGACGCGCAGGGTGTTTTTCAGGGTGGCGTTGACCAGAAGATAGACGTTGTGGCGACCAATGCGGACATCACAGTTGCGTATGGTGAGGCTGTCGATGACCAGGTCGATGGTTCTGCCGGCTTTGGCTCTGGAGACCGCGCTGGTGATGACTTGCGGAAGGCGGTTGACGAGCGAGCCGATCTGCACGTCGAGCCGCGTGGCGATGCTGTCGCGGATGGCGTCGTGCAGCAGGAGTTCGCCGGTGCGGACAACCGGATGGCCGGTATCGAGGGAGTAGTCGAAATTGTCGATATTGATGGTGTGGGTTGGTATGTCGTAGCGTGGCCGTCCGCTCATGATGACGTGGCCTTTCAGGTCGCGGTCGGTCATGATGGCGACCGAAAGCCCTCTTGACGAGCCGTAAGCCCTGACGCTGCGCACCATGACGTCGTATCCCGAACGGCTGAAGTTCCGGTTCATCAGATAGCCGTTGAGATGCCTGTTGATGCTCGTGAAGGGAACCAGGGCGTAGAAGTTGACATCGGAGATGGTTGCAATGCTGTCTCGTGGCGTTTGACGGAATCGGGGCAGCGGCGTTGGCGGAAGCATTGCCGTGGTGTCGGTCAGCACTCTCATGCTGGTTCTGATGCGGGTGTTGCAGACGATGGCCCTCCTGTTCAGGGCGATGTTGCCGCTGATGCTGTTGCAGCGGAAGCGAAGCCAGACGGGCAGCGGCTTTCGGGTCAGCACAATCGGTTTTTGCAGATCATGCCAGACCTCGCCAATGGTGGGGGAGAGACTTGCCGCTTTGTGAATTTCGGTGTCGAGCAGGGCGGTCAGACCGCGGCTGTTGCCGGTGAGCAGCGAGTCGAGGTTGGCGCGGATGTTTTTGCGGAACGGCCCGATTTTGACCACCGGCTCCTCTTCCCACCGAACATCCACAATGCGGAATCGCGTCCGGAGACGCCAGTTTCGGTCGAGCGAAATCGGCGTCGAAAAGGTGAAGACCGCTTTGGCGCGAACCGGCCTCACCAGCAGCTTGGCCAGAAACTTGCCGAGGCGGCTGTCGGTGAGCCGCGCTTCCGCCGAAACCGGAAAGGCGCAGAAGAGCTTGCGGCCATCCGAGCTGATGGTGATGGGTTCTTCCCGGGTCAGGGCGAGGCTGATGCGCTCTTTGTGCTTTTCTTGCAGCCACAGGTCAGCGTTCAGAAAGTTGCCGCGAATTTTGCCGTTCAGGTAGTTCGAGAGCACGGTGTGTTCGATGCTGATTGGCAGGTTGAAAAGCGATGACGGGCGTTCGAGTTCGACGTCGCTCTTCAGAGGCACGGGGGGTTTGGTTTTGAGGATCGTATAGCTTTGGTGCAGCCAGAAGCCGAGGCCCGTGAGAAGAGCGATGACGATGCCGGTGACGAGGAGGACTTTTTTCATTTTGCCTGTTTTCCGGATGGAGGTCGGCAATAGCTTGAGAACTCTTTGAGTAGTGTTGAAAATATAATACGTATTCTCACCGCAGCTTCAAAATTGCCGTCGGTGTGGCAGGAAACCATGAGCGCCCGGTTTGCGTTCGGGCTGAGAGCATCGATGAACTTTACCTAACTTCGTTATGAGCACTTACCGTATCGCTGTACTTGTCGGCAGCATCAGACGCGAGTCGCTGAACCGCAAGCTTGCCGACGCGCTCGTCCGGCTCGCGCCCGCCGATTTTTCGTTCCATCACCTCCGCATCGACAACCTGCCGCTCTACAGCCAGGATGACGAAGCGCATCCGACCGAAGCGATGCAGCGCCTGCGGCGAGAGATCGGCGAGGCCGATGGCCTCATGTTCGTCACGCCGGAATACAACCGCTCGATTCCCGGTGTGCTCAAGAACGCCATCGACCACGGCTCGCGCCCCAGCGGGCACAACGCCTGGGAGGGCAAGCCCGCCGGCATGATCGGCGTGTCGCCAAGCGCCTGCGGCACGGCGCTCGCCCAGCAGCACCTGCGCAACATCCTCGCCGTGCTCGACGTCTCGACGCTCGGCCAGCCCGAAGCCTTCATCGGCTATTACGACGGCCTGTTCGACGAGGAGGGCGGAATAGGCCCCGCCAGCCGCGAGTTTTTGCAGGGGTGGATGGATCGTTTCGCCGCCTGGGTGCGGCTGAACGCGGGGAAAACATCTCAGAGTTTCTGATGTGTTTCTTTCCCGTACAGGATGTTGTTGCCAACCTTCCATGCGTAAACAGCCGCCGGGACGAAGTTGAGTTTTATACTATCACACTCCCTGGTTCCCTGTTTGTCGATGGTGGTGACAAGCGCCTCCTTGAGCTTGTTGGTCTGACAGAAAGAGAGCAGTGATTTCAGTTCCGACGGCCGCTCGAAGCAATGGTTACTCCATTTGATCTCGACAGCCCATGATGGTTTGAATGAGTGCTTGTTGAGTTCGACAAGATCGACTTCTCCTTTGGGCCATCGCGCGTACCAGAGATGGGACTGCTCACTGTGCATCCATTGCGCAAGCACGGCGGTTTCAACCATAGCGCCGATATGGTCGTCTGTTGCGGTAATAGGGCCAAAAAGAGCGCTTCTCAGTGATGGATTGGTCAGATATATCTTGAATTGCACCATGCGTTTGAACCGTTTTGCGCTGTTGTCTGTCCGCAGCAATTTCCTGACAAGAAAAGCCGCTTCAAGGTATTCGATATATCGTTTCAATGTGTTTTTATCGACACCTCCCGAACTTTTGCTCAGCTCTTCGAGTGAAAACTCCTGACCGGAATTCCAGGCGATCATCGTAAAAAGGCTGTTCAACTCTTGCACGTCCTTGATGCCATACAGGCCGGGCAGGTCCCGGAGCAGCACTTTTTCGACAATGTCCGAGCGGATGTATCGGCCAGGATCAGCGCGGATCGATTCAGAAAAAATCACTTCCGGGTACCCGCCATAGTTGATGTAGTTGAGAAAATGTTCATTCAGCTTTCCTGTGTCGAACGCTTCATAATCGAAGCCGGGGGGAGATTGTTCAGACGCCCGCAGCAGATTTTGAAGACCGAGCAGGTGGATATATTCGTTGAATGTCAGCGGGGGGAGCATGAATTCAGTGAATCTGCCCGCACCGCTTTCAGTACTTTTAAGCTTCAGGGCTGCTGCTGCCGATCCTGAAACCACGAATTTTGTTTCAGGGTAGCTGTCAACCAGTGACTTCAGGTGCCGCTTCCACTCCTTGAGGTACTGGATTTCATCAAGAAAAACATACCACCCCTTTGGATCGGCATTGCCGGTCACTTTTCTGCAAAGCCTGAAAAGCGCGTCAGGCGAGGCGTTGGTATAGACCGGCGTTTCAATGGAGATGAAGGCGATTTTCTGCGGATCATGGCCAGCATCGAGCAGCTCCTGAATCGAATGGTACAGTAGCACGGTTTTGCCCACACGACGCGGCCCCATAAGAATGACGGCGCGTTTGACGGAGTGATCGATGACCAGTGGGAGGAACAGCTTCTTGTAAAGTCTGGGTGACATGGAGGAGTAGTACGCCTCGATGTTTCCGGTTATCCACCACGGATTTTCAAAACGAAGACGTTCCGTCACCAGCTCTTCTGAAAATGGAAATAGTGACATGGGTCTGATGGCTTGCTCTTGTTTGGGTTTTATGATTAAAATAAGATAAATCAAATAATCTTATTTTAATTTTCTTTCGTAAAGAAGAGGATTTATTGTTTCTGGAAGCTCTTGTTTTACCTGATGGCGGGTTTCTTGTCGAAAGGAGTGCGAGCCTGAATGTGCGCCCGCGTAATTTGGAAGCCAGAGGTGTTTCGCTGGAGCTGAGGGCGGACACGCAGACTCGTCCCTATCGCATGATTGACGTCAGGGTTTCAGCGCGGTCGGGTGTCATCCAAATCGAAATCGGGATCGGATTCCGTCGTGTGATGTGGTTGTCGCGGGGCTGGGGAGCAGGGCAGCCACAAGGGACTGCCCCTATCGGGGAAAAATTTACAGAATCAGAAGATGTCGTCCCGAAAGCTTTGGGTGGCGCTTCTGGTTTTTTTACGGCACGATATACAGATGATCGTAGTGGATCACCGGCTTGTGGTCTTTCTGGCCCATTGTCGAGCGGGCTTTTTCGGCGGAAGAGGAGGCCATGCCGTAGCCGATGACTTTGCCGTCTTCCGAGCAGATGCGGATGACGTCGCCGCGCAGGAACGAGCCTTCGACGCCGGTGACGCCGACGGGCAAGAGGCTTGTCGCCCGCTCGTCGGAGGTGAGGGCCTCCTTGGCGCCCTGGTTGATGATGACCGCTCCTTTTTCGAGTCCTCCGCTCAGGGCGATCCAGCGCTTGCGGCTGTGCTCCGGTTTTTGAGCGATGAATTTCGTGCCGGTTTTGCCGCCGTGCGCGATGGTCTGCAAAATGCCGGGGGTGGTGCCGTTGGCGATGTGCACGGTGATACCGAGGCGCGAGAGCTTGTGCGCGATGGTGCACTTGGTGAGCATTCCGCCGCGTCCGAACTCCGATTTGCCGGGGCGGATGTACTGGCTGAAGTTCTTCGAGCCGGGGTCGATCTCTTCGATCACCGGATTGCCCTCCGTCTGCGTGTCGAACAGGCCATCGACGTTGGAGAGAATGATGTGCGCGTCAACCTGCAACATCGAGGCGATCAGGCCGGAAAGCTCGTCGTTGTCGGTGAACATCAGCTCGGTGACGGCCACGGCGTCGTTCTCGTTGACGATGGGCACGATTTTCTGCGTGAGCAGCGCCTCGAAGCAGGTGCGCATGTTGAGGTAGTGCTGCCGGTCGCGGAAGTCCCCCTTGGTGACGAGAAGCTGCGCGCCGGTCATGCCGTGCTTTTCGAAGCGGCTGTTGTAGGCGTTGATGAGCCGGATCTGCCCGGTGGCGGCGAGTACCTGCCGCGTTTCGACCGGCGTGAGCGAGCCGGTGAGCGAAACGATGCCGCGCCCCGCGCCGACGGCGCCCGACGAGACGAGAATCACCTCCACCCCGTCCGCCGAAAGCGAGGCGATCTGGGAGGTCAGGCTGTCAAGGATCGCCGGATCGAGCTTGCCGTCGCGGCCCGTGATAACGTTGGTGCCGACCTTGACGACGATTCGCCGGTAAACCGGATGTTGGTGAGTCATGCCTTTTCGTCTTACTTCATGATTTCCTGACTGAAATGCAATCCGGCGATGCCCGCGATGATGAGGATCAGGGAGATCACCTTGATGGTGTTCATCCCCTCTCCGAACCAGAGCACGCCGATTGCCGTGATGAGCGCCGTGCCAAGCGCCGACCAGATGGCGTAGGACATGCCGACAGGCAGCGTTTTGAGCGCCAGCGTGAGGAAGGTAAGACTCAGGCCGTAAAAAACGAAAATCAAAACTGATGGCATCGGTTTGGTAAAGCCCGCCGAGAACTTCATGCTGGTGGTGCCGGCGACTTCGGCGACGATGGCGAGGATCAGGTAGAGCCAGGGCATGGTGTCGGTGGTTTCAGACTTTCTCGTTGCGCTTGTTTTTGATTTGCCGGGCGCAGGCCTCTTTGTCGAGGCACTCGCCGAAGAGCTGCAAGCTGAAGCTGCCAAGCCAGTAGCCGTGTTCCCGGCAGAGCTTTTCCATCATGCCCGCCAGCTCCTGGCTCGTGGCTTCCGAAACCCTGCCGCACTTCAGGCAGATGATGTGCAGGTGGTTGGCCACGCCCCACGATTTTTCGTAGTGGGTGTGCTTGTGACCGAGGTCGATCTTGGTGACGAAGTTGAATCTAAAGAGTAAATCGAGCGTATGATAGACCGTCGCGCGGGAAATCGCCACCCCCTTTTCACGCAACCGGACGAACAGCTCGTCGGCGTCGAGGTGCGTGCCCGCGCGGTAAATCTCCCTGAGCACGCTGAGCCGTTCCTGGGTGCAGCGAAGCCCCTCCTTCTTCATGAAGGATTTGAAGAGGTTTTCGACCTTTGCCGTTGTATCGCCACCCTTTGTGCTCACCGTTGCGCTGTTGTTTTTGCGATTGGTCGTTGCCTGCCGTTTCTTTGCTGCAATGTACCGTTTTTCCCTGAATTACCTGTTGCCACTGGCCGTAAAGGGGTTCAGGCAATGGCTGCAAAAAAGGGCTGAAAATTGTACATTGCATTTTTTTCAAGCCTGTTAACGGGGCAACTATTTGTAGTTCCGCAGGGTTTTTCTGGAAAGTGGACTTTTTTTGTCCGCTTCTATTTCAGCAGGGCTGGCGCTCGATGCCGCCAGCGCAATTCAGGAGAGAGACGTTCAATGATTTTACCGATCAATACCTTCAGCGATCCGGTGCTTGCCATGAAGGCCAGGCCCCTGAAAGGGATCGATTCAGCCATCGAGGAGCTGATCGCCGGGATGTTCGACACCATGTACAAAGCGCCGGGTATCGGCTTGGCCGCGCCCCAGGTGGGCCAGTCGCTGCGCCTGGTCGTGGTCGATATTTCCACCATCGAGGAGTACGCCGACTTCAGGCCGATGGTGGTCATTAATCCGCGCATCGTTTCGGTTCGCGGGCGCAACTCGATGGAGGAGGGGTGCCTCAGCGTGCCCGGCGTCGCGGGCGACGTCGTCCGCCCGTCGTCGATCACGCTGCACTACCGCGACGAGAAGTTCGAGGAGCAGACCGCCAGCTTCAGCGACATGATGGCTCGCGTGCTTCAGCACGAGATCGACCATCTCGACGGTACCCTCTTCGTCGATCGCATGGTGAAGCGAGATCGGCGCAAAATCCAGAAGGAGCTGGAGGCCATTGCAGAGGGGCGCGTGAAGGCGAGCTATCCGCTTGCTCGCAATGTCGAAAAGGTAGAGGCGGAGGTCTGAGGGGTGGCGCTGAGAGTTGTTTTCATGGGGACGCCGCAGTTTGCCGTCCCCTCGTTGCGCCGTATCGCCGACATGACGCCGGAGTTCGAGACGGTGCTGGTCGTCACCGGTTGCGACAAACCTCGCCGCAGCAAGAACTCGGCTCCGGAGCCGACGCCGGTCAAACAGGCTGCCCTGGAGCTTGGCTTGCCGGTTCTGGAGGCTGACGACGTGACGACTCCGGAGTTCGCCGCAGCGCTCGCCGCCGCCCGCCCCGACGTGATCGTGGTGGCCGCATTCCGCATTCTTCCGCCCGCCGTCTTCGAGCTGCCGCCGCTCGGCGCGTTCAACCTGCACGGCTCGCTGCTCCCGGCCTATCGCGGCGCGGCTCCCGTCAACTGGTCGATCATCAATGGCGATGCTGAAACCGGCGTGACCACTTTTTTCCTCCGTCAGTCGGTCGATACCGGCAACATCATCACCTCGGACAGTACGCCCATCGCTCCGGACGAGAATGCCTCGGAGCTGCTTGAACGGCTCTCCGGGATCGGCGCGGGCACCGTCGAGCGCACGCTCAGGATGATCGCCGCTGGCGCGGTGATGCCCGCAAAGCAGGACGAGACGTTCGCCACCAAAGCGCCGAAGCTCAACCGCCAGAACACTCGCATCGACTGGAATCAGCCCGTCTGCCGCCTGCACGACTTCATCCGCGGCCTCGCGCTCAAGCCGACCGCCTGGACAACCTTCGGCGGCAAGAGCCTCAAAATCTACCGCGCCCGTCCGTTCGTCGGCGGAGGAGCGTTGGAAGCGCCGGGTACGCTGCGTGTCGAGGACAGGCGGTTGCTCGCCGCCGGTTCGGATGGCTGGCTGGAGCTGCTCGACGTGCAGGCCGAGGGCAAGAAGGCGATGGATGGCGAGTCGCTGGCCAGAGGGCTGCGCCCCGGAGCCGAGGCGTTGCGGCTGGAGTGAGGTCGAGGCAGTCGATTTCGAGAAAGAGCACTGACCGTGACCGTTCGTCAGCGTTGCCCAGTTCATGCACATCGCGCTCGACGGTCACGATTTTCTTCGTATATTCATCGATTTGATAATTTGAGGTCTGCCACTTTTTGGTCGGCCCGTTTCGCAACCCTATCACTTGTCAGGACAGATACTTATGCCTCCGTCAGGAACAGAAGTCGGCATGATCCGGAATTTCTGCATTATCGCCCATATCGACCATGGTAAATCGACGCTTGCCGACCGGCTTCTCGAAGTGACCCATACCCTTGAACGCAATCAGATGTCCACCGCCCAGGTGCTCGACGACATGGACCTGGAGCGGGAACGCGGCATCACCATCAAGAGCCACGCGGTGCAGATGCGCTACAAGGCCAATGATGGCCAGGACTACATTTTCAACCTCATCGACACTCCCGGCCACGTGGACTTCAGCTACGAGGTCTCGCGCTCGCTGGCTGCCTGCGAGGGCGCGCTGCTCGTGGTCGATGCCACGCAGGGGGTCGAGGCGCAGACCATCGCGAACCTGTATCTGGCCATCGAAGCGGGTCTGGAAATCATTCCGGTTATCAACAAGATCGACTTGCCTTCGTCGGATGTCGAGGGCGTTGCGCGGCAGATCATCGACCTGATCGGCGTCAATCGCGATGAAATTCTCCAGGTGTCGGCCAAGGCGGGCATCGGCGTGGACGAGCTGATGGAGGCGATCGTGGATCGCGTGCCCGCTCCGGCGGACAATCGCCAGATGCCGCTCCGGGCGCTCATCTTCGATTCGGTCTTCGACGCTTATCGCGGCGCGGTGGCCTACATCAGGATCGTCGATGGCGTGCTCCGCAAAGGCGACCGGGTGCGCTTTTTCGCCAACGACAAGATTTTCATGGCCGACGAGATCGGTACCATGAGCCTCAAGCGCAATCCGAGAGAGGTGCTCGAAGCGGGCAACGTGGGCTACCTGATCTGCTCGATCAAGGATGTCAAGGACGCCAAGGTCGGCGATACGGTGACGCTGCTCGACAATCCCGCCTCGGAGCGGCTCGCCGGTTACAAGGATGTGAAGCCGATGGTCTTCAGCGGCCTTTATCCGGTCGAATCGAACGAGTTCGAAGACTTGCGCGAGTCGCTCGAAAAGCTCTCGCTCAACGACGCCTCGCTGGTCTATACCCCCGAGACCTCGGTGGCGCTTGGCTTTGGCTTCCGTTGCGGCTTCCTCGGCCTGTTGCACATGGAGATCATCCAGGAGCGGCTGGAGCGCGAGTACGGCGTCAACATCATCACCACGGTACCGAACGTCGAGTACCGCGTCATGATGACCACCGGCGAGACGGTCGAGGTCGATAACCCCTCGCAAATGCCCGAAACGACCAAAATCAACTGGATTGAGGAGCCGTATGTTTCGATGCAGATCATCACCATGTCGGAGTACATCGGCAACATCATGAAGCTTGGCATGGATCGCCGCGGCGAGTACAAGAACACCGACTACCTCGACACGGCGAGGGTGAACATGCACTTCGAGTTCCCGCTGGGCGAGGTGGTGTTCGACTTTCACGATAAGCTCAAGTCGATCTCCAAGGGGTACGCTTCGATGGACTACGAGTACATTGGCTACCGTCGCTCCGACCTGGTCAAGCTTGACGTGCTGCTCAACGGCGAGCCGGTCGATGCTTTGTCGTCGATCGTGCACCGCTCCAAATCCTACGAGTGGGGGCGCAAGCTCTGCCAGAAGCTCAAGGGCATCATTCCCCGCCAGATGTACGAGGTGGCGATCCAGGCGGCCATCGGCAGCCGGGTGATCGCCCGCGAGAGCATCTCGGCCATGCGCAAGAACGTGCTCGCCAAGTGCTATGGCGGCGATATCAGCCGAAAGCGCAAGCTGCTCGAAAAGCAGAAAGAGGGCAAAAAGCGCATGAAGCAGGTGGGGCGCGTCGAGGTGCCGCAGGAGGCGTTCCTCGCCATCCTGAACATCGATGAATGATGATTTACCGACGAGAAAACCGGCGCGGTCGCGCCGGAAACCGCGACGTCTGACGTCTCAAAGATCGTGTGGTCAGGCAATCGCGGCAACGCATGCAAAACAGATAAAGCGTGAAAAAACAGAACACAACCCCAAAAGGAAAAAACGGTAAGACGCAGTCGCGTGAATGGTTCGAGGCCCTCATTATCGCAGCGCTCGTGGCGACGGTTCTCAGGATGTTCGTCATCGAATCATACAGAATTCCGACCGGATCGATGGAAAAAACGTTGCTTGCCGGCGATTTTCTGTTTGTCAACAAATTCGTCTATGGCGCCAGGGTGCCCTTCACCGACATCCGGCTTCCGAAGGTTCACGACGTCCGCCGAGGCGACATTATCGTCTTCAAGTTCCCCCGCGACCGCAGCCTGAACTACATCAAGCGCTGCATCGCCCTGCCGGGAGACAATCTCGAAATCCGCAACCAGCAGGTTTACATCAACGGCAAGCTTTCGCCACAGCCGCCTCACGCCCAGTTCATTGGCGCAAAGATGCCGCCCGGCGTACCAGAATTCCAGATTTTTCCGAGTATGTCCGATTTCAACAAGGACAACTACGGCCCGATCCATATTCCGCATAGCGGCGACCAGATCACGCTCTCAGCGAAAACGCTTCCGCTCTATCGCGACCTGATTGCCTACGAGGGGCATACGGTCAGCCAGTCCGGCGACCAGGTGTTTATCGATGGCCAGGCGGCCAGTCGCTACATGGTGAGCCGTAACTACTATTTCGCGATGGGCGACAACCGCGATAACAGCCTCGACAGCCGTTACTGGGGTTTTCTGCCGGAAAGCGACATGGTGGGCCAGGCGATGATGGTCTATTGGTCATGGGATCCCGATCTGCCGCTCTTGTTCGATCCGGTTGAAAAGATCGCCTCCATTCGCTGGAATCGCATGGGGCTGGTGGTTCACTGAGGGCTGTTCGAGAGTATCTTGCGGCAGACTTTGCGAAGGGCGGGCATCTCGTCCGCCGGCCTGAATGGGAAGAAACTGAGGTCGGGGCATTCAATCTGAAGCTCCGCGATTTCGAGGGATGGCCGGTTTGTTCTCAGGTTTTCGGCGCCACCGATCGGGGTCAGTTCCAGCTTTTTGAGCATCAGCGAATTCAGGTCGGCGCCTGAGCGGAGCGAGCCGATGTCGATCTGGAAGCGCTGACCGGCTTCGGAGATGAAAACCTGCTCCAGATGGCCCTTGAAGGTGTGGTCGAGCCAGAGATTCATCGACAGCCAGACCAGAAGGTAAGCCGAGGCAAAAATCATTCCCGGCGAAAACATGAGTGCGGTGAACCACTTCCGGCTCGACCGGCTTGTAATTTTCATGGCGACAGCTTCTTTTGCGTATTCGAGAAGCAGCTTGATGGTCATCGTGTTTCGGGCGTATCGGTAATCTGAACGCCATGCGGTATTCAGAGTACTTAATATAGAAACGGCGAGACTGTCATCATATGATTTTTTTACTTTATCGTAGTATCCACTAATTCATGATCAGATCTTTTTCAGAGCAGGCGACCGATCCCAAAGAGGAACCCGCCTTTATCCTGACCCCTCTTGTCAGAACCTTTCAGGCCGATACGGAAACTCCGGTTTCGGTCTATCTCAAACTCCAGCGCCCCTACTCCTGCCTGCTCGAATCGGTCGAGGGGGAGGAGCGCATGGCCCGTTACTCCTATATCGCCGTCGATCCGGTGGCTGTGCTGAAAGGTACGGTTGGCGGCGAGGTTTCGCTCGACGTACGTGACGCACGGTTCGGCGCTCTCTCGTCGCTCATCGGCGACCGGAGCGATTTGCGCGCTGTCGTGGATCGTTGCATGGCGATGTTCACCTCCGGCGAGACGCCGCGCAGCAAGAACGGCTCGCCTCAGATGACCACCTCCGGCATGTTCGGTTACTTCGGTTATGACACCATGCACCTCATCGAAAAGATTCCCGCCGCCGAACAGCCCGATCCGGCGGAAATGCCCGACCTCTGTCTGCTCTTCTGCGACACGCTGGTCATTTTCGACAACGTCATGCGCAAGCTTTTCGTGGTGGCCAACTATCTCGGCGACGCCGACCGCGAGCGAGCCGGGCGCAAGATCGACGAGCTGGCGGCGCTGTTGCAGAAGCCGCTCGTTCCGGCTCTCGTGCCGTTCCAGCCGGAGAGGCCGGAGCCGGTCGTCTCGAACACCACGCGCGACGAGTACTACGAAAAAGTGCTCAAGGCCAAGGAGTACATTCTCGCCGGCGACATCTTCCAGGTGCAGATTTCGCAACGCCTGAAGCGCACACTGCACACGCGGCCCTTTGACGTCTATCGCGTACTGCGCACGATCAATCCGTCGCCCTACCTCTACTTTTTCGACTTCGAGGATTTCCACGTCGTCGGCTCCTCGCCCGAACTTCTGGTCAAAGTCGAGCGCGACCACACGGGGCGACGCATCGTCGATACCCGCCCGATCGCCGGAACGCGGCGGCGCGGCGAGAGCTTCGAGGAGGACGAGCGCAATGCCCGCGAGCTGATCTCCGACGAGAAGGAGCGGGCCGAGCACCTGATGCTCATCGACCTGAGCCGCAACGACATCGGGCGCATCGCCAAGATCGGCACGGTCGAGACCAACGAGATGATGGTGATCGAAAAGTACTCGCACGTCATGCACATCGTCAGCAACGTCCGGGGCGAGTTGCAGGAGGGGCTGACCGCGATGGATGCCTTCTGGTCGTGCTTCCCGGCAGGTACGCTCACCGGTGCGCCGAAGGTGCGGGCGATGGAGATCATCTACGAGCTCGAGAAGGAGAAGCGCGGCTTGTATGGCGGCGCGGTTGGCTACCTCGATTTCCGGGGCGGGCTGAATACGGCCATCGCCATCCGAACGATGGTGATCCGTGATGGCGTCATCTATTTTCAGGCGGCGGGCGGCATCGTGGCCGACTCGACGCCCGAATTTGAATACGAAGAGACCATGAACAAGATGAGGGCCGGCCTGACCGCCCTCGAGAGTATTGAGAAATCTCACTGATAACCTCAACACTTTGACGCACTATGAAAAAGAAAAGAACCATGCTCAAGTCTGCGGCGCTCATTTCCGTTGGCGTTGTTGCCGGAGCGCTTGCCTTTTCCAATCTCGATGTTTCGTTTCACAGCAATGATGGCGGCGGCTTTACGGTTGGCAACCATCCTCGCGCGAGCATAGCCGCCGAAACCCTGCGGAGCCATCCGATCAGGACGCTTGCTGACTTCAACGACGCCTTCGTCCGGATCGCAGAATCGGCTACCCCTTCGGTGGTGACGATCTATACCGAAACCGAGGTGGCCCGGCGCGTCATGACCCCCTTCGATTTCTTCGGCAAATCCTTTGGCGAGATGTTCAACTTCCCTTCGCCCGAAGCGCCAGGTGTGCGCAAGGAGGTCATCCACGGGCTGGGATCGGGCGTCATCGTCAGCCAGGATGGCTACATTCTGACCAACAACCATGTGATCGACAAGGCGGGTTCCATTTCGGTGATGACCTCCGATAACCGCAAATTCACGGCAAAGATCGTTGGCGCCGATCCCCGCACCGACCTGGCCGTGCTGAAGATTTCCGGTTCCGGTCTCAGGCCGATCGCGTTTGGCGACAGCGACAAGCTGCGTGTCGGTGAGTGGGTGCTGGCCATCGGCAGTCCGCTCGGCAAAAATCTCGCCCGCACGGTAACGCAGGGCATCGTCAGCGCCAAGGGGCGGGTCAATGTCGGCGTGGCCGATTACGAGAATTTCATCCAGACCGATGCGCCCATCAATCCCGGCAACTCCGGCGGCCCGCTGGTCAACATCGGCGGCGAGCTGGTGGGCATCAACACGGCCATCGCCAGCCGTACCGGCGGTTTCGATGGCATCGGCTTTGCCGTGCCCTCGAACATGGCGTACCGGGTCTATACCTCGTTGCTGAAAAATGGCAAGGTGGTGCGCGGTTATCTCGGCGTCACCATTCAGGATGTCGATGAAAATATCGCCAAAGGGCTGCATCTCAAGACGCCCGAAGGGGTCGTGATCGGCACGGTGATGCAGGGCGGCCCGGCGGCCAAAGCGGGGCTGAAGAGCGGGGATGTCATCCTCGAATTCAACGGGCGAAAGGTGAGCAATTCAGCCGAACTGCGCAACCAGATCGCCGCCCAGGCGCCAGGCAGCAGGGCGGATATCAAGGTCAATCGCGATGGCGCGATCCGCACCATCAACGCGCTTCTCGAATCACTGCCGGACAACGCGGTCGCATCGGTCCAGAGCGCCGAGTCCGCCAATGAGCTGCTCGGCTTCGCGGTCGCTCCGCTGACCGCCGATTTGGCCGACCGGCTGAATCTGAAAGCAGACTCGCACCGGATCGTGGTGAGCGCGGTCAGTCGGTCGAGCAAGGCCTTCTCGGTTGGCCTCCGTCCGGGCGACGTGATTATTTCGGTCGATAAAAAGCCGGTGGAGTCGGTTGCCGCATTCAATGCAATCGCTGGGAAAAAGAAAAAAGGGGAGCTGCTGTTCCTGCTCGTCGAACGCGGCCCGAGCCGCATGTATCTGGCGTTTAATCTGTAACGGGTTTTGCTTGCAGGGGAAAGATTCTTAAATTCATCTGAACGAAGTAAAGTCAGCCCGGCTGCTGACTTTACTTTTTTTGTTTGCCAAGCCATCGCTGCTGTAACGTCTGGTGGACATCGCTAAAAACCTTTTGCCTCGAACGGTTTCGGGGCGGGACGGTTATGACCGTTTTTAGCGGTGCCCGAGCGAGCATTCGCTCTCCAGCACCGCCAACCAAAACCATGAACTGACATGAGTGAACGAATTTATCTGACACGGGATGGGTATAACCGGCTCAAGGATGAACTTCACCAGTTGACAACCGAAACCCGCAAGGCGGTGCTCGAAAAGATCGCCGAAGCGCGCTCACATGGGGATTTGAGCGAAAATGCCGAGTATGACGCCGCCCGCGAAGAGCAGTCTCAGCTCGAAGCGAAAATCGGCGAACTGGAAAACAAACTGGCATCGGCCACCATTCTCGATCCGAAGCAGATCAAGACCGATCGGGTTTACATTCTCACTTCGGTGAAGCTTCGTAATCTGGACGACGAGGAAGAACTCATCGAATACACTCTGGTGTCATCCGAGGAGGCCGATTCCGATCTTGGCAAAATATCCGTGCGCTCACCTGTCGGCCGATCGCTGATTGGCAAGTCGGTGGGCGACAAGGTCACGATAACCGTGCCGAAAGGGGAGTTACATTATGAAATCCTCGATATTTTTGTTAAATAGCGAGCCAAATCAAACACCATATCCATGGGCAAACGACAGATAATCTATACAAACCGGCAGATCGGCGGAGCACGCGAACTGCTCGACAAGGAGATCAACCTGATTACCCGTGAGCAGCGTGTCTGGCACGGCTACGTCACGGCAATCGATCAGGACAAGATTGAACTCAAGGACTCCCGCTTCTGGAAGCACACTTTCAAGGTGGCCGATATCGATAAAATTTACAGTGAAGTTATAACCGATTACTGATATGCGCAGAAAAATTGTGGTTGGCAACTGGAAAATGAACAACACCATTGCCGAATCGATAGAGCTGGCGACCGAGATTGCCGAGAAGGCCGGTAGCGACGGCGTGACCTGCGAAGTGGGCATAGCGCCTGCATTTCCGGCACTGTACGAAGTTGGCAAGGTGATCGAATGGAGCGGCGTCAAGCTTGCCGCGCAGAACTGTCATTACGAAAATGATGGCGCGTTTACCGGTGAGGTTTCGACCCGGATGCTTGCCGCCGCCGGATGCAACTACGTCATCATTGGTCACTCCGAGCGTCGCCAGTTGTTCGGCGAAACCAATGCCACGGTCAATCTCAAGGTCAAAAAGGCGCTGGCCGAAGGGCTGCGCGTCATCCTCTGCGTCGGCGAAACGCTCGACGAGCGCGAGCGCGGCGTGACCGGCGAAATCGTCACTGCCCAAGTGGTCGAGGGGTTGGCTGACGTGTCGGACATCAGCAATCTGGTGATCGCCTACGAACCGGTCTGGGCCATCGGCACCGGCAAGACCGCCACCAAAGAGCAGGCGCAGGAGGTGCACGCGATGATCCGGGCCAGGGTCGCCAAACTCTACGACCAGAAAACCGCCGATCACCTCAGAATCCAGTACGGCGGCAGCGTCAAACCCTCCAACGCAGTCGAACTGTTCGCCATGCCCGACATCGACGGCGGCCTCATCGGCGGCGCAAGCCTCAAAGCCGATGATTTCATGGCGATCGTGGAAGCTGCGGGGTAAAAGTAAGAGGTTGGAATTTCAGCATTGAAAGGCTGCTCAGTGATTGGGCAGCCTTTTTTGTTTTTTATGGCTGGGAGAATAGGTCTTATAAGTCCTATAGGTCGTATAGGACTTATAGGGAAAAGAGTTACGATTCGGCAGTTGTTTCCTGCGAGCGTTTCATCGAGCAGAAGTCGGTGCTAACATGGTGCAGAGTTTTGCGGTGGCGGCGGTGTTGCCGGTGAAGGCGGGGTAGTAATGGGGGTTGGTTTTGTGGGTGGATTTGCGGTAAATTATTTTTTTGAGAATGAGCGCTGATTGGTCGGTCGCGTTTGAACAAATGAGTGTTATGCTGATCCGTATAACACCGCAGAATAAAATTCGCTGATGGATGTAAGGCTTTGAAGTAGAATGTTTTATCTGATTTTATGACTGCGAATAGCTGGCGGCTTATGCTGACACGAATCAAGAATCAGGTTTCTTATATGGAACCATATAAACACTGTTATGCACTTTAAGGACTGAGCATGTCACAGAACATTGAATCAATCGGAAGTCTCACTGAGTATCTCCGTGATCGTATGGGAACCGAAAACCGTATTCTTTGGTTTCGAGGTCATCGAGATGCGCAATGGGCAGTAACACCAACAATAAAACGAGGATTTGACTCTGGAGATGAACGTAATTTCACGCATCGGTTTCGATCCCGCGCGGGAATACGGCATCAAAGATTGCCCGAATACGATCGGTTAGCATCGTGGCTTGCTCTAATGCAGCATTATGGGCTGCCAACAAGATTATTAGATTGGAGCAGATCGCCCATGGTCGCATTGTTTTTCGCTTTGGAAAATGCATGGCGGATAAATGGCCAGCCAAATGATGCATGTCTTTGGGTACTTGAACCTCATGGGTTGAATGAATCGCAAGGGATCGAAAATGTAACTGCCGCATTGGATGCCAAAATGTATGAAGAACATATTTTTCCTGCGTTCTATCATCAAAGCAAAGAGCCAAATACCATTGCAGCTGCAATGGCATCCGAAACCGATCAAAGAATGTTTGTGCAGCAAGGGTGCTTTACCATTCACTCCTCAAATATAGCACTGGAAAAAGCCGGGCTGCCTTCTGAGGTGCTTACCAAGTTAACAATCCCAAAGCAAAAGGTTCGCGAATTATCATTTGACATTGAAACACTTGGGTTTCGCAGAGGTGAATTGTTTCCTGATCTTGAAAATTTATCCAATGAATTGCGGACAACCTACTCTGCAAATATTGCATAACAATGGGCTACAGCCGACCCCAAAAACGCTGGCGCGTTTTCGGGTCGGCTGAGCCCAGGCGTTATGATCCACGTGAACTACGATCATCAAAAACATCATCGCCACTCGATTCGGTTGGCCGAGTATGACTATTCAAAAGGTGGCGCGTATTTCGTAACGATTTGCACTCGCAACGGCGACCTGATATTGTCAAAACCGCCAAAACCTATACATCCTGTAGGGGTAGCCCTCGCGGCTACCCATTCTCACGAATCTCCTCGCAATTCCGAACCCGATTCTACAGATTCATTCAAACTGACACCAATTGGTGAAATTGTGGAACGCAATTGGCGAACGTTGCCTGACCGGTTTCCGATGGTTTCGCTGGACGAGTACGTAATTATGCCTAATCACTTGCATGGCATTGTGGTTATCAACGAACGGGACCAATCGAATTTTTGTGGTGCCGGGGAAAGGGTAGGCGCGAGGCCTACCCCTACAGTTCCAAGAACCGCAGCAATACCGACATTGGGAATGATTGTTGGGGCGTTCAAATCAATGTCGATCCACGATGTTCTTGCTCACATTGAGGAGAATGGTTTGGATATGATCGGGAAAATCTGGCAGCGGAATTACTTTGAACGGGTCATCAGAAATGAACGTGATCTGGACAACATCAGAACCTATATCAGAAACAATCCCAGGAATTGGGAACGAGACGACGAAAATCCGGCAAGGTGATCGCAACGGCGGCCTGATATTGTCAAAACCGCCAAAACCTACTCATCCTCTCGATATGCCTCCTAATCCAGAACCCGATACTGCACACCTATTCGAACTGACGGCAATCGGAGCTGTCAAGTGCGCGCTGAAGGCCGAATAAGTCCTATACGACCTATAGGACTTATAAGAAAAGAAGACGATTTACATCCCCTCAGTCGTTTCCTGCGAGCGTTTCATCGAGCAGAAGTCGGGGCCGCACATGGTGCAGAATTTGGCGGTGGCGGCGGTGTCGCCGGTGGCGGCGATGTTTTGGGCGTGGATTTGCCGCGTTTTGAGCGGGTCGAGGGCGAGGCTGAACTGGTCTTCCCAGGCGAAGGCGTAGCGTGCCTTGCTCATCAGCTCGTCGCGCAGCCAGGCGGTCGGGCTGCCTTTGGCGATGTCGGCGGCGTGGGCGGCGACGCGGTGCACGATGACGCCTTCGCGCACGTCGTCGCGGTCGGGCAGGCCGAGGTGCTCCTTCGGTGTGACGTAGCAGAGCATCGAGCAGCCGAGGCTGGCGATGAGCGTGCCGCCGATGGCCGAGTTGACGTGGTCGTATCCCGCAGCCACGTCGGTCACGAGCGGGCCGAGGGTGTAGAAGGGCGCTTCGTGGCAGTGCTTCAACTGCATCTCCATGTTTTCGCGGATCATGTGCAGCGGCACGTGGCCGGGGCCTTCGATCATCACCTGCACATCGCGCGCCCAGGCGCGGAGCGTCAGCTCGCCGAGGGTTTTCAGCTCGCCGAACTGCGCCGCGTCGTTGGCGTCGCCGATGGAGCCGGGGCGAAGCGCGTCGCCGAGCGAGACGGCTACGTCGTAGCTGCGCAAAATGTCGCAGATGTCGTCGAAGTGGGTGAAGAGAAAATTCTCCCGGTTGTGGGCGCGGCACCAGCGGGCCATGATCGATCCGCCGCGCGAGACGATGCCGGTCTGGCGCGCTTCGGCGGCGGGCAAGGTGGCGGCGAGAATGCCGGAGTGGATGGTGAAGTAGTCAACCCCCTGCTCGGCCTGCTCGACCAGCGTGTCGCGATAGACCTCCCAGCTCAGCTCCTCGGCTTTGCCGCCCACCTTTTCGAGCGCCTGGTAGAGCGGCACCGTGCCGATCGGCACCGGCGAGTTACGCAGAATCCACTCGCGGGTCTGGTGGATGTTCCTGCCCGTGCTCAGATCCATCACCGTGTCCGCGCCCCAGCGGCAGGCCCAGACCGCCTTTTCGACCTCCTCGTCAATCGACGAACCGAGCGCCGAGTTGCCGATGTTGGCGTTGATCTTGACCCGGAAGTTGCGCCCGATAATCATCGGTTCGATCTCCGGGTGGTTGATGTTGGCCGGAATGATCGCCCGTCCGCGAGCCACCTCGTCCCTCACCATTTCGGGTGTCACCGGTGTGCCGCCGTGCTTTTCGATCCACGCTTCCAGCGCCTGGTTCTCGCGGATCGCCACGTACTCCATCTCCGGCGTGACGACGCCCTTGCGGGCGAAGTGCATCTGCGTGACCGCCTCGCCCGCCTTCGCCACGCGCGGCTTGCGGCCTGTCATCGAGAGTGCCGCGCCCGCCGACTCGACCGCGCCGCAGTCGAAGCCCCACTGGTCGCGCACCGGCTCCAGCCCTTTGCGTACGTCGTGGCTGAAATCGGGATCGCCGAACGGGCCGCTGGTGTCGTAGAGCGGCATCGAGTCGAAACGCTCACCCTTGCACTCGTAGCTGCGGGTGAGGGTGACGCTTCTCATGCCGACCACGACGGGCCAGATGCTGCCATTGAGGGTTATGCGGGACGATGCGGGGCCGAAAAAGTGCTTTTCGGGGCAGGACGGGTTCTCTTGGTTCATGGAGCGAGTCAGAAAGAAAAGCAGGCGTTCCGTGTCGGAAGGGATGGTGAAGCAGAGCTGGTCGGGGTGGCGTGCTTCATCTTTCCTTGCGTCAGCATTACCTGCATCAAGTTACAGGGGTATGATCTCAGCCTTGCCGCAGCAAAGCACCCCCAAGATGATTTTTCGGCGCTCGCGAACCAGCGCCATTTTGACAAGTCACGATAACCAAAATCGCCCTGATTTCCAAAGCAGCTAGCCTGACCGATTCCTTGAGAAAGCGGGGGTTTTGTGTAAATTAAGGCCGCATTTGCCGAAGAGGCTTTCAGGCAGTCCCAATCCATTTCCGCGCTTCATGAATAAATTTTTTCGGGTTTTCAACCTTGTCCGGCTTTCGCTGTTTCAGATAGGGTTCGGCATCATGCTCGGCTTCGTGCAGGACATTCTGAACCGGGTCATGATTAAGGAGCTGTTTCTTCCCGCCACCATCGCGCTTGGCCTCATCAGCCTCAAGGAGCTGCTCGCCATTCTCGGCGTCAAGGTGTGGGCGGGCAACCTCTCCGACCGCCACAGCATCTTCGGCTACCGCCGCACACCCTACATTCTCATTGGCCTCGTGAGCTGCATCGTGTCGTTCATCCTCGCGCCGACGGCGGCCTACGAAGTGCGGCTCGACGGAGCGGGAAGCCTGGTCAGCATCATCTTTTCCGCGCTAGGCGATGTGGGCCTCTGGAAGCTCAGCGCCATTTTCCTGATCTTCGGCTTTGGCCTCCAGGTGGCCACGACCGCCTATTACGCCCTGATCGCCGACATGGTTGACGAAAAAGACATCGGCAAGATCGCCGGGGCGAGCTGGACGCTCATGGTGCTGACGGCCATCATCTCGAACTACAGCATCGGCGTCTATCTGAAGGTCTTCACGCCGGAGCGGCTGACCCAGGTTGCCGAAATCGGCGGCCTCGTCGCTCTCGTCTTCGGCCTGGTCGCCGTGCTTGGCGTCGAACGCCGGAATGCCGCGGTCGGCACAGGCAAGGAGAAGCACAGCATTCCGTTTTCACAGGCGATCCGCCTGCTCGCTTCGTCGCCCAACACCATGCTCTTTGCGTTCTACATCTTCATCTCCATTTTCGCCCTCTTTGCCAACGAGGTGGTGATGGATCCGTTCGGCGCGGAGGTGTTCGGGATGCAGGTTTCGGAGACCACCAAGCTCTTCAAGCCGCTCATGGGCGGCACGCAACTCATCTTCATGCTGCTGACGGGCTTTTTGCTCTCCCGCATCGGCACAAGACGCGGCGCCTATTTCGGTAACGTGTTCGGCGCGGTCGGCTTCGGGCTGATTATCGCCGCCGGGTTCATGCGCGACATGCAGTTTTTGCGCATCGCGCTGGTCGTGACCGGCATCGGTCTCGGCGCGGCGAGCGTCTCGAACATCACCATGATGATGAACATGACCGCCGGACGCAGCGGCATCTACATGGGCTTGTGGGGCACCGCGCAGAGTCTGGCCATTTTCATCGGCCACTCCAGCGCGGGGGTGATTCGCGACCTTGTCTATCACTTTTCGGGCAACCACATGCTCGCTTACGCGGCCATTTTCGCGCTGGAGATCATCGCCTTCACCGTCTCCAGCCTGGTGCTGCCGCATGTGTCGCGCGAGGCGTTCGAGGCGGAGAGTTCCGCCAAAATGTCGGAACTGGAAACCGCCGCGGAAGCGGGCTGATCGTCAATGGGAGCTTTGTTATGAACTACGTTTTCGGACCGGTCTCCTCGAAACGCCTTGGCCAGTCGCTTGGCGTCGATCTTTTGCCATCGAAGAGCTGCACGTGGAACTGCGTTTATTGCCAGCTTGGCCGCACGAAGGAGTACGTGACGGAGCGGCGCGAATTCTTCCCGAAGGAAGATATTCTGGCGGAGATTCTCGAAACGGTCTTGAGCGGGAAGAAGATCGACTGGATCACCTTTGTCGGCTCCGGCGAGACCACGCTCTACAAGGGTCTCGACTGGCTGATCGCCGAGGTCAAGAAGGCGACGGAAATTCCGGTGGCGGTCATCACCAACGGTTCGCTTTTGAGCGATCCGGAAGTGCGCCGGGAGCTGCTCCGGGCCGATGCGGTGTTGCCGTCGCTCAACGCCGGTTCGGCGGAGCTGTTCGAGCGCATCGACCGGCCCGCGCCCGGATTCACTTTCGAGAAGCACGTCGAAGGGCTGCGGCTCTTCAGGCAGGAGTACGCCGGGAAGCTCTGGGTCGAGGTGATGCTCATCGCCGGGCTGAACGACTCGGAGGCGGCGCTGAACGATATGGCGGCGGTGCTCTCCGCCATCAGGCCCGACATGATCCACCTCGTGCTGCCAACCCGGCCCGCACCGGAAAGCATGGCCGACATTCCGGGCGAAGAACTCGTCCAGCGCGCGGTCTTCATTCTTTCCGCCGCCGCGCCGGTGCTGAATCCCGCCAAGGGCGAAATGAACCTCGGTTCGGCGGAGAACCTGCTCGGCACCCTCTCCGGCATCGCCTACCGCCACCCGGTGCAGGAGCGCGAACTCGAAGCGGCGCTCGGCAAGCTCTTCGACGGCGACGCTACGAAAATTCGCGAGGCGCTCGACTCGCTCTTCGCTTCGGGCCGTTTCGAGAAGGTCCGCCAAGGCGGCGAGCTGTACTGGATCGTCAAAACTTCATGAGCCGGGCGCTCAACCGCTGAATCCCGATAAACGGAAAACGACCAGGCATTTCCGGTGATGGTCATGCCTGGCCGTTCAGTTTCAGCGCCTTTCCCACCGGTCGTCGCGGTCACGCTGGTCGTCGTAATCTCTTCGGTCATCCCGGTCTTTTCTGTACTCACGGCGATGCCGGTCATCCCGGTCTCTTCGTCCGTCTTTATGGTATCGGTAAGACGCGCAGCCGGATATCGAGATCAGCAATGTCAATGCAATCAGTTTTTTCATGGTAGCCTCCTGGTCAAGCATTGTTTCGGAACGGTCGTGCAGCGTTTCTGACGCTGTAACAGTTGGACGACGGAATTGCCGAAATCAGTCAGCGGGTTGTTTTTTCAGATGGTTTCCGATAGCGGTTTTCTCCGGTTTCGCTGGTTATTGATCATGAGAGTGCCGGGATCGAAGTGTACATTGGGTGAGCCTCTGAGCCTGAAACCGAAACTTCTGAAGGAATCCGGATGAGAGTTTCAATGCCCACCGAATGAGCTAAGTATAATTTTTATAAGTGTTTATCGATGCTTTAAGCTTGCTGGCAAGCTAACGGTCAAGGGTGGAGAGCACCATGGCTGATCATGGTAAATGCTTGTCTTCTGTATTCGTTTTTTCTACCTTTTGTTTGTGGTTCAGTGTTTTTTTTCTGTGCTGTCGTTTCTGATAACCATAAGCATTTGATGTTATGAGAAATTCGATTGCAGTTTATTGCGCAGGAGTATTGTTGAGTCTGCTTTTGCCCTTTGCGCCAGCATTTTCAGCCCCGCCGAGACCGTCAGAAGTCCAGCGCGATACCTACGAATACAAGATTGCCATGAATGATGGCAAGAAGTGGAGGTATTTCTTACCCGGTGAGACATACCATGTAGATTTTGGCAACGGTCGTGCGGGAGCAGTGATATTTTATGTCGGAGTTCCGAAGTATGACCAGGATTATAAATATCAGGTGCTTTTCGTCAAGACAAGCTACATGAAAGAGCAGCCTATAGCGTTGGTAAAAAATGGTCCCATTCCGTGTTTTATCCCTTTTTTTCCTGCAAAAGAGGATACATGGGAGGATGATTTATCGAGCAATGCTTTTCAGGATTTTGTGAATTACCATGATGACAAGAATGCATACAACGGAAAAAACCGGAAGAAATACAGTTCGTGGCACGACAACTACTTTTGGAATCTTAACCTTAAAAAAGGAACCTATGATTTTGTTCACAAGATTCAGTTACGCTCCGAAAAGAAAAATCCAGGGACGGAACGGCTGATCCGCATGGCTAAAAACCGGCCAAAGATTTCTTGGGCGCGGATTACCTCGATCATTCCAAAAAGGAGAGATACATTGAGGGTAATGGTTTCGTTCAGTGGTGAAAAGACTGATGAGGTTGCGCCTCATGAATACATTTTTGTAAATGTTGACGGCGATTCTTCAGTGCCGGTAATCAAGGTGAAGTGATTGTCCGTCGCCAGGATACAGCGAGTTGATAAGACTCGTTTTTTTCTAACTCTTTGATGCAGAAGACCGGATGGAAAAGTTGCTTGATCTTGTGAAGGCTTACGAACAGCTTCTGATGCTGGATATCGACAATCCAGAAGCCATCCAAACTCCTCATCAGGCGTTTGGGAATATTCTCAATATTCTGGTATCCATTGCGGTTGTGACTGGAATTGCCGGACTGAATGAGCGATTTCAAGATAGTCTGAACGTTGCTAATATTGCATGGTTCACTCTTTTTGCTCTTCTTGCCATGACGCTTCTGACCAGAATTTTTTATAACGGGAAAGAGTGGCCTGCGCTTCTTTCGCTCCATTTAAATCTGACCACTTTTTGGATCGCCGTTACGGTGCTTTTTACTCTCTTTGCTTTTTGGAAATATGCGGATGAATACTCGAAAATGATTCTCCTTGTTTTTTCCCTGCTGTTGGTGTTGATTCCGGTTCACATTCTGCGTTCACGATTGCCACTGAAGCAGAAGCTTTTGTATATCCCGATGTTATGGATATGTACCATGTCCCTCACCTATGTCGTGATTCCCCATTAGCGTTCTGCACAGCGCCAAAGCGATGATTTGACGCAAAGTCCGAAATATGCTGATGGTGCAATCATGTAAAAATCAGGTAAGGGTCGAGTGTCAGCCCCGGTGTCCGTGTCGATGCGTTCGCTTACCTGCCATCATAATCGGCCCAGTTGTTGGGCGTTTCGTACCAGCGGAGGTTTTTGAGCGTGACGCCTTCGGGGAGTTTGCCTT
>NZ_SDGU01000088.1 GCF_004118635.1 Chlorobaculum sp. 24CR | reverse complement strand
CCAGCGCAACAGCCGCGAAGAAAACGCCCAGATCAAGGCGGGCCAGACGCCGGAAGCCTGGAAACAGAAGCCCAACAAGCTTCGCCAGAAAGACGTCGATGCCCGGTGGTTGAAGAAAAACAACGCCAGTTTCTATGGCTACAAAAACCATGTCAAGGTCGATAAAGGCACCAAACTCATCAACAACTGGATGGTGACGCCCGCCTGCGACCACGATTCCCAAGAGCTGGAAACGCTGCTCGAAAAGCAAGATGTGGGCCAGCCGCTGTACGGCGACAGCGCCTATGTCGGACAGCAAGCTATTATCGACGAGTGTGAAATGACCAATGACGTCCACGAAAAAGGAACGAAAGGCCATCCGCTGACCGAAGAGCAAAAAGCCTCGAATCGAGTGAAATCAAAGAGCCGTGCGCGAGTCGAGCATGTGTTTGGCTTCATGACCAATTCGATGAACGCGATGTATGTCAGAACGATCGGCTATGTGCGGGCGGTCGCCAAGATCGGC
>NZ_SDGU01000087.1 GCF_004118635.1 Chlorobaculum sp. 24CR | reverse complement strand
AATGTCCGGGGTCTTGTCTTTCTTTCTGGTCATAGTTTTGCTCCTTGTTACATGATAGGAAACTATGACCGTTTACACACTTTATCTTACAGACTCAGCAACGCTGATTATATTATCCATCACCTCACATCAAAACCAAATTCCTATACAAACATCCCAACACTTTACTTGATCATCGTACTGGTGATTGCGGTTCTGGCTGTGGTGTTTGCGTTGCAGAATTCGAAGATAGATCATCAACCTATAAATAAATGCCTGTGCCCCGGAAATGTCCCATCCAATGCTGATACAACTTGGAATTATTTTCCCTATTCCTTACGTTACATGTAACGGATTGAATAAAACAAATGGAGGCAAAGTATGAAGGTCGTTACTGAAAGGGTAAAGCGTTACAGAGACAAGCTTCGGGAGCGTGGGTTAAGGCCGGTGCAGATTTGGGTGCCGGATACGCGGCGTCCCGGATTTGCGACGGAGTGCCGTCGTCAATCGGAGTTGCTCAAGATGGATGCTCATGAAAAGGAGATGCATGACTTCCTTGAACAGGCTGCCGATCGTGAGGGCTGGGAAGCATGAAACGCGGCTCGGTTGTAACGATTGCGTTATCGGGCGATTATGGTAAACCTCGGCCAGCATTGGTTGTACAATCCAATTATTTCTCGGAACACCCATCGGTGAGCGTCTTGCCGATTACCAGTGAGTTGCGTGAAACGCCATTGTTCAGAATCGACGCTGAGCCTGATGAAAACAACGGATTGCGGAAGCGTTCACAGATCATGGTCGATAAAATTCAGACCGTTCCGGCAGAAAAAATCGGCCAAGTCATCGGCGTTCTTGACGAAGCAACCATGATGGAAGTAAACCGGGCGCTTGCGCTGTGGTTGGGTTTTGCTGGAAATTCAGCGTGATTGAGTCAAGCTGATGGTAACTTTTACGCCGCAGTGCCTCATCCAACTCAAATTCCCATAAAACAATGCCAACGCTCTATCTGATCGTCGCACTTCTCATTGCGGTTCTGGCTGTGGTGTTTGCGTTGCAGAACTCGATGCTGGTCACCGTATCTTTTTTTAGCTGGACAATCACTGGCTCGCTCTCGCTGGTTTTGTTGGCGACACTCGCCATCGGCGTACTGATTGGGCTGCTGGTGCTTTCGCCAGCTCTGCTCAAGAAAACCATCAAATCATCGAGTCAGCGTAAACGCATCGATACGCTTGAAAATGAAGTCAGCCAGCACAAAGCTAAAGTTGCAGAACTTCAGAAACCTGTACCGACTCTTTCGACGGCCGAGACGCAGCAACCATCGCAATCATCGAAAGAAGATGGAAATGGGGAATAAAGTAATGGCAATTGAGCGGCAGGGAATTGTTTATCAGAGGAGGGGGGAAATAAAAAAAAAGACGGTGACGAGCAACGTGTTGCATCATCACCGTCGATAGATCGGTTAAGAATACCTTAACGGTAATCCATTAAAACCTCAGTGGCTCAGTACCTTGACGAAGAACGCTCTTCGCGGGGCTTTGCCTCGTTGACCTTGATGTTTCTGGAGCCAAGCTTGCTCTCGTTCAGAGACGAAATAGCCTCATTCGCTTCCTCGCTGTTTGACATTTCAACAAAGCCAAAACCTTTGGAGCGTCCAGAGAATTTATCCATGATAACGCTTGCTTTGTTGACGTTTCCAAATTCGCTGAAAGCGTCGTGAAGGTCAGCATCAGTGACTTCGTAGTCAAGATTTCCAATGTAAATATTCATAGGTGTGATACCAGTAATCGTGCTTTTTATCAAAGAGATGGGCCGACAAATAAAAAAAAGCACAAATTACTTGAGAGCGTTTGGTTCAACTTCTGAACCGAAGCATCATTATAACATAAATCCGTGTATAAAAAAATTAAATATTGAAGGCTTTTTATAAATAAACTCGTATGAGCATATGCTGTAAGCACATGCAGGTTTTGAAACCTGTTGGTTTGAGGATATTTATTTCACCCGGATGCCTCATGGCGCACTGCCGTGTCGGCAAATGCCGACGGCGCCCGGAACCGTTTTTTACAGTTCGGGCACCGTCCACCACGCCTGTGGCTCGTTCATCCGCCCTTTATCGGCAAGTTCGCAAGCAAAGGATCAATCCGCATCGGGGTCGAAATCGAAGAACGGCTCTCTGCAGGCCAGACGGAACTCCAGAATGTGCGGAATCGGCCCATCCTTTTTGGCGAGCCTGAGCGTGTTCTTGCCCGGACGGACGACAACCTCTCCGATGGTTTCCACGGTCTGCCGGTCTTTATACCAGCCCCCGGTAACGGTGGCCAGAACAGTGGAGAAGGTTTGCGGCTTGGCGTCATCGGGGTTGATGACAATCTCTACCGGACGTTTGTCCGCCGCCGTGTAAACGCATTCAAGCACTAACGTTATCGACTTTTTCCCTGTGAATGTGAACTCATAATCCGCCGAAAGAGGGACATTGCTGCTGATGATGACGCCTGCGCCATAAATACTGTTTTTGTTCAGCGGAGGATTTCCGATGAACGATATTGCCGGAATATCGATCACCTCCGCGACCAGCCGGAACTCCTTCATGTGCGGCGACCAGGGGCCGGGTCGGCTGATCTTCAGCGTGTTCATGCCGGGCATCAGCGTCACCGTTCCGATCCGCGCTGTTCGCAGGCCGCTGGTATCCCACGCCCCGGTGCTGTACTCGAGGGCTGCCGGATTGACAACGGCCCCGTTGAACTCGACCTTGACCGGGCGGTTATCCGCCGAGGCGAACAGCGCTTCGAGCCGCCTCCTCACCGGTTTGGAGCCGGTGTACTGGAACTGGTAGGTCAACACCCACTCACCGGGAATGTTGGCGCAGATGATGCCTGGGCCATACTTGCCGATGTCGAACGTGCCTTTGCTTTCGCTCGGAATGAACGATTCGGCGGGAATCCGCAAAATGCCGCCGCCCACCGGAGAGAGCACGGCCTGTATATCCTTGATTTTCATGCCTTTGACGCCGCAGACCTCTTTGCCGTTCACCCAGTCGGTAAAGGTGCCGTCGGCGCGAAGGGCGCGATAGTGCAGTTCATAGCGCCTGGCAAGGCCGCCGGTCAGTTCGACCAGAAACTCCTGCAAGGGCGACCCGTTGCCGCTCTCTGCGCCACAGAGCTTGCCCTCGCTGACCCAGTCGTGAAGGCATCCGTCCGCCGAGGTCGCGTAGTAGCGCATCGACAGACCGGGCACCTTTTGCTCGAAGCTGATCTTGAAGCCGCTTATGGCCACGCCGTCCGCGGACTTCGCCGTCTCCACCCTGGTCTTCGGCAACACGATTGGCCCCTCGTCGCTGCCCATCGGACGCTCCCAGTACATCAGCACCAGCTCCCGCAGCTCAGGACTCAGCAGTTCATAGGTGTAGCGGATCTTGTCGTAGCGGATTACCTCCCACAACGCGGGGGACTTGATGGTATCCTTCCATTTTTCCGGCTCGTTGGCAAGCGTCACATCTCCGCCGACCGCCTGGAAGGCGATCTTTTCGTTCATGCTCTGGCTGCTCTCCTGCTTTTCCGACGACGAGCCGACGGTAACGCCCGCCGAGGCGCTGAAAGCTCCGAAGCCTCCGGCGATTGCCGCCGAGGTGGTGCTTTTGAGCGTCTCGATTCTGGAGTTCTCCACCTCCTCCTTGGCGTGCACGAAAAAGAGCCGTCCGCCAAGCGTGACCTGACGGCCGATGATCTGGCCGTATTTCTGAAACACCTTTGCCAGCGCCTCCTTCGGGTTGGCGTCGGCCAGCGCGTTTTCGACCGCGCTCACAAATCGCGGCGACACGACGGCGCATTCGTCGAGATCGACCCTGACCCGGTCGAGATCGTACATGCCGATGATATAAAGCGTACTTTTCTTGCTCGACTGCGCCTCCTTGTAGCTTCTTTCGTGCGAGACCGACGCGCTCACCCAAGGGGTCGAAACGCTTGCCGTCACCGAGGTGAAGCCCGCCGAAACCATGGTTGCCGACTTCGAGGTATAGGTGATTTCTGTATTGATCTTCGCGGAGAGGTGCTCGCAGTTGAAAAACTCTCTCGATTCCGGGACTTTCCACCACAGGGCAGGCGCGAAGCACTCCTGGGGCGTGCTCGCTTCACCTTCGAAGAAGGCTTCGAGATCGAGACCCATG
The DNA here is from genome assembly GCF_004118635.1 of Chlorobaculum sp. 24CR. Taxonomy (GTDB): domain Bacteria; phylum Bacteroidota; class Chlorobiia; order Chlorobiales; family Chlorobiaceae; genus Chlorobaculum. Next base: position 26,690 of record NZ_SDGU01000087.1, on the reverse strand, counting down.
AGCATGTCGCTGTTGATGGCCAGCGCCAGCCACTCCTCATCGGTCAGGGCTGCCGCCGAAACGACATTCTGGCGCACATTGGGGCCGGGCGCGAATCCCAGATCGGGCAGCTTGATGGAGACGCCATCCATGCCTTTGAGCACCGGGGCGGAAAGGTCCATTGCCATACCGGGCTTCAGCGCCGGAGGCGGAAGCGGCTGCGGTTTCTGGAGCTCCTGTGTCCGGATGCGCACCAGGCGATCGACGATCCCTTGCTTCTCGCCCTGCAGCACGGTTTTGATCACGTCGGGCAGGAGGTCAGAAAGATCGTCATACCCGGCATCCAGAAAACGCTGGATGTAACCGGCCGCCTGGTTTTTGCTCAGCCAGGCTCCTGCTGTTGTTTGCGATGACGCCGGAGCTGGAGTCGGCGCTGGCGCAGTGCCGGAGCCGGAGGTTGCCGAACCGGAAGGCTGGGTTCCAGACGCTGGAGTCCCCGATGCCGGTTGAGCGGTCGTGCTCGATCCCTGTGCCGGAGCCGGAGTCGGCGCTGGAGATGCAGAACCCTGTGCGCCTGTTGCCGGAGTGGCTGGGTTGTTGATGGGCATAACGTGTTATTGGTTTCGTTATCTGAAAAAAACTCTGTCTGAAAGAACATATCAGTTCCATAAGAGTCATGTCAGGCCTGAAACGAGGGTTAGTCGCGTCAGCAGAAAGCGGATGTGCAGGGATGAAAAAAAGCGGCCAGCCGCGCTCGCGCGCTTTGCGTTGCGTGGAAGCGATGTCGCGCCGGTCAATCATCGAGGCGCGATGATGGGTGGAGGTCGAGCCGATCAGAAGCCAACGTCAGGCGGTCGGCATTTGCGGGAATCGGGGGCTTAACAGCACGTCCGGCGAGCCGGAGCGAGCCGGGCAGGAAGAGTAAACATAGAGGTAATATGTTCAGATGCGGGTTGTGGCGCTCGCTGTGCTGCATTGCGATTGAAACTTATATCTCGCAAAAATAGAATAATTTATAAGTCCGGCAAGTTTATCTGCGCCGGGCAGGTCACTATTCCCGAAAAAGTGCGCGACGTAAAAGAGTGGAGCCGTAAACATTCATTTTATTTCAAACACACTCAGCAGAATCTGGTCATGGAAAGAAGCTTTGCGACGCGGCAATCGAGCCTGTTTTTGTTGCGCTCATAAATTTTTCGCCTCGATATTGGTCGTCGGCGCGTTGAATAGGCGCTCTTTTTCGTGTTATCTTGAAAAGTCAAATCTCTGCAAAAACCGTAAACGGGAGTGATGATGAAGACGGATGGATCGAACGGAAATATGTCGCGCTCGGTCGTGGTGTTCGGGGCGCTGGTTGCCATCGGCTTGATTGTCGGAGCGTTCGTGCTTGGCTATCAGACACGGAACATCGGATCGGGGCGCTCGTCGGTCGTCGTCAAGGGGTTGGCCGAAAAACCGGTCAGGGCGGACAATGCCGAGTGGCAGGTGACGGCCAAGGCGTTCGGCCAGACCTTCCCGGAGGCGCTTGAGAATCTTCGCAGAGAGAAGGCGGCGCTCGACGGCTTCATCGGCAAGTATGGTTTCGGCAAATCCGCTCTCGACGACAAGGCCGAAACGGTTGAACCGAATTTCGTCACTCGTCAGACAGGCGAGCGGATGATGACCGTCCAGGAGGGCTTCGTCGGACGCCAGACGGTCGTGGTCAGTTCCGGCTCGCTCGACAAGATCATCGCGGCCAGCAAGGGGGTGATGGATTACAAAGCTTCGGGCCACGAGCTTGAATATCAGGAGCCAAGGTATCTCGTTTCCAACCTCGAAGATGTCAAAATGTCGCTCATCAGCGCGGCTACCGAGAACGCGCGGAAGCGGGCCAGGGAGTTCATCAAAAACAGCGACGCCAAACTCGGAGCCATGCGTTCAGCCTCACAGGGCGCGTTTTATATTTTGCCCAACACGGCGGATGCTCGGATGGACGATTATGGCGGAGTCTATGACAAGAGCACGATCGACAAAATCGCGCGGGTCGTCGTGACCGTGGAATTCAGGCTTGAGTAGTCTGCTCCCCGGAAGGGCAGCAAAGGCAATTTCCATCAACATCAATACGAATTCCCATCATGAAACGGCTGCTCACGCTGCTCATCCCGCTTCTTGCCATGCTGTTCAGCTCTGCTGCGGCACAGGCGTCTATGCGTCCTCCTGTTGGCCCCATGAATATCGAAGGGGTGATCGAGACGATCGCGTGGGCGCCAGACACGTTTATCAAGGCGAAGGGCATCTGGCGCAACGGGCAGTGGCATCCCGCTTCAGGCACACTTGGCCGTGACCGCACCCGCCGCGCCCACTACCGGATTACCCTCGTCGATGCAAAGGTCGAAAGCCTGCCCGGAGCCAACCACTCGCGTTCATTCCGGAGCGGAGCCGCGATTACCGTTTTTATTGCCCATCCGGCAGATGACGGCAGCCTGAAAAAGGGAATGCGGATCAAAATATCTGATTACACCGTCCGTGGCGATGAAGGCGGCGACCGGTACTCGTTCAGCGCGGTGACGATAAAAGACCGTCACAAAACGCTGTACCCCGCCCGCTATCCGTAACCGGTCGCCCGGAAAAGATTCTGTCTGGCGACTTTCGCCTCCACGAAAAAACACGTCAAAACACCCGATTATGCTTCAGCACTGTTGCATGTTTGCATAACTGTCGCTATCATTTACAGTTGCGCAGTACTTACGCTCGTTCGCATGTCATGGAACTGCCTTGTCCTTCCCGTGCTTCTCGTCAGATTTTCTGTTCAACCAAGCCACCATTCATGGGGTCATTCAAGCGGTATATCGTCGTTTTGACGCTTCTCTGCGTGTTTGCGCAGATCAACTGCTGACTTGTTGCGGCCGGTTTCTCATGAATCGCAAGGCGATTACGGCGAGCGTCTGCGGACAGAAAAGCCGAGACTACGCCGGAGCGTGTTTTCTGCAAAAGAAAATCGTGGCAGCTCCAGAAGAGCCGTGCCCCGAAGATTGCCGCGAACTGCTCGCCGAGGAACAGGGCGTCGAGCCTGAAATCCGGCGCTTTTGGAGCGCACCTGTGGCGGGCCGAACGTTTGCGCCTCGCCTGAATCGCAAGCTCCGAACGGTCGTTCTGCCGGGCGTAGATCATCCCCCTGACGCCTGAGCGCTCGATCAACATTGTGTTGTCAGCGCTCTCGTACCGCATGTATTTTTAACGGCCACGCGCGATGACGGGCCGCCTTTGATGCAATACACGCTCCGTGAGAGCGTTTACGCCATTTGACAACCGCCCAATGACTGCATTCTTAACTTTTATTATCACAATGCGTTATCATGAACAAACCACATGAAATACTGCTGAAGTTCAGGCCGCTTGCTGCGCTGCTGCTCGCGCTGGCAATTGCTCCGGCGACAGCTCGGGCCGAGGATGCGCAGTCCGGAGAGATTATCGTGAAGGGCAAACCCGATGCAGCGCAAGGCGCAATCGAGGCGAAACGGCTGAAAAGCAGCGACACGGCGACGCTGCTCGAAGACGCGGCAGGCGTCAACGTCCAGTCCGCGGGCGGGGTGTCGGGCCTTCCGGTCATCAACGGCCTGGCCGACGACCGGCTGCTGGTCTATGTCGATAACATGATCGTCTGTTCGGCCTGCGCCAACCACATGAACCCTCCGCTCTCCTACATGCCCTCGTCGAGCGTGGGAAATATTTACGTCAACACCGGCGTAATTCCGGTCAGCGAGGGGGGCGACAGCATCGGCGGTTCGATCAGGGTCGAGTCGCAACCGCCGCTCTATGCCGTCGATGACCAGCTCCGTGCCGAGGGGGTCGTGTCGTCCTGCTACCGGAGCAACAATCGCGCTGCCGGAGCGTCGTTTGGCGCAACGGTCGCCAGCCGGAACCTGAGCCTCGGCGTCACCGGCTCGATCGATCACGCCGATGATTACCGCGACGGCCACGGTAACAAGATCACCTCCACCTACTACGAGGCGCGAAACTTTGGATTGACCCTCGGCGCCAGGTCAGAGAATCACCGGATGACGCTCAAGGCCGGGCATCAGTACATTCCGGGCCAGGGATTCGTCAACCAGTGGATGGACATGCTCGCCAACAACTCCACGTTCGTCAATCTCGGCTATCACGGCAGTTTCGACTGGGGCGTAATCGACGCCACCGGCTACTGGCAGAATACCTGGCACAAGATGGATTCCGGCGACGACAAGCTCCCGATCAATCTCGCGCCGCCGCCGACCATGCCCTACATGCCGATGATCACGCGCGGTGTTTCTGTTGGTTATACCCTCAAGACCGAGATCAACCTGACCGATGACGACATCCTCAGAATCGGCAACGAGTTTCACCGCTTCAGCCTGAACGACTACTGGCCGCCCGTGGAGGGCTACCCCTCGATGTGGCCGGAAACGTTCCTGAACATCAACCACGGCCACCGCGACCGTTACGCATTTTTTGCGGAGTGGGAGGGGAGCGTCTCCAGCACCATGACGGCGATTCTCGGCGTGCGCAACGAGCAGGTCAGAATGGACACCGGCGACGTACAGGGCTACAATGACCAGAATTCCTTTACAACCACGAGTGGAACGACGACGACCAATTACCTGCAAGATTCAACCACATTCAATGCGGCAGATCACGCAAAGAGCGACAGCAACTGGGACTTCAGCGCAATTCTGAAGTACGAGCCGGACGCTGTTTCCGCTTACGAACTCGGCTATTCGCGCAAGACCCGCTCGCCAAATCTCTACGAGCGTTACGCCTGGTCTCGATTCTGGATGGCCAGCGGAATGCTCGGCTGGTTCGGCGACGGCAACGGCTATGTGGGCAATCTGGATCTCCGTCCGGAGGTGGCGCACACCTTCAGCCTGACGGGCACGTGGCGTGATGCAGACCGGAACCGCTGGCAACTGAAAATCACGCCGTACTTCACCCATATTCACGATTACATCGGCGTAAAAAAAGTCGGCGAAAAAATTTTCACCAATGAGACGCGCAACATCCTCCAGTTCACCAACCATAACGCGGAACTTTACGGCATCGACATTTCGGGTCAGGTGGCGCTTTGGGGCAGCGAAGGGTTCGGCAAGGGGCGGCTTTACGGAACGATTGGCTACGTTCACGGTATCAATGTCGAAAACGGAGAAAGCCTCTACCACATGATGCCGCTGAACGCCCGCGTGGCGCTGGAGCAGAAGCTCTCCGCCTTCACCAACACCCTTGAGATGCAGCTTGTCTCGACGAAAAGCGAAACCGACCCGCTCCGCTTCGAGCCGCAAACGTCCGGCTATGTGCTGGTCAACCTCGGCTCTTCTTACGAGTACAAGAACCTGCGGATCGATGTCGGGGTGACGAACCTGTTCGACAAGTTCTACTACCTCCCGCTGGGCGGCATCAATTACGACGATTTTCTTGCAAGCAAGAAGAGTACCGAATTCGAGCCGCTTGCCGGGGCAGGGCGTTCGTTCAACATCGGCTTTACTCAGAAATTCTGAGCAGAATCGTAGTTTCTGGATTCGAGGCTGACGAAGCGAAGCCGTAGTTGTCCGGCTTCGCTTCGTCGCGGTCAACAGTAATTATTTCGATGTAACCCGAGCAACGCTCAAATCCGCTACCGGCAGCGCACCTGCCGGAAGCCGCCAGGAATGGCAAGACAATTTCTGTTGTTTCCGTGCTGTGTTTTCAAGCCATGAACCGGGGAGGCAAATGCCGACTCATGGATTTTTTCCTTTATTGCTTTTTTATGAAAAAAGTTTGTGCATCCACGCAGACATTTGTTGTAATCGACGTTGTAGAGTATATTTTCACGGCCAAATCCTCACGCGAGGCGTGTTTTGCCAGCGGACATCTCGTCTTTAAATCCTCTTGCGCCCCGTCATCAGTATCTTGTTTTAATTTTTGCTGTTACTGCCGGGTAAAGAAACGGGATTCAGAAAATCTCTCATGATCCGTCATCTGCATATAAATTTAACAATTGTTATTCATCACACAGAAAATCACCTATACATTGCGGCTTTGATACGTTTTGACCAGGTTTGTTTTTCAATGCTATCATCTCTTTCTTCACTGCATAATTCCCATGAACATGATGCGATTCAACATGAAAACATTCAGAACCCTGGCTATTGGATGTGCCCTATTCTTCGGTTTGAGCGCCAGCGGCCACGCATTTGAAAAGGGTGACAAGATCGCTGATTTTACGCTGCCCGGCAAAGCGGGCACGGTAAAGCTTTCGGACATGGCGGGATCGGTGATCTATCTCGATTTCTGGGCGTCGTGGTGCGGGCCGTGCCGACAGTCGTTTCCGTGGATGAACCAGATGCAGGCGAAGTACAAGGCGAAAGGGTTCCAGGTGCTTGCCGTCAACCTCGATACCAAAACCGATGACGCCATAAAATTTCTCGCGCAAGTTCCGGCGAATTTCACCGTGGCGTTCGACCCGAAAGGACAGACGCCTCGCGTGTATGGCGTCAAGGGAATGCCGACAAGCTTCCTGATCGACCGGAACGGCAAGGTGCTGTTGCAACATGCCGGATTCAGGCCTGCCGACGAGGAGGAGCTTGAGCGCCAGATTCAGGCGGCGCTGGGGGGCAAGTGATGAAAAAAAGAGTTGTTCTGGCCGGATGCTCGCTGCTTGCACTGCTTACGATGAGCGGACTTTCGGGATGTTCGAGCGTCCAGCCGTGGGAAAAGCAGAACCTTGCCAAACCTGCAATGACCTTTGACCGCGACCGGCTCGATACCGGTTACACCGAGCATATGTACAGCAGCAAGGAGGCGGCCTCGGGCGGCTCCGGAGTTGGCGGCGGCGGATGTGGATGCAACTGATTGCATGAAAGGTGTAAAGATAATCAATAACGGTTTCGCTGCTGATGCAATCGACTCAAGGGAAAAAATCGAACAGAAAAGCCAGAGTTCTCGGCTCCATCCTCGCCAGCGCCGCCATGCTGCTGCCATCAGCGAAAAATGCTCTGGCCGACGCGGCTCCCGAAGAGGGGGTCGTCAGCCTGAAATATCTGAACTATCACGACCGCCAGACGGGTGATACAAGCTTTACGGCGGGCATGTCGAAGGATCGCACAACGGTCAATGCGCTGTCGCTCATGACCGTTGTGCCGATTGCGGGCAAGTGGTCGATCGCGACGACCTTCATCGAAGATTCGGTCACCGGCGCGTCGCCAGCCTACCATGGCTGGGGATTTCCGCCGGACAGCAAAAAAGATACCACCTCCGGCGCTTCGGGCGATCTGCGATACGTCGGTGATCTCGCCGTCACCCGCTACTTTTCGCGAGGTACGCTCACCGCCGGAGCGAGCTATTCGCAGGAGTCCGACTACATTTCGCGCGGCATTTCACTGAACGGCACCCTTTCGACCGAGAGCAGGAACACCACCTTCAGCCTCGGAACGGCCTACAGCAGCGACACGGTTTTTCTGAACAAGTCGAACGTCGTGGACTCGAAGCGGAGCGACACGCCGGGGCGCAAGCGCGTCGTCTCCGGGCTGTTCGGCGTGACGCAGGTTCTGTCGCAAAACGACATCATGCAACTGACCGCCACCTACACGCACGGAAACGGTTATTACAGCGATCCCTACAAGGATCCTGACGCAAGGCCAGGCAAGCGGCGGATGTTCACTCTCATGACCCGCCTGAACCACCACTTCGACGGCCCGGATGGCACGGCGAGGCTTGCGTACCGCTACTACACCGACACTTTCGGCATCGAGGCGCACACGTTTACGGCGGAGTACGGCCAGCCGTTGCCGCATGGTTGGGAAATTACGCCAATGGTGCGGTACTATTCGCAAAGCGCCGCCAGCTTCTACGTGCCGACCGGCGACGATCCGCGAAAACCAACCCCGACGGACGGCATGGAGTACTATTCGGAGGATCAGCGGCTATCGGCTTTCGGCGCGTTCAGTTACGGCGTGAAGGTCGCCAAAGAGCTTGGGCGGAGCTGGAGCGCCGACGTGAAGTACGAGCACTCAGAGCAGCGCTACAACTGGGGCATCAACGGCCCCGGCGACCCCGGCATCCCGACGTTCGATTTCAGAAGCATCCAGGTCGGCCTGTCGCGCAAGTTTTAAGATTGACGGCGGAGAGAAAAATGCCGATCTTGATGTAATTTCGTCCCTTATGCAACGATTTGAATTCAGGGCGATGGGCGGCGGCGGCGAAATCGTGCTCGCCGGTACCGCGAAAAAAGAGTCGAAAGCGCTCGCCGCGCTCGGCATCGTGGAGGTCGCCCGCATCGAACGGAAATATTCGCGATACCAGCCAGAGAGCGTGGTATCGCGGATCAACGATTCCGCCGGAAAGGCGTGGGTCGAGTGCGATGAAGAGACGACGGCGCTCCTCGATTACGCCGATGCGGTGTCCCGAAGCAGCGGCGGCGTGTTTGACATAACCTCCGGCGTCTTGCGGCAGGCGTGGAATTTCGACCGCGCCGAAGTACCTCCGCCGGAAGCGCTCCTGCCGTTGCTGAAGCTGGTCGGCTGGAGCCGCGTTGAGCGGCAGGGAAGCGCCGTGCGGTTGCCGGATGAGGGAATGCAGCTCGACTTCGGCGGCATCGGCAAGGAGTACGCCGCCGATGCTGCCGCCGAGCTGCTCGCCGAGCACGGCGCGAAGCATGGCTACGTCAATCTCGGCGGCGACATCCGCGTGATCGGCCCCAAACCCGGCGGTGAGCCGTGGAGTATCGGCATCCGCGACCCGCGCAACCCCGGCGGCACGATCGCCTCGATACCGGTCAGTTCCGGTGCGATTGCGACCAGTGGCGATTACGAGCGCTATTTCGAGTCGGCGGGGCGGCGATATTGCCACATCGTCAACCCGAAGACGGGCTGGCCGGTGAGCTTCTGGCGCTCGGTCACGGTGCTCGCGCCACTCGCGACGACGGCGGGGAGCTGCGCCACGGTCGCCATGCTGCTGGAAGCCGAAGGACTGACCTATCTGAAGCGTTCGGGATTCAGCTATCTGACTGTCGATCAGTCGGGCAGAATGTTTTACAACCACTGAACCAACACTGAAAAAATATGATAAAAAAATCAACCCCTCGACGCCTGATCTCGGCTCTCACCGTGCTGCTCATCATGCTCATCCGAAGCGCGAGCAGCATGGCTGCGGACTTTCTCGATCCCGAACAGGCATTCGTGCCGAGAGCCGAACTGACGGCAAAAAACGCCATAGCCATTCACTGGAAGATCGCCAAATCGTACAAGCTCTACCGTGACCAGATCAAGGTGAGCGCATCGGGCGGGCAGGCGAGTCTCGGCAATCCGGTGTTTCCCGAAGGCATCCTTTTCACCGACCCCACGACCGGCGAAAAGCAGGTGATCTATCACGACGAGCTGACGGTCGAAGTTCCGGTCAAGCAGGCATCAGCGCCATTCACCGTGAACGTCGAGTACCAGGGGTGCTCCGAAGATGGGCTATGCTATCCGCCGATCTCCACGGCCTTCCTGGTCGATCCGTCAAAGCCGGGCGCGCTCGCCGTTGCCGCCGGAGCGGATGGCGCAGACACGGCAGGCCTGTCGCTCGCGCTGGCTCCCGCCGCGCCAGCTCCGGCGGCAGCGGAAAAATCGGGTGGCAAGAACGACCTGTCGCTCGCCCAATCGACGCTCGAAAGCGGAAGCTGGTGGAAGATTTCCGCCGCGTTCCTGCTCTTCGGCCTTCTGCTCTCGTTTACCCCCTGCGTGCTGCCGATGGTGCCGATTCTTTCATCGATCATCGTCGGCGAAGGGGAGACGACCAAAACCAAAAGCTTCCTCATGGCGCTGGCCTACTGCCTCGGCATGGCGCTGGTCTATACTTCGCTTGGCGTGGCCGCGGGCCTTGCGGGCGAGGGACTTGCCGGAGCGCTTCAGAAACCGTGGGTGCTGGTGCTGTTCAGCCTCTTGCTCGTGGCGCTTGCGCTCTCGATGTTCGACGTTTATGAACTCCAGATGCCCGCCTCACTGCAAACAAGCCTGAACAAAACCACCAGCAAGCTCAAGGGCGGCAAATTCGCCGGAGTGTTTCTGATGGGCGCTGTTTCGGCCCTGATCGTCGGCCCCTGCGTTGCCGCGCCACTCGCCGGAACGCTGGTCTATATCAGCCAGACCAAGGATGTGTTCATCGGCGGCCTGGCGCTGTTCTCGATGGCGATGGGCATGAGCGTGCCGCTGCTCCTGATCGGCCTCTCCGCCGGAAGCCTGTTGCCGAAAGCCGGGGCGTGGATGATCGGCGTCAAGTACGTCTTCGGCCTCTTGCTGATCGCTGTGGCCATCTGGATGGTCACTCCGGTGCTGCCTCCGCAGGCGCTGATGGTCGCCTGGGGCGCACTCGGCATCCTCTCTTCGGTCTTTGCCGGAGTGTTCGGCCCGCCCTCCGAAAAGCTCACGATTGGCGGCAAGTTCACCAAAGCGCTCGGCCTCGTGCTCTTTATCATCGGCGTCATGGAGCTCGGCGGAGCCGCGTCGGGCGGTACGAATGCGCTCGAACCGCTGTCGGGCCTGCGTGGCTCCTCCGCGACGCTCGCGCCCGACGAGGAGCATCTCGCCTTCAAAAGAATCCGCTCTATCGAGGAGCTTGACCGCGAACTGCAAGCCTCGGCGGGCAAGCCGGTGATGCTCGATTTTTACGCAGACTGGTGCGTTTCGTGCAAGGAGCTGGAGCAGTTCACCTTCAGCGACCCGAAGGTTCGCCAAGCCCTCTCCGGCGTCACGCTCTTGCAGGTGGACGTGACCGCAAACAACGCCGACGACAAGGCGCTGATGAAACGCTTCAACCTCTTCGGCCCTCCCGGCATCATCTTTTTCGACCAGTCAGGCCAGGAGCAGAAGGAGAACCGGATCGTCGGCTTTGTGGAAGCCGGAGAGTTTCTGGGGCACTTGGGGAAATTATGAATGATGAGTTATGAATGATGAATTGAAGAAGAGATGACGAAAAGTTGACGAAAAGGGAGTTGGAATGATGGGGCGGTTCTGACTTGTCGGGGCCGCCCTTTTGCTTTATGCAGAGCGACAGACGGGAGGTGTTGTTCTTGCTTTTTATTTGGTATGCCAACTTTGGGATTTTTTTCGGCAAACAGTTGAAATATCAATAAAAAACACCCTGCCGAAAAAACTGCTATCTTTTTCTTGGTAAAGGAGTTAAATGCTTTTTGTACTTTATTTGCAGCAGTATCGACAATAGCTCCAAAAAGTCATGCCCCTCCCCGTTCCTCACGGATGTCACAAACCGTCAATCCAGCTCGTAGTCACTCCTCGCTTTGCCTCATTGATTCGCAGACGGATTTTGCTGTACTCGATACCGGCTTCGCACAAGAAAAATTGAAGTGAAATAATCCATGCGCTCATTCGCAAAGAAAACGCAAGTCAGCCGACAGGCGGCTCAACCTGCTTCCGCAAAGTCCAGCCAACCATTTTTTAACCAAAGCCATACGCCCGATCCATTCTTCAAGAAGCAACCTGAAGATCAGAAGCCAGGCTCGGAGATGAAGGCGGATAAACGCCTGAGCCGTCTCGACTTCAGCGAATCGACACGCCCTCCGTCAGGGGCGAGGTTGCGCGTTCCGTCATCGGCTGAACTTCAGAATATGCTGAGCGTGGGGAGCGTCAACGATGCTGTCGTCCTTTCGCGAGTTCGCAAGCTGCTTGAGCGCATGAACCGCGAAGGGCGGCTTTACTCTTTGACCTGCAATGCCCAGAGTGATCTCGATACCGATCTCGACCGTGTGATGAAGGATATTTTTCCATTACCGGGTCAGATCGACCAGTCGGCATACGAGCGCTATATCAACCCCGCCGACCGTACAATGGTGTACCAAACCGTCCGCGAAGCAATCATCACTCCTCACAAAGAGCACCGTGACAAGCTGAAGCTGGGGCTTCTGGCGGCAGCAGGCACAGCAGCGGTAGCAGCACAGGACGTCGATGGTCTCAAGGAGGTGTTCGGTGTAACTGAGGGCTCCGAATGGCTGGGTTACATCTACGTCATTACGGCGCATCAAAACTACCTGGCGATACAGAAGCGGCTGAGCGAGCTGGCTTTCAACATTGAATCGAAAATCACCACCGACTATAACCTCGACGCCAGGGAGGCGTTTGTTTCCGGATGGGCGTCAAATGGGGTGCTGCATGTGAGGGCGAAAATTGTCACCGAACCTCTTGCGACAAGTTCGAAGGCAACGTTCATCCACGAGGCGGCTCACCTTGTCAACTCCAATATCAAGGACTACGTCTATGACGATAAACCGGGATTCGATACAGCGGCGGCAGAAACCAAGATCAACAATGCCGCGCACTATGAAGAGCTGCCGAAGCGCTACTGGGGAGTAAGCGCCTACAAGGGCAAGACCTTTACACCCGGTCTCTCGAATTCGGGCAAGAGCCTGACAGCCGAGGAAAAAATCAGGCAAAAAGCGGTGAACTACTTCAGAATGGCGTGGCACTCTGCCGTCATGGTTCAGGATATGCTCCGGGATGTTCGCAAGGAGCAGTTGAATGGCAAGAGATTCGACAAGGGGTGGTGGTCGGAGGCAAAAATGGATACGCGATTGCACGAACTGTCGCAGTTGATGGATCTGACGCTGCATGAGCAGTGGGGCTGGCCACCGGAAATCACTCTGCTTGACGTTACCACGGCCGAAAGCATCGCAAGGGAGGTTCATATGGCTGGCGATCACGTCGCAAAGTTGTCAAAAGATCAGATTATGTCGCCGCTGCCGCCGCAAAAGTTGCTTCAATTTCTCTTAGAAGACCAGGGTGTTATCATTGCGGCCAATTCAGCCCTGAAAGCTCATGGTAGCTTATTGGGTGATCCCAACCGGGACCTCAAGCTTTTATTCTGGCTCCACGACCATTACGAAAAAGTTTGGCCATGACCGGCCACGCGCGTCACAATTTCTCGCGGAGCGGCTTCAGCAATGAGTGAAGCGTTTTCTCAATCCGGGCGTTGTGGCGAGTTACCGGAGCTGTGCATCTTGCTGTTGCATGAAATTCCGGCCCGGATCGGGCAGAAGCTGTTGTTCAAACTTTTCTTACATTATTTATATGATTGTTTCGCAAGAGTTTTCTGACAGCCCAGGCCGTTGTGCTTCGCGTCGTAACACCCGCCAATGAAGCCGACCGGCAGGCTGATTGACGCCGGAAAAAACCGAAAGGAGATTGCTGATGGGTACATTCGCAAGGAAATCGAAGTCTGGTTCACAGAGCGCAGCAGTAAAATCTGCTAATCCGGGTCGATCATTTTTTACGCCGAGTCGTGGAGCCGACTCGTTTTTTCAAAGACAGTCCGAGACTTCGCAAACGGTTCCGGGCGCGACGAGTGAAACAGCTCCAACCATCCAGGCATCGCGAGGGCCAAAGCCGGGGGCGAGAGTTGAGAGTATCAGCAGTGGCCGCGCATTCGGCGGCGTGAGCCGGGTGCCGTCGGATGCTAAATGGCGTGTGCCGCCGTCGGCTGATCTTCAGGCGATACTCTCGTCCGGCACGGTTGACGAGTCTGTCGTGCATACGCGTGTTCGCCGATTGCTCGAACGGATGCACCGCGAGGGGCGGCTCAACTCCGCCACCAGCGCGACCGACATCGGCGTGGTGATGGACGAAATATTTCCGTTCCCGGGTCAGCTCGACCAGGCGGCCTACGAACGCTACATCGATCCAGCCGACCGGACAATGGTGTACCACTCGGTCCGGGACGCCTACACCACGCCAAATCCCGCCGACCGCGCCGATCTCGCCACCGCCATGCAGGACGCGGCTGCCACGGCGCAGACCGTTTCGACTGACGAGGCGGGACTCCGCGCGGTGTTCGGCCCCACCGAGTGGAGTAATGCGCAGGCCGGATATCGGCTGATTAACAACAAGCTCGTCGCCATAAGCGCCGACATCGCGCATCGTATCAGCACCGATTACAACCTCGATGCGCAGGAGACCTTCCTCGGCGGGTGGGCCAGTTTCGGCGATCAGCACATCCATCTGCTCTCAAGGGTTGTCTCCGATCCGCTCACGCCGCGCTCGAAGGTTACGCTCCTCCACGAGGCGGCTCACCTTGCCGATTCCAGAATCGACGATCACGGCTACTACGGCACCCCCGGCTTCGAGGCCGCCGAAGAGGCGATAAAAGTCAACAATGCGGCGCACTTCGAGGAGCTTCCCCGGCGAACCTGGGGCATAAGCAGTTATGTCGGCCAGACATTTACCCCCGGACTCACCAGCTCCGGGGCGCCCCTCACCACCGAGGAGCAGATCAGAGCCGGTGGGGTGCAGTACTATCGAAAAGCGTGGGATGCGGCTTCGGACTTCGACAGTCTCATCAAGGATGTTCGCCGCAACCAGTTGGACGGCACGCCCCTTGACGGAGCGACGGTCGCCCGGATGCTCGAAGTCTCGCCGCTGATGGATCTGACGCTGCACGAGCAGATGGTTTCGCCGCCCGAAGTCACCCGGCTCGACATCACCACATCGGAGAGCATCGTCCGGGCGATGAGCATTGCCAAGCGCAACGTCCCGAACGTGCCAAACGTCATGCCCATGGGGCCGTTCCTCTCCACAGCCGACGAGATCGCCGCAGGTGTGAGCCTCGCCGTTGACGCAGCCATGGCCGCCTACGGAGGCTTGTTGGGCGATGCCGCGCGAGACCGTCGGCTCGTGGACTGGCTCCACGACCACTACCGGAACGTCTATCCATGACCGAACAAGCCTCAACGATCCTGTTCGCCGGTCAGCGATTTCCGCCTGGCGCCAAAGTGATCGACCTGGTCAACGCCCCGGTTGTGACGCTCGATCCGTTGGGCGAACTGCCAGAACTGCGCGTACTGCGGATCCGGCTAACCAACCCCCACGAATCGCCCGGAGGCGCTCTGCTCGACTTGTCGGTGCTGCGCAACTGCTCGCACCTGGCCGTTGTCGAAATTCCAGAACAGAACGTGCGTTCGCTCGACGGAGTGGAAAATCATCAAGAGCTGCACACCCTCGACCTCAGCTTCACGCGAGTCGCCGACCTCACGCCGCTCGTCGGTCTGCCCGGCCTCGCCATTCTGCGGCTGCGACACACGCGCGTCGCCGACCTCGCGCCGCTGGCCTCGATCTCGACGCTGCAAGAACTCGACATAGCCCACACCCCCGTCGCCGATATTTCTGCCCTACGCCACCATCCGTCGCTCGTAGCTCTCGACCTGCGAGCCACGCGCGTTACAGACCTCTCCGCGCTCGCGGAAATGCCCGCGTTGAGGCGAGTCGTCGTACAGCGGCTTGACGTGGATGAAGCGGCGATAGGGCGATTGCGGAAGGCTCGGCCTGATGTTGAGGTGGTTGGGTGAGACTCCGCATTTCGCACGGACAAGCCCCTGTGCTTGTCTGCTGCTACTACCTCATGGGGAATTTGAAGGTCGGCAAATGGCGTGTGTCACCACATTTTTTGTACATTTCAAGCAATGAAATTGTCCCGGCAGATTCAGATTTACGAAACCTGCGACTCAGCCAATCCAACCATCTGCTCAGCTCCGATCAATGAATCAGGAACTCTTGACACTGGTCAGGAACAAAGCGGCGGAAAAAATCCTTTTTCTGCCTCATGCGTCGAGACAGATGATGCGTCCTGATCGGATGATAAGCACTGCAGAAATCAGGAAAGCCATCTTTGAAGGTGAAATCATCGAAGATTATCCGCAAGATGCAAGAGGGCATAGCTGTCTCATGCTCGGATATGGTGAGGGTGACAGGGCCTTGCACATTGTGTGCTCACCGAAAGACGAATATCTGGCCGTGATTACTGCTTATATTCCAGATACGAATCAATGGATCGATGATTTTAAATCCAGGAGAAAACCATGAAATGCATGTACTGCCAGGCTGAAATGAAGAAAGGCACTGTGCCGTTTCACATTGACAGAAACGGCATTCACTTGAGTCTTGACGAAATTCCTGCGTGGGTATGCCCGCAATGCGGTGAATCATACTTTGAAGAAAAAGAGGTCGATTCAATGCAGGCGTTAGTCAAGGCGGTAGAAGAACAGACGCAAAGGTTTTCCAAGACGGCGTAGAAAAAGTTAAAGGGAAAGCTGTTTATTTTCTGCCCCACACTGGTATCGTTTGTATTCCCCCATTTTCACAACCCCTCGAAAAACCTCTCCAGCGAAGTCTGCGCCACCTCATCTTCTCCAGCCTTGATAAGCTCGAAGGTCTTGTTCCCCGCCTTCGGATGCCAGAGCGAAATCACGGCAGCTTCGGCGACGTCGCCGCGAGAAATCGAGCCGCTGATGCGGTCGCCGGTGTCGAAACGTAGTTCGTGCCGGAAAGCCGAGCCGTCGAGGAGGCCGCCGGGGCGGAGGATGGTGTGGCGGAATTCCGCTTCTCCGTAGAGCTTTCGGACGGCCTCTTCTCCGGCGAGCTTCATGTCGAGCACACGGCCGTACTTGTTGAGCGGGTGTTCGGGATGGGTGACGCCGAGGGAGCTGATGAGCACGAAGCTCCCAACGCCCGCCGCTTTTGCCGCCGTGGCGAGGCGGATCACGCCGTCGCGGTCGATGGCCGACGGCGGAGGTGCTTCGGGGTTCATCACGTTGCCGCCGATGGCGCAGATGACGGCGTCGATACTCCGGACGGCGGCCTCGACCTCCTCTTCGCTGAGCACCGAGCCGATGACAAGCCGATCCACGATTTCAGGGCCGAACAGCTCCATCGCTTTTTCGCCTGACTGCACGAAAAGCCGGAAGTCGATGCCGTGCGCCTGAAGCCGCCGCACGACGAGTCGGCCGGTTCTGCCAGTCGCGCCCGCGACCAGGACGGTGCCGTTGAATGGTGGTTTCATCGGAATGTGTCAGTTTTTTCTTCTTCTAAAGGAGGGCGGTTCCGACCAGTCGGGACCGCTATTATTGCTCCAGCGACGATAACTCCCCAACGGCTTTAAAACAAGAAATTGGGCTAAAGCCCTTGTATTTATTGTTTTATTCGCATACCCCGGACTAAAGTCCGGGGCAATTGTTTAAGAGTTTTATCGCTTCAGCAATGAACAATGATTTATGGAAACATCGAGAACTTCACGTTCATAATCATGGTCAGGTCAACCAGCGCGTGCAGCACGAAGACGGTGCGCAGGTCGCGGTACCAGAAGAAGGCGAGCGCCCAGCTCAGGGCGATCATGAGCTGGATCGGCATGAAAAAGGGCTTGAAAGAGCTGGTCTGCACGACGTGCTCCGGAAGGATGTTCAGCCAGAAAAGACCGTGAATCAGGCCGCTGTAAATCATGAAAAAGAGAAATCCGACGATGAAGCCCGCCCACTGGTTGTCGGTGACTTTGCCGATGAGCGACTGGCCGAGACGGAACACGGCGTAAAACATGAAGGTTTCGGCAATGCCGTTGCCGACGCTGAAAATAAGGACACTCCAGCCGTCGAGAATACGCCCGCCATCGGTGGTCGAGTTGGTGTAGATGTAGGCATTCAGGGCGAGAATCACCACCGAAAAGATGATGAGGCCGATACGCCGCGCGTCGTATGGCGGCTCTGGAGCGGTGATGTCCTTGCGGAAAAACACCACGCCGATAATGATGGCGATGGCCCAGTAGATGTAGATTTGCAGCGGCGCTGGAATGGTATCCATTGATCGTTGAGGTTTTGGTTCAGGAAAATTCTTCGACCGGCTCGAACGCCTCGGCGTGGTATGAACTGCGCACGAACGGGCCGGACTGCACGTGGCGGAATCCGGCATGGAGCGCGATTTCGCGGTACCGCTCGAACTCCTCGGGCGTCACGTAGCGGCTCACCGGCAGATGCGCGGCGGTCGGTTGCAGGTACTGGCCGATGGTGACCATGTCGCAGCCGTGCCGACGCAAATCGCGCAACGCGGTTTCGACCTCCGCCGCCGTTTCGCCCATGCCGACCATCATGCCCGATTTGGTGGCGAGCCGGAACTGGCGCTTCGCCCGCTCGATCACCGCAAGTGAGCGCTTGTAGGATGCCTGCGGGCGCACGGCGGCGTAGCGTGACGGCACGGTTTCGATGTTGTGATTCAGCACTTCCGGACGCTCCTGCATCACCGTGTTGAGCGCCTGTTCATCACCCTGGAAATCGGGAATGAGGCACTCGATGCTCACGCCGGGATTGACCTCACGAATCGCCCGGATGGTCTCGACCCAGTGCGACGCGCCGCCGTCGTCCAGATCGTCGCGGTTGACGCTGGTCAGGACGGCGTGCCGGAGCTTCATCGTTTTGACCGCATCGGCAATCTTTACCGGCTCCTCCGGATCGGGCAACGCCGGACGGCGCTCGGTGCCGACCGCGCAGAAGCGGCACGCGCGGGTGCAGACGTTGCCGAGCAGGAGGAAGGTCGCCGTGCCTTTCGACCAGCACTCGTGCAGGTTCGGGCACATCGCCGAGCGGCACACCGTGTGCAGGCTGTGACGGTTCAGCAGCTTCTTCGTCGAGGCGAACGACGAGTCGGTGCCGAGTTTGATCTTGAGCCAGTCGGGTTTCTTTCCGGGGCCGGAGTTCATGCGGCAATGTCGGGCTGAGGTTGAACAAAATTTCATGAATATAGCCATTCGCAAGCATTATGCCCTGCCATGGACAAAATGGGCGAGATGGACGGAGATTGGAGAAAATCGGTACATTGTTGAAGTGAACCGTTCCACTTCACCAATCATCCCTTCGATCATGAAAAGGCTCTTCGCTGTTTTTATGGTTTTTGCAGCCGTGGCGATGCTGCCCGCGATTGCTTCGGCAAAATCGGCCGCCTGCCCGCTGAGTTTCGGGCTGTACAGTTACGAGCAGCGCTCGCTCGTCAATGCCGAAACGTACTGGAAATGCGACTATCCGGTGTTCGAGCGCTCGAAAGCGGGCGACGTCATCAATGCGGCAATCCTTAAAACCGTTATCAGCCGAACCCCTTCACCAGAGTCGCAACCGGCGGTGGCGACTGTCGAGGAGGCGGCCAGCGCCTTTATCAAAGAGTGCGAGGAGCTGATGAAAGACAAGCAGGCGCACTCATGGCCGTGGCAATCGGTAACTTCTGGTGAAGTGCTGCTCGACCGCCGAGGCATGGTGACGGTCTCGATGTTGACCTACGCCTTCACCGGCGGCGCTCACGGCATGACGGTCGCGCAATACCTCGTGTTCGAAACCGCAACCGGCAAGCAGCTCGGTCTGACCGACATTTTTGCGCCGGGATTCGAGGCAACGCTCGACAAGCTGATCGAACGCCGATTCCGCCAGATGCGGGGATTGTCGGAAACCGAGCCGCTCAACAGCGAAAAAGGGGGACTGTTCGAGGACAAAATCGCTCATAACGACAACTTTGCGATCACCGGTTCCGGCCTCCGTTTCCTTTACAACCAGTACGAAATCGCCCCCTATTCGGCGGGCCAGATCACCGTCGATCTCTCCTTCGACGAGCTGCAAGCGATTCTCAAACCCTTGCCAGAACTCAAACCGATGAAGCCATGATGCATCCGGACTCTGGAGCTAAAGCGAAAAAGAAAAGGCAATCGCGATTCCTGTTTCTGCCGATTTTGTGGATGGCGCTGCTGACCGTCTGCCCGGCCTCAACCTTCGCACGCGACTACGCCCAGGCAAAGGTTGAAACGCTTGAGGTCACCTCGACCAACTACGCCGGGCAGCCGCTGTCGTATCCCGAAGGAGAAATGCCGGAGGTGACGGCGCTCATCGTGCACATGCCGCCCGGCAGCTCGACCGGCTGGCACAAACACCCCGTGCCGGTCTATGCCTGGATGATCGAAGGGGAGCTGACGGTAAAAACGGAGAACGGCGTCGAGAAAAAGTTCGTGAAAGGGGAGCCTATCATCGAGGTGCTGAACCTCATGCACAACGGCACCAACACCGGAAAAGAGACCGCAAGTCTTGTGGTGTTTTACGCCGGATTCAAGGGCGTGCCGAACGTCATCAAGGCGGACAGCCCGAAGCCCTGACTCGTCGTCAAAGAGGGTTGAAACCAGCAACATGTGAATGCCATGAATCTCCTTAACAGCAGATACGGACGACGGTTGATCGCAATCCTGAGTCTCGGCGTTCTCGCCCTTTCGGGATGCGGGCGCAACGACCGCTCCGACGGCTATGGCAACTTCGAGGCGACCGAGATTGTCGTTTCATCCGAAGCCTCCGGAAAGCTGATCCGCTACGACGTCGATGAGGGATTGCGGCTCGAAAAGGGCCAGGCGGTCGCCGTGGCCGATACCACCCAGCTCGCGCTCGACCGCCAGCAGCTTCGTGCCCAGCTCCGGGCGCTGGTCGAGCAGAAGCCGTCGGTCGTCGCCGAAGCCAACGTTTATCGCCAGCAGCGTCGCAACATTCAGCGCGATCTCGACCGCTACACGCGGCTGGTCAAAGAGGGAGCCGTACCCTCCAGACAGCTCGAAGCGGTTCAGGATCAGGCCCGCGTCATCGATCAGCAGATCAGCGCGGTCGATTCAAAAATTCCGTCCATCGACTCCCAGGCCAAAGCGGTGCGGGCGCAGATCGACAGGCTCGACGACCAGATCACCAAAGCGGTCGTGCGCAATCCGGCCAGGGGGGTTGTGCTGGCAAACTACGCCGAGCCGGGCGAAGTAGTGAGCTACGGCAAGCCGCTCTACCGGATCGCCGACACCGGCACGATGTTCCTGCGCGTCTGGATCTCCGAAACGCAGCTTTCGCAGCTCAACATCGGCCAGAAGGTCGAGGTGCTCTTCGACGAAGAGAGGGCCGCGAGCAAGCGCCTGACCGGCGCCGTCACCTGGATTTCGTCGAAAGCCGAGTTCACGCCCAGGATCATCCAGACGCGCGAAGACCGCGTCAACATGGTCTATGCGGTCAAGGTGCTGGTCGAAAATCCGGACGGGGTGCTCAAGATCGGAATGCCGGGCGAAATCCGTTTCATCGCCAAAGACGGGAAATGAGTCCGGCGATTCAGACAGAGCGGCTTTGCAAGCAATTCGGCACGGTCGAGGCGCTCCGCGAGGCGAGCCTGTCGGTTGCCGAAGCCGAGCTGTTCGGCCTGATCGGGGCCGACGGCGCGGGCAAAACCACGTTCTTGCGCATCCTCGCCACGCTGCTCGTGCCCGACAGCGGCAAGGCGACGATGCTCGGCCTCGACACGGTGGCCGGATACCGCGAAATCCGGACGCGCATCGGCTACATGCCGGGCCGGTTTTCGCTCTACCAGGACCTCAGCGTCGAGGAGAATCTGAACTTTTTCGCCACCGTTTTCGGCGCGACCGTCGAGGAGAACTACGACCTCATCCGCGACATCTACGTACAGCTCGAACCCTTCCGCACGCGCCGCGCCGGGCAGCTCTCCGGCGGTATGAAGCAGAAGCTCGCCCTCTGCTGTGCCTTGGTGCACCGCCCGGAACTCTTGCTGCTCGACGAGCCAACCACCGGCGTTGACGCCGTTTCGCGCCAGGAGTTCTGGCAGATGCTCCAGCGGCTCAAAGCGCAGGGCATCACCATCCTCGTCTCGACGCCTTACATGGACGAAGCCACGCTTTGCGACCGCGTCGCCTTCATGCAGGAGGGGCGGATGCTCGCCATCGACACGCCGCAAGGCATCACGAAGCTTTTCACGCGCTCGCTCTTCGCCGTGCAGGCACGCGACCGCCACAAGCTCATCCGGGCTCTGCGCAGCTACGAACACGCCCGGTCGGCCTACGCCTTCGGCAGCTCGGTGCATTGTACGGATGCGCGTAACGCTGCCGACCCTTCCGAGCTGGCCGCGTGGCTCCGGTCGCGGGGATTCGACGACGTGACGGTCGAGCGAATCGAGCCGGGCATCGAGGACACCTTCATGGCGCTGATGGAAGAGCAACCGGCGCAATCGGAAGCAGGGAAGGGCGACAATGGCTGAGGCTGTGATCCAGACGGAGAAGCTGACCCGCAGGTTCGGCAGCTTTACGGCGGTTGACGAGATTTCGTTCAGCGTATTGGCTGGCGAAATCTTCGGCTTCCTCGGAGCCAACGGAGCGGGCAAAACCACCGCCATGAAGATGCTCACTGGCCTGCTCGCCCCCACCTCCGGCGAAGCGACCGTGGCGGGCTTTGATGTTTACAAGCAGACCGAATCGATCCGGCGTAGCATCGGCTACATGAGCCAGCGCTTTTCGCTCTATGATGATTTGACCCCGCGCGAAAACATCCGCTTTTTCGGCGG
Organism: Chlorobaculum sp. 24CR; assembly: GCF_004118635.1. Classification (GTDB taxonomy): domain Bacteria; phylum Bacteroidota; class Chlorobiia; order Chlorobiales; family Chlorobiaceae; genus Chlorobaculum. Next base: position 4,578 of record NZ_SDGU01000087.1, on the reverse strand, counting down.
CATCTACGGACTTGGCTCGTTGGAACTTCGCGAAAAAGGGGAGCGACTGCTCGAATCGCTCGACCTGCAAGAGTCCGCCGACACTCACCTCGCCGCGCTGCCGCTCGGCTGGAAGCAGAAGCTCGCCTTTTCGGTAGCGCTCTTGCACGAACCGAAGATCATCTTCCTCGACGAACCCACCGGTGGCGTCGATCCGGTCACGCGGCGGCGCTTCTGGGACATGATCTATCAGGCCGCCGACAGCGGCGTCACGGTCTTCGTCACCACGCACTACATGGACGAAGCCGAATACTGCGACAGGGTCTCGATCATGGTCGATGGCCGAATCGCCGCGCTCGACACGCCCGAAGAGTTGAAGAAGAACTTCAATGCCGAGACAATGAACGAGGTGTTCATCCGCCTGGCACGACCGGCGAAGAGAATGGATAGTTGATAGTTGAAGAATCGGGATCGGGCGGGTTGTTGTAGGGGCTGGCCTTGCGCCTGCCCTCTTAGAAGGGTGCTCGAAATCAAATGGAAACAAGAAATTGGGCTAAAGCCCACGTAAATATGACCTTATTCCTAAACCCCGGCTTGAAAGCCGGGGCAACATGAATGTAAGAGTGTTGAATGTCCGGAGGGTTAAAACCCTCCTGAATACAGGGTTGGATTGTGCGGTCTGCAACAAAACTTGAACAGAAAGCAATTCAATCTCTAATTAATTGCCCCGGACTTCAGTCCGGGGTTAATGGATAAAACATAATAAATCAGGGCTTTAGCCCAATTTCTTTTGATGAGCCTACAAAGACTTATGAATGACAGATAAAGCATGATGAAACGGTTCATCGCATTTATTAAAAAGGAGTTCTTCCACATCGTGCGCGACCGGCGGACGGCGGCGATTCTGTTCGGGATGCCGATTCTTCAGTTGCTGCTCTTCGGCTACGCGATCCGCAATGAGGTCTCCGAAGTGCGCACGGGCATCCTCGATATGTCGCACGACACCGTAACCGAGGCGATCACCGACAAGCTCTTTTCGTCAGGCACCTTCATCTTTGCTGGTACCTTGCAGAGCGAGAAGGAGATAGCGCCAGCTTTCGCGGCGGGGCGGATGAACGAGGTTGTGGTCTTCGAGCCGGACTTCGCCGGGCGGCTGCTAAAGGATGGCGTTGCGCAAATGCAGGTGGTCACGGACGGTTCCGATCCCAACGTGTCGCGCATCGTGACCGGCTACACCCAGGCGGTGGTGCGTGACTGGCTCGCCGAACAGGAGGACGGCTCGGCCCGGCAGGCGGGCGTCGAGGCGGTGCCGCTGATGATGTTCAATCCGTCGCTCAAGAGCGTCTATCTCTTCGTACCGGGGCTGATGGCGATGATCCTGATGCTCGTTTCGGCGCTCATGACCTCCATCAGCATCACGCGCGAAAAGGAGAGCGGCACGATGGAGCTGCTTCTCGTTTCCTCGCTGCGTCCGGTGCAGATCATCGTCGGCAAGGTGGCGCCGTACCTGTTGCTCTCGTTCGTGAACGTTGTCACCGTGGTGTCGCTGGCCTACTTCGTCTTCGGCGTGCCGTGCCGGGGCAACATCGCGCTGCTGCTGGTCGAGTCGCTGCTTTTCATCATGACCGCCCTCTCGCTCGGCATCATGATCTCCACCATCACCAATTCGCAGCAGGTGGCGATGATGATTTCGCTCGCCGGTCTGCTCCTGCCGACGGTACTGCTTTCGGGCTTCATCTTTCCGATCCACAGTATGCCGTGGCCGTTGCAAGCGATCAGCCACATCATTCCCGCCCGCTGGTATCTCGTTATCGTGCGGGGGATTATGCTCAAGGGCGCAGGCCTCGCCGTGCTCTGGAAAGAGACCCTCATCCTGTTAGTCATGACCGTGCTTTTCATGGCGGCCAGCGTTCGGAAATTCAGCGAGAGGTTGCAATGAAGGATCGTATCCAAAAGATAAAAGCGTCACTCGCCGTCGTCGGCTACCTCCTGCAGAAGGAGTTTTTGCAGATTTTCCGCAACAAGGGGATGCTGCCGATCATATTCATCATGCCCTTCATCCAGCTCATCATTCTCTCCAACGCGGCTACCTTCGACGTGCCCGAAGTGCCGTTCCACTTGCAGGATTTCGACCGCACCGCACTGTCGGATCGGCTCGTCAAGCGTTTCACCTCAACCGGCTATTTCAGGATGACAGGGGAGTCGTTCCGGCAGTCGAGCGCCATCGAGGTGCTCTCCGGCAGCGAGGCGAAGATGGTGCTCGTGATTCCGAACGACTTCGAGCGGGAGATGATGACCACCGGCCACGCGCGGGTGCAGCTCCTCATCGACGCCGAGGACGGCTTCACGGCGGGCGTCATTCAGGGCTACGCCAACGACATCGTGGTCGCCTTTAACCGCGACCTGCCGGAGCTGCTGCCGCAACTCGCCGGAGCGCAAGCCGTCCGCCCGGTGATCGAAATGCGACCGAGGGGGTGGTACAACCCGGAGCTGGTCTATATCGACTACATGGTTCCGGGCGTGCTGGTGGTGCTGGTGACGCTGATCGGGCTGTTCCTGTCGGGCATGAACGTAGTGCGGGAGCGGGAGATCGGCACCATCGACCAGATCAACGTCACGCCGATCAAGCGCTGGCAGTTCATCACCGGCAAGCTGCTGCCGTTCTGGATCATCGCGCTCGGCGAGCTGACCGTCGGCCTCGTCATCGCGCGGCTTGGATTCCACGTGCCGATGCTTGGGCATTATTACGTCATCTACCTCGTGGCGGCGATCTACCTGCTCGTGGTGCTCGGCATGGGCCTGCTGATTTCAACCGTCACCGAAAGCCAGCAGCAAGCGATGTTTGTCGCCTGGTTTTTTATCGTGATTTTCATCCTGCTCAGCGGCCTGTTCACGCCGATCCAGAGTATGCCCCACTGGGCCCAGAACCTCACCCTCGCCAACCCCGTCCGCCACTTCGTTGACATCATGCGAAGGGTGATGCTGAAGGGGTCAGATTTTGGGGACATTGCCGCGCCGTTCGGGATTCTGGGGGTGGAAGCGGTGGTGATGCTCACGCTGGCGGCGAACCTGTATCGGAAAGTTTCCGCCTGAACATTTCTTTCGATAGTTCCAATACGTTTTCAAAATCGATGTGTATAGTTCTATGCGTTCACTTTATACGTTTTTTAGAGTTATTTGTTATACTATGTACTATTATCCTATATCAGCTTTTTTTTATCATCAACTACATTTCAAAGTGAATGATATGAACAAATCAGCTTAGTCGAAAAGTGCAAGCGAAATCTAACGCATACCCGCTATGATTATCGTTATAACCAACGATATCAAAGCTTTAGCTCTGTTGTAGATATCTCACGCCACCTCCCTTCACGAAGTCTCTCATCCTTGGACTATTTCAGCATGTTCATATAAGATGAATATAAGCAGAAGCGCCACTCTTGCGGTCATATCAATAACTCACGCAATAGTTTTTGGCTTTTCTCCACTCACGTGCAAGTCACTATTTTTTTATGTCGGCTTTTTCACGAAGATATATATGCGAGTACAGATATGGGCATATATTATTTATGGATTTGCGCAGAAGTTGAATAAATCTATAACAGTTTACTTGTAAATAAGATTATTATTGATTAATATTTTCATATTCATAGAAGGATTGTCATTATTCAGAATCTGCAAGCATTCCATTTCACCACCACTCTTTAAAACATCGAAATGATCATGAAAAGATTGACTGCTTTACTGATGGTTCTTATCGTGATGTGTTTTGCGAGTGATCAGGCTGACGCTGAGACTTCTTTAATTAATATACAGTTTGGTCGAGGTCTTCCGGAGAATATATACTATGGTGGCGGTGTAGTGAACACCGATCCAACGTTAAACCTTACGTGGAATCAGGTTAATGACACGTATTATGATCCTTTTCAGCTTCTATATTCTGACGGAGATGAGAGTAATGCGTATCTGTCTGTTGATGTGAGCGGTGAAGTAAAACAGGTTTCATCTTCTTCGTCTGCGATTGTTGACACCGATCCTACGAAAAAATTGATGCTAGGACATCTCAGTAGTGATGCTGACTATTATGCCAGTATGACTATAACAGGCCTAAAGCCAGGGCTATATAATATTTACATATACTCACAAGGAGTGTTGAATGTCCCAAGCGAGTTGTCAGCGACCGCTACCGTCACAGGCGGTAGTTACAATATACATTTAGAGAGCGATGGGTTAACTCCCAGTTTACTAGAAGGCACAAACTGGCTTATGCTTCCCGTTGTAATCTCTGACGGGAATTTCAGCATGAGTGTTAATGATTTAACAATCGGCACTCTGAATGGTGTTCAGATAGAAGCTGTTCCCGAGCCAGGAAGTGTCATTCTTGTTGGGATTGGAGGGATTATTGTTTTTTGGCGCTTTCGGATGAATTTAAACAAGAATTATGATGTCAACGCTTAAGCTTATCAACAATCACAGTTAAAACCGGTTTTCAATCAAATCGAAATCAATAAAGGATCCTCGAAGCAGAGCTTCGAGGTATTTAGAAGAGTTGGAGCTGCTGTGAATGCAACTTTTTATACTCAATTTCTCGACCTTGAC
>NZ_SDGU01000086.1 GCF_004118635.1 Chlorobaculum sp. 24CR | reverse complement strand
TGAAGTGGACCCCAGCCGTCAGACAGAATCGGGTCGAGTTTAAGCTGGTAACTCGCCGTTGTTTCATGCAGCTGATTGCTGCTGTGTAACCTCTGACGACCCGTCAGAGGATTGCTTTTGAGAGAACTTGTCAACGATGCATACGCCGCCACCCGTACCGCTTTCGTACACCTCGTCCGGGGTTCTGTACCCCAGCGACTGATGCGGCCGCTCCGTGTTGTACAGGTCGAAGTACTTCGCCAACCCCTGCTTCAATTCCACCGGCGTTCCGTAGCCTTTCAGATACATATCCTCATGCTTGACGCTCCTCCAGAGCCGTTCGACGAAGATGTTGTCCAGCGCCCTGCCGCGACCGTCCATGCTGATGCTGATTGCTTCATGCTGCTTGAGTACGCCGATAAATACGTCACTGGTGAATTGCGCGCCCTGATCGCTGTTGAAGATTTCCGGTACGCCGTACTTTCGGAGCGCTTCTTCGAGGCATTCCACGCAAAAACTGCTTTCCAGCGAGTTCGACAGCCGCCACGCCAGCGCCTTGCGCGAATACCAGTCGATGATGGCCGTCAGGTACATGAATCCTCCCGGAAGCCGGCAATAGGTGATATCCGTTGACCAGACCTGGTTCGGCCTGGTGACGCTAACTCCACGCAGCAGATAAGGATAGACCTTGTGCTCCGGATGCGGCTTGCTGGTGTTCGGGCCGGGAGCCATGCCCGCCAGCCCCA
>NZ_SDGU01000010.1 GCF_004118635.1 Chlorobaculum sp. 24CR | reverse complement strand
CAAACGCATCAGCAGGTCGTCGTCACTGGGCGAATACGGCTCCGGCTTGCCGTAATAACTCGTGCGATTCACATCGACCAGTTGGCATTGCGTCGAAACCGGCAACGAATCATCGCCGCCGATCCAGCTTTTACGCAGCTTCACAGGTAAGGCCCGACTTTTTTTTCAGCCAGTCCAACTGCACCTTGAGCCGACCGATTTCGGTGTAGAGCTTTTCAGGATCCGAGGACGGATCGACTGGTTTCGGCCCGCGCTTCGTCTCGAAAATTCCGGGCGCATTTTCGAGGATTTCCCGTTTCCACAGGCCAACCTGAGACGGGTGTACCCCGAACTCCTGGCCGATTTCGTTCGTCGTTTTGTCGCCCCGGATTGCCTCCAGCGCGACCTTGGCCTTGAACTGCGCCGTGAACTTGTTGCGTTTTTTCTCGCTCATAACTTGACCTTGTTTTCAGCCAAGTTACCACCTTAAACCGCTGTCCGAAAATCGGGGACCACGATACCCCTACATTGGGAATGATTATCAGCGCATTCAAATCAATGTCGGTAAAGGATGTTCTTGCTCACATTGAAGAGAATCGTCTGGATATGATTGGGAAGATATGGCAACGGAACTACTTTGAGCGGGTCATCAGAAATGAACAGGACTTGGAGAATATCAGAACGTATATCAGAAACAATCCAGTCAATTGGGATCAGGACGACGAAAACCCGAAACGCATTCGGCGTAAATGAAAAAGGGTGACGCATTATGGTCGCCCTTTTGTTTTTGATCCTTTCACCCTCTCACCGCAGCAGCAACAGCGGTATCCGGCTTGAACCAATCATCTTCGTCGTATTGCTGCCAACAAAGAACTGACGGATTTTGGAGTGGCCGTAGGCTCCCATCACCATGAGTTCGATGCTGTGGGAGTCCTGATACTCGCGCAGGGTTTCGATGACCTCGCCTGAAAGCAGCGAGCGTTCGACCGTAAATCCAGCTTGTTCGAGCTTTCGGCAGGCGGCGTCGAGGCGTTGGTGGTGCTCCGGTTTGTTGTTGCTGACCACCATCACGACGTGGCATTCGAGGCCTTTCAGGAGCGGGCTTTGGGCGACCATGTCGAGCGCTTTTTCGGCGGTTTCGCTGGCATCGTAGGAAATCATGAAGCGTCGCGGCGGCGAGAAGCCCGGCATTACCACCAGAATCGGGCGCTGCATGGCGCGGACGACGGTTTCGATGTGGCTGCCAATGCTTCCGGGGCTGTTTTCGTGCGCTTCGCCCTGCCGACCCATCACCAGCAGGCGGCTTTGCGGTTGCAGTTCGAGCACGGTTTCGACGAGGCTGCCGTGCCGTTGCAGCGATTCGGTCTTGTCTGCGTACCGTTCCGCCGCGCACTGGCGGGCCTCATCCAGCATCTGCCTGCCGAGTTCGAGCGCGATGCGGCTCTTTTTCTCCTCCAGCTCCACCAGCTCTTCGAGCATGTGCTCGCGCGTGCCGAGGCCGATGTTGCCGGAGAGGTCTCCCTTGACCGGCATTTCCGGTTTTTCGAGCACGTGCATGAAGAGCAATGGCGCGTCGAGTTGCGAGGCGGCCCAGACGGCGGCGTCGCACACCGCTTCGGCGGCAGCCGATCCGTCAATACAGGCGATTACTTTTGGCATGTCGGTTCTCCGTTAATGGCTTGCGAGCAGTTTTTCAACCTCTTCGGGCTTGTCGTGAACGCCGAAGCGATCGACGATGGTGGCGCTGGCTTCGTTCATGCCGATGAGCTCGACCTTTGCGCCTTCGCGGCGGAACTTCAGCACCACCTTGTCGAGCGCGGTGACGGCGCTGACGTCCCAGAAGTGAGCGCGTGACAGGTCGATGACCACCTTGTCGAGCACCTCCCTGAAATCGAACGAGCCGTAAAATTTCTCAGCCGACGCGAAGAAGAGCTGTCCGCTAACCTTGTAGCTTCTCGTGCCTTCGCCGGTACGTTCGCTCGTGACCGCCATGTAGCGCCCGACCTTGTTGGCGAAGAACATCGCTGCCAGCAGGATGCCGACCAGCACGCCGATGGCGAGGTTGTGGGTCCAAACCACCGTGATGACCGTGGCCAGCGTGACGATGTTGGTCGAAACCGGCCAGGTTTTCAGCTTGACGAGCGAGTCCCAGGAGAAGGTGCCGACGGAGACCATAATCATCACCGCAACCAGCGCAGCCATCGGTATCTGGCGGATCCAGTCGCTGAGAAACACCACCATGACGAGCAGCAACATGCCCGCCGTGAGCGTCGAGAGGCGCGTGCGCCCGCCCGACTTGACGTTGATGACCGACTGGCCGATCATGCCGCATCCGGCCATGCCGCCGAGAAGTCCGGTGGCGATGTTGGCATAACCCTGCCCCGTGCACTCGCGATTTTTGTCGCTCGGCGTGTCGGTGAGGTCATCGACGATAGTGGCGGTCATCATCGATTCGAGCATACCGACGATGGCAAGCGCAACCGAATACGGGAAAATGATTTGCAGGGTTTCAAACGTCAACGGCACCTTCGGCAAGAGGAGCACCGGCAGGGCATCGGGCAACTGGCCCATGTCGCCGACCGTTCTGATGTCGAGGCCGAGCACGATCGAGGCGATGGTCAGGCCGACGATGGTGACCAGCGGCGAGGGGATGAGCTTGCCGATTACCGGAACATAGGGAAAAAGGTAGATGATGACGAGACCCGTGGCGGTCATGGCATAGACGTGCCAGGTGACGTCGGTCAGCTCCGGGAGCTGCGCCATGAAGATGAGGATCGCCAGCGCGTTGACGAAGCCGGTGACGACCGCGCGCGAGACGAAGCGCATCAGATTGCCGAGCCTGAGATAGCCTGCGACAAGTTGCAGGAGGCCCGTAAGAATCGTAGCTGCAAGCAGATACTCAAGCCCGTGATCCCGCACGAGGTGCACGATGAGCAGCGCCATCGCGCCGGTTGCCGCCGAAATCATGCCGGGCCGTCCCCCGGCGAAGGCCGAAACCACCGCCATGCTGAACGAGGCGTACAGACCGATTTTTGGATCGACGCCCGCGATGATCGAAAAGGCGATCGCCTCGGGAATGAGCGCGAGGGCCACGACGAGGCCGGAAAGAAAATCGCCGCGAGGATTGGACAGCCACTCCTGTTTCAGGGGTTTACGCATGGGCATGGGTCTTCAGGTGGTTATCTGGCCACTATCCAGCGGCTGAAAAGCGAAGGACAGGAAGCATCGATACAAATTCGGCGGGCCAAACAGCAAGATCAGGCGGGAATATAGGGGTCTCGATTGACTGAATCAAGGGTGATGTTTACAGAGCAGAGGTGCTTTTATTGCTTTGGCCATTAAAACGCTCAGCAAATGTTTGTTTTGCCTCAGCTGGAAATGGAGAATCGGGTTTGCTGAGTTAGTTGGTTGATGGTGTCTGTTGTTGTCGAAATCTTAGCGGAAGCAAGGGGCGCCCTCATTTCCTGTCTTTTTTGTTTACGAGCCTCTCTGGCGGCATCGAGCTTTTGATCACGTTCTTTGAAAATCTGAATCTCCCGGCCTTCCAGTTTGTCCATAGGAGCAATATAGCCAATCGCACTGTGCAATCGATTTTCGTTGTAGTGACGCACGTACCCGTCAATCTGACTGATGGCATCCTCCAGTGACAGCGCTACTTTTGGGCGAATGCACTCGGCCTTGATCGTCTTGTGATACCGCTCCAGCTTGCCGTTGCTCTGCGGATAAAATGGCGAAGTCCTGACGTGAGTCATCCCCGCCAGCCGGATGAACTCCTTGAAGTCCCTGGCGATGAACTGCGGGCCGTTGTCGGAAATAATCCGCGGCCTGGCATCAGGATACTTCTCACGGGCACGCTGCACGATGATCTCGACCTCCTGCTCGATCATGGACGGGCGTAGTTCCCAGTGCACGATGAAGCGGCTGCATCCGTCCAGAATACTGCACAAGTAGTAAAATGTACCCCGCAGATTGACGTATGAAATATCGATATGCCAGTGTTCATGC
>NZ_SDGU01000085.1 GCF_004118635.1 Chlorobaculum sp. 24CR | reverse complement strand
GAGTCAAGGTCGAGAAATTGAGTATAAAAAGTTGCATTCACAGCAGCTCCAACTCTTCTAAATACCTCGAAGCTCTGCTTCGAGGATCCTTTATTGCAGCATACGAATGTACTCAAGGGTTTGAGTTATCGGATTGCGAATTAATAATATTGACAATTTGAATAATCGTAATATTATTTCCTGAAAAAGTATTGCCATCAAGTTTCGCGTAAGGTTCTTCCTTTTTTTCGTTTCTGCCCCCATTCTTTAGCTTGTCATATAGCCACGATGCGAATAGATTTACTCCAATTCCTGATGAAAAAGTAAGAAATAGCTCGACCACCTTAGGGGCATCAATATCAGAATCAAAAGCCATTTCGACAGGCTTATACCGGTAGACAAGACCATCTACAGTATTTAGAAACGACGTCACCTCAGAGCTTTTACCGTAGATTGAGAATGATACAGAGTTTGTCATGGATTGCTCTCTTGTTGTTTCTTGTAAATATCGTTTACTTCGCTATCTGTAAAAGTGCGCTTACATTTGCTGCAACGGAATCCACAGTAATTATCGAAATCGTTATAAGGCTGGGCCGTTCGTCTAGTATCGATAATTTCGTTGCCGCAGTCAGGGCAGGATAGTCCCGGATGGTTCATGTTGACTCCTTTATTAAAATATGGAATGCTCATTATTTTAAAACATTACTGTCTTTGTTCAGGGGAAAGAGAAAAGCTCATGCTTCAAACCTTTTTCACACCTTCGCTAAGACCTTATCGCCCAGTATTGCCTGCACTTTACCAGATCGCAACTCTGCAAGACGACGGTTTGCCTCAACAGCCCACTTTTTATCAATTTCTGATTCCGGCTGGTTCAGACTGCGCAGCAGCGAATCCACTACAAATGCACGTTCTTCAACTGGCAGTGACACTGCTTCGTCAATAAGTTGCTTTGTATTCATTATTTAACCTTCGCTACTGATTTGTTTACCCATTCGCAGATTCTTAACCATCAACAGTAAAAAGATAGCCGAAAATATTGATCTTGCCAGCGGCTTTTCGTCGCTCACTTCGCAATCGAGGACGCGATGTTCGGGCTTTCTGGATTGACCATGACTTCCCTTGTCGTCGGAACGACCACTAAATCCATGTCCTCCATCGGAATCTCGCCGAGCAACGGCTGATCGCCCATAACCAGTGCACCGGCGAAGCCGATTCTGTTTTTGTACCGCAACTCTATCGGGCCAACGTATGGGACGAGCTGCTTGCTTCCGTCCGCCAGCGTGACCTCCTTTTTATCGATCTCCTCAAGTTGAAACTGGATTTGTACATGCCAAGGTATGCACAAGTGAACAGCACCCGTATCCGCCAGCACACTGATTTCCACAGGCTCCAGCTCAGGACGTCGTGGATTTCGCAGGGTCATCGTTGCATTTTTATACCCATCCAGGTTCCCTCGTGGCTAGTGTCAAGTCAATTCCAAAGTGTCTTGTACTTTCCCCGTCATTGCGAGGCGCATAGCGACGCGGCAATCCATGCTGAAGCAGCGAAATCAAC
>NZ_SDGU01000084.1 GCF_004118635.1 Chlorobaculum sp. 24CR | reverse complement strand
ACATTATGACTTTTATGAATATATGTGCTCAATTATTACACTTTTATCTTTAACGAAGCAGAGCTTCGGGGAATATATCCCATAGAGATTCAATATTTTTTTCTGCCATGCCTTTTCTTTTGGCATATTTTTTTTGTGTATGCGGACCAACAAAATATTTATTTTCTTTCATGTTATTGGGGTGAGTGATGTATATTACAAGAGTGAAAAAGGGATAAGTAGTATCATTTCTTTTACACGATTATTATCATCCCCTAATTCAAAACATCATATCATGAAAAAACTGTCGTTGTTACTGTTGGCGTTATGTCTTGCCCCGGCGGGCATTTATGCTCAGGGAACCGAATCCGCGGATCGCTACGGGAACGGATCCGGTCCCGGCGAATGCATCGAAGCCGTTGCTGCTGTTTCGGGATCATCGGTTATGGAAACAAAAACAGTGCCAACCGAGCTGAACGAGCTTGGCGGTCGTCGTGGCACGTCGTCGGAGGCTGAACTGAACGAGCTTGGCGGTCGCCGGAGCCAGTCATCCGAGGCCGAACTGAACGAGCTTGGCGGTCGCAGAGCTGCGTCATCCGAAGCCGAGCTGAACGAGCTTGGCGGTCGCCGGAGCGCATCGTCGGAGGCTGGGCTGAACGAGCTTGGCGGTCGCCGGAGCCAGTCATCCGAGGCCGAACTGAACGAGCTTGGCGGCCGTCGTGGCACGTCGTCGGAGGCTGGGCTGAACG
>NZ_SDGU01000083.1 GCF_004118635.1 Chlorobaculum sp. 24CR | reverse complement strand
ATACATTATGACTTTTATGAATATATGTGCTCAATTATTACACTTTTATCTTTAACGAAGCAGAGCTTCGGGGAATATATCCCATAGAGATTTAACGAAGCAGAGCTTCGGGGAATATATCCCATAGAGATTCAATGGCATTAAACGAAGTAAAATAGCGATAAACTGACACATGTTCATGGAAAGTCCCGACCTGTCGGGGCGTGGAGATCCATCTTGTGCGCCTTCGCTGACTTCGCATGGATTGCCACGTCGCTATGCTCCTCGCAATGACGGGGAATGAAGGCTGTTTGGGATTGACTTGATACTTAAAGCAAACGAATCATGAACCTCTCAGGAACAACCGCCGTCGTGACCGGATCGAGTTCCGGCATTGGCCTCGCCACCTGCCGCGCTTTGCTCGATGCCGGGGCTGTGGTGTTCGGCCTCAGCCGCCGCGAGACGCCCATCGCGCATGAGCATTTTCGTTGGATTCAGGCCGATGTTACCAGTGATGTTGCTATAGACGAGGCGTTCGATGCCGTGCTCGCACAGTTCGGTCGCGTCGATCTGCTGGTCAACAACGCCGGATTTGGCTTTTTCCGCGACATCGAGCTGATCGATCCGGCGGAGTGGCGGCGGCTCATCGACACCAACCTCACGGCCATGTTCCTCTGCTCGCGCAAGGTCGTGCCGTCGATGAAACAGGCCGGGCGCGGCATGATCGTCAACATCGGCTCGGTGGCGGGCAAGCGCGGCATCAAAGGCGGCACGGCCTACTGCGCCTCGAAGTTCGCGGTCAACGGCTTCTCCGAATCGCTCATGGAGGAGCTGCGCGAATTCGGCATCCGCGTGGCGTGCCTCAACCCCGGCTCGGTCGAGACCGGATTTTTCGACCATGCCGGTATCGAACCGAAAAAGTTCATGCAGCCGGATGATGTCGCCCGGCTCGTCGTTTCGCTGGTCGAACTTCCCGACGGCATGTTGCCCGATGAAATGACTGTCCGGCCATTGTAACTCATAACCTCGTATCGACTTATGTCATCCTCCGATCTTCACTTGCCCGTTCCCGGCCACCCCATCGCCGCCATCGCCACGCCGGTTGGCGTCGGGGCGCTCGCCATCGTGCGCATCAGCGGCGCGGGGGTGCTCGCCGTCGCCGACCAGGTGTTTCGCAAGGCGCACGGCGACGGCAAGCTCGCCGACGCCGCCGGTTACACCGCGCACTTCGGGCGGCTCCACGACGGCGAGGAGATGGTCGATGAGGTGATCGCGCTCGTTTTCCGCTCGCCGCGTTCGTTCACCTCGGAGGAGATGGTGGAGTTCACCTGCCACGGCGGGCCGGTGGTGGTGGGGCGCGTGCTGCGGCTCATGCTCGACCACGGCTGCCGCCTGGCCGAACCGGGCGAGTTCACCCGCCGCGCCTTCCTCAACGGGCGCATCGACCTGTTGCAGGCCGAAGCGATCGGCGAAATGATCCACGCCCGCACCGAATCGGCGTATCGCACGGCGGTGAGCCAGATGAAGGGCGACCTGTCGAAGCGGCTCGGCGAGTTGCGCGAGCAGCTCATCCGCTCCTGCGCTCTCATCGAACTCGAACTCGACTTCGGCGAGGAGGAGGTGGAGTTCCAGAGCCGCGCCGAACTGACTGCGCAAATCGAAGCGCTTCAGCGCGAGGTGAGCCAGCTCATCGACTCCTACCAGCACGGGCGGCTCGTCAGCGAGGGGGTCTCGACGGTCATCGCCGGAAAGCCGAACGCCGGTAAGTCCACGCTGCTCAACACGTTACTGGGGCAGGAGCGCGCCATCGTCAGCCACATGCCCGGCACGACCCGCGACTACATCGAGGAGTGCTTCATCCACGACAAGACGATGTTTCGCCTCACCGACACCGCCGGCCTGCGAGAGGCGGGCGAAGAGATCGAGCACGAAGGCATCCGCCGAAGCCGCATGAAGATGGCCGAAGCCGACCTGATTCTCTACCTCTTCGACCTCGGCGCGGAGCGGCTCGACGACGAAATCCGCGAAATCCACGAGCTGAAGGCGGCCCATCCCGAGGCGAAGTTCCTCGCCATCGCCAACAAGCTCGACCGCGCCGACAACGCCGACGCGCTTATCCGCGCCATCGCGGAGGGCACGGGCGCGGAGGTCATCGCCATCTCGGCGCTGAAGGGCGACGGCATCGACGCGCTGAAGCAGCACATGGGCGCGCTCACCAAAAACCTTGACAAACTGCACGAAGCGAGCGTACTCGTCACCAGCCTGCGCCACTACGAAGCATTGCGCAATGCCTCGGACGCCCTGCAAAACGCCCTCGAACTCATCGCTCACGAGTCGGAAACCGAACTCATCGCCTTCGAACTCCGCAGCGCCCTCAACTACGTCGGCGAAATCACCGGCAAGGTCGTCAACGAGGAGGTGCTGAATACGATCTTCGATCGGTTTTGTATTGGGAAGTGAAAATGGGGTGGGGGAATAAACAATTTCAGGAGAGATGTGAGCTATGGCGAATCAGGATCAGGTAGAGAGGTTGAAGCAAAATGTTGATGGATGGATCAAGTGGAGGATGGATAATCCAGAAATTCCTATTGATCTGTCCCAAGCTAATCTGAGACAAGCGCGCCTGTACAAAGCGAATCTGGCAGAAGCGGATATGGAAGGTGCGGTTCTGATCAAAGCTGATTTGAGACGAGCGTATCTGACAGGAGCGGATCTGAGAAAAGCCAACCTGTCCCAAGCAGATATGAGAGAAGCAAAACTGAGTGGCGCTGTCATTGATTCAAAAACAAAATTGCGCAGAGCAAAGGGTATTACTCGAGGCGTCAATGGCATCTACTCTCAGGGGACGAAAACGGCAGCCTTGATGAATATGACCCCTGAGGGGGACTCGATGCAGGGGTCCAGCGTGGAGGCGGTTCTCGAAAATCTCAAACATGCACGGCGGCTGCACTCAATCTCACTTCTTTTTGCAGGGGTCACGCTGTTGTCCTTTGTGCTTCATCGGGACAAGATCGCTGTTCCTTTCAATATCCTCAAGGACTCCATTGATGCTGTCACCTTTGCCGGTCTCTCCGTCATCATCTCGGCAACACTCATGCTGTTTGTTGCCATCTTTTTCAAGGCGGCGCTTGACGGAACCAAATACTTGACCACCCGAGACTCTGCGATGAAGGTCGGGCAGTTTCCATGGATTCTTTCGAAGTATGAAAAGAGAATAGCGCCAAAAATCATTTCGACCCTGCTCCGCATCATTCTCTGCTTTCATCCGTTCATCTTCCTTGCTGTACTTTTTTGGTCGGGCGCTTGGAAAAATTTTGAACAAATTCCAATCCTTCTCTATTCGCTTTATGCATTCATCCCGGTGCTTGTGTTTGCCTGTTCGTGGCTCTTTTGGCTCTCGCTCGGTTTTCTTCGGCCCATTGTCTTCGATGTCGTTGAAGAGGGCAAACGGCAGAGTGGCGAGGAGAAAATCGCCAGCGCGATCAAGGAGCAAACAGCGAAAATCGATGAGCTGCTGAAGCTTCTGCAAGAGAGGGATAGCGGTCAACGAGGGAGTGCGTAACGCAATTTTTACCTTGCTACATCCCGTTTTGGGCCTGAGTTTTAATAAAGGATCCTCGAAGCAGAGCTTCGAGGTATTTAGAAGAGTTGGAGCTGCTGTGAATGCAACTTTTTATACTCAATTTCTCGACCTTGAC
>NZ_SDGU01000082.1 GCF_004118635.1 Chlorobaculum sp. 24CR | reverse complement strand
ATACATTATGACTTTTATGAATATATGTGCTCAATTATTACACTTTTATCTTTAACGAAGCAGAGCTTCGGGGAATATATCCCATAGAGATTTAAATAATCTTTCTTTTCACGTTTTCTATTTTCTGCAAGCATCGCATAAATCACAGCGGTTCTTATAGCACCTTTTATACTGCTCCCTGGAATATAGGCACGTCCTTCGCCATCTCGAATAAAACGACTTCCACTTTTTGCATTCAATTCTGTTGTAGATAAATCTTTAACAAACCTTATAATATCAACATCTGGAAATAGTTGCGCTTTATGATCCTCAAGAAATTTTAGGCACGGGTTGGATTGTTTTTCTTTTTGGGAGTCAGACATATATATCCATCTTTCAACTTCCTCAATATACTTTTCAAACAAATTGCATTCAATCAGTTTTTGAGATAATCTCTCCGAATCAAGAATATACATTTTTTCTGTTTTTTCTATCCATACAGCTCCCCAACCATAATCTGAATTTCCACTAGAAATATGAATAGGCGAAAGCGGCGTTAGTGTAACCGTACATGTTTCAAATCTTTTTTTCATCTTTCTTGGTATCAATAAGATTTAAGTGACACACAAAAAGACTTCCCATAGCGAAAAACAGGATGAGGAAAATCCTCATTCATTTTTTCATCAAGAGGCGCTACATTTTCAATTTTTCCAACAGGACAAAGGTTCTCTTCAAATACGCTACCTTCTGAAAGCATATTTACAGTCTGACGTTTCATCTGAAATAGATTAAGACTTGAGAAAGTCCATCCTTTACGCAACGTTAAGTCATATTGGGCAACCTGTTGGTTATTGATACTTTTTATAGTTTCGACTTCAGCATTGGTTGGAAGTGTAAGTGAAAACAAACATTGAAGAGAACCTGATTGCGAATAAAGGATCCTCGAAGCAGAGCTTCGAGGTATTTAGAAGAGTTGGAGCTGCTGTGAATGCAACTTTTTATACTCAATTTCTCGACCTTGAC
>NZ_SDGU01000081.1 GCF_004118635.1 Chlorobaculum sp. 24CR | reverse complement strand
ATCAATGAACCACTGCTTTTGCGGGCAATATTGCCTTGTTTCGATGTCGCTGGTCAGAAGAATATTTCAAATCCCTCTTTTTCGAGGTGGCCTTTATTCGTGTTAACGACCCGGATAGAATTGCGCGAGATTCTATCAGTCCAAATTATTCAAATAGCCTTCTGTCAAAAACATTGGAAAGACACTATTTAAGCAATCAAGTTTATGATCACTTTTTTTTGAGAAGTTTTAAAAATTCTGAACGATGGGATTTTATTGAGGATTTTTTCTTGGGGGCAGATGTCGATTCACTAATTGATAAGTACAGTGGCGCTGAAGGTAATGATGTGGATATAATTGAGAATCTTAAAAAAAAAGATTTATCAGTAGCTAAGGAATTTGTTGACCTTGGTGATGATTTTAATGTTCATATTTTTTATCCTGACTCTCAAAGGTATTATTGTCTTAAAGATCCTTTAACAATAGTTGATAACAATGGTACGAGGACAAAAAAAGTATCTGAGTGGCTAAGTGAAGATCCAATCGCGTTTGATGCGGTTAGAAAATCCACTCCATTTTATGTCAATAAAGATGTGTTTGAGATACTGGTATCAAAATTAAAGGCTCATCATCCAGAATATGTTAAGAATGTTTTGGGATTAAAAGTAAAAATAGAATTTAAAGGTTATTCTAGACGTGTTAAAGCCTCTGTGCCATATACTACACAACCTGTGGAGTTTTATAAGTGGTGGTGTTCAAATCAGGAAAATGTGATTATGACATTAGAAGAAAAATTTAAGCTATTTAAGAAAGTGTATTTACTAAAACCCACAGTGTTGAAAAGAGAACATAAAGATATGATAAAAAAACATAAAAAATCACTATAGTTGTTGACGGTTTCGTGTGATAAATCCGGCAGTACTAAAAGACTTCACCTCCCCCTCAACAACACATTTGAGTTTCGAGCCTAAACGGAACTATATTGCGCCTTGAAGTCTGCCTGCGGAGCCGACCAATGTCGAAGCAGCGGGCATCCGGAAGAATTTTTATAAGTCTTTGAAAATTAGTGTTTTACGTGCTCTCATGATTCTTGTTATAGACAATTACGACTCGTTTACTTACAACCTTGTCCAGTACATCGGCGAACTCGGGGCCGAAGTCGCGGTGCACCGGAATGATGAAATCACCGTCGAACAGGCGCTCGCGCTGAAGCCGGAGAAGATCGTCATCTCTCCGGGGCCGGGGACGCCCGCCGACGCCGGAATCTCCATTGCGCTTATCAACGCCGTCAAAGGCAAAATTCCGCTCTTCGGCGTCTGCCTCGGCCATCAGGCCATCGGCGAAGCGCTCGGCGGCAAGGTCGTCCGCGCCGGGCAGATCATGCACGGCAAGACCTCGCAGGTCTATCACGACGGGCAGGGGATGTTCCGCGACATCCCGAACCCCTTCACGGCCACCCGCTACCACTCGCTCGTCGTGGAGCGAGCAACGCTTCCGGCGGTGCTCGAAATCCGCGCGTGGACGGAGGACGGCGTCATCATGGCCTTCGACTCGAAGGAACTCGGCCTGTACGGCGTGCAGTTCCACCCCGAATCGATCATGACCTCCGTCGGGCACGACCTCATCAGAAACTTCCTCGAACTCTGAGCCGCATGGAAGGCCGTGAACGCGACAAACCGGGCTGGGCTTCCGAGCCGCCCCGATGCAACCCTGCAAAGGAGATGGCGCTCATGCCGGGCAGCGAGTTCATGGCCGACGGCTGGCGCGTCTTCAAGATCATGGCCGAATTCGTCAACGGATTCGAGATCATGTCGGCTGTCGGTCCCGCCGTTTCGGTCTTCGGCTCGACCAGGGTCAAAGAGGGCGACCCGGAGTACCAGCTTGGCGAAACGATGGGGCGGCTGCTTGCCGACGCCGGTTTCGGCGTCATCACCGGCGGCGGCCCCGGCGCGATGGAGGCGGCCAACAAAGGGGCGCAGAGCAACGGCGGCGCGTCGATCGGCTTCAACATCAAGCTGCCCAACCAGCAGCGCCCCAACCCCTACATCGATTACGACAAGCTCGTCACCTTCGAGTACTTCTTCGTGCGCAAGGTGATGTTCCTCAAATACTCCCAGGCCTTCGTCGTGCTGCCCGGCGGCTTCGGCACGCTCGACGAACTTTCGGAGGCGATCACCCTCATCCAGACCGGCAAGAGCCAGAAATTTCCGGTGATCATGATGGGCTCGGAGTACTGGGGCGACCTGTATGGCTGGTTCCGGAACCGGATGCTCGATGAGAAAGGGTTCATTTCTGAAGCTGACCTCGATTTTATCTACGTCGAGGATGATCCGGAAAAGGTTATCGACATCATTCTGGGCTTCTATCCCGAAGGTTACAGCATTAATTTTTAATCTGGCAAACCATCCGCTTTCAGGCCGCAGCACTGTTTCCGATCCTTTCCGATTTTTTTAACGGGGTAAAAATTTTTAGCGCCGCACTCTTTTATCAGTGCGATGAATTGTGTATTGTTTCTTTCTGTTCACGATTGTTATTCGAGGCCCATCCGGCCAGAGTCACTCGCTCTTTTTTTGTCATGCTCACCGGCGGAAATCCGGGAATCTCGCCATGTTCTGACAGACCGTCCGATTCGGCGAGGCTGAACGCCGATTGCTCGATTTCGCGCCGGGCCGCATCCGGAAGCGCGTCGAAGCGCGAAAAGTTCAGCGCCTCGCGGGCCTGCCGCACTTTGCCGGTGACGTACCACGAAAGCGGCGCGATGTAGGCGCTCCGGGGCCATTTCGTTTCGTCGGAGTGGCAGTCGAAGCAGTGCGGTTTCAGGACGGCAAGTACGCTGCCGGAAATCTGCGAGGGCGGTTTCGACGGCGGGCCGACCCGGTTCAGCGGAATGAACTGTATCAGAATCAGCGCGATGATGATCCAGCCGGCGACTCTCCTGGCGCTCTGTTTTCGCTTACTGTCGGCCATTGAAAAAAAGTGTGGGTTACCGGGTGGTAACAATGTTAACGAAATTTTAAATAACTTAGGGCGGGCAATGCCGGTTTGGCTGGCGAAGCTTGCCGAAAGCGGCGAATGGAACGGCCCCGTAACCGGTTCGCGTCTGTATCAATATCCTCAAGAAAACAAGTTATCGATGATTTTTCCCTGTGAAAAAGCTGTATGGTACTATTTGCCCCAGATCAGGGCGGATCTTGCCAAAGAGCTGGTTAAAACGGGTCTGACCCAGTCCAGCGCCGCAAAAATGCTGGGTGTCACGCCAGCGGCGGTCTCCCAGTACCTGCACAAGAAGCGCGGCGGGCAGAATATCAAATCGCGCGTTTACAAGCAGGAGATTCGCAATGCCGTGGAGAAGATTCGCGAGGGCGCGACGGGCGCGGAACTGCACACCTTCGTGTGCAAGTGTTGCCAGATATTGAAGAAAGACGATACTGAGATTGGTGGAAGTTGTGGTGATGGAACAGCAGGTTGAGTCTATGTCAGGAAGTAACAATACCGGAGCTGCGACCGCCGGTTTCAAGGATGCGGCGCTGTTCACCCTGGTGGCCATTCTGGCCGGACTGGGCATAGAAATTCTGACGGGGGGCGGCGGCATCGATATGCCGGGCTGGCCCTTCAACCTCGTCTTTCTCGTTGTTTTCGGATCGCTGATTTTTGCGGTCGGTCTCCTCTACCGGGAGCATCCCCTCATTTCGTGGCTTGGCGGCATTCCGCTGGGGCTAAGCCTGATTGTCGGCCTGGCGCTGCTCTCGCTCGTTGGCGGCGTGCTGCCCCAGGACAAGTTTCCGCCCGGCTCGATGGTGGCGATGCTGCGGCTGAACGGCATGTTTTCGAGCTGGCCGTTCGCGCTTGTCACGCTGCTGTTCCTCTTCAATCTCGGCCTTGCGCTGGTCTGGAAGACCATTCCGTTCAGGGCGGCCAACCTTCAGTTCATGCTCTTTCACGGCGGCTTCTGGATCGCGCTCTCCTGCGGCTTGCTCGGCGCCACGCAGCTCGAACGCCTGGTGGTGCCGCTCTACGAAGGCAAGGCGAGCGATGTGGCCTACAATCGCCAAACCGAAGAGGCGATTCATCTCCCCTTTTCGATCTACCTGAAAGATTTCCAGATCGAACAGTATGCGCCCAAGTTCGCCCTGTACGATCCCGCGAACGACCGGCTCGTCGAGCCGAAATCCAAGCTCGTTCCAGAGATCGGCAAAGGAGTCAAGGTCGAGTGGCCGGGCCTCGGTTCGGTGACGGTGCTCGATTATCTGCCCAGCGCCTTGCCCGGTGCGCACGGTACGCCGGTGCCGGGCGACAACGGGGTGGCGTTCGCCAGGGTGAGGATCGACGAAAACGGTAAGGTTTCCGAGCGCTGGATCAGCTCCGGCGGGCCTCGGCTCAAGCCGCTCTTTGTTCCGATGGGCAGCTATTTCATCGTGATGGCCGATGGCGCGCCCAAGGCGTTCCGCTCGGAGGTGATGCTGACAGGCGCGGGCGGCGAGAAGAGGATGGAGACGCTCGAAGTGAACAAGCCTGTCGATATGCAGGGCTGGAAGCTTTACCAGGCCGGGTACGACGAGAGCGCCGGACGCTGGTCAACGCTGAGCCTTGTCGAGGCGGTGCGAGACCCGTGGCTGCCTGCGGTGTATGTCGGATTTTTCATGATCATGGCGGGCAACGTGCTGTTTTTCTGGAAAGGCGTTAAAAAGATGGAGGCGGCATGACCCTGGTCGAATTTCCGGCAATGGCCCTTGCGGCTGTCGTGTGCTGGGCGGCGGGCAGCCTTTTGCAGATTCCGGCGAAAAACTCCAGAATTTTCGGCTCGCTCTCCTGGCTCTTCATGCTCGGCGGCACCCTTGTGCTCGCGTGGTTCCTCGCCTCCTACTGGATCGCGCTGGAACGTCCGCCGCTCCGCACGCTTGGTGAAACGAGGCTCTGGTACGCGACGCTCATTCCCGTCGTCGGCTTTCTGGTCGAGTATCGCTACAAGATCGGCTGGCTCAAGTACTACTGCATGGGGCTGGCGACGGTGTTTCTCGGCATCAACTACCTGCACCCGGACGTCTTCGAGAAGGCGCTGATGCCTGCGTTGCAGAGTCCGTGGTTCGTGCCGCACGTGGTGGTCTATCTGGTGGGCTACGTGCTGCTGGCGGCCTCGGCGGTCTCCGGCTGGCACAACGTGATCCAGAACTTTCGTGGCAAGCGTTCGGAGAAGGGGGAGTCGATGTCGCACTATCTCGCCCTGCTCGGCTTCGTGCTGCTCACCTTCGGCCTGATTTTCGGCGCGCTCTGGGCCAAGGAGGCGTGGGGACACTACTGGACGTGGGATCCAAAGGAGACCTGGGCCTTCATTTCGTGGCTGGCCTACCTCGGCTACCTGCACCTCGTGGCCCGCAAGACCGACCCGCGCAAACTCCAGTGGTACCTCGGTCTTTCGTTCTTCGTGCTGCTGGTCTGCTGGTTCGGCGTAAACTATCTGCCTTCAGCGCAGAACAGTGTGCACACCTATTCGGGGTAAGGCGTTAATAGCAAAGGACTTGAAGGACATCAGGGACTGAAGGGACAATGAGGATTTTCTGATCTTCTTTGTCCCTTTTGTCGTTTTCGTCCTTGAAGTCCCTTTCTTTACAATTCCACGATCAAATGCGACTCTGTCGAGTAGCCTTGCAGCACCTTCGCCAGTTCGCCGATCAGTGAAGGGCCGTATTTGTTGAGGTAGTGGAAGATGTTGATGCTTCGCTCCTGCGGCTTGCCTTCGGGGAAGAGGTTCAGCTCCGCCTTGTCGAGCTGCTGGAAAAGCTCGTCGTGCTTTCGGCGGCCTGCCCGCCAGGTTTTTTCCCGGATGTTGCCGATGATTTTCGTGATCTGGCCTGTCGAGGCGGCCAGCGCGGCCTGCAAGGTCGGATCCATTTTCACGAGCGCCGGTTCGAGCGTCGAGAGTGACCGGGCGACCTCCGACTCCACCTGCCCGAACAGTGCGTCGATGTCCACGCTGTCACCGCCGGAAACCATCGATTTGCGCAGCTCCTGCACATTTTCGAATACCGCTTCATAGACCTGCCGCCGCGAAAAGCTCGGCCTGCCGCTCGCTTTGAGCACCTTGTCCATCGTGCGGGCGATCTTTGGTTCGACGAGCGTAAAGCTGCCGCGCGGAATCACGAAGGGCATGGCGAGGCCGAAGTGCTCGTAGGCCTTGCGGAACTGCGCCAGGTAGCTGATTTCGCCGGGGCCGCCGATGTAGGCGAAGGTGGGGAGTACGGCGTCCTGCACGATTGGCCGGAGCGCGACGTTCGGGCTGAATTTTTCGGGGTGATCGTGGCAGATTTCCATCAGTTGATGGCGCGTGTAGCGCTGCCGGTCGGGCAAAACGACGAAGTTGTCGGGCGAGGGCTGCTCGATTTTGAGCCGCTGGCCGAGCTGGTTGAGGTAGAAGAGGTTGACCGCGCGCGGCTTGGTCTGCGCCGGGTAGCCCATCGATTCGAGGGCCGAGCTTTGCGCCACCACCTCGTACGACGAAGCGGGCGCGGTTTCGATCTCCCGGCAGAGTATCTCCGAGGCCAGTTGCTTGAAGCGCGCGTCGTTGGCCGAAACGAGAATCAGCGGGTGGTCATGGAAGAGCCGGTTCATCGTGCGCGCGAAGGCGATCTCGAAGGTGACGCCCGGTTCGTAGCAGGCGCGGAGCATCTCGGCGATCTCCGGCTTGAACTCCGTGTCGGGCAAAAGGTCGAGGAACTCCTGCACCGTTTCGCCGATGCTTGCACCGAGCATGGTAGCTCCGGCCATCTGGTCGGGTTGGCGGTGCGCCCCCTCCGCCGTGATCCGTTCGAGGCCGCCGCCGGAGAAGAGCACGGTTGACGACGCCTCGTTGAAATCGTGATCTTCGCTCTCGATCCAGAACACCGGCACGAAGTCGTACTCCGGGAACAGCGCCTTCTGCTTGCGGGCGATCACCACGGTGGTCAGCGCCTTGTAAATCGTGTAGAGCGGGCCGGTGAAGAGGCCGGTCTGCTGGCCGGTGACGATCGCCATGCAGCGCGGCGAGCGCAGCTTTTCGATCTCCCGTTGCTGTCGCTCCGAGCCGCCGAACCGCCGGTTCTGCTCCGTCAGCAGCTCCACGAGCGCCTCCCGCCGGAAGTTGCGCGAGGCGAGCAGGCCGAGGCGCCGATAGTAGTCGGCATCCTTGCGGTAGTCGAGATGGAAGCATTCCTCCAGCAGTTTTGCGCGCGCCTCGCTTTCGGAGGCGTAGTCGCAAAAGAGGCGGGAAAAGCCCTTTCTGGGCGTCTGGATGTGCTGGTAATCGATGAGAAAAGTGTTCACGTGCTTACTTCTTGAAAGTGCTTTTGAGGCCCCAGGTTTCGAGTTCGCTGCGGAAGCGATGGTCAGTCATGTCGCAGGAGATCGGCGTGACAGCCACGTAGTTCTGGCGCACGGCGTATTCGTCCTCCGCAATATCGTCGTCGTGCAACTGGAGCGAGCCGGCGAGCCAGTAGTAGGGGTTGCCGTACATGTCGTGCCGCTCGATGGCCGACTCCTCCCAGCGCGACCGCCCCTGTCGGGTGCAGAGGATTCCGCGAATCTCTTTTTCGGGGACGTTGGGGATGTTGGCCGACAAAATGGTGTCGGGCGGCATTCCTCGCCGGAGTACCTCGCGGGCCAGTTGCCGCGCGAATTTGGCTGCGTAGGTGAAGTCGGCGTTCTCGTAGGTGGTCAGTGAAAAGGCCAGCGACGGCACTTTCTGGATCGCCCCCTCGCGGGCGGCGGCCACGGTGCCGGAGTAGAGGCTGTTCATGGCCGTGTTACTGCCGTAGTTGATGCCCGAAACGATCAGGTCGGGCTTTTCGTCGAGGATGTGGCTCAGCGCCACTTTGATGCAATCGACGGGCGTGCCTGAGACGGTGTGGCCGAAAAAGTGGTTGTTTTTGAGATACTTCCGGATGCGCAGCGGCTCGCCGAGGGTCATGGCGTGGCTTTTGCCGCTCTGGTGTTCGGCGGGCGCGACCACCGTCACCATGCCGAGCTTTTTCATCGAGGCGGCGAGTGCGTGCAGGCCAGGGCCTTCGATGCCGTCGTCATTACAGACCAGAATATGCGGTTTCCGCGGTTTGGTGTTTGCTGTCAAAAGGTGTCGATATAGGGTTTCAGATGTTAGACACCGCTAAAAACTTGTTGCGCGCCCCGATTGCTGCGTTGGGTGGTGCTCGAAATCCTCATCCCGAAAGCTTTCGGGACTCCGCTTTCTCTTCTCCATCCGCCTTGCACTCAGGCCGCTCATAACATTTTTTAGAGGCGCCCTGTTCTCAGAAGTCGTGGCCGAGGCTGAAATAGAACACGGTTTCGGTAAAGTCGATCTGGGCGTCATTATTGACTTCATCTCTTTTAAAAGCGAACGGCTTGGCGACGGTGAACTGCGCCGGGCCGATCGGCGTCTCCCAGACCAGCCCCACTCCCGCGCCCTGAAGCAGCTCGCTGATCGACATCTGCTCGCGCTTTTCCCACACATTGCCGATGTTGTACGACAGGGTGAAGGAGGTGGGGAAAAGGAGCTGCATAGGGAATCTGTAGCGCAGCATCGCTCTGGCGACGGCGATGTTGTTGCCGACGAGGTCGCTGTCTTTCAACCCGATAAAGCGGTAGCAGTAGGAGTTGCCCGTGCCGCCCAGGAAGAATTTTTCCGATAGCGGCACCTCCTCGCTGCTGGTTCCGGCAAGGGCTGTCAACTGGAGCGTGGTGGACGAGCCGATCTGCAAGTTCTCCTCGTGAGACGCCGCCAGTTGCCAGAAGCTTTCCGGATCGCCGGAGAGGCTGGAGGTCGAATTGTACCGGATGTTGGTGTATCGTCCGCTTGAAGGCAGGAACGAACTGTCGCGGTTGTCATAGGTGAACTGACCGCCGATGGAGGCCAGCTTGAGGTTTCCGGTAGCGAATGGCTCGTCGATGCTGTCCCTGATATATGACTGCGCGTTCTGCACGGTGATGTCTGCCGCCAGTCGGCCGTTTTTGCTGATTCGGGTGCCGAACGAGGTCGTGATGCCGTACCGCTGGATGCCGAGCGAGCGAGGCTTTCCGGTGGCCTGCAAGCCCGATTGCCCGATGAGCGCGAGCTGGCGCGTCTCGAAATCGCGCTGGTCGAAAAACGCTCTGGTGAACATGGTCAATGGCGTGCTTCCGATTCGCGGCATACTGAATTCGAGGTTGAAGCGATTGTTCTTCGGTCCGATCTTGGCCCACCCTCCGGCGGAGTTTCCGGCGCCATAGAGGTTTTCGTTCCGGAAGTCGAGCAGGAGCTGCGCGTTCGAGGTGTCGTCGTAGCGAACGCCGATGCGAAGTACTGTCGGCAGCTTTTCGTCGAGCCTGACCAGCAGGGTTTGGTCGCCATCCTTTTCTTGTCGGGAGTTGTCGGCGCTCAGGGAGACCCGGTTGAACACCCCCGTGCCGTAGAGGTTGTCGATCGTTTTTTCAGCCTCCGCGTAACGGAACGCTTTGGTGGTGTCAACGGCCAGCTCCCGGCGAACGGTTAGCGGCCTGGTGAGCTTTCTGTCCTGCTCGATCTTGACGTTTTCAATTTTTCCCGAAGTGAGCCGGACGGTGAGCGTCTGGTCGGCAACCGAGGCGCTCTCGATGCCCACGAGGCTGTAGCCCTTGTCGCGATAGAGCCGGATCAGCTTTTCAAGCGCGCCGGTCGCGACCTCGCTGGTGTAGAGTTTTCCGGTCACCGGCAGGAATGCGTTGCCGATCTCCTTTTCCGGAACGGCGTTGGCCGGGCCGCCCGTGACCTCGATCTTTTCAATTCTCGGTAGCGGTTCGAGCACGAAGGCCGCGCTTTTCGTTCGCCGGTCGAGCCGGGCATGAACCCGCGTGAAGAGGCCGGTTTCGAGCAGTACGTTCAGAATTTTTTTGACGCGGCTGTCGCTGCGCACGATAGCTTTCGCCGTCCGGGCTTGCTCGATATACTCGCTGGAATTCGGGATGCCTTCGATGCTTTTGCCGAAGCCGGTAATATCGATTTCGTTTCGCGGGCCGATCTGGATGTTCCGTTTGATGACCGGAGCGAGCAGGCGGCCCTTGGCGTACCCGGCGGCGATCATCTGGCGAATGTCCGAGAAATCGGTCGCCTTGTGGTTGTCGAGGTCGGGAGTGATGACCATGTCGGCCTGTTCGAGCTGCTGCGGGTACTGGATCTGGGTCAGAATGGTCATCGCCTGGTCGGCGGCTTTCCAGGGAAGGTCGATCTCGTTGCTGTCGGTGTACATTCTGCCGTGCGTGTCAACGGCCACCTTGTAGCCCGCGTCGAACCGGTCAAGTTCATCGACCGGAAGGTTGGCCACCAGCCCGCCGTCGGCCAGCTTCCGCCCGTTGCGCTCGATTGGCAGATAGAGAATCGGAATGGTGCTGCTGGCCCGCATCGCCTCCGAAAGCGGACCCGAGGTGAGCGTCACCCGGCGACCCGAAAGCAGGTCGGTGGTGACGGCGCGAAACTCGACCGGCAGGTCGGAAAACGAGCGGCCTGCATGGTAGGGAGCATTCAGAATGAGCAGGTCGATGGTTCGGGTGAGGGTTTGCGACGCGCTCAGCGATTTGGGTACGACCAGCCTGAACTTCTCGAAGCGGATGGCGATGGAGGCGCGATCACGGATGCTTTTCTGTTCGAGCCAGGTGTTGGTTCTGGGCGCTTCGTTGTCGAGCGAAACGAGCTTCTGCCAGGGAAGAGAAAAGGCGAGCGATTCGAGTTCCGACGCGGTGTAGCCCGAACTGTACAGCCCGCCGACCAGCGCGCCCATGCTGGTGCCCGCGATGAAGTCGATGGGTACGTTCTCCTCCTCCAGCGCCTTGAGTACGCCGATCTGGGCGATGCCGTTCGCGCCGCCGCCCGACAGGGCCAGGCCGACGGTTTTACGGAGCGGGCGCATCGTCGGAAGGATTTCGTAACGGTGATTCGGTGTGGCGAGCGTGTCGGGCCAGACGATGGTCGCAGCCCGCGATTCACTGGCGGGCAGCATCGCCAGAATTGCAATTGGCAGCAGGAGCGCCAGTTTTATAAACATTCGGAATGGTTGAAGAGGCAGAAGCTGTTGGTGTTTGCGGTTCACAAGGGACTCCGGGCACAGCCTGTTTTTGGGAAATCGTGTCGAGTTTATATCTTAAATTTCAATGTAAACTCTTTAGCGGTAATAATAAAAATGGTCTGGTTCAAACGGGCGAATCCTTCGATACGAACGACGGATAAACGCGATACCCCTGAGGGGTTGTGGTCGAAATGCGACTCATGCGGGGCGGCCCTGCACAAAAAACAGCTCGAAGACCATCTCTACACCTGTCCGGATTGCGGTTTTCATTTTCGCATCTCACCAGTTCTCTATTTCTCCTTTCTGTTTGACGGCGGAAAGTGGGAGGAGTTTGACGGCCAGCTCAGGGCAGCCGATCCGCTCGGGTTCGTCGATACGAAAAACTATCCCCAGCGCGTTCGCGACACGATTGCAAAATCTGGCAAAACCGAGGCGTGCCGGAACGCCACCGGCGTCCTGGATGGATCGCCGCTGGTCGTTTCGGCGATGGATTTCGGCTTCATCGGCGGTTCGATGGGGTCGGTCGTGGGCGAAAAGATTTCGCGGGCGGCTGACAAGAGCGTCGAACTCAACGCGCCGCTCATCGTGATTTCGCAATCCGGCGGCGCGCGCATGATGGAGGGCGCGTTCAGCCTCATGCAGATGGCCAAGACCTCCGCCCGCCTGACGCGCCTCGGCGAGCGAGGCATTCCGTTCATTTCGCTCATGACCGACCCGACGATGGGCGGCATCAGCGCCTCCTTCGCCATGCTCGGCGACCTGAACATCAGCGAGCCCAAAGCGCTTATCGGCTTCGCCGGGCCGCGAGTCATCCGCGACACCATCAAGCGCGATCTCCCCGAAGGGTTCCAGCGAGCGGAGTTCCTCAAGGAGCACGGCTTTGTGGACACGATCGTGCATCGCAAGGACTTGCGCTCGCAGCTCATCAAGCTGCTTGGGCACATGGCGTGAAGACAGAAAGAATAGGACGTATGGGTCGTATGGGACGAATAGGAGAAAGATAATTCTTCTTGTAGGGGCGGCTCGCGAACCGCCCTTTACAATTTCAATTGTCAATTATCCATTAATCAATTGATTTTCCAGCCTAAAGCAGCACTTGTCACGGGGAACTGCTCCACAAAAATCGCCTGCACGGCTTCGGCGATGTCGCGGTGCTCTTTCTGGGTGGCGGGGTCGGTGCGGACTTCGAGGTAGTGAATCCAGCTTCTGACCGAGCCTTTCATGTAGAGCCGGGTCTGCGTGGCGAGCGGCAGCAGCACCCGGGCGCACTCCTTGGCGATGCCTTTTTCCAGCGCCTCTTCGTAACTCTCGAACGCGAGACGGGCGATCTTGTCCTGTGCTTCGTCAAACCAGGTTACGGTTGCCTGGTCGAGATCATCGAGCGAGTTCTGCCGGTTCGTCGTGTCCTGACGCCTCGGCTCGTACTTTTCGGTGGCCTGCGCCTTGGCGTATCGTTGTGAAAATTCCTGGAAGCAGAAGCTGCGGTGCCGGAGAATCTGCGGGGAGATGGCTCGCGAGGTGGTGATTTCAACCGTCATGTCCACCATCTCGAACACGCTCCAGTGTTTTTTCCGGATGCAGTAAGCGAGCAGCTTTTCGTAATCCGGCGTCTCCTGGTGCGGGCTTGAAACCCTTGCGCAGTAGGCCATGAGTCCTTCCGGCGTGAGGGTGCGGTTGTCGGTTTCGATGAGCGGATTGGTGACGGAGATGAGGCGTACCTGCATGATGACTGACGGTCTTGAATTGGTGGTGTGAATCGGTCAATATATCAAAAGTCGAAAAGGCGGCGGAGGCGCTCGCGAATAAATTAAGGAAAGCGGAACCGGATTTCTTGAAATCTTGTTCCGTCTCTGTATTTTAGGTGTTCATTGCACTACTCTGCGGAATTTGAGTGTATATTTCGCCGGGCAACAACAAAAAAGTTCAGGCACATGGCAAATATCAATTTCGGATTCGACCATCACGCAAAAAAGCTCTACTCCGGAGCGATTGAAAACAGCATCCAGAGCCAGCTCGTGCCGATGGTCATCGAGACCTCGGGGCGTGGCGAGCGTGCGTTCGATATTTTTTCCCGCCTCTTGCGGGAGCGCATCATCTTCCTCGGTTCCCCCATCGACGAGCATGTGGCCGGACTCATCATGGCGCAGCTCATTTTCCTCGAATCGGAAGATCCCGAGCGTGACATCTACATCTACGTCAACTCACCCGGCGGAAGCGTGTCGGCGGGCCTCGGCATCTACGACACGATGCAGTACATCCGCCCCGACATCTCCACGGTTTGCGTCGGCATGGCGGCCAGCATGGGCGCGTTCCTGCTCGCCAGCGGCGCGACCGGCAAGCGGGCATCGCTGCCGCACTCGCGCATCATGATCCACCAGCCTTCGGGCGGAGCGCAGGGTCAGGAGACCGACATTCTCATCCAGGCCCGCGAGATCGAAAAGATTCGCCACCTGCTCGAAGACCTGCTCGCCAAACACACCGGTCAGGATGTGGTGAAAATTCGCGAAGACTCCGAGCGCGACCGCTGGATGAACGCCACCGAGGCGAAGGAGTACGGCCTGATCGACCAGATTTTCGAGAAGCGTCCAGCCCCCGCCAAAGAGGAGTGAGAAACGCCGGAAAGACCGGACAGATCGGGAAATAACGATTTTTCAGACGCCTCCTCGAAGGGGGGCGTCTGTAATTTTCAACCTTGCTTTGAACCAGACCCATGAGTGACCATTCCGCGCAGAATCTCGATAAAACCTACAACCACCACGAAGTCGAAGAGCGCTGGCGAAGCGCGCACTGGGAGGCGCTCGGCACGTTTCACGCCGAACACTCGCGGGTGCTCGAAAAGGGCGCGACGCCCTACTCGGTGCTGATGCCGCCGCCGAACGTGACCGGCAGTCTGACGCTGGGCCACGTGCTGAACCACACGCTCCAGGACATCTTCATCCGCCACGCCCGCATGAGCGGCAAGGAGGCGCTGTGGCTGCCCGGTACCGACCACGCGGGCATCGCGACGCAGACGGTGGTGGAGAAGAAGCTGCGCGCGGAGGGCCTCACGCGCCACGACCTCGGGCGGCGCGATTTTCTCGACAAGGTGTGGGAGTGGCGCGAGGAGTACGGCGGTCTGATCCTTCGCCAGCTTCGCAAGCTTGGCATCTCGTGCGACTGGCGGCGCAACCTCTTCACGATGGACGAGCGAGCCTCCGAGGCGGTCATCAACACCTTCGTGGCGCTCTACCGCGAGGGGCTGATCTACCGTGGCCGCCGCATCATCAACTGGTGCCCGGTTTCGCAGACGGCGCTGTCGGATGAAGAGGTCATCATGAAGTCCCGACGCGACAAGCTGGTCTATGTCAGCTACCCGCTCGCCAAGGACCCGACGCGCTCGATCACCATCGCCACCGTGCGCCCCGAGACGATTCTGGCCGACGTGGCCATCGCGGTCAATCCGAACGACGAACGCTACGCCGACCTCATCGGCGAGCTGGTGATCGTGCCGATTGCCGGACGCCACGTGCCGGTCATCGCCGACGACTACGTCGATATCGAGTTCGGTACCGGCGCGCTGAAGATCACCCCGGCGCACGATCCGAACGACTACGAAGTGGCCAAGCGCCACAATCTGCCGCTCTTTTCGGTGATCGGCAAGGATGCCCGCATGACCGACGAGTGCGGCTACGCCGGGATGGATCGCTTTGACGCTCGCGACAAGATCGTCGCCGACCTCGAAGAGCTGGGCCATCTTGTCAAGTCGGAGGAGTACGAGCACAACGTGGGTTACTCCGAACGCGCCGATGTGGTGGTCGAGCCGTACCTCTCCGAGCAGTGGTTCGTGAAAATGCAGCCGCTCGCCGAACCGGCGCTCAAGGCGGTCAACGACGGCGAAATCCGCTTCCACCCGGAGCACTGGATCAACACCTACCGCCACTGGATGGAGAACATCCAGGACTGGTGCATCTCGCGCCAGCTCTGGTGGGGCCACCGCATTCCGGCCTGGTACGACCAGCACGGCAACGTCTGGGTCGCCTCCTCCTACGACGAGGCGTGTCACCTCGCTGGAACCGACAAGCTTTCGCAGGACGAGGATGTGCTCGACACCTGGTTTTCGTCGTGGCTCTGGCCGCTGACCACGCTTGGCTGGACGGGCCTGCACAGCGACAACGATGATCTCCGCGCCTTCTACCCGACCGACACGCTGGTGACCGGCCCGGACATCATCTTCTTCTGGGTGGCTCGCATGATTATGGCCGGACTGCACTTCAAGGGCGACGTGCCGTTCCGCGACGTCTATTTCACCAGCATCATCCGCGACATGAAGGGGCGCAAGCTATCCAAGTCGCTCGGCAACTCGCCCGACCCGCTCAAGGTGATCGACACCTACGGCACCGACGCCCTGCGCTTCACCATTGTCTACATCGCCCCTCTCGGCCAGGATGTGCTCTTCGGCGAGGAGAAGTGCGAGCTGGGCCGCAACTTCGCCACCAAAATATGGAACGCCTCGCGCTTCGTCTTCATGCAGCGCGAAAAGCTTTTCGCCACCCGCGAGGAGTTCGTCGAAGCGTTCGCGGCGTTCACGCCCGACCGCGCGTTGATGTCCTCCGCCGGGCTGTGGCTCATGTCGCGCTACAGCGCCATGCTCGAACGCTATCACCAGGCGATGGCGAATTTCAAGGTGAACGATATGGTGAAGATCGTGCACGAGTTCTTCTGGGGCGACTACTGCGACTGGTACGTCGAGGCGCTCAAGAGCGAGCTTGCGGGCGACGCTTCGGCGGAGCGTTCGCGCCACGCGGTGTGCCTGGCGGTTTCGGTGCTCGAAGGGGTGCTCAAGGCGCTGCACCCGGTGATGCCGTTCATCACCGACGAAATCTGGCACGCCATCGCGCCGCGCGGCACCGAAGAGACCATCGCCAAAGAGGCGATGCCGCAAGCCGATGCCGCGTGGACGGCGAAGGATGCCGAAGCGTTTGACCTGGTGCGCAACATGGTGTCGGAAATCCGCAGCCTCCGTTCGGCCTTCAACGTGCCGCACGACCTGCGAGCCAGCGCGGTCATCCGGGCCTCGTCGCCCGCCGCACTCTCGGCGCTCCAGACCGGTCGCGCCATCTTCCCGGCCCTGACCCGGTGCGAAGTCGAGCTTGGCCAAAGCGTCGAAAGACCTGCCCACTCGGCGGCTTCGGTAGTTAACGGTAATGAACTTTTTATCAGGCTGGAAGGGTTAATATCGTTCGACAAAGAGAAGGCCCGTCTGCAGAAGGAGATTTCCAAAGTGACGGCCTACATCGAATCGTTGCAGAAAAAACTCTCCAATCAGGGGTTTGTGGCTAATGCGCCTGCCGATGTTGTGGCCAAGGAGAAGGAGAAGCTCGAAGAGGCGCGTTCGCTGGTGTTGAAGCTGCAAGGAAATCTTGAAGTTCTCTCGTAGTGGAGTCGTTTTATTTTTAGCCGGAAAACAGAAAAGTCCGAATTTTTTCAGATATTCCCAGTTTGATTTCATCTATCCGGAATCCTGCTGATATGCCCGATTTTTTCTGGTTTGCAGGATGGAGTATTGGCAAGTTATCCGTGATAGTACCATGAAGTTCGAACGAGGATCAATTCATGAGGCAATTGAAGATCAGTAAACAGATTACCAACAGGGAGAGCCTCTCCCTTGATCGTTATCTTCAGGAGATCGGCAAGTACGATCTCCTGACAGCCGAAGACGAGGTGAAACTCACGATGGCCATCAAGGAAGGCTACGACATGCCGGTCGATACTGTCGAGTACCGGCGGGCCAAGCGTGCGCTCGACAAGCTCATCAAGGGCAATCTGCGTTTCGTGGTGTCGGTGGCCAAGCAGTACCAGAACCAGGGGTTGACGCTCGGCGACCTCATCAACGAGGGCAATCTCGGCCTCATCAAGGCCGCCAAGCGCTTCGACGAAACCCGCGGCTTCAAGTTCATCTCTTACGCCGTTTGGTGGATCCGGCAGTCGATCCTGCAAGCGCTCGCCGAGCAGTCGCGAATCGTGCGTCTGCCGCTCAACCGCGTCGGCACGCTCAACAAGATCAGCAAGGCGTACAGCCAGCTCGAACAGGAGTACGAGCGCGACCCCAACACCAAGGAGCTGGCCAACCTGCTCGACATGGACTCGCAGGACGTGGCCGACACCCTCAAGATCGCCGGACGCCACGTTTCGGTCGATGCGCCCTTTGCGCAGGGTGACGACAACCGCCTGCTCGACGTGTTGCAGAACGACGGCCACATGCCCGACCACACCCTGAACCGCGACTCGCTCACGCTCGAAGTCGAGCGCTCGCTCTCGGTGCTCGCGCCGCGCGAGGCTGACGTCATCCGCTCCTACTTCGGCATCGGCATGGATAACCCGCTCACGCTCGAAGAGATCGGCGAAAAGTTCAAGCTCACCCGCGAGCGCGTCCGCCAGATCAAGGAAAAAGCGATCCGCCGCCTCCGCCAGTCCGCCTACAACAAGGTGCTCAAGGAGTACATCGGAAGCTGAGATTTTCAGCAAAGACAGCAGAATTCGCGAAAGCCGGTGGTAGTATCACCGGCTTTTGTGGTTTATGGGGGCGAAGAAAGAATAGGTCTGATAGGACAGATAGGCCGGATAGGCTGGGCTGGAGGGCGGTTTCGGGGTTTGGTTCGGTTTCCCAGTGCTGGCGGTGGGCGAAGAGGGGGGCTTGTTCTCGTTTGGTTTTGATCGCCTGCTGCTTTGTTTTTTTGCGGCTATTTGATGCCGGAACTTGATAAATGCAGTGATTATTCGTACTTATAAATTGTAAGTCTCGCCGTTGGGCTTATGCAGTATCCCTTCCGAAACGGCTTTTAAAATGAGCAGAACAGACCTGATGCAATACGAGTGATGGAATGGCTGATAGGTGCGTTGATCCTGCGGTTACTGCTGAACTTGCGTGATGTGTTCTTTGAGAGATGCCGAGTGTGTTGCCGGTTTAGACTGATCTGTATAAACCGGCGGGATTGAATAATTGTTAATATGGTTAAGTTGTTTTTAAATCTCTATGGGATATATTCCCCGAAGCTCTGCTTCGTTAAAGATAAAAGTGTAATAATTGAGCACATATATTCATAAAAGTCATAATGT
>NZ_SDGU01000080.1 GCF_004118635.1 Chlorobaculum sp. 24CR | reverse complement strand
GGCAGCACTTTTTTCAGGACACTGTGTCTCACGGCATGTGAATAACCCATAATTCGCCTCCTCTACTTGAGGCGACATCTATGTTAACACTTAGGGAATGGCGGCCATTCATTGTTAAGCACATGGAAAGAATAATTTTTTTGTGTTATCGATTTAAAGGTTCCGATAACCTCAAATAATGTTGTAGGGACGGGTCTTGTGCCCATGCCGTCGGATGCGACAATTTCATCTCCCGCCCTCTTTACGTTGGTTTTATCATCAACAACGCATCCAATATCAACGGATTCATCCAAAATATTCTGGACGGGCACAAGACCCGTCCCTACAGATCGATTATTATCCATGGATATGATTTGCATGATTCCATGAAGGTGATTGGGCATTATCTGGTATGTATCAAGGATGATATTACTATATCTCTTTTGAATTTTTTCCAAATAAAGGATCCTCGAAGCAGAGCTTCGAGGTATTTAGAAGAGTTGGAGCTGCTGTGAATGCAACTTTTTATACTCAATTTCTCGACCTTGAC